>NZ_JAAOXO010000024.1:0-1212 GCF_011605365.1 Paenarthrobacter sp. MSM-2-10-13 | reverse complement strand
GTTCTTTGTGGATGATGTGGTGGTGGTGGCTGCAGAGCAGGGTGCCGTTGTCTGTGCCTGTGGTGCCGCCGTGGGACCAGTAGGTGGTGTGGTGGGCTTCGCACCAGGGTGCGGGCATGGTGCAGTCGGGGAAGGTGCAGCCTTGGTCGCGGGCGGTGATGGCTTTGCGGATGTGGGGTGGGAAGATCCGGGTGGTGCGGCCGATGTCCAGGATTCGGGAGTCGCTGCCGAGTAGGACGGGGATGATGTCGGCGTCGCAGGCGATTTTGCGGATGGTGGTGGGGTGGATCGGGCCCAGGAACGTCGCTGTCCCTGTGCTGGGCCGGTACCGCGGAGCGCCGGTGCCGGGTTGGTTGGGCGTGTTTGGCTGGTTCGGGGCCGTGGCGGAGGCGCTGGATTGGTCGGCTTGGCGGGTTGTTCTATTTTGGGCTGCGTGGCCGGGCCCGGTGAGCTGGGTGAAGAGGTCGCGGTGGTCGATGGTGACGGTGAGTTGGGGTCGGAGGCCGCCGTTGGAGGGCAGCTTCCCGGTGCTCATCGCGACACTGCACGCACCGACGAGGCCGTTGAGGAGTTTCTGGGCCCTCGAACGCCGGTCCAGGTCCGGGCCGTCAGCGGTGTCCTTACCAGCTGAGTGTGTGGAAGCCGGGCTGAAGACTGCTGATGCGTGCACGGGTGATGCGTGCGGTGGTGATGCGTGCACGGGTGATGCGTGTGGTCCGTGACCGTGCGAGGTTTCGTTGGTTCGTCCGTGACCGTGCGAGGTTTCGTTGGCTCGTCCGTGACCGGCACCGGTAATGGGGGAGCTGGCGGGTGCTGTGTCGGGTGGTGCGGTGGTGAGGCGTGGGTTGGTGGCGGTGTTCATGGCGGTGGTGAGGGTTTCGTATTGTTCGTCGGTGGCGAAGATTTCGATGTGGTGGAGTCCGTAGCGGCGTCGGCGGCGTAGGAACGCGCCTTGGTGTTGGCGGAGTGCTTCTTCGGTGGGTTCGGGGCCGTCGTGGTCTATCAGGTCGGTCCAGCGTCGGGCCATTTTGGTGACGAAGTCCGGGTCTGTTTCGATGGCGGTGGTGGTGAGGGCGTGTTCCATCCGGGTGAGCATTTCTTCATCGGCGAGGTGCCGGACTTTGTCCAGGGCGGTGCTGATGATCGACGCCGAGCGTGAGGGCAGCTCTCCGGAGGCGAGGGCGTCGGCGAGGGCTTCGCGGCGGGCCGGGA
>NZ_JAAOXO010000023.1:0-1359 GCF_011605365.1 Paenarthrobacter sp. MSM-2-10-13 | reverse complement strand
TTCGAAACCAGCTGAAAACCAGACCACCACACACGGGGGTGCGCAATGATCCAGCCATAATTTCAACCAATCAATAAAACAATCGGTATCAACAAACTTGGCACACTATTGAGTTCTCAAACAACAGACCCTCCAAAACATCACCCACAGCACACCACAAAAGCAGCACACCCAACAGGGCCATTGGAAAAGAAGAGTTATTTTTGGCCGCCTACCGAACCGTACACACCTTCCGGCTTTCCGTTTCGCACCCGGCGACTCAGAAAACAATACACGCCCCACACCCCCAACGCAAATCCACCCCTAGCCACGCCCCCAACCACCCACAAAACGCGTGCAACACCGCCGTCGAACTCCCCGAACCGCCGGTGAACCGCGGGCCGGGTCGCGGGCGGCACAGCGCCCAACGGACCCCCGATGACGACGCCCCACTGTGATGGGAGGATGGTGAGCATGGAACTGCACATCACAGGCGATGCCACCGCGGACCAGCTGCTCAGCAACGACGCCTTTGCGTTGTTGACCGGTATGTTGCTGGATCAACAAGTCACTATGGAGTCCGCGTTTGCTGGCCCGGAGAAGATCCGCACCAGGCTGGGCTCCCTCAGCCCTGGGACAATCGCAGAGTACGACCCAGCCGGCTTCGTTGAAGTCTTCAAGGAACGGCCGGCCGTCCATAGGTTCCCAGGCTCCATGGCCGCAAGAGTCCAGGCTCTCGCAGAGACAGTGCATCGTGAATGGGATGGGGACGCAGCTGCTATTTGGACCAGCGGGAACCCTGACGGCCCCGAAGTATTCCGCCGGCTCAAGGCCCTGCCAGGCTTTGGCGAACAAAAAGCAAAGATCTTCCTGGCATTGCTGGGCAAACAATGCGGGCTGCAGGCAGACGGATGGCGGGAAGCCGCCGGCCACTATGGCGAAGAAGGTTCCTACCTCTCCGTCGCTGACATTGTTGACCCGGACTCCCTAAGTAAAGTGCGCGCAAATAAGCAGGCAGCCAAGGCGGCAGCAAAAGCTGCGAAACCATCTGGCGCCTAACGCTGAGCTCATACCATGCACTTCTTCGTGCTCGCGGCGTAGTTCGGGTCGAACCCATGGCTCGTCCCGCCAAGGGCTGACGGCTCGCAACAGGCACGTGCTTTCGACGGCAAGTGATCCCGGGGCGGGCTGCTCAGCCTGGTTGTGGGTCGGTTAAAGTCGAAGAGCCCCAGCCGGTGGCTGGGGCTCTTCTCAATGGTTGTCCGGCGGTGTCCTACTCTCCCACACCCTCCCGGGTGCAGTACCATCGGCGCTGTGGGTCTTAGCTTCCGGGTTCGGAATGGGACCGGGCGTTTCCCCCACGCTATGACCGCCGTAACT
>NZ_JAAOXO010000022.1:0-1498 GCF_011605365.1 Paenarthrobacter sp. MSM-2-10-13 | reverse complement strand
TCTGGTTGCTGTCCTGCGGATTCTAGGCGTCCGCTCCACCCCGTCTAGCCCCTCCTTCGTCGGGGCCTGCGGTGCAGGAAATGTCCCTCCGGCGCTCCTTCGTCGCTTATTTCCTCCGGGAATTTCCTGCTCCTTGCCCTGGCGGGTAGACAGGGCTCCGTCGGCCGCCGAGCAAGCAAGCTTGCCAGCAACCAAAAAACAATCCGGGGGAGAGGGAAGCTGGCCGGTCACCTAAGCCGCCCCACACACCCCACGTCTCTGCAAAGGCAAAAACCATGACCGCAGTAAGCAAAAAGACCGTGACCGTCGCGGACACGCAGGAAACCATCGACGGCCTGACCGTGCTGGGGGATTACCACATGAACGGCGGCTACGACTGGATGGAACTGATCGAAGAGCACGGCTGGGCCGTGCTCTCGAGCTGGGGCTCTGACGGCTGGGACCTGGGCCAGTGGCCCTACGTCATGGTGGCCGTGACCCGCACCGCTGACAGCATCGGCAACCTGTTCGGCATCGCCACCTATTGCGAGGGTGACGTGACGTGCACCTACTACCGGACGAAGGCCCGGCTGTGGGACGCGATCACCGAACAGGCGTTCTCCAGCTGGAAGAACGGGCAGGCCCAAGGACCGGCGGACCTGCCCGAGGCCGCCGCCGAGCTGCCCAGCCGGTACCGGATGCCCTACGCCGTGCAGGACGCCGCCTAACCAGCATCAACCCCTGCTGTGCTGCCCGGCCGGAGCCGGGCAGCACAGCGGCCCACCATCTTTCAAAGGAGCAACCATGAGCAGCGACACCACCGCCCCGAAGGGCATCACCGCATTGGTCTACCGCGACGCCCTGGGCACGGACTTCTCAAACCGGGGCATCTCTTCCCGCGTCATGGAAGTAACCGTGATCGGCGAGGACATCGACCCGGTGTTCGAAGCCACCGAGGAACGGCCCGCCGTCCGGCTCGTCAAGAACGAGCACTTCCACCGCGAAACCGTGATCCACGCCCAACCGGTCACCCCGCAAGGGGAACCCGTCCCGTGGTACATGTTCGGCGGCACGTTCATCTTCAGCAGTGACTCAAGGTTCCGCCGCGCCGCCGGGCACTATGGAGCCGTCCCGCTCCACGACCGCCGCGAATAGCCCCGGTGGTGGCCGGTCCCTTTGGGGGCCGGTCACCGCGGGCGGTCCGCCGTCGTGGCCGGCGTTTGCTGGTGGTTGCCGGCGGCGGACCGCCAATCCCGCAGTGACAAGGTGCCTGGTGGGCGGCCGCCGGCGGCAAGCCCTGGGCGGTGGAGTCGTTGGGTTGTCCCTGGGAAGGCGAGTCGAAGAGCAGGCTCGCAGGGCTCGCCCTGGTTTCCGCTGCGCTCCAACCAGTTGATGGGCGTCCGCTGGCGCGGCCGGCTGTTGGGTCCAGGGCGTGCCGTCGCAGAGCTCCGGACCCCCTGGCCCTGTCTTGTCTACGACGTTTTCTGGTTGCTGTCCTGCGGATTCTAGGCGTCCGCTC
>NZ_JAAOXO010000021.1:0-1919 GCF_011605365.1 Paenarthrobacter sp. MSM-2-10-13 | reverse complement strand
GCGCAATGATCCAGCCATAATTTCAACCAATCAATAAAACAATCGGTATCAACAAACTTGGCACACTATTGAGTTCTCAAACAACAGACCCTCCAAAACATCACCCACAGCACACCACAAAAGCAGCGCACCCAACAGGGCCATTGGAAAAGAAGAGTTATTTTAGGCCGCCTACCGAACCGTACACACCTTCCGGCTTTCCGTTTCGCACCCGGCGACTCAGAAAACAATACACGCCCCACACCCCCAACGCAAATCCACCCCCAACCCAACCCCACACACCCCCAAAACCCCACCAAACCGCCGTCGAACGCCTGCACTCTGACGCACGAGCAAGCCTGCCGTCGCGCCACATCACGTGAGGGAATCGGGCATCCCAAAGTGTCGGTGCAAACCATCGTCGAGGAATCGGAGGATCGATGCGATCTTGCGTCCATCCTGAGAAGGCTCAACGACCAGCAGGCCCCGCGCCCGGCCCTCGAGGTAACAGACGAAAGCCGGCCTCCCGCCTGCGGTGACGTCGGCCAGCTCATAACTACCGCCTGGCCGTCCAGCCGCACTGGCACGAAGAAAGTCTCCGACAGCCTCACGCTCTACGTAGAATTCACTGGCCGGGGGCATAGCCAGCCAGCACCGATCGGTAAGGAGCTCCAGGACCGCATCGACGTCATCTCGAGAGAAGGCATCCGCAAACTTGCGGGCGAGGTCGCGATGGTCTTCTCGCCTGGCGAGCGGCAATGGAGTAGGCCGGGCAGAGCGGGCGCGCTGCAGCAGACCCTTAGCTGCTGTTGGACCAATCGAGAGCATCTCCGCGGCTTCACCAACGCTGAAGTCCAGCACATCGCAGAGCATCAACACCGCAGCTTGGCGCGGTGGCATTCGCTGAAGGGCAATCACAAAGGCGAGCTCGATACTTTCGCGGGCAACAACCTGGGCTGCAGGATCAAGTTCGTTGACCAAAGAGTCGGGGTAGGGCTGCAAATGCGCGTGGTCGAACCGATCGCTTGGGGCCGGCGGTTCGAACGGCGGCAGAGGTGCGGGACGAGGACGGCGGGCACGATCCCTTCGTGCATTGAGCGAACGGGTAGTCGCAATCCGGTAGAGCCAGGTCCGCAACGATGACCTGCCGGCGAATCCGGACAAGCCCTGCCACGCTGCGAGCAGAACCTCCTGCAGTACATCGTCAGCATCATCAACATTGCCTATGATCCGGTAACAGTGCAGATGGAGCTCCCGGCGCAAGGGCGCAACCAGCGCGGCGAAGGCCTCCTTATCGCCGGATCGGGCTGCGTCCAACTCAGCTGACGTCACGGTTCAATCTTGGCATGTACCCCTACAGTCGTTCCGATATGGCTACTTCCGGTGTCTCAACAGAAGTAGCCCTCTACGAAAGGAACAGCACCATGTCCAACTCTCAAGCTGCCGCCGTAAAGATCGCAGTGGAATACCACCAGGCCTGGACTACCGGCAGACTGGACGCGGCAGCCGCCCACTTGGCCGACGATGTCATTTGCCATGCACCTTCAGGCTTCATCGAAGGGAAAGCGGCGGTCCGGGCCTTTATGGAGCCCTTCGCTGCTTCGCTCACGCAATCCACGCTTCTTGCTGCCTTCGGCACGGACGAAGAAGCACTGCTGATGTACAACACAGCCAATCGGGCAGTACCGAGCGCTCCTGGCGCAGAGCTCTACCGCATTCAGAACGATCAGATTGTTGAGATTCGCATCATCTTCGATCGCTTGCCCTTCGCGTTGGCGCGTGGCGACGTCGTTGAGGTGTGAGGGCTGTGTGTTTGGTTGTTAAATGCGGGGAGCCCCGACCTTGTGGTCGGGGCTCCTCCGTGAATGGTTGTCCGGCGGTGTCCTACTCTCCCACACCCTCCCGGGTGCAGTACCATCGGCGCTGTGGGTCTTAGCTTC
>NZ_JAAOXO010000020.1:1342-4558 GCF_011605365.1 Paenarthrobacter sp. MSM-2-10-13 | reverse complement strand
GTTGTTGGTTCCTGGTTCGAACGGTTGTTGTTCGGGAACCACATAGTGGACGCGTGCAGTGTGTGTTGTGTGGTGTAAGTTGTTGGCCTATTAGTACCGGTCAGCTTCACGAGTCTTTAGTCCTCGCTTCCACATCCGGCCTATCAACCCAGTGGTCTGGCTGGGGGCCTCTCACACATAATGTGTATGGAAATCTCATCTTGAAGCGAGCTTCCCGCTTAGATGCTTTCAGCGGTTATCCCATCCGAACGTAGCTAATCAGCGATGCACTTGGCAGTACAACTGACACACCAGAGGTTCGTCCGTCCCGGTCCTCTCGTACTAAGGACAGCCCTTCTCAAATTTCCTGCGCGCGCAGCGGATAGGGACCGAACTGTCTCACGACGTTCTAAACCCAGCTCGCGTACCGCTTTAATGGGCGAACAGCCCAACCCTTGGGACCTACTCCAGCCCCAGGATGCGACGAGCCGACATCGAGGTGCCAAACCATGCCGTCGATATGGACTCTTGGGCAAGATCAGCCTGTTATCCCCGAGGTACCTTTTATCCGTTGAGCGACGGCCATTCCACAATGTACCGCCGGATCACTAGTCCCGACTTTCGTCCCTGCTTGAGATGTCTCTCTCACAGTCAAGCTCCCTTGTGCACTTACACTCGACACCTGATTGCCAACCAGGCTGAGGGAACCTTTGGGCGCCTCCGTTACTTTTTAGGAGGCAACCGCCCCAGTTAAACTACCCATCAGGCACTGTCCCTGACCCGGATCACGGGCCGAAGTTAGATGTCCAAAGTGACCAGAGTGGTATTTCAACGATGACTCCACCCGAACTGGCGTCCGGGTTTCAACGTCTCCCACCTATCCTACACAAGCCACTCCGAACACCAATACCAAACTATAGTAAAGGTCTCGGGGTCTTTCCGTCCTGCTGCGCGTAACGAGCATCTTTACTCGTACTGCAATTTCGCCGAGTTTATGGTTGAGACAGCGGGGAAGTCGTTACTCCATTCGTGCAGGTCGGAACTTACCCGACAAGGAATTTCGCTACCTTAGGATGGTTATAGTTACCACCGCCGTTTACTGGGGCTTAAATTCTCAGCTTCGCCCGTAAGGGCTAACCGGTCCTCTTAACCTTCCAGCACCGGGCAGGAGTCAGTCCGTATACATCGTCTTGCGACTTCGCACGGACCTGTGTTTTTAGTAAACAGTCGCTTCCCCCTGGTCTCTGCGGCCCACACCCGCTCACGGAGAGCAAGTCTCCATCACGGGGCAGGCCCCCCTTCTCCCGAAGTTACGGGGGCATTTTGCCGAGTTCCTTAACCATAATTCTCTCGATCGCCTTGGTATTCTCTACCTGATCACCTGTGTCGGTTTGGGGTACGGGCGGCTAAAACCTCGCGTCGATGCTTTTCTTGGCAGCATAGGATCACCGGATCCCCCCGAACGGGGGTCCCATCAGATCTCAGGATTGTGCTCGAAACACACAGGAACGGATTTGCCTATCCCTGACCCTACATCCTTAGACCGGGGCAACCATCGCCCGGCCCGGCTACCTTCCTGCGTCACACCTGTTAATACGCTTACCTCCCGGGATCAGATCCCGCGCTCGGCCAAAACCCACACACCACAAGGGTGATAGGGCAGGCTCCGGGCGGTTAGTATCCCCCGCTTGGCATGGACGGTTTTTCGCCGGTACGGGAATATCAACCCGTTGTCCATCGACTACGCCTGTCGGCCTCGCCTTAGGTCCCGACTTACCCAGGGCAGATTAGCTTGACCCTGGAACCCTTGATCATTCGGCGGACGGGTTTCTCACCCGTCTTTCGCTACTCATGCCTGCATTCTCACTCGTGTAGGCTCCACCGCTGGTTTCCACCGCGACTTCACTGCCCACACGACGCTCCCCTACCACTCCACACCCCTGAACCACGAAGGCTAGGGCAATATGTGAAATCCACAACTTCGGCGGTGTACTTGAGCCCCGCTACATTGTCGGCGCGGAATCACTTGACCAGTGAGCTATTACGCACTCTTTCAAGGATGGCTGCTTCTAAGCCAACCTCCTGGTTGTCTTCGCAACTCCACATCCTTTCCCACTTAGCACACGCTTAGGGGCCTTAGTTGGTGGTCTGGGCTGTTTCCCTCTCGACTATGAAGCTTATCCCCCACAGTCTCACTGCTGCGCTCTGACTTACCGGCATTCGGAGTTTGGCTGACGTCAGTAACCTTGTAGGGCCCATCGGCCATCCAGTAGCTCTACCTCCGGCAAGAAACACGCAACGCTGCACCTAAATGCATTTCGGGGAGAACCAGCTATCACGGAGTTTGATTGGCCTTTCACCCCTACCCACAGCTCATCCCCTCCATTTTCAACTGAAGTGGGTTCGGTCCTCCACGACGTCTTACCGTCGCTTCAACCTGGCCATGGGTAGATCACTCCGCTTCGGGTCTAGATCACGCCACTACACTCGCCCTATTCAGACTCGCTTTCGCTACGGCTACCCCACACGGGTTAACCTCGCGACGTAACACTAACTCGCAGGCTCATTCTTCAAAAGGCACGCCGTCACAGTAACAAGACTGCTCCGACGGATTGTAAGCACACGGTTTCAGGTACTGTTTCACTCCCCTCCCGGGGTACTTTTCACCTTTCCCTCACGGTACTGGTCCGCTATCGGTCATTAGGAAGTATTTAGGCTTATCAGGTGGTCCTGACAGATTCGCACGGGATTTCTCGGGCCCCGTGCTACTTGGGATACTCCCCAGGCCGTGCACAACATTACGGTTACGGGGCTCACACCCTCTCTGGCCGGCCTTTCAAGACCGTTCACCTATGCCTGCACCTCACCTCACTGGTCCGGCAGAACCAGAACGGAAAGTCCCACAACCCCGCCCATGCAACGCCCGCCGGCTATCACACATGAAACGGTTTAGCCTGATCCGCGTTCGCTCGCCACTACTAACGGAATCACTATTGTTTTCTCTTCCTGCGGGTACTGAGATGTTTCACTTCCCCGCGTTCCCCCCACGCACCCTATGTGTTCAGATGCGGGTCACACAATCACCATGACAGCGTTGTGCGGGGTTTCCCCATTCGGACATCCTGGGATCAACGCTCGGTTATCAACTCCCCCAGGCTTATCGCAGATTCCTACGTCCTTCTTCGGCTCCTAATGCCAAGGCATCCACCGTGTGCCCTTAAAAACTTGACCACACAC
>NZ_JAAOXO010000020.1:0-1245 GCF_011605365.1 Paenarthrobacter sp. MSM-2-10-13 | reverse complement strand
GGCCGCCGTACTAGCACCAGGACACAACCAGTCAAGGCCATGCCAAAAAAATTTGATTCGTTGATATTCCACCCATGAGCACCCACCGCAGAACAGACGCCTGCGCAATGGGCAACACTGACAACCACCACCACACCCATGCAGGCACAGCAACCAGTTGTTAGCAGCTCCTTAGAAAGGAGGTGATCCAGCCGCACCTTCCGGTACGGCTACCTTGTTACGACTTAGTCCCAATCGCCGGTCCCACCTTCGACGGCTCCCCCCACAAGGGTTAGGCCACCGGCTTCGGGTGTTACCAACTTTCGTGACTTGACGGGCGGTGTGTACAAGGCCCGGGAACGTATTCACCGCAGCGTTGCTGATCTGCGATTACTAGCGACTCCGACTTCATGGGGTCGAGTTGCAGACCCCAATCCGAACTGAGACCGGCTTTTTGGGATTAGCTCCACCTCACAGTATCGCAACCCTTTGTACCGGCCATTGTAGCATGCGTGAAGCCCAAGACATAAGGGGCATGATGATTTGACGTCGTCCCCACCTTCCTCCGAGTTGACCCCGGCAGTCTCCTATGAGTCCCCGCCATCACGCGCTGGCAACATAGAACGAGGGTTGCGCTCGTTGCGGGACTTAACCCAACATCTCACGACACGAGCTGACGACAACCATGCACCACCTGTAAACCGACCGCAAGCGGGGCACCTGTTTCCAGGTCTTTCCGGTTCATGTCAAGCCTTGGTAAGGTTCTTCGCGTTGCATCGAATTAATCCGCATGCTCCGCCGCTTGTGCGGGCCCCCGTCAATTCCTTTGAGTTTTAGCCTTGCGGCCGTACTCCCCAGGCGGGGCACTTAATGCGTTAGCTACGGCGCGGAAAACGTGGAATGTCCCCCACACCTAGTGCCCAACGTTTACGGCATGGACTACCAGGGTATCTAATCCTGTTCGCTCCCCATGCTTTCGCTCCTCAGCGTCAGTTACAGCCCAGAGACCTGCCTTCGCCATCGGTGTTCCTCCTGATATCTGCGCATTTCACCGCTACACCAGGAATTCCAGTCTCCCCTACTGCACTCTAGTCTGCCCGTACCCACTGCAGAACCGGAGTTGAGCCCCGGTCTTTCACAGCAGACGCGACAAACCGCCTACGAGCTCTTTACGCCCAATAATTCCGGATAACGCTTGCGCCCTACGTATTACCGCGGCTGCTGGCACGTAGTTAGCCGGCGCTTCTTCTGCAGGTACCGTCACTT
>NZ_JAAOXO010000002.1:0-546563 GCF_011605365.1 Paenarthrobacter sp. MSM-2-10-13 | reverse complement strand
CCGAACCGGTGTCATGGAATACATCGAGGGCTGGTACAACCGCCGCCGGCCCAACCGCCGAGCCGGCGGCATACCACCAGCCAAAGCCCACACCAACTACCAAACCCGCGCCCAGCAACCCCTGGCCGCCTAACCAAAAACAACAACGAGACCTGTCTCAAAAACTTGACGACCGCAAAACCAAACGCTCGATCACATAAACTTTTGAACACGTTCAGAAATCGTGACATACTCATTCTTGAACACGTTCAAAACTTCACGCAAGGAGCAGCTGATGGCAGCAAAGAGTGAACAGACCCGGCAACTGGTGGCCGATGTGGCGCTGAAGATGTTCCGTGAGATCGGCTTCGAGAAGACCACAATGCGGGCCATTGCACAGGAGGCCGGAGTGTCGGTAGGTAACGCCTACTACTACTTCGCTTCCAAGGACGAGCTGGTCCAGGAGCTGTACATCCAAGTCCAGGATCAGCACGCCGTCGTTGCGGCGCAGGCGCTTGAAGGCGTCCAGGATCTCTCAGGGCGCTTGAAAGCCGTGCTGCACACCGGCGTCGACGTCATGTCTCCGTACCACCAGTTCGGTTCCGACTTCATCGCGACGGCGATCCGGCCGTCGTCGCCCGTCAACCCATTTGGCGAGGCGTCCACCGCCGCCCGCGAGGCCTCACTCGCAATCTTCCGTTCCGCCGTCGACGGTTCCTCCCCCGCCGTCGCCAAGAAACTGCGCGGCGATCTGCCCGAACTGCTGTGGTTGGCGTACATGGGCGTGGCGCTGTTCTGGGTTTATGACCGGTCCGAAGGCCAACGCCGCACACGCAAACTGATCGACGGCGCTGCCCCGCTGGTGGCGCGCGGCCTGTCGCTGGCGACGATTCCCGGCGTGAGCAAAGTGCTCGACGACGTTTTGGGGCTCGTACGCAGCGTCAAGGAAGACTCATAATGCCGCGGACGGTGGTGATCGCAGGTGCTTCCGGCTTCATTGGCAGTTACTTCAGGCGTCGGTTTCTTGAAGAAGGCTGGCAGGTCAGGACGGTGGGGCGGGACGCTTCGGCTGACGCACAATGGGACGACGACGGCGCCATCACCAAAGCGCTGGACGGCGCCGAACTGCTGGTGAACCTCGCCGGACGGTCTGTGAATTGCCGTTACGACGAGAAGCACCGGCGGGAGATTCTGGACTCCCGGGTTCTGACCACGCGTGCATTGGGCCGGGCTGTGGCTGCTTGCGCCGAACCGCCCCGGACGTGGATCAATTCGAGTACGGGAACCATCTATAGGCATGCGGAAGATTACCCACAATCAGAGGTTTCGGGCGAACTGGGCAGCGGGTTCTCCGTGGACGTGGCCAGGGCTTGGGAGAACGAGTTAGCGGCTGCCGTTGTGCCGGCTACGCGGAAGGTTCCGCTACGCATTGCGATCGTGTTGGGTTCCGGCGGGGTCATGAGCCCTCTCAGGAACCTGGGCAGGCTCGGCCTTGGTGGGCACATGGGCCCGGGCACGCAGAAGTTCAGCTGGATCCATGTGCAGGATTTGTTCCGTGTGGTGGTATTCATCCACGCGGATGCCGGAGTGACGGGTCCGGTGAACGCGGCGTCGCCCTACCCCGTGGACAACCGGGAGCTGATGTCACTGGTTCGCCGAAGCATGGGCGTCTCGTTCGGTATTCCCACTCCAGCGTGGCTGCTCGAGGCCGGAGCCGTTCTGATCCGCACGCAAACGGAGCTGGTGCTGAAGAGCAGATGGGTGGAGCCCCGCAAGTTGCTCGACGCAGGATTCTCTTTCCAGTACCCCGCCCTGGCTGGTGCGCTGAATCAGATCGCCAAGGGCAAAGCCGATCCCTCTCTCACATAATCGCCCCTTGAGCCGATCCCTCGCTCACATCTCTCGGAGGTAGTCATGAGTCAGGACCCGTGGTCAATCGATGAAGAGTACGCACTGGCAACAAGGAGCCCATCCACTGGATGGCGCTACGGACCGAAGGATCGGGTGGTACTGGGAGGCAAGGGACTGACGCTGGGCATCGCCGTAGCGCACTTGACGTTCTGCGTGTTGCTGTCCAGCCAAAGTCCCGAGTGGGCCGTTGTCTTTTTCATTTACAGCCTTCTCCCAGTCTGGGCAGTTGGTGCCGCAGTAGGATCACTCCTCGGACTAGCCCTGCGACGCGTTCGGAACCAGTGGGTTCACGTGGCCGCATTCTTCGCTGCGGGTTTGCTCATGTGCGTACCCTTCGGCGCATTTTCGTCCACGGGTTCGTTTCTGTTTTCCTTGTCGATCGCAGCCGCTGCCGGCGTGGGCCGCCTCGCCGTGTGGAAGCTGGTGCGAATCAACCAGATGGGCGAGCCCACATAGCGGGGAACGTCTCTCTGATAGTCGGCATAGGACTGGCCGAATCGCTCCCTGAGCATATTTTCTTCCCACAGCGCGCCCAGATGTTCCACCAGCATTCCAGCAGGCAAAGTCACCAGAGCCCAAGCGGAACCCCTGGAAACCGCCACACCTGAGTGAATCAGCCACCACCCCAAATACATCGGGTGGCGGCTCGCCGCATAGGGTCCGCTGGTCACCAAACCTTCGGGGTGGCCCAGAGCAAAGCTTCCAGTCGTTTTACGCCGGCGCTCCGCAACAGCCCAAGCGGTGATTCCCGCGCCGGTCAGCGCCAAGCCCACACCGGCCGCCCGGCGTCGGACGTCGCGCCCAAGGTGAGCGTCGCGCCCAAGGACGGAGGCGGGATGCACACGATCGAGGACTACATCCAGCACCAGGCCCACAACCTGCCCTGGTGGCAGCGGAATGCTGGCTGCCTCACGTTTCACCGCGCGGGCGGTTCGTAGAACTGCACCCATGCCAAGAAGATATCCCCGGCCGCCCGGGAAAGCCACAGCCGAACCGGCAGCCGGGAATCCTGTGGCGAGCGCCCGCCGTCGAGCACTAACCGACGTCACCCGAAACCTAAGGAAGTGTTAGGAAATCCCCCTCGGACTAGGGCTGTGCCGTGCATCACCCATAGTTTGGAACATGTCCTCTTCACCCCGGAGGGCCTTTCTTAGTCAACGAAGAGCCATGCGCAAGGACGCCATGAGCACGAGCTTCATGGACAGAACGAACTCATGCAAGACACGGCCGTTGCAAAACGCTGCCGTCCAGGAAGGTTCATTGATGAGCACCCAACAAGCTGCACCTCTGAGCGAAGCCGCCCAGACACGCAAGGCCGTGAGCAATATCCTCAAGGGCTCCGCGGGCAACCTCGTGGAGTGGTTCGACCTCTACGTCTATACGGTTTTCGCGGCGTATTTCCAGTCGCACTTCTTCAACTCCTCGGACGATCTGCAGGCAGGCCTTGAGGCGATGGCTGTCTTCTCCACGTCGTTCCTCATGCGTCCCATCGGTAGCTGGTTCTTCGGCCGCTATGCCGACCGGAAGGGCCGCAAGGCTGCGCTGACGCTCAGCGTGACGCTGATGTCAGCCGGTTCCTTCGCCATCGCGATCCTGCCGACGCAGGACGTGATCGGCCTCTGGGCCCTGATCCTGCTGGTGTTCATCCGTGTGGTGCAGGGCTTCTCGGTTGGCGGGGAGTACGGCACCAGCGCTACGTACATGTCCGAGGCTGCTACGGCCAAGCGTCGAGGCTTCTTCTCCAGCTTCCAGTACGTGACGCTGATTGGCGGTCAGATGCTGGCACTCCTGGTGCTGGTCATCCTCCAGAACACCATGAGCAAGGAAGACCTGACAGCGTGGGGCTGGCGGATTCCATTCGCCATCGGTGGTGTCGCTGCTTTGGTTGTTCTCTGGCTCCGCCGTTCCATGGAAGAAACGCTGTCCTCCGATCAGCTCCGCGCCGCCCACGTCAAGGTTGAGGGCGAGGCCCAGCCTGGCACTATGAAGCTCCTGCTCACCAAGCACTGGAAGCCACTGCTCATCTGCATCGGCATCACCCTTGGCGGCACCGTGGCGTTCTACACGTACACCAACTTCATCCTGAAGTTCATGAACGATACATCCGGCATCGCCAAGACCGATACCTCAGTGATCAACTTCTGGGCGTTGTTGATCTTCATGCTGCTGCAGCCTGTGTACGGCCTGATCTCGGACAAGGTTGGCCGCAAGCCCTTGCTGATCTGGTTCGGCGTGACCGGCGTGCTCTTCACGTGGCCGCTGCTCTCCACCCTTTCCGGCACCAAGGATCCGTTCATCGCATTCCTGCTGATGCTCGGCGGCCTGCTCATGGTGGGTGGTTACACGTCCATCAACGCGCTGGTGAAGGCTGAACTGTTCCCGGCATCCATCCGTGCCCTCGGCGTCGGGCTCGGTTACGCGATTGCCAACTCGCTGTTCGGTGGCACGGTTCCGCTGATCGGTGCGGCCCTGCAGAAGTCGGGTCAGGTGGACATGTTCTTCACCTACGTCACCGCCGCGATCTTCATATCGCTGCTGGTGTACATCTTCGCGTTGAAGAACAAGAAGCCCACGCACTTGGATGCGGAGCAGGGCAACGCCTTCGTGGCCAAGGGCACTGTGCAGGAAACCGACGACGACGGCATGAAGGCTCGCGTCGACGCCTGACCTGCCTGCGTTGTGAGGCCCGTTCTGCGCACTTTGGATACTCCGAAGGGCGCAGAGCGGGCCTCGCAACGTTAAGCTCTAGTAGCGAACCAGCCCAGCGAACCCCACCAGTGAAGCCAGCCCAGCGAACCGAAGGACCCAGACAGTGCACGTGCTCATCGTCGAGGATGACGACGCCATGGCGTCGGCCTTGAGCGCTGCCGTCGCCTCCGCTGGCCACAAGCACACCCGGGTTTCCCGCGGCGAGGACGCACTCCTGGCCCACCGCCAGCACGAGGTCATCCTCCTTGACCTCGGCCTTCCGGACCTGGATGGCTTGGATGTCCTGCGGAAGCTCCGCCAGGTCACGCAGATCCCCATCCTGATCCTGACGGCCCGCGACGACGAACGCAGTGTGGTTCTTGGACTCCGTTCGGGAGCGGATGACTACCTCGTCAAGCCGGTGAAGCTCGTGGAATTGCTGGCCAGAATCGAGGCCGTGACGCGCAGAACCAATCGGGCGGGCAATGCAACGCCGCACAGCATCGTGCTCGGAGAACTGGAAGTAGACCTCGATCGCCGCACGGCCGCCGTCGGGGAAAGACAACTGGCCCTGACCGCCACGGAGTTCGACCTCCTGAGCCTCCTCGTCAGGAACGCAGGCTCGGTTGTCACGCGTGAGCAGATCCTTGACGCGCTCTGGGGCGACGCCTTCCTGGCCCACTCACGTTCTTTGGACGTGCACCTGACCGGCCTCAGGTCCAAGCTCCAGCTTCCCGGATTCATCATCAATGTCCGCGGTGTCGGCTATCGCGTCGAGCAACCGTGAAAGTCCGCGTCCTCGGCATCCTGAGCCTGCTGGTGGTGATCATCGTGGTGACGGTATCCAGTGTGATCCTGACCTCGGCCAGCCGGGAACTCACCCAGGAACTACAAATCAACCGCGTCGCAGCCCTGAACCGCTTTGCGCAACTGGCCAGCGAAGCTGCGGAGGATAACGACACCACCCAACTCCAGCGCGAGATGGACCGATACTCAGAGCTATATGATGAAGGAATTCTGATCCGGCTCCAACAGAAAACCCTCCGTTCCGGCGGCCTCAGCGAGGACCAGCCCGAGGTCAGGGATGCTCTGAACCGGGCGAGCCTCAACCTCAGCGACACCACGCTCAGCCCCATCCGTGCCTTTGGCTCCGGCGGGGACACTATTTCAAGATCTTTCGGCACCGCCAGCCAGGTACTCGGCGAGGTAGTCCTTGAAGTGGACCTCGACGCGTCCCGGCAGAAGCTACGGGAGCGCTGGCTCGCCGTCGGAACCGCCGCCTTGGCGCTGGGTGCGCTGCTCCTGCTGGCGGCATCGCGCATCACTGCCTGGGTCCTTCGCCCGGTGCACAGACTGAGCAAAGCTGTCCACGAGTTGGAATCCACGGGCAAAACCAGCCAGCTTCCTGAAGCCGGTCCGCCTGAGCTGCGCGAGCTGAGCCGCTCCTTCACCACTATGGCCGACGCCGTGACCGAAAGCATGGAGTCGCAGCGCCGGCTCATTGCCGACACTTCACATCAACTCCGGAACCCTGTTGGCGCGCTGCGCCTGCGCATCGATCTGCTGCAGCTCGCCTTGCGCTCGGAACCCGAGAAGGAGGCAGCCGCCGGCGTCGTTGCGGAACTCGAGCGGGTGGAGGAAATGCTCGACGGCGTGCTGAAGCTGGCGACGGCGGAACACCGCGCCTTTGAGGGGGCTACGCGCGTGCAAGAAGCAGAGCACAAACGCCTGGCCGTCATCGACCCCTACCCGGTCCTGCAGGGTGAAGTGGAAAGGGCGGCGCCGGCCGCTCACCGTGCAGGATCGCAGCTGACGCTGTTGGCCCCAACCTCGGAAAACCACATCATGTGCGACCCCGACGAACTCGCGCACATGGTGGGCGAACTCCTCGCCAACGCCATCAAGTACGCCCCCGCTGCGCGTATCTCCGTGGCGACCCAGCCGACGCAAGGCGGCACCGCCGTCGTGATTTCCGACGACGGGCCCGGCCTCCCAGCCGAGCAACTGGCCGCGTCCACCACCAGGTTCTGGCGGGCGCCGCAGCACAGCAAGATTCCCGGCAACGGTCTGGGCATGACCATCGTGGAGCGGCTGGCGCAGGCAAACGGTGGGCGACTGATCCTGGAGCCGGGCGATCCCCATGGCCTGACGGCCCGCCTCGAGTTCGTGAAACCCAAGGAGGGCACGCATGCCTGACTTACCCAGGTTCTCCCGGCGGAACGCCCTCAAAACCGCCGTCGCGATCGGCCTGGGCGGCAGCCTGCTCGCGACGACCACCGCCTGCACGCCGGAGGAACCCCTGCAGGAGCTCACGGTTGCCGGTGGTGAATCCGGTGGCTTCTATCTGGAGTTCGCCACTCTCCTGGCAGGCCTGTTGCAGCGGGAGCGCATCGCCGAAAGGGCCGTCGCATTGACCACTGGCGGCAGTCTGGAGAACATCCAGCGGGTCTTATCCGGCGAGGCGACGTTCGCCGTCGCACTGGCAGATGCAGCAGCCCAGGCCGCTGCCACCAGCCGGACCGGAGAGGGTTTGGTGGCGCTGGGCAAGGTGTACCAGAACTATGTCCACTGCATCGTCCGCGAAGACAGCGGGATACGGACCCTGGCAGACCTCGCCGGGAAGACCGCGGGAGTGGGTGAAGTGGGCTCGGGGACCACCCTGACCGCTGGACGGATCATCACAGCTGCGGGACTTTCCGAACCGCCCCGCGCCGTGAAGCAAGTCAACCTCGGCCTAAACCAGGCCCTGGCCTCACTGCAGGACGGTTCAATAAACGTGATGATCCAATCGGGAGGAGTGCCCACCGCTCCCATCGCTGCCGCAGCAAAGGACATTGGACTTCGGCTACTGGATATTTCCGAGCTCATCCCGGCGACGCGGGCTCAGTCGGGGTTCTTTTACGATCGCGTCCTGATTCCCGCAAACAGCTATGGCAACGCTCCCGCCGTCTGGACGGTAGGCGTTGCCAACCTACTCCTGTGCCGCAGGGACCTGGCCGACCATGTTGTTCGGCAAACTGTGGAGGTGCTGGTGGAACAAGCCCAGGATCTGGTTCCCACATCCAGCACCGGCGTGCAATTCCTTAGCCCGGAGACGCTCATCAACACCGCGGGTATCCCGTTGCATCCGGCGGCCGAAGCTGCCTACAGGGCGCTGCACGGCTAGGACTCACGAGCACCTTTCACGGGCCGGAATCGGCGTACGACCGGGAAACTGGCAAAATGGAAACCATGACTTCTGCCGTTGCCCCTGCCATTGCCCTGACCATTGCCGGCTCCGAAGCGACCGGAGGCGCCGGCGCGCAGGCCGACCTCAAGACCTTCCAGGAACTCGGCGTGTTCGGCATCGCGAACCTCACCTGCATCGTTTCCTTCAACCCGAAGGACAACTGGAACCACCGTTTTGTGCCGGTGGACCAGCAGGTCATCGCAGACCAACTGGAGGCCACGACGGCGGCCTACGGTGCCGCTTCCGGCGCACCATCGGTGCTGGACACCGTCAAGATCGGCATGCTCGGAAGCCCGGCAACCATCAGCACGGTGGAGAAGGCGCTGACTGATGGCGCGTTCAAGCACGTGGTGCTGGACCCGGTGCTGATCTGCAAGGGCCAGGAACCGGGACACGCGCTGGACACCGACCAAGCTTTGAAGGCACAAATCCTGCCGCTGGCTACCTTCGTGACTCCTAACCACTTTGAAGCCGAGTCCCTGTCCGGGCTCACCATCACCGACGAAGAGTCCCTCAAGGCTGCCGCCGTTCGCATTCATGAAATCAGCGGCGCAGCAGTCCTCGCCAAAGGTGGGGTGCGGCTGGAAGGCCCTGACGCCGTCGACGTTTACTACGACGGTGAGACGCTGGAGGTCCTGCGCGCCCCGAAGGTTGGCGAAGTGGCCGTGTCCGGTGCCGGCTGCTCGCTTGCTGCCGCTGTGACCGCCGAACTGGCCAAGGGCGCGACGCCCCTTGAAGCCGCCCGCACCGCGAAAGCTTTCGTGACTGCCGGTATCAAGAACCGGGTGTCCTCCGGCGCTCCGTTTGATGCACTGTGGCAGGGTGGGGCTCTGTCCTAGCCTCTCTCGCTACAGACACAAGCAGCCGCCCCGGAAACACTTCCGGGGCGGCTGTTTTCTTTGCGCGAAGTTTTCTTGGTGCGAACGCGGGGACGCTAGCGCGAGACCTTGCCCATGAGGGAGGCAATGGGCCGCAGGAACAGTGGTCTGGCCAGGAACCAGGCCGCCGCGGTGAAGACAATGGAAGCCGCGAAGATGCCGAAGCCCCACCAGCTGTTGTTATCGTCAGTGGACGCGTACATGTGGTTGAGGTTCCTCAGCGCGCCGGTTGCCAGCACCAGCGTGACGTGGACAATCACGAAGGCCACGAAGTAGATCATCACTGGGAAGTGGATCTTGCGGGCAAGCTCGATTGGGTAGAACTTGTTGATCGCGGCCCTCTTGGGCCACGCACCGGACATCCTGATTCCGGTAATGATGGCCAGCGGGGCCGCGATGAAGACCGTGATGAAGTAGGTCAGGAGCTGCAGGCTGTTGTAGTTGTTCCAGCCGTTTTCGACGGGCCAATTCAGCGAGGCGTATTGCAGGCCTGCTGAGACCGCGTTCGGGAAGACGTCCCAGTTGGTGGGGACGATGCGCAACCACTGGCCGGTGGCGAAGAGGAGCACGATGAAGATGACGCCGTTCAGGACCCAGAGTGCGTCCAGCGTCAGGTGGAACCAGAGATCCAGGCTGATCTTGGTGGGTGGGTTCTTGGTCTTGATGAGACCTTTGTTGTTTCTGGTCCAGTTGGCGGCCGGGCGGGTGGTGGTGCGTACCTGCCAGCCCGAACGGATGATCAGAACGATGAAGAACATGTTGAGGAAGTGCTGCCACCCGAGCCACGCGGGGAAGCCAGTGGGGGTGCCCTCGGGAATGGCCGAGTGCCCGGGGTAGTCCACCAGGAACTGCTGCACGGGCTGAAGGGTCCGGAGCCATTGAGCAACGAGCACCAGGATCAGTGCCACCACCAAAGCTCCTGCGGTGACGACGACGGGCTTGAACCACCTGTTCGACGTGATCCCGGACGACTTGCTTGAAACGGACATCAGGCCGCGTTCCTCTCTGGCTTGTTTGGCTGCGACCAGTTGGCGCTATATAGCGATTCAACCAGTTGCAGCCCGACGGTAAAAACGGCACCCGGGTTTCGGGGCGTCCTGCGTCAAAAATCGCAGCATTCGGATACATGCCGCAATGTGTATTTCTAGAACAGACTTCCAGAATTATTTCCCGCAGTTCAAGGCTCAGTCAAGACTTGTTGTTGGCTATGTGGATTCTTTCGGAGGTAGGATTCCAGAAAATAGCCGTCCGACACTCCGATCTACGTCCTGCCTGCGAGAGGAGCCCAAGCGTGGTCCGTAAGACGTCCGAAGTAGCCAGCAACGCGGGCTCGTGGCAATGGACCCGGACAGCAGCCACCCAACGCAACCTGCTGGACGCTGCCACCCACGTTTTCGTGGAACATGGCTTCACCGACGCGAGCATCTCCGACATTGTTTCCCGCGCGGGATCCAGCGTTGGCAGCCTCTACCACCACTTTGGTGGCAAAACCGAACTCTTCCTCGCACTTTGGGACGACTACCAAAACGAACACGAAAAGCTCGTTGCCGCGGCCGTGGCCAAAGCCCGGAAGGCCGGCGAATCCGATCCCCTGGCACTTTTCAACGTAGGCAGCCGGAGCTACTTCGACTACACGTGGAAGCACCGGGACCTGGAGCGCGTGTTCATCGAGGGCGACACTCCCCCAGGCTTCGAAGTCCTGCGGCGGGAACGTGGGCGCGAGTGGGTCCGGCAGAACACCGTGCTCCTCGGCGCCAGCGACGACACCCTGGGCCGACTCACCGTAGCCGTGATCACGGACATCGTGACTGTGTCCGGCCAGGAAGTTGCCCTGAGCGCCTCCAAGCACGAGGCCGACGAGGTTGTTGATGCTGCGGCCGTGCTGGTGAAGCGACTGGTCCGCTGATCCCTGGCTCGCCCGCTGCCCTTTGACCAGCCTTCGCCAACTACCACCCCCTAGCGAAATACAAGGTAAAAGACGATTGCCAACGCCGGGAAGAGCGCCTGGCCGATGGCGCTGAGCAGGAGGCGCTTCTCTGTGACCCACAGCCAGAAACCAAGGAAGACGTGGCACGCGCAGCAGAAAATCACTATGGCTGACCCGCTGGCGGGAGTGCCTGAGAAGTTCACTAGCCACAGGCCCACTGCGATGCCGAGGCCGAAGGTGATGTTGTAGGCGCCAACATTCATCGCCCACATCCGAACTGCGCGCACGTCTTCCGGCCTGATCAGGAAGATCCGGTGGAACCGTTGGTCGCCATGGAAGAAGATCTCCAGGACGCCAACGCTTATCAGTGCCAGGCCGGTGGATCCAGCGAGTATCTGGCTTAGCACATTCATGCCGCGCTCCTAGGCCAATCCTGCAATCTCCGCTTCTTGCGTGCAGGCTACTCCTCAGGCGCGAAGACCTTCAAGGGGCCGGGCGCCGCCGCATTGACTGTTGAGCACCAGCCATCTCATGAAGTAGCCCGGCCCTCTAATCTGAGGGTTTGGCAGCAAGCGCCATAGCCCACTACGCGGGACGTGAGAGAGCGATCGGCTCTAACACGCGGGACGTGAGAGAGCGTCAGCGCTCGGAGTGGGCCGCCAGGAAGCTGTACACCTCGGTCTCGTCCACGCCCGGGAACGCACCCGGGGGCATGGCGGCAAGCAGGTGCGAGTGTGCGCGGGCGGAGGGCCACGCATTGCCGGCCCACTCGTTCGCCAGCGAGGCCGGGGGTCGCTTGCAGCAATTCGGGTCCGGGCAGTTTGACGTTGCCCGGGCCGTGGTCTCCCGGCCACGGAACCACTTCACGTGCTGGTATGGCACCCCAATGCTCAAGGAAAATTCACCAGCGGCGGAGCGTTCGGTGCGGGCAGTACACCAGTAGGTGCCCGACGGAGTGTCCGTGTATTGGCTGTAGGCGCTGAACTTGTCAGGCACATCGAATACCGCCCGCGAGGTCCATGCCTTGCACGACGGCTGACCCTCGATGGCCCCCGTGTGGTCCTGCGGGAAGGCCACGCCATCGTTCTCGTAGGCCTTGTAGATGATGCCGGACTGGTGGGTCTTCTGGAAGTGTGTGGTGATGCCCAGGTGCTTGGTGGCCAGGTTGGTGAAGCGGTGCGCAGCGGTTTCGTAGGACACAGCGAAGGCGTCGCGGATGTCCTCCACGGCGATTTCCTTGGCGGCCTTGGCCTTCTGCAGGAACTCCACCGTGGCCTGCTCCGGCAGCAACAACGCCGCGGCAAAGTAGTTGGTGGCCACCCGCTGCGCCAGGAAATCCCCGTAGTTCCGGGGAGTTTCATGACCCAGGACGTAGTGTCCCAGCGCCTGGAGCAAAACAGACCGCGGATCGTGATCCTGGCGCTGGTTCTGCGTGAGATAAATTCTGCGGTTCTTCAAATCGGTCACGGACCGCGTGGAGTGCGGCAAATCGCCCACGTGATGCAGCGTAAATCCAAGGTTCTCGGCGATGTCCGCAATGACGTGCTGGCTGAGCGGACCCGTGGTGTAGCCAACCCCCTTGAGGACCTTCTGCGCCTCCGCCTCATACTCGGGGAAATAGTTACCGCGCTCGCGCATCATGGCACGCAACTCGCCGTTCGCGCGGCGGGCTTCTTCCGGCGTCGCCACCTGCTCATTAAGTTTGCGTTCGAGCTCCTGAAGCAGCCCCACCTGCGACTCCAGTACATCGAGCGGAAGCCGCGAGCTGATGCGGATTTTGGGCAGGTTCAACGACTCATACAGTGGTCCGCGCTGGTACCGTTCCAACTCGATTTCCAAGGCTGCCCTGCGGCTGGGCGGCTCGGCCCCCAGCAGCTGATCGATGGTCACATTCAGTGACGCGGCGAGCTGCTGCAGCAGCCCCAGTTTGGGTTCGCGCTTGCCGTTTTCGATCAGGCTCAACTGGCTCGGGGCGGTCCCGACGGCGGCACTCAAGTCATCCAGCGTCAGCCCGGCCTGCTTGCGCAGATGACGCACGCGGCGGCCAAGGCTGATGACGTCCAGTTCAGGGGACGCAGCGGACAACGACGGCGATGCTACTTCGCGATTCCAGCTCACAGGCGACATTTCTTGAGAATACGCGAAGAAGTGCATTTCTTTCCATAGTTTTCCTCTAGTAACCCTCTTGGAAGTGCAGAAAAGTAGGACTTACGAAAAAGAAATACAGATCCCGGGCAAGCCGGCCAATGCAGCAAAGGCGCAGCGGAGGCCGGCCCGGGCACCACATAGGAGATCAAAAATGACCGCATCATTTGAACCCGCAGAGCAGTCCGCAGAGCAGCAGGCCGCAGCGCTGGAACTTGAATGGTCCGCCAACCCGCGGTGGGAAGGCGTCACCCGTGATTACTCGGCCACCGACGTCGTCCGCCTCCGTGGTCGCGTCTCCGAAGAGCACACCCTGGCCCGCCGCGGTTCAGAGAAGCTGTGGAAGCAGCTCACCGAGGAAGCTCCCACCGGTGGCTACACCAACGCCTTGGGCGCACTGACCGGAAACCAGGCGGTTCAGCAGGTCAAGGCTGGTCTCCGAGCCATCTACCTCTCCGGTTGGCAGGTGGCCGCTGATGCCAACCTTTCGGGCCAGACCTACCCGGACCAGTCCCTATACCCGGCCAACTCGGTGCCCCAGGTTGTCCGCCGCATCAACAACGCCCTGCTCCGCGCAGACCAGATCGAGTATGCCGAGGGCGTCAAGACCGTTGAAGACTGGTTGGTCCCGATCGTCGCCGACGCCGAAGCAGGATTCGGTGGCCCGCTCAACGCCTACGAGCTCATGAAGTCCATGATCACCGCAGGCGCCTCGGGCGTTCACTGGGAAGACCAGCTCGCATCGGAGAAGAAGTGTGGCCACTTGGGCGGCAAGGTCCTGATTCCCACCCAGCAGCACATCCGGACCCTGAACGCAGCCCGCCTGGCAGCCGACGTCGCCGGTACCCCCACGGTGGTCATCGCCCGCACCGACGCCGAGGCAGCAACCCTGATCACCTCAGACGTTGACGAGCGCGACCAGGAATTCATCACGGGCGAACGTACCGCCGAGGGTTTCTACAAGGTCCGCAACGGAATCGAACCCTGCATCGCCCGTGCAAAGGCCTACGCACCGTACTCCGACCTCATCTGGATGGAGACCGGCACCCCGGACCTGGAACTGGCCCGTAAGTTCGCCGAATCGGTCAAGGCCGAGTTCCCGGACCAGATGCTCTCCTACAACTGCTCCCCGTCCTTCAACTGGCGCAAGCACCTGGACGACACCACCATCGCCAAGTTCCAGCGTGAGCTCGGTGCCATGGGCTTCACGTTCCAGTTCATCACCCTGGCCGGATTCCACGCCCTTAACTACTCCATGTTCGATCTCGCCCACGGCTACGCCCGTGAAGGCATGAGCGCCTACGTCGAGCTCCAGGAGAAGGAATTCGCCTCCGAGTCCCGCGGCTACACCGCCACCAAGCACCAGCGCGAAGTCGGCACCGGCTACTTCGACGACATCGCAACCGCGCTCAACCCGAACGCATCCACCCTCGCACTGGTCGGATCGACCGAAGAGGGCCAATTCCACTAATCAACACCCGACGGCAGCTGGTCCCGGCCTGAACCTCCGGCCTACAGACCGGCAACGCTCTGCCTGCTATCCCCATATCCGCCCTATGACCTCGTAGAACTCGGTCGAGGGCGGATACAGGGCCCCTTTACGCAGGCTGCCGCATTACCGGCCCTTCGGCCTCGTGCGCACCTCACGGACGTGCCGCCGTCGAACATTTGCTTCTCATAGGAGAGATTGAAATGAACAGCTTCACTGACAACTTCACTATCAATGGCATCACCATCACCGCGCAGCCCATTTGCCGGCAGAACGAGGTCCTCACGCCGGACGCCCTTGAGTTCATTGGCAAGTTGCACCGGGCGACGGCGGATCGTCGTCAGGAGCTGATGCAGGCACGGCACGCCCGCCGCAACCAGATTTCAGGGGGCCAGGATCCGCGGTTCCTGCCGCAGACCGAGGCCATCCGGAATGACCCGTCTTGGCGGGTCGCTCCCCCGGCGCCCGGGCTGGAGGATCGTCGTGTTGAAATCACGGGTCCGGTGGATAAGAAGATGACCATCAACGCCCTGAACTCGGGTGCGAAGGTGTGGCTGGCAGACATGGAGGACTCGTCCACGCCGACGTGGCGCAACGTGATCCAGGGGCAGCTGAACCTGACGGATGCGCTGGAGCGGCGGATCGATTTCACTTCTCCTGAGGGCAAGGAGTACAAGCTCAAGGCCGCCGAGGACCTGCCCACTATTGTGGTTCGCCCGCGTGGTTGGCACCTGCCGGAGAAGCACATGCTGATCGACGGGAAGCCGATCGCCGGCGGCATTGTGGACTTTGGGCTGTTCTTCTTCCACAACGCCCGCCGGCTGCTGGCCCAGGGCAAGGGCCCGTACTTCTACTTGCCTAAGATCGAGAACCACCTCGAAGCCCGGTTGTGGAACGACATCTTCGTCCTGGCGCAGGACCTGCTGGGCATCCCGCAGGGCACCATCCGCGCCACGGTGCTGATCGAAACCATCACCGCTGCGTTTGAGATGGAAGAGATCCTGTACGAACTTCGGGACCATGCTTCGGGTTTGAACGCCGGCCGGTGGGACTACATTTTCTCCCTGATCAAGAACTTCCGCACCCGTGGACCGCGTTTCGTGCTCCCGGACCGTGGCCAGGTGACCATGACCCAGCCGTTCATGCGTGCTTACACCGAGCAGTTGGTCCGGGCCTGCCACCGCCGCGGTGCCATGGCCATTGGGGGCATGGCAGCAGCGGTTCCGAACCGGAAGGACGAGGCCGCGAACACGGCGTCGTTCGAGAAGGTTCGTGCTGACAAGACCCGCGAGGCCAACGACGGCTTTGACGGTTCGTGGGTGGCCCACCCGGATCTGGTGCCCGTGGCACGCGAGGTCTTTGACAAGGTGCTGGGCAACAAGCCCAACCAGTTGGACCGCTCCCGCGAGGACGTCACCCCGGATGACCGTGCACTGATCGACATCGCCAGCACCGAGGGCACCATCACCGAGGGCGGGGTTCGCCTGAACATCGAGGTGGGCATCCGCTACATCGAGTCCTGGCTGCGCGGCAACGGGGCCGTGGCCATCCACAACCTCATGGAAGACGCCGCCACCGCGGAGATCTCCCGCTCCCAGCTCTGGCAGTGGATCCACTCCCACGCCATCACGGACCACGGGGACATCATCACCGCGCAGTGGGTGGAGGACATGCTGGATGAGGAATTCGCCCGCCTGGAACGCTTCGACGGAGACCGCTTCGCTGACGCCCGCGCCATCTTCGAAGAAGTCACCCTGGCCGAAGAATTCCCCACCTTCCTGACCATCCCCGCGTACGCCCGCTTCCTCACCGAGGCCCGTGAAGAGGCCACGGAAGAGGAGCTCGTCGCCGCTTAGGTCCAGGACCTGAGTAGCGACACAATCAAGCCCCGACGCTGGGCTGCCTGCACTTTTCGCAACAAGTGACCCCGACCGCCGGGGAGGCAGCCCAGCAGCGGGGCTTCTCCATGCCCGGGCCCTCCCGATTCGATGGCTCGCTGCACACCGTGCCGTGCGAACGGCATCCTCCGCAGGGAACCCCCGAATCGGGCACGCGAGAAGAGCTCAGCGCTGGCGGGCCACCCAGCGCACGGACAACGTGGTGCACACACAGAACGCGAGCACCGAGCCGAGGATCACGAACAGCGGCACCGTCCACCCATCGGTCTCACTGTGCACGAACCCAACAACAGTGGGAGCCAACGCGGCGAAGCAATAACCAACCCCTTGCACCACAGCGGACATCTTCCCGGCCGCGGCCTGCGACTGCGCAAACTTGATGATGGCAATGAAGATCACCGTGATCCCGCCACCCTGCGCAACACCGCCCAGTGAGGACCACAACCACCAGAAACCAGGAGCCAGCAACAAGCCCACGGGAACCGTCAGCCACAGCGCGCTCAAGGTGACCGCCACCGTCGTCGTACTGGTGAAACGGGCCAGGAGTGGCACGCCCAGGCCGCCCACGATCGCGAAAATCTGGAACAGCGAGGACCCCGCACCGGCTTCGGCGGTACCCATGGCGAGTTCGTCGGCAAGAAAACTGGGCAACCACGCGGTGACCCCGTAGTAGGAGAACGCCTGACCCGCGAAGCCGAGAGTCAGGCCCACAGTCAGCCAGCGAACACCCGCAACAGGACCGGCCCCGGAAGCAACAGGCAAGGGAACCGCCGCGGGAACAAACGCCCGCCGCGCACCCACTGTTGGAACCCAAAACAGGATGGCCGCCAACGCCAACAAAGCGCTCGCAGCAAGGGCAAGCCGCCAGCCCACCAGTTCGGCGAGGGGTGCGGTGGCCACGGAGGTAAAGAATGAGCCCACGTTGAGTGCAGCAGTGTAAACGCCCATGGCGGTTGCCTGACGCCGCGGTGCGAAGTCTCGACGGATGATCAGCGGCACTGCAATATTGCCGATGGTGATGGCCACGCCAATGATGACCGTGCCCACCATGACCGAAAGGCCACCGCCGCTGGATCGAATCACCACGCCCGCAAGAACACCCAGCAGGGTGAGCATCACCGCGAATTCGGCGCCCAGGCGGCGCCCGGCCAACGAAGCCAAAGGCGAAGCAAGGGAGAAGCAGAGGACGGGAATGCCGGTCAGGAGCCCGAGTTCCACAGGCGAGAATCCGAGATCCTGCTGTAACGAATCCACCACGGGCGCCACCGCCACGAAGGGTCCGCGCATGTTCAGGGCAATGAGGCCGATGCACGCGAGGATCAGCCAGCCGCGGGGAATTCTGGCGAGGAACCGGGTCATTGGGCGCACGGGGAAGCGAAGAAAGTACTCATCACTTTCATTGCTATCACGCTCCCACGCCGCGGAAGCCCATAAGAAGGGCTTAGCCCGCCGCTTGGAGCGTGGCCTCAATCACGGACGGTGAGAGAACATGCTGGGTCACCAGGTGGCTGGCGCCAAGGATCGCCGCGCGCTGACCGGCCATGGAAATGCCGATGCGCAGGTGCGTGGTGGCCAGGGGCAAGGACCGCCGGTAGACCACTTCGCGGATCCCGGCCACCAGGTGCTCACCTGCCTCCCCCACGCTGCCGCCGATGATGATCATGGACGGGTTGAGCAGGTTGACCACAGTGGCTAAGACATCGCCAACATCGCGTCCGGCCTGCCGAAGCGACTGGATGGCCTGCAGGTTTCCTTCGCCAACGAGTCGCAGGACGTCGGCGCCGCTGGCAGCTTCCAGCCCTTGTGCCTGCAGTTGACGCGCGACGGCGGGACCTGAGGCCAGCGCCTCGAGGCAGCCGTGGTTGCCGCAGCGGCAGAGGACGTCGTCACCGCGGGGCACACGGACGTGGCCGAGGTCGCCGGCGGTGCCGTTGGCGCCGCGCTGTAATTGTCCGCTGCTGATGATGCCCGCGCCGATTCCGGTGGCCACTTTGATGAAGAGGAAGTTTTCATGGTCCGGCCAGTACGCGGTGCGTTCACCGAGGGCCATGATGTTGACGTCGTTGTCCACCAGGACTGGAACCGGCAGGGAGCGCTGAACGTACGTGACGACGTCGAATCCGTCCCAGCCAGGCATGATGGGCGGCTTGACCGGCCTGCCGCTGGCGTGTTCTACGGGACCGGGCAGGCCGATGCCTATTCCGGCGAGCTCGCCGGGTTCGCGGCCGGCTTCGGCCAGGAGTTCCATGCCCGCTGAAACCACGCGGCCCAGGACCACGTCCGGCCCGTCAGCGACCTCCTGCGTCAGCCGTCGCTCGGCCACAACGTCGCCGCCGAGATCGGTGACGGCAACAATCACGTGGGTAGCTCCGACGTCGACGGCCAGGACAACGCGCGCGGCGGGGTTGAAGGCAACGCGCGACGGCGGCCTGCCGCCTGTGGAGCTCGCCTCGCCAGCAGGGCCGACGAGCCCTGAGCTGATGAGGGCGTCAATCCTTGAGGCAACGGTGGAGCGGGCAAGGCCAGTGGTTTCTGCAAGCTCAGCCCGGGTGCGCGCCTTACCGTCGCGGAGGAGTTGGAAGAGATTTCCGGCGCGGGAGAGATTGCCGGCTTCGGGCACGGAGCTATTTCCGGCGTCGATTCCGGCCTCAGATGTCATGCAATTAGTGAAGCATGATTGCTTATGCATGTCATCCAGCAGAAGTTTTGCGGAATTCTTACAACTTTTGCTAGACGCTCGGCAAAAGTCCCTTTAGGCTGAAAGGAGTTGGTGTCCAGTCCATTGACGTGTGGAATCGGTGGCTCCCCGAGGGGGTGCTCACTAGACTGGCGCCAAGGCCCTGAAATCCCGGAAAAGCACTCCCGAAAAGGATCCCCATGTCGTATTCGCTCCAGCTGTATACCCTCCGAGATGCCATCCAGGAGGACCTGCCAGGCACCATCAAGAGGGTTGCCGAGATCGGTTTCACGCAGGTGGAGCCCTATAACTTCGTGGCCACGGCCAAGGAACTTGGCGCGGCGTTAAAGGAGAACGGCCTGACGGCTCCGTCCGGCCATGCCCCGCTGTTGAGCCAGGACCAGGATGAGATCTTTGCAGCAGCCAAGGAGCTGGGCATCACCACGGTGATCGATCCATTCCTTCCCGCCGAGCACTGGCAGTCGGCCCAGGACATCCAGGCCACCGCGGCCAAGCTCAACGCAGCAGCGAAGAAGGGTGCCGAGTACGGCATCCGCGTCGGCTACCACAACCACGCATGGGAGCTGGAGTCCACCATCGAAGGCAAAACCGCCCTGGAGTACCTCGAAGGTTTGCTGGATCCCGAACTCGTCCTTGAAGTAGACACGTACTGGGTTGCCGTCGGTGGCCAGGACCCCGTGGAACTGCTGGCACGCCTGGGTGACCGCGTGAAGCTCATCCACATCAAGGACGGCCCGGCCACCACCGACACCAAAGCCCAGCAGCCCGCAGGCCAGGGCACCGTCCCGGTGCTGGATGTCATCGCCGCAGCGAAGTCCCTGGAAGTGGGCGTGGTGGAATTCGATGACTACTCCGGAGACATCTTCCAAGGCATCACCGAGAGCTTGAACTACCTCACCGCAGCGGCCAGCGCAGACGCTGCAACCGACACCCAGGCAGCAGAAGGAGCCAAGGCATGAGCTTCGCACCGTCTACCCGCAAAGGCCCCGTGGGCGTTGCCGTCATCGGCGCGGGCAACATCAGCAAGCAGTACCTGGACAACCTCACGGTCTTCCCGGACCTGAAAGTCCTGGTGATCGCGGACCTCTTCGAAGAGGCAGCAAAGGCGCGCGCCGAAGAATACGGGATCCCCGAATTCGGTGCCCCGGAGCTGGCCCTGAACCACCCCGACGTCGAGATCATCGTGAACCTGACCATCCCGGCAGCGCACGTTGAAGTCGCCACCGCAGCCGTCAACGCGGGCAAGCACGTCTGGACCGAGAAGCCCTTCTCCTTGGACCGCGAATCCGGGCTCGGCCTGCTCAAGGCAGCCGACGCCGCTGGGATCCGCCTGGGCACGGCCCCGGACACGTTCCTCGGCGCCGGGCTGCAAACCGCCCGACGCATCATCGAACGCGGCGACATCGGAACGCCCCTGACCGGCATGACCACGTTCCAAACCCCCGGCCCGGAGTCCTGGCACCCCAACCCCGCGTTCCTGTTCCAGCACGGCGCCGGCCCCCTGTTCGACATGGGCCCGTACTACCTCACCGCCCTGATCCAGACCTTCGGATCGATCCGCAAGGTGGCCGCCGTCGGTTCCTCCGCCAAAGCGACCCGCGTCATTGGTTCCGGCCCCAAGGCAGGCGAGGAATTCGCCGTCGAGGTCCCCACCCACGTCTCCGCGATGGCGCAGTTCGAAGGCGGCCAGTCCTCCCACAGCGTCTTCTCCTTCGAATCACCGCGCCTGCGGATGGGCTTCGTGGAAGTCACCGGCTCTGAGGCCACCCTGTCCCTCCCGGATCCGAACTACTTCGACGGCGACCTCAAGCTCTGGCGTCCCGGTGCGGAAGAGCCGGAGATCATCCCTGCAACGGGTCCGGCCAACGGCCGTGGCCTGGGTGTTCTGGACATGGCCCGCGCCCTTCGTGCCGGAACTGCCCACCGGGCCACCGGCGACCTCGCCTACCACGTGCTGGACAGCATGGTCTCGATAGCCGAATCCGTGGAATCGGGTACCTTCGTGGACGTCACCAGCAACGCACCCGCCTCGGCCGCCCTCCCCGAGGACTGGGCACCCGAAACCGCCACCCTCTAGAGCCGGCGACGAACCTGATGACTATTCCTACCTCCTCGCCGCTGGGCGTCGCGGCAATCGGTTATGCCTTCATGGGTAAGGCCCACTCGAATGCTTGGCGGAACGTCTCCAGCTTCTTTGACGTCCCGGCCTTCGAGCAAAAAGTGCTGGTGGGCCGGGACGCAGATGCCGTCGCGGAAGCCGCCGCCAAGTACGGCTGGGCCGAGTCCGCCACAGACTGGCGCTCCGTGATCGAACGGGACGACATCCACATCATCGATATCTGCGCACCGGGCTGGATGCACGCCGAAATCGCCATCGCGGCTTTGGAAGCGGGCAAGCACGTTCTGGTGGAGAAGCCGCTGGCCAACACCTTGGGTGAGGCCGAGCTGATGACCGCAGCCGCCGCAAAGGCCCGGGACCGCGGTGTGCAGTCGATGATCGGCTTCAACTACCGCCGCGTCCCAGCGCTTGCCCTCGCCAAGGAACTCATTGCGGAAGGTCGTCTCGGCACAGTCCGGCATGTTCGCGCCGCGTACCTGCAGGACTGGCTGACCGACGCCCAGTCCCCCATGTCCTGGCGCCTCCGCAAGGAAACCGCCGGATCCGGCGCCCTGGGCGACATCGCCTCTCACGCCATCGACCAGGTCCTGTACCTTCTGAACGATGCTGTCACCGAGGTTTCGGGCCGCCTGCAGACTTTTGTTGATCAGCGCCCCGGCGCAGAGGGCCCGGAGGATGTCACGGTCGACGACGCCGCCTGGGTAAACCTCTCGCTCGCCTCAGGAGCAATCGCCTCAGTTGAAGCTTCCCGCGTAGCGACTGGCCAGAAGAACTCCCTGAGACTGGAAATCTACGGCTCGCTTGGTTCAATGACCTTTGACCTGGAGAACCTGAACGAACTCTATTTCATGGACACCACAGTGCCCGTCCGTGAGCAAGGATTCCGCCGGATCCTGGTCAACGAGGCCGAACACCCGTACCTGGAAGCGTGGTGGCCGCAAGGTCACATCATCGGCTGGGAACACACCTTCACGCACCAGATCCGCGACTTCCTCACCGCGATCGCCGCGGGTGAGTCGCCGTCGCCGTCGTTTGAAGAGGGACTGAACGTCCAGCACATCCTGGCCGCCGTGGAAGAGTCCGCAGCCGCCAAAAGCTCACTGATCCAGCTCACCGCATCCGTTACTGAAGGAGCCTGACATGCCCCGCCCGTACACCCTGTTCACCGGCCAGTGGGCCGACCTCCCCTTCGAGGAAGTCGCGCGTCTTGCTTCCGGCTGGGGCTACGACGGCCTGGAAATCGCCGTCTCCGGAGACCATCTGGACGCCTGGCGCTGGGACGAACCCGGCTACGTCGAATCCAAACTCGCTGTCCTGGAAAAGTACAACCTCAAGGTCTGGGCCATCTCCAACCACCTCAAGGGCCAAGCCGTCTGCGATGACCCCATCGACTTCCGCCACGAGGCGATCGTTGGGTCCAAGGTGTGGGGCGACGGCGACCCCGAAGGCGTGCGCCAACGCGCTGCCGAAGAAATGAAGCACACAGCCCGCCTCGCAAAAGCGCTCGGCGTGGACACCGTCGTCGGGTTCACCGGCTCCTCCATCTGGCAATACGTGGCCATGTTCCCGCCTGTCCCCGAGAAGGTCATCGAGGCCGGCTACCAGGACTTCGCCGACCGCTGGAACCCCATCCTGGACGTCTTCGACGAATGCGGGGTCCGCTTCGCCCACGAAGTCCACCCGTCCGAGATCGCCTACGACTACTGGACCACCGTCCGGACCCTCGAAGCGATCGGCCACCGGGAAGCGTTCGGCCTGAACTGGGACCCGTCCCACTTCATGTGGCAGGGCATCGATCCTGTGTCCTTCATCTGGGACTTCAAGGACCGGATCTACCACGTGGACTGCAAGGACACCAAGCTGCGCCCCACCGGCCGGAACACCGTCATGGGCTCGCACCTGCCCTGGGGAGATCCCCGCCGTGGCTGGGACTTCGTCTCCGCCGGACGAGGCGACGTGCCCTGGGAATCGTCCTTCCGTGCCCTCACCGCCATCGGTTACAACGGACCCATCAGCGTGGAATGGGAAGACGCCGGCATGGACCGCCTCCACGGCGCCCCCGAAGCCCTCGCCGCCCTCAAGAAGTTCGACTTCCCGGCTTCGCAGACCTCCTTCGACGCCGCCTTCAGCAGCAAGGACTAAGCACGTGACCCTCAGCAACGGCACCTCCGACGGAACAATCCGCTGGGGAATCCTCGGCACAGGATTCATCGCGGGGCTCCAGACCAAGGACTTGAAGGAGAACGGTTTCACGGTGCAAGCCGTGGGATCGCGATCGTTAGAATCGAGTGAGTCGTTCGCTGGGGAGCACGGCGTGGCCACCGCGCATGGCAGCTATGAGGACCTTGTTGCAGATCCCCTGGTTGATGTGGTCTACGTGGCCACGCCGCACCCTTTCCACTATGAGAACGCCCTCTTGGCGTTGAATGCGGGCAAGCACGTCCTGGTGGAGAAGGCGTTCACCATGAATGCCCGCCAGGCACAGGACATTGTTGACCTCGCGGAATCCAAGGGGCTCGTGGCGCTGGAGGCCATGTGGACCCGGTTCCTGCCGCACATGATTCGCCTCCGGGACATCATCGCTTCAGGAACCATCGGTGCAGTACGCAAGGTGGTGGCCACCCACAACCAGAGCCTTCCCAAGGATCCCGCCCACCGGCTCAACGATCCCGCCCTGGGCGGCGGGGCGCTGCTGGACCTGGGCATCTACCCAGTCTCCTTTGCCTTCGACATCCTGGGCACTCCTGCGTCCATAAAGGCCAGCGCCTCCATGTCGGCCACCGGAGTCGATCGTCAGACCGCAGCGATCTTCGAATACGCCAGTGGTGCCCAGGCGATGGTGGATTGCGAACTCGACGCCGCCAGCGCCAACCGTGCCATGGTGATCGGCAGCGAAGGGTGGATCGACATAGAAAGCACTTGGTACAACCCGGTTCCCTTCACAGTTCATGCCGTGGACGGCAGTGTCATTGAGCGGTATGACCAGCCCGTCACCAGCCGCGGCATGCAGTATCAGGCTGCTGAACTGGAACGCCTGATCCGCTCAGGTGAGACTGCCGGGACCATCCTGCCGCCAGCCGAGACCGTGGCCATCATGGCCGCCATGGACGAAATCCGGCGCCAGGTAGGACTGAGCTACGACGCTGACCGGGTTGGTGCGGCATGAGCGAATCTGCACGCATGGTGGAGCTGAAGCAGCAGGAAGATGAACTGGTGTTCGGTTCGTTCGATCACCATGACGCATGGCGACTCGGCTCACTGATCGCCAACCACGCCATTGCGTCGGACTTCGGCGTCGCGATCGATATCCGCAGGCACAACATTGTGCTGTTCCGCTGCGTCCTGCCCGGTGCCACGGGCGACCAGGAAGAGTGGATCCGCCGCAAGTCCGCCGCCGTGCTGCGATTCGAGCACAGTACGGCATTGTTGGGTGAACAATTCGCCGAGCGCAACCCGTTGGGCGGCGGATGGCTTGCCCCCGAGGACTACACCCTCGACGGCGGTTCCTTCCCCATCCGCGTCCGGGGCGCCGGTGTGATCGGTGCTGTCACGGTTTCGGGGCTGAGCTCTGACGAGGACCACCAGATGGTGGTGGACGGAATACGGAACTACCTGAAGACGGTAGGGGTCTAGCGGCGGGGCACCAAGTGCTGAGAAATCTCAGCGGAAGAATCCCGCAGTTCGATGGCGCCCGCGGCGACTCCAACCACAAGCTCGAAGCCTTTTTCCGTGGTGAAGTCATGCTTATATCCGTTGATCCACAGCAACAGCACCATGAGCGTCCACGCAGTTCGCTTGTTCCCATCTATGAGGGGATGGAACCGGGCGACAGACTCCAATAGCGCAGCTGCCTTAATTGCAAGATCAGGATAGGCTTCCGCTCCCATGACAGTTGTAGCCGGCCTGGTCAACGCCGAGGCCAACAAGCCAACATCGCGAATATGAAAGCCGTACCGGTAAACGACTTGAAGGGCGTCTTCAATGTCCAGGTACGCTGTCACGCGTCCTCAAGGCGCGTCAGCAGCTCAGCATCATGACTCATCACGAAATCAAGGCCTTCACTGATTTCGCGTCGACGCGCATGACGCTGCAGAACCAACTCTGCCCCCTGCAACAGGAGTGCGGATTTGGATGTGTGTTCCTCTGCGGCCAACTTCTCCAGCCGTCGATCGAGGTCTTCTGGGACGCGCAGATTCATAGCCATGGTTCGATGGTACCAAAGCGGTACCTTGGACCTTGGAAGCCGTCATCAGCCACGTCGCTGTGAAGAAGCTGTGCTTGGCGTAACGTGCACCCATCACAAAAGGTAACGTCCCGCCGTCGTCCTCGGTACCGGCAATTATTCTGGGCAGTAACCTCACGCCCAGCCCGAAGGAAGCCCATGCCAACCCAAGAACATCCCCTCAGCAAGCTTGGATTCCTCACCATCGGCCTGTTCGACCCCACCGATCCGGCCGCCGGGCACCGATCCACGCTGGAGATCATTGAACTCGGCGAGCAGCTGGGGTTCGACAGCGCATGGTTGCGGCACCGCCATCTGCAGTTCGGCATCTCCTCCCCGGTGGCGGTGATGGCCGCCGCCAGCCAGCGCACGTCCAGGATTGAACTCGGCACCGCAGTAACGCCGCTGGGTTGGGAAAACCCGTTACGCCTGGCAGAGGACTTGGCCACCGTGGACCTACTCGCGGGGGGACGGATCAATCCGGGGCTGAGCGTGGGCGAACCCATGAACTACCACACCGTGAAGCATGAGCTGTACCCGGATTCTTCGGAATCAGAAGACTTCTCATATGCCCGCGTGGACCGGTTCGCACGGTTGGTGGCAGGCGAAAAAGTAAGGGACTTCTCCGGCAAGCAGGGCGTTGTGGAGGAGTACTCCAACCGGGTGGAGCCGCACTCACCCGGACTGCGCAGCCGCCTTTGGTACGGGGCGGGCAGCATGAAGTCGGCCGTATGGGCGGGGGCCAACGGCTTCAATCTGCTGTCCAGCAGCGTGATTTTCCCGGATAAGGACCAGGAACCGGACTTTGCCAGGGTCCAACAATCACAGATCCGGGCGTACCGTGAAGCCGCAGCAGCGTCCGGAAACACCGCCCGGGCTTCGCAGGGCCTGGTGGTCATCCCCACCGATTCGGCTTCCGCGGCCCAGCAGGAGAAATACCAGCGCTACGTCGATCAGCGCACTCCGCGGACCAGCGCTCCGCAGGGGCCCAAGGGCATGCTCTTCGCAAAGGACCTCATTGGCAGCAGCGACGAAATCGCCGCGCAACTGTACGCCCATGAGGGCTTCCAGGAAGTGGACGAAGTCGCCTTCGCCCTGCCGTTCAGTTTTGACCACGAGGACTACGTGCAGATCCTTAGCGACATCGCCGGGAAGCTGGGGCCGGCATTGGGCTGGAACCCGACCGCATGAGCACCTAGCGCTGAAATGTACATTTCAACGTAGAAAAGCCTGAAATGGTGTATGAGCGAGATGACAGTCACTGTTGCGCGAAGCCGGCTTTCCGAAGCGGTTGATACCGCGCGAGTAAGCCACGAACCGGTGTATTTGTTGCGCCGTGGTCGCCGCGTCGCGGCACTGAGCTGCTCGAACCGAAATGACCGAGACCGGCAGTGGTGCCGTGCCATGGGAGGAAGTCAAAGCGGAGCTGGGCTTGGCTTGAGCTAGTCAGTGCAGCTCGCGCCTGCCGCCGTCCGTCGGTTGCGAAAGCTCCCGCCGGACGCACGCCGACGTATTCAGGCTGCAATTGAACTCCTCGCCGAAACACCTCGCCCGCCAGAGGCAAAAGCTATCCGGCAACAGTGGTGACTGGCGTGTCCGTACCGGCGACTTCCGGATTATCTATGAGATCCGGGACGCTCAACTTATTGTTCTGGTAGTCGCCATGGGCCACCGTCGTGATATCTACCAGCACTGATTCGCACCCCTCAGGACTCACCGCCCCTTCAGCACATATCGCCTTTCAGGGCGTCCGACGCCGTACTTGAGTCTGACCTCCAGCGCCCCCTCGTCGTGGAGGTACTCAAGGTAACGACGGGCGCTGACCCGGGACGTACCCAACTGTTCTGCAAGCTCGGCGGCTGAGAGGTCACCGGGCGCAGACTTGAGCGCCGATTCAACCAATTCGAGCGTCTCCACGCTGCAGCCCTTGGGAAGGGTCCGCTCGGAAACACTCAACCCGAAGACGCGGTTTACATCGGATTGCTCCGCTTCAACCTTGGACGCGTCCAGGCCCTGGTAAGCACTGAGATAGTGCTCCAGCCGCTCCTGTAGGTCGGATTGGGAGAACGGCTTGATCAGGTAATGGACTATGCCGCCGCGCAAAGCCTTCCGCACAGTCTCCACTTCGCGGGCAGCGCTGATCACCAGGACATCCAGCTCCGGGGCAATATCGCGGAGCTGGTGCATGAGGTCAAGCCCGTTGATGTCCGGGAGATGGATGTCCAACAGCACCAGGTCCGGCTGCAGCCGCTCGGTCTCCACCAGGGCCTGCGCACCCGTATGGGCTACGCCCACCACTCCGAAGCCGGGCGTCCGTTGGATGAACCCGGCATGGACCTTGGCCACCATGAAGTCGTCGTCGACGATCAGTACTTTAATCACGGCTGAGTTGCCCCCTTGTTGCTGAAGCGTGCAGAGAACACCGCTCCATGGTCGTTCGAGAAGCTCAGGTCCCCTCCGGATCGCCGGCAGATCACCCGTGACAACGCCAAGCCAAAACCGCGGGCGTCTCCCGGGCCGGGCTCTTTGGTGGAGAAGCCCTGCCGGAAGATGTCCTCGGCGGAGCCGGAGGGTACACCGGGGCCGTTGTCCCGGACCGTGACGGCCACCTCGTCACCGGAGTCTGCCACCAGCACCCGGACCGATGCCCCCGGAAGGCCGGTGACGGCGTCGAACGCGTTATCCACCAGGTTGCCCACCACCGTGGTGAGGTCCCGCGACAGTTCCTCGTTGACGCGCGGCAGCGCGGACTCTGGGTCAAGCTGCAGTTCCACGCCCCGTTCGGTGGCCAGGCTGGCTTTCGCGATGAGGAGGGCGGCGAGCGCGGGGTCCTGGATGCGGCTGGTGACGTCGTCGTTGAGCCGGGTGCGGTCCACGGTGGCGCCGTTGACGAACTGGACCACGGAATCGTATTCGCCGATTTGGATGAGGCCGGAGATGACGTGGAGTTGGTTGGCGAACTCGTGGGCTTGGGCCCGCAGGGTGTCGGTGACGGTGCGGGTGGCGCCGAGTTCGCTCTCCAGGGACGACAACTCGGTCCGGTCCCTCAGCGTTGTTACGGAGCCGATGTCGCGGCCGTGCGAGCGCAGTGCCACGCGGTTCATGACCACCAGCCGCTCCCCCACGAGCACCAGCTGGTCGGGGTCGGATTGTTCCCGGGTGAGGACGATTTTCAGCGCGGGGTCCACGTGGAGGGATCGCAGCTTCTTCCCTACGCAATCCGCTGGCAGGCCGAGGAGTTGCCGGGCGCTTTGGTTGGCCACTGTGATGCGTTCGTGGGGGTCCAAGGCGACCACTCCCTCCTTCAGGCCTTGCAGCATCGCTTCGCGGTTTTCCACGAGCCCCGTGATTTCCCGCGGTTCCATGCCCAGGGTTTGCCGTTTGACGCGGCGGGACAGCAGAAGGGATCCGGCCACTCCGAGGACACTGGCCACGCCCAGATAGGTGAGGAGGTTGGGAACGGCGTCTCCCAGCCGCTCGATGGTGGAAGGGTAGTTCCGGCTGATGGAGGCTATGCCGATCATTGTTCCGGCGTCGTCCAGGACGGGGACGTGGGCGGAAAGTACGGCACCGTTACTGCCCGGCAGGACGCCTGTCCAGGCACGGCCTTCCATGACCCTGCTGTCACCGAGCGGCATCGACTGCCCCACCAGGCTTGGATCTGAGGAGGCCACCACGGTGCCGTCCATCCTGGCGAGCGCCACGTGGGAGGATCCGGAGACGGTGCGGACAGATTCGGCAACGGCGGGAAGTGCTGATCCGGTGCGGGGTTCGGCAGCAGGTAGCAGTGCACGCACCGTAGGGTTGTTGCCCAGGGCTTCGGCTGCAGAAAGCGCCCGGCGGCCTTCGGTCCGTTCGAAGACGGCGGCGGATTGCGCCAGCGAAATAGCCACCACGGCAACAAGAACCGCCAGGACGATCAGCAACTGCAGCACAAGGTATTGCCCTGCCAAGGACATCCCTCGTCTTCGAGGCCGTCGAGTCAATCGCGTCACTGCTGGGTTCCTTTGGTGGCGCCTGTGAGCGGGGTGCGGGCAACTGCTCCCCCTGGCGTATCGGAACTATACCCCAGCGGCACAGAAGACCCCAGTGGTACAGAAGGCCAGCTCAGACCGTCAAAAACCGTGAACGCAATGAACTTAAAGATCACTGCGAACACAAGAGTGATCCCTGTCACTTACGGACCTAGCATCAAATCAACGGGGCACAACGCTGATCGCCCTGCACTGAATTTTCGATGATGAGAAGAGGAACACCATGCGCCAGATCCGCGCATTGCGAGTCGCCGCCGTCGCCGCCGGCATCGCCCTGATGGCCACCGGCTGCGGTGCCACCGGCAAGTCCACCAGTTCTGACAGCACCGGCGCAGCAGGACCCATCACCGGCCTCCAGATCATGGTTCCCAACACCCCCGGCGGTGGCTACGACACCACGGCGCGTGCAGCTGCGAAGGTCCTGGACGACGAGAAAATCTCCACCAACACCGAGGTCTTCAACCTTGCCGGTGCGGGCGGCACCGTGGGCTTGGCCCGCATCGTCAACGAGAAGGGCAACGGTGATCTCACCATGCTCATGGGCCTGGGCGTTGTTGGGGCGAGCTACACCAACAAGTCCGAGTCCAAGCTGACCGAAACCACGCCACTGGCAAAGCTCATCGAGGAACCGGGCGCCATCATGGTGGGCAAAGACTCCCCGTACAAGACCATTGATGATTTGGTGAAGGCATGGAAAGCCGATCCTGCTTCCATCTCGGTTGGCGGCGGCTCCTCTCCCGGCGGTCCGGACCACCTCCTGCCGATGCAGTTGGCCGGCGCTGTTGGCATTGACGCCACAAAGGTCAACTTTGTTTCCTACGACGGCGGTGGCGACCTTTTGCCGGCCATCCTCGGTAACAAGCTCGGCTTCGCCGCTTCAGGTGCCGGCGAGTACCTGCAGCAGATCAAGTCCGGTGAGATCCGCGTACTGGCCACCAGTGGCGAGAACCGCCTGGACGGTGTGGACGCTCCCACACTGAAGGAATCCAACATTGACCTGGTCTTCACCAACTGGCGTGGCGTTGTGGCCCCTCCGGGCATCAGCGAGGACGACAAGAAGTCCCTGATCGCCGCCCTTGAGAAGATGCACGCATCCGCTGGCTGGAAGGAAGCTCTCAAGACCCACAGCTGGTCCGATGCGTTCGTTACCGGTGACGAGTTCAAGACGTTCCTGACTGACCAGGACAAGCGGGTGGCGGACGTCCTCACCAAGCTCGGGTTGGCGTGAGCTCCTTAGCCACAGGCCTTAAAGGCCGCGCCGAGCTGGGGGTAGCCCTCCTGCTCGGCGCGGTGGGCGTCCTGGTCTTCCTGGATGCGAACGGCCTGGTGACCCCGTACTCCCAGTCGGACCCGGTGGGTCCGAAGACTGTTCCGTTCATTGTTTCCGGACTCTTGATTATTTGCGCCGTCCTCCTTGCCATCAACGTCCTCCGGGGCGGCAAGGGTGAAGCCGAAGGCGGCGAAGACGTGGACCTCGCCCACTCTGCAGATTGGAAGACTGTCCTTCCCCTGGCAGGAGCTTTCATCCTGAATATCCTGCTCATCGACTGGGCCGGCTGGGTCATTTCCGGAACGGTGCTCTTCTGGGGCAGCGTGCTGGCACTGGGCAGCCGCCGCTACATTCGTGACGGCCTCATTTCTGTCGCCCTGGCCCTGCTGACCTTCTACGGTTTCTACCTCGGCCTGGGCATCGCACTGCCGGCCGGGCTCCTGGAAGGAATCCTCTAATGGACGTCTGGTCCTCCTTGATGGACGGTTTCGCCACCGCCCTGACCCCCATGAACCTCTTGTTCGCCGTAATCGGCGTCCTCTTGGGCACCGCCGTCGGCGTCCTTCCCGGACTTGGCCCGGCCATGACTGTGGCTTTGCTCCTGCCGGTGACCGCTGCGTTGGAGCCCACCAGTGCCTTCATCATGTTCGCCGGTATCTACTACGGCGGCATGTTCGGCGGTTCCACCACCTCCATCCTCCTCAACACACCGGGAGAATCGTCGTCGGTGGTGACGGCCATCGAAGGCAACAAGATGGCCAAGGCGGGCAGGGCCGCGCAGGCGCTTGCCACTGCGGCCATCGGTTCCTTCATTGCCGGTACCATCGGCACTGCCCTGCTGGCCGTCTTCGCACCTATTGTGGTGCAATTCGCCGTCAGCCTGGGCGCTCCCAGCTACTTCGCGATCATGATTCTGGCCCTCCTTGCCGTCACCGCAGTCCTTGGTTCCTCAAGACTCCGCGGCTTCGCTTCACTGGCTCTTGGCCTTGCAATCGGCCTGGTGGGAATCGACTCCGTGACCGGCCAGCGGCGCCTGACGTTCGGCCAGCCCCTGCTGGTGGACGGCCTGGACATTGTGGTGGTGGCTGTTGCCATCTTCGCCGTGGGTGAAGCGCTCTGGGTTGCCGCCCACCTGCGCCGGACCCCGCTGCACGTCATTCCCGTTGGCCGCCCATGGATGGGCAAGAACGACTGGCAGCGTTCCTGGAAGCCTTGGCTTCGCGGCACTGCCTTCGGCTTCCCGTTTGGCGCCCTTCCAGCTGGCGGCGCGGAAATTCCTACGTTCCTCTCTTACGTCACCGAGAAGCGGCTCAGCAAACACCCCGAGGAGTTCGGCAAGGGCGCTATTGAGGGCGTCGCCGGACCGGAAGCGGCAAACAACGCCGCCGCTGCCGGAACACTGACCCCCATGCTTGCCCTGGGCCTGCCCACCAACGCAACGGCTGCCGTGATGCTCGCTGCCTTTACGTCCTACGGAATCCAGCCGGGCCCGCAGCTGTTCTCCAGCCAAGGCCCCCTGGTCTGGGCACTCATCGCCAGCCTGTTCATCGGCAATTTCCTGCTCCTGCTCATCAACCTGCCCCTGGCGCCGGTCTGGGCCAAGCTGCTGCAACTCCCCCGCCCATACCTCTACGCAGGCATCCTGTTCTTTGCCACGCTGGGCGCCTACTCGGTCAATCTGCAGGCTTTCGACCTGGTGATCCTGCTGGTACTGGGCGCCCTGGGCTTCATGATGCGGCGCTTCGGGCTCCCGGTCCTGCCGCTAATCCTCGGCGTCATCCTTGGCCCGCGCATCGAAGGCCAGCTCCGCAAGACGCTGCAACTGAGCGCGGGCGACCCCGCAGGCCTCTTCAGCGAACCCATCGCGATCGTGGTCTACATCATCGTGGCGATCATCCTGGCCTGGCCGTTCATCTACAAGCTCATCCGACGCAATCGGCCAATGCCAGCCACCGTGATCCCGGGGAATTCCGGGGCGACTGTCCCGAGGGAAGCCGGCGGCATAAGCCACGGCAGCCACCGCGCGGACGGAACGGCGGACGGTGATGGCGACGGCTAGCCTGGCGCCTGTCAAGGCCAGCCGCCCTTTCAACTACAAATACACCAAGGAGAAACCATGACCATCGTGGTGGGATACGTCCCCACACCGGAAGGCGAAGCGGCACTGACACAAGCCATTGCCGAGGCCGAGAAGAGCAACGACACCCTGCTGGTCATCAACTCCTCCAAGGGCGACGCCCTGGTGGATAACCGGTACGCCCAGGAACCGGATATCCAAAGCATCGAGGAGCGGCTGGCGGACCATGGAATCCAGCACATCATCAAGCAGCCGGTCCGCGGCCATGACGCAGCGGCCGAGGTCCTGGACGCCGCCGACGAAAATGACGCCAGCCTGATTGTGATCGGCCTTCGCCGCCGCAGCCCAGTGGGCAAGCTCATCATGGGCAGCGTGTCCCAACGGATCCTGCTGGAGGCGGACTGCCCGGTGCTGGCGGTCAAGGCGGAGTAACAGGACTTTTTCGTACAGCTAATGCCCTTAAGATTCGTTCTTGGGGGCATTAGCTGTCCAAAAACTCGCAAGGGGGACTCACGTGACTGAAACCATCCGCACCGCAACAACGCACGACGCCGGGAAGCTGGCTGAGCTTGCCGCCATCACCTTCCCGCTGGCCTGCCCGCCGGGCGCCTCACCGGCGGACATCCAGGCCCACATTGAAAAGACCCTGAGCGAAGACAACTTTGAGGACTACCTCGCCGACGCGAAAATCACCATCCTGGTGATCGACGACGACGGGCAGCTCAACGGGTACACCATGCTGATTGCCAAGCCGACCAGCGACCCCGACGTCGCATCCGTCTTGTCCGCGCTCCCCTCCACCGAGCTGAGCAAGTGCTACGTCCACCCGGACCACCACGGCAAGGGCGCAGCATCAGAACTCATCAGGGCCTCGTTGGCGAATGCTGCTGACAAGGGCGCAGCCGGGGTGTGGCTGGGCGTGAACAGCGAGAACGCGAAAGCCATCCGCTTCTACGAGAAGAGCGGTTTCCAGCGGGTAGGCACAAAATCTTTCAAGCTCGGCAACACCGTGGAGCATGACTTCGTCATGGAAAACGAGCTCTAGCCGAACAAGTCCCCCGTCAGCGGCGGCCGAGGGTCTGAGCGCAGTTCGAGCCCTGCCGGAAGCCCGCTTACGGTACCGGACGAACCGGAGGCTTGCACGGTGATCCGCGAGCGCCCCAGCAGCACGTTGTCCGCGCGGAACGACCCATAAGCGTCCGGCAGGATCGGCGCCAGATGCAGCACGTTCCGGGTGAAGTCGGGGTCGAACCGCAGCAGGATCCGGGCGAGTTGGACCGGCGCCGCAGCCGCCCACGCTTGCGGGGAACACGCCGTCGGATACGGAACCGGCTCCGAAAAGTCGCCACGGTCAAAGCCGCAGAAAAGCTCCGGAAGTTGCCCGCCAAAGTACTCGGCGGCGTCGAACAGTCCGCTCGCAACCCGGCTGGCTTCCTTCACGAAGCCGTACCGCATCAGTCCTGTGGCGACGAGCGCGGTGTCGTGGGGCCACACGGAGCCGTTGTGGTAGCTGACTGGGTTGTACGCGCCCATGTCGGACCCCAGAGTCCGGATGCCCCAGCCCGTGAACATCTCAGGGGACATCAGCCGCTCCGCCACCAATGGGGCCTTGTCCTCATCCACGATGCCCACCCAGAGGCAGTGCCCCATGTTGGAGGTGCAGGAGTCCACGGGCTTCTTGTCCTTGTCCAGCGCCAGGGCAAAATAGCCCCGCTCCGGGAGCCAGAAGGCTTCGTTGAAGGCGGCTTTCAGCGCTTCGGCGCGGTCCGCGCATCGGCGTTCGACGGCGGAGTCCCCCGCTGCCCGCGCCAGCAGGGACCGTCCCACGTAGGCCGCGTAGGCGTAGGCCTGAACTTCGCAGAGGGCTATGGGCGTCTCTGCCATGCGGCCGTCGGCGAAGTTGATGCCGTCCCAGGAGTCCTTCCAGCCCTGGTTCACCAAGCCGTGCTGGTTGGGCCGTTGGTACTCGATGAAGCCGTCGCCGTCGCGGTCCCCGTACTGCTCCATCCATTCGATGGCGCGGTCAGCGTGCGGGAGGAGGGATTCGATGATGTCCGTGCCGAGGCCCCACCGGCTGAGCTCACCGAGCGTTGAGACGAACAGGGGCGTCGCGTCCGCGGTTCCGTAGTAGGCGGTCCCTCCCAGGGCGAGCCCTGCTGTGACCCCGAGTCGCACCTCGTGGGGCATGCGTCCCGGCTCTTCCTCGGAGTCGATATCAACCTTGGTCCCTTGGAGCGTGGCCAGGGTCTGCAGGGTTCCGGCCGCCAGGTTGGGATCCACCATGAGCGACATATAGGAGGCAAGGAGCGAGTCACGCCCAAACAGTGCCATGAACCACGGCGCACCCGCGGCTACGGCGGCGCGGCCTGGGTGTGCGGGGTCGAAGATCCGCAACGAGCCCAAATCACGCTGGCTCCTTTCCAGGACTTCCTCTACGTTGGCGTCCGTCACGGCAATCCGGGGAACATGCTCTTCCCATGCGACGTGGCGGCGAACGCCCGGCGTGTGGTGCAGCGGCGTGGTTTCGGTAAAGGGGTCGCTAGGTCCTTTTCCGTTGACCAGGGGAAGGGCGATGATGCTGGTGGACCACTGGCTGCGGGCAGGAATGGTGACGTGGAACCGTAGCCCATCATCGGAAACCTTGGCGCCTGAGGCCCGGAACGACACACCCCGGCGTTGCCCGCTGGAGTGGAGGGAATCGATGTGCAGTTCTTTCCTGTGGGCCTTCTTCACAGGGTTGCCGGCTTTGTTGGTACGGCCGCCCTTGACGTCGAAGAGATCAGCGAGGTCGGCGTCGATCAGCAGTTCAATCTCGCACGGCGCGTCCTGGCTCGAATAGTTCATGATGGTGATGTCGTCCCGCAGGCCGGCCCCCACGTGCCTTTGGTGCTGGACCACCAGCGGGCTGTCGAACCTGCCGTCTGCCGAGCAGGCCCTGCCAACGTACTCAGCCTGGAAAGCGGTGGGATTGCGGGTAGTCAACGGCTCCCGCAACGCGCCGTTGACCCGCAGGATCCAACGCGACACTATCCGCGTGTCCTGATAGTAGGCACCTTGGGAACCGCCTCCGTGAATGTCACCGGAATGCGAGGAAATACAGAACGATGAACCTTCGACGACCGTAACGGCGCCCAGCTCGGACGCCCCGGCTTCAGTCTCTTCGTTCCAGGCAGTCATGGCCGGCGGGCCTCCTCCGGAGTTTTCCTTGAGGGTGGGTAGCCTTGGAGGGCTTGCCTCCGATTCTCTTGCAATACGTCCCCGCCGGGAAGAGGTCCGGCGCGGAATTGTTCAATGACCTTCGCGTAAAAGTCAACGTGGTCCGCTGCCATGCGTTGCGCGCTGAAGGATTCTTCCACGGAGCGTCTGCAAGCCTCACGGTCCAGGTCCGGGATGCGGCCAACACACTCCACCAATTTTCCCGTGGACGCCACAAAACCGGTGACACCATTCCTGACGATTTCCGGAGCTGACCCGATGGGTGTGGCCAGGACGGGGGTTCCCGTGGCCAGGGCTTCGATCATGACCAGCCCAAAGGGTTCGTGCCACTGGATGGGGTTGAGCAGGGCCATCGCGTCGCCCATCAACTCGTATTTCTCCGGATCCGGGAGTTCGCCCAAGAACTCCTCGTTGGAAGCCAAGGAAGGCTGCACCACGTCATGGAAGTAGGCAAGTTCATCCGGTGCGTGCATCTTGGCTGCGATCCGCAGGGGGACATCCGCTGCCCGGGCAATACGCACCGCCTCCATGAGTCCTTTATCCGGGCACATCCGTCCCACGAAACACAGGTATCCCCCGGCGCCGCGGCCGGGACTCACCGCGGAGAGGTCGATCCCGTGATGGATGACCGCCGAGATTTCCAGGTCCTGGACCCTGCTGCACTGATCGTGGGAGATGGCGATGATGGCGGTGTCTTGTGCCATGTCCCGGTACAGGGTTGCCGCCCGTGGTGAGAGCTGCCCGTGGATGGTGGTCACTACGGGCACATCCTGCGGCCGGTGGGAGTAGAGGGGGCCGGCCAGGGTGTGATCGTGGATGATGTCCACATCGCCCATGTCCCGATAGGCCCTGATGACATGGCCCAGCTCGCTCAGTGTGAGGCCGACTTCTTCCGGCTCACTGGGCCCAAAGCCCGGAAGCTGGGGCACCGGGCACGTGCTGTCCGCTGCCGTTGCAAGCAGTACCTCGTGTCCCGCATCCACGAACGCCCGTGCCAAGGCATCTACTACACGCTCAGTTCCGCCGTACTTTTCGGGCGGCACGGTAAACCAAGGGCCAACAATGAGTCCGATGCGCATGCTGGTGCCTCCGCGCAAAACCCCCATTCCAAGGGCTGGCTACATAACCCTTTACACAGACTATTTGCCTTGGCCTGCAACAACAACGGGTGAGGAAAATAACAGCCGTGTATGGAATGTGTGGGCGGCGCTCAGGGTTGCAGAGAGCATGAAGATTGAGATCTGGTCAGACGTCGCGTGCCCGTGGTGCTACATCGGCAAACGCCGTTTCGAGACCGCCTTGGCACAGTTCCCGCACCGCGATTCCGTGGACATTGAGTGGAAGAGCTACCAGCTGGACCCCTCAATCCCGGAGCACTATGACGGTACGGAGCTTGATTACCTGAGCAAGCGCAAAGGCATGGCTCCCGAGCAGGTCAAGCAAATGTTCGCTCACGTCACGGAGACCGCCAAGGGCGAGGGCCTGGACTACCACTTCGAAAAGGTGGTGGTGGCCAACAGCTTCACCGCCCACCGCCTCATTCACCTTGCCGCTGCCCACGGACGCCAGGATGCGGCCAAGGAACAGCTGCTCAGCGATCACTTTGAGCACGGCAAGGACATCGGCAGCAAGGAGTACCTCACGGAACTCGGTGCCGCGCTGGACCTCCCGGAAGACGAAGTGGCTGAGCTCTTCACCTCAGACAAGTACGCGGATGAGGTCAATCAGGACATCAACGAGGCCCGCGCCATTGGCGTCACCGGGGTGCCGTTCTTCGTGATCGATCGCAAGTACGGCATCTCCGGCGCCCAGCCTGCCGATCTTTTCAGCCAGGCCTTGAACCAGGCGTGGCAGGAAGCCAATCCGCTCATCCCGGTAGGCGCTTCCGACGCCGAGGCCTGCGGCCCTGACGGCTGCGCAATCTAGCCAGCCACCCGCCGTCGTGCGTTAACCCGGCTAGCCTTTCACCACATCAAGCTCGACGACGGCCCAGGACAATGCGGGTAGCGTCAGGCGCAGTTCGGAGCCGGTCGCCTTCACACCTTCCAGAGCCGTCAGGCCAACACGGCTCTGCTGGTCCTGGCTGTTGATGGTGAAGCGGTCGCCACCCGCGGGGATCTCCAGGACCTCTGCGCGGAGCACCTGCCGGGCATCGAAACCGCGCAAGGCAACCTCGACGTCGGCAGCTTCCTCCAGCCCGCGGTTGGCGAAGAACAGTGCCACCCGGCCCGTTTCCTCATTCCACGTAGCGCTGACGTCCACCAGGTCTGTGTCGCCAAACCGCGCATTCGAGTACTTGTCCGAGTCCACCGCGAGCCGCAGGATCTGGCCCTTGGCGAGCTCGGCCATGCGTGCGAACGGGTGGAAGATCGTCTGCTTCCACGCCGGGCCGTTCTCCTCCGAAAGGATCGGAGCAATGACGTTGACCAGTTGTGCCTGGTTGGCGATCTTGACACGGTCACCGTGGCGCAGCAGCGAGTTGAGCAGTGTCCCCACCACCACGGCATCGGTGACGTTGTACTTGTCCTCGATCACGCGGGGGTGCTCACGCCAGCCTGCCTTGGCCACGTTGTGCGGCTGGTCCTCGGTGTCCAGGCCTCGCTGGTACCAAACGTTCCACTCGTCGAAGGACAGGTTGATGTGCTTCTTGTGCTTGCCCTTCGCGCGCACGGCATCCGCGGTGGCGATCACTGACTCGATGAAGTAATCGGTGTCGACGGCGGAGGCCAGGAAGCTGCCGACGTCGCCGTCGTGCTCCTGGTAGTAGGCGTGAAGGGACACGTAATCCACTTCGTCGTAGGTGTGCGTGAGGACGGTCTGTTCCCACGCGCCGAACGTCGGCATCGAAGAGCTGGAGCTTCCGCAGGCCACCAGTTCAAGGGAAGGATCCACAAACCTCATGGCCTTGGCGGCTTCCTGGGCCAGGCGGCCATACTCGTCGGCGGTCTTGTGGCCGATCTGCCAGGGCCCGTCCAGCTCATTGCCCAGGCACCAGAGCTTGATGTTGAACGGGTCCTTGTGCCCGTTCTTGGCGCGGAGATCGGACAGGTAAGTTCCGCCGGGGTGGTTGGCGTATTCCACGATCTCGCGGGCCGCGTTCACGCCCCGGGTGCCCAGGTTGATGGCTTCCATGATTTCCGTGCCGGCTTGCTTGGACCAGTCCACAAACTCGTGAAGGCCGAATGCATTGGTCTCCACGGTGTGCCAGGCTCCGTCCAGCCTGCGGGGCCGGTTTTCACGCGGGCCCACCCCGTCTTCCCAGTTGTAGCCCGAGACGAAGTTGCCGCCGGGGTACCGGATGACGGTGGCGCCAAGTTCCTTCACGAGCTTCATGACGTCCTGGCGGAAACCGTTCTGGTCGGCCTCCGGGTGGCCGGGCTCGTAGATTCCGGTGTAAACACAGCGGCCCATGTGCTCCACGAAGGAGCCGAAAAGTCGTCGGGGTACCTCGCCAATGGTGAAGTCGCGGTCGAGGGTGATGCGTGCGCGGGACATGTATCTCCTTGGTTGTGTATCGAAACTGTTGATAAGTGGAAGGTGCCGGTCAGGTTCCGGCGAGTCCCGTCGTCGCGACGCCTTTGATGATTTGGCGCTGGAAGAACAGGAAGACGAGGATGAGCGGGAGCGCCGCGAGCAATGCGGACGCCATGTTCTGCGCGTACTGGATGCCGTAGGCGCTCTTGATGGTCTGCAATCCGACCGGGAGTGTCAGGAGGTTGCCGTCGTTGGTGGCGATGAACGGCCACAGGAAGTTGTTCCACGCGCCGATGAACACGAAGATCGCGACGGCGGCCAGGATGGGCCGGGACAACGGCAGGATGATCTGGGTGAAGATCCGCAAGCGGCTGGCACCGTCCATGACGGCCGCTTCTTCGAGTTCGCGCGGGATCTGGTCGAAGAATTTCTTGAGCACGAACACCATGGCGGGGTGGATGACCTGCGGCAGGATGATGGCCCACGAGGTATCGATCAAGTTCAGCGCCAGCATTTGGTAGAACAGCGGAATGATCAAGACGGGCGGCGGGATGATGATGGACGCGATGATCACGGTCATCAGCACCTTCTTGCCCCTGAAGTCGATCCTGGAAAGCGCGTAGGCCACCAGTGCCGAGATCACCAGTGTGATGGCCGTAATGGCCGCGGATGTGTAGAGCGAGTTCCAGGTCCACAGCGGGATGTTGCCGTCCTGGAACACCTTCACGAACGCTTCGGGTGTAAATCCCGACGGCGGCAGCCAGGTCACGTCCGGAGCTGCGGCGTCCGTTTCGGTTTTGAAAGCGGTGGCCGTGGCCCATGCGAAGGGAATCAGCCACAGCACTGCGATGAAGGCAGCAACGACGATGGCGGCGATCCTGCCGACCGTCAGCTTCTTGCGCGGCTGGCGGATTGTGAGGCTATCTGCGGTTGTGGCATGTGGTGCGGGACGGGTCAGGGTAGGGGTTGCCATGGTTATGCACTCCTGCGGCGGGTGATGACGAACTGCATGACCGAGATGACCACGATCAGTCCGAAGAAGATGTAGGAGATGGCTGCCGAGTAACCCAGCCGGTAACCGGTGAACCCGGTTTCAAAGATGTACTGGACCACTGGCCGTGTGGATCCACCGGGGCCACCCGCGGTCATCTGGTACACCTGATCGAAAATCTTCAGTGACGCCAGGATCTGCAACAGCACAATCATCACCGTGGTGGGAGTGAGCTGCGGCAGGGTGATGGAGAAGAATTGACGCCACGCGCCCGCACCGTCCAGCGATGCTGCCTCATAGTGTTGGGCCGGAATATTCTGCATCGCGGCCAGGTACAGCAGGAAGTTGAAGCCCACGGTCCACCAGAGAGTGGCGATGACGATCGCCCACATAGCTACGTTGGGATCATTGAGCCAAGCAACCCTGGGGAGACCGATGCCCGTGAGGAACTCGTTGATCAGGCCTAGTTGAGGGTTGTACATCCAGGTGAAGAACAGGCTCACCACGGTTGATGCCAAGAGATAGGGCGCAAAGTAGGACAGGCGCCACAGCCACTGCGCGGGTAGCCCGATATTGAGCAACGCGGCCATGACCAGCGCGACGAGGACCAATGGGACGGTGCTGATCACCGTGAAGTAGAGGGTGTTGCCCAAGGAACGCCACATATCGGCGTCGGCCAGAGCTTCGGCGTAGTTCGCGAAGCCGATGAGGCTGTCGTTCGCTCCAGTGAGGGACTTGCCCGTGAGGCTCATGTAGAAGCCGTAGAGAATGGGCCAGACCAGGAAAGCAAGGAAGAAAACAAGGAACGGAGCGGCGAATCCCCAGCCGCTCAGGTTGCTTCGGGTGCGGCTGCCGGGTTTGCGTAGATTCTCCGGCCTGGGCCGGGACAGCGTAGAGGTACTCATTCAAGAACTCCTTTGGTCGCTCGGTACGGGGGCCGGTTAAACCGGGTTGGGGCGGGAGAGGAGGGTGTTGGTGCGTTGTTCGAAGGCATCCCATCCTGCAGCTGCTTTGTCCCTTCCCAGAAGGACGTTCTGGACGTTCTCCGCGAAGTAGGTTTGCCAGTCCGAGCCCGAACCGCTGAACCAGGATTCGGGATCGTAGGCGATGATGTCCGCCGCGTTGGCGTAGTGAATCTGGGGCGTGAGCTCGCGGTAGGCCTGTGACTGGACCACGGGCTGATAGCCGGGGATGTGTCCGGCTTCAGCCCAGGACAGCGATCCTTTGAGCACATCGGTGACGAATTTGTAGACGTCCCTGCGCTTGTCCTCGTTGAGCTTCAGTTGGCGCGGGAGGACAAAGGAGTGTGAGTCCGCGTAGGACGCGGGTGTTCCGTAGAGGGTGGGTATGGTGGCCGCATCGACGGGGATGCCGGCTTTTTTCATGGTGGGCAGCTCCCACACACCGCTGAACAGCATGCCCGATCCTCCGCGGGCAAACTCCGCGATGCCCGTGCTGATATCCCCGGCCTGGGCTGCGATGGTGTCGTCAAAGAGGGACGCCATGAATTCCAGCGACTCAATAGCCGCTTCCCGGTCCACCTTCATGGGCTGACCCGGTGTCAGTTCCATGTCAACGCCGTGCTGCTTGTAGAGGGTGTAGAACAGTCTCCACATCTGCGAACCACTGCCAAGGTAGCCGAAGGACAGGCCATGGGCCTTGGTAACCTTCTGCATTTCCAAGGCCATGGCTTTGAACTCGTAGGGCGAGCTGACCTCCTGAAGCTGACCGTTGGCAGCCAGTACGCCCGCTTTTCCTGCTATATCCGTGTTGTAGAACATCACGAACGGGTGGGAGTCCAGTGCGATGGAGAAGACCTTGCCGTTGTGCTGGCTCTTTTCCCAGATCCTGGGGGCAAAGTCCGCAGCGGTGACTCCGTTTTCCGCCAGCAGGTCCAGGTCCCACGGCTCAATGAGTCCACCTGGCGCATACCCGGGAACCCGGCTGGCGTGCATGATGGCCACCTCCGGTGGGCGACCTCCCGCCGATGCCATGGCCAGTTTGGTGTAGTACGGCGGACCCCAGGCAAGCACGGTGGGGTGCACCTTGAATCCTGGATTGGCCTGGTTGGCGGCGTTGATCATGGCCTGCATCTTGATGCCGTCACCGCCGGAAAGGAGGTGCCAAAACCCGATGTCCTGAACCGCCGCGGCCTGTGCTGCACCTCCGCAGCCCGTGAGGCCTGCCGCCAGGAGGCCGCCGCCAAGGAGGGCTGACCCTGTCATTAATTGTCTCCGGGACAACTGTTTCCCGGTCAAAGATTCAAACTGCTTCACCCGTCACTCCTTTGGATGGGTCCGCTGAAAGGTCACTGCTGTGGTGCGTTTACTGGAGTGCGTTGCTGCACTGCTACTGCATGGAATTCCGGCTCCGGCGCGTCCCCGCTCTGGAGTTAAGGTTGGCCCCAGGGTGACGCAGGTCTCACATTACATCGATGTAATAGGCAGGGCAAGAGAAAATTGTTAGCGCGCACAATTTGATGGATGACTCTCGACTCATCCTTGCGGAGCGTCCCCCTAGGAGCGGGTGCTGTCCCGTTCGACGATGGTGTATTCAACGCTGACCACGCGCTGCGCGGAGCCCCTGTCCGCCATGCGCTCTGTCAGCAGACGTAGTGCCTCGCTGGCGATGGTGCGCTTGTCGAAAGAGACCGTGGTCAGCGAAGGAACGGCGTAGCGGCCATCGGCTATGTCATCAAAGCCCGCTACCGCAATGTCCTCCGGAACCCGCAAGCCCCGCTTCCAGAGCACGTTCAGCGCACCAATTGCCATGGAATCCGTGAAGCAGAACAATGCTTCGGGAACGGGATTCGCTTCCAGATAAGCACCCAGGGCTTTCGCGGCGGTTTCCGGCGTCCACTTTTCGCACGGGATCATCAGCGATTCATCGCGCGGAATCCCGAGGCTGTCCAGAGCCGCTTCATACCCCTGGGTACGCTGAAGGGCCGCCGCGGATCCGCGCCCCTGGGTGGTGCCCAGCACGGCGATACGCCGCCGTCCGGAGCTGGCGAGCGCCAGGGTCATGTCCCGCGCGGCTGCGAAGCTGTCCACAAACACCCGGTCAGCCAACTGCTGGGACACCTCACCGAGCAGGACTACAGGAGGCAGTGCAATGCCAACTTTCACGGCACTCTCATCCAGGACCACGGGATTGAGGATCAGGCCGTCGATGAGGTTGGCCCGCGCACGTGTCATCAACTCCTGCTCACGCTGTGGATCCGAGCCCGTTTCCTCGATCTGCACGCTAAAGCCTTGCTCGTGGGCAATCTCCACAATGCTTTGGGCAATCTCTGCGGAAAACGGAGTGGCCAGGTCCGGCAACGCCAGCCCAATGACCCCTGAGCGCCCGTTCCGCAGTCCGCGTGCCGAAAGGTTGGGGACGTAATCCAGCTCAGCCATGGCCTGCTCAACCCTGAGCCGTGTGGGGCCACTGACAGGCACGATCCCATTCATCACATTCGAAACCGTTTTGGGCGAGACCCCCGCACGGCGCGCTACGTCCTTGACCGTTGCGCGCAAGACGCCCCCTAGCTGCTGTTGGCCGGCGCTGCTGTTGACCGGTTTTCCTTGATGCTACGCGAGTTTTGGCCCGCGGACGCAGAGGACTGGCGCCCGCGGGCGTCAACGCAAAAGCTCACGCCGTCATCTCGGACGGATGCGCTGGCCGCACCCAGCTAGCTTTCAAAGGCCGCACGGAAGGCCGCCAGCGCGGTGTCCCCTGCTTCCAGGCCGGATCCTCCCGCGGCATTCGCCTCCAGACCCACCACGCCCTCGTATCCGGCCTTCTTCAGGGCTGATGCCACACCGGTGTAGTTGATTTCCCCGGTGCCGGGTTCACAGCGGCCGGGGACGTCGGCTACCTGTATTTCTCCTACCCAAGGCAATGCGGCCCGGACGAGTTCAATGAGGTTCCCCTCACCAATTTGGGCGTGATAGAGATCCAGCATCATCCTGACGTTGGGGTGGTTCACCGCCGCCACCAGCGCCAAGGTGTCTTTGGCGCGGGCCAAAGGGATTCCGGGATGGTCCAGGATGGTGTTCAGGTTTTCCAAGGCGAAGACCACACCGTGATTCTCCCCCAAATCCGCCAGACGTTCGAGCGTGCTCCGGCCCGTCAGCCACATTTCGCCGGTAGACCTGTGAACTGGGCGGACAGCCCGGCCGCCTTCTCCGAGTTCTGCGGGGTGGACCACCATGCGCTGGATACCAAGTTCAAGCGCGACAGGAATCAGTTTCTCCGCCGATGCCAGTACTTCATCTGCGCTACCGGGGTCAGTGAGGCTACCGCCAAAGTAACCGCTCATCGAAGAGAACCGGGCGCCCGTTGCTGCCAGGGCCGCGATGTCCCGTCCCCGGGTGTCCCACAACTCCACCTCGAAGCCTTGCTCATGAATTCTCTTCACACGCTCTATCAACGGCAGTTCGCCGTAGAGCATCTCAGCGCAGGCGGCCAGGCGGAAGCTCATGCTTTATCCCCCACCCTTTGCAGCGCGGGTTCCGCTGGGCTAAGGACGGCAATATCTGCCACATCAACCGGCAACCCGGTTTGGGCTGAACGGGTGGCGGCAAGGGCCACGGCAAGGGCGTTCCGCGCATCGATTCCACCGGGAGCTTTGGGAGCAGCGGAGTCCTGGGCGGCGGAGGCCTGGATGCCGTCGCGGTGAGCCTTCACCGACTCCACAAAGTGGGCGAGTTCGGCTGTGTACGCATCATGGAAGAGGTCAACGTTCAGGCGGACGGTGGCCGCATTGATACCGGCGGCGGTGTAGCTTGTGGCCGTGGTGGCCTGGGGGCCTCCCGCCGTCACCATTCCGGCAGAGCCAAAAACTTCTCCCCGCACGTCATAGCCGTAAAGCGCGTTGAAGTTGGCCTCGGCCACGGCAATGGCCCCGTTGCTGTAGGTCACGGTGACCACGGCGGTATCCAACAGGCCACCCTCTTTCGCTTCAGGAGCCACCAGCGCGTCAGCCACAGCATGAACGCGAACAGGGACAGCGCCCGGGTTCAACCAGTTCAGGGTGTCGAAGTCGTGGATGAGTGTTTCAAGGAAGATGGTGCCCGGCGGAATCCGTTCCGGGTTGGCGATCCCGTCCGGGCTGCCTGGATCGCGGGTCAAGGACCGAAGCAGTTGCGGGGTCCCTACGGCGCCGGCATCGATGAGTCGCCGGGCGGCAGCGAAGTCATTCGCGTAGCGGCGGTTGAAACCGAACTGGACAACCACGCCTGCGGCGTGTGCTGCTTCCAGGGCCGCATCAAGCTCTTCCACCGTTCGGCCTCCCGGCTTTTCACAGAAGGCATGCTTACCTGCCCGCGCTGCTGCCGCGATCAGCCCGGAATGAAACCGCGCCGGAGCGGAGATGAGGACAGCATCCACGTCCGGATCGTTCAGTACATCCTCGGCGTCGATGCTGATCTTGCCCACACCCAGGCGGCCCGCCAATGCCTCGACGGCGGGAAGAGCGGGATCGGCGATTGCTTCAAGCCGGGCTGAGGGGATGCGTTGCGCCACGGATTCAGCGTGGAAAGTCCCAATCCAGCCCGCTCCAATCAGACCAATACGAACCGGTCGGTCTTCTCTGACCGGATGTTGAAGGTAACCCATGGTTGCTCCTAAAGAATTCTTCTAGATCGTTCTAGTCGATCCATAGTGGCATGCGATTCGCACTGCGTCTAGATCGTTCTATACACTGAACAAACTTGGAGGAAAATATGTCCGAACCGCAGCGCCGCCCCACCCTGATGGACGTAGCCGAGGCCGCCGGTGTCTCACGCGCACTTGTTTCCATCGTGATGCGGGGTGCACCCGGCGCGGCGGAATCAACGCGGCAAAAAGTCTTGGAGACGGCCCGCCAACTCGGATATCGCGCGGACTCCCGGGCCAGGCTGCTGCGAAGCAGCCGAACCAAACTCCTGGGCCTCATCTTTTCCAGTTCACAGCCTTTTCATGCCGAAATCGTGGATGCCGCGTATGCCGAAGCCTCGTCCAGAGGCTATGAAATAGCACTGAGCGCAGTGGCCAACGGCAGGCCCGAGGCCCGCGCCATCGAGACTTTGCTGGATGTAGGTGCGGAGGCGCTGATCATCATCGCTCCCACCCTCAGCGCGGAAGACCTGGCACTGCACGCCCGCCAAGTGCCGGTTGTGAGCTTGCTACGCGACGACGTAGGCGATTCTGTGGACTCGGTCAGCAGTGATGATTACGCCGGCATCTCGATAGCCGTGGACCACCTGGTGAGCCTTGGCCATCGACGGATCGTTCATGTGGACGGTGGCTCTGCCGTCTCGTCGGACAAACGTCGGGAGACGTACTGTACCGAAATGATCCGGCACGGCCTGCAACCTGTGATTATTCCAGGCGGCCCCGGCGAGGAGGACGGCATGGGTGCGGGGCAGATCCTTCAGGCGGATCTGCCCACGGCTGTCATCGCCTTCAATGACAGGCAGGCGCTGGGAGTAATGGAAAGCTTCAAGGCCGCGGGGATCAGCATTCCCGCGGATGTCTCCATACTCGGTTACGACGACAGTCACTTCGCCAGGCTAAGTTACGTGCAATTGTCCTCTGTCAGCCAGGACGCTCCGCTCCTTGCTGCCGCCGCCGTTGGCCGGGCGGTAGACCGAATCGAGGGGACACAGTCACCGGGCAGCGTGGTCCGGACACCGCATCTGGTCCTCCGCCGCACCACGGCACAGGCTTCTGCGCACAGTTGATGTCAACGCTTCACCGCTCTTAGTGACAGATCGCGGTAAAGTGTCTGTATGCCAAGGATCACGGCCGCCACGAATGCTGCCCAACGCGCCGCGACCCAACGTCGGATTCTCACCGCCTTTGGAGAGCTCCTCTTCACCCATGGACTCCCCGGCCTCACCATGACCGACGTTGCGCGCCACGCCGGCGTGGGACGCACGGCTGTCTACAACTACTACGCGGACATGGAGCAACTGCTCATCGCGTATGCCTTGGACGAGACCGAGCGCTTCATTGTGGACCTCCGCGATTCACTGGCCGCGCTGGAAAACCCGGTTGACCGCCTTGCCCTTTACGTCCGCGCCCAGGTGGAGGATCTCAGCCGACGCCATCTGCCCCCTGGCCCGGCCATGGCTGCAGTCCTCTCCCCCGGGTCCTTCGCCAAGCTGGCCGACCACGTGGGAGATCTCAACGTACTGTTGCAGGACATCCTCCAGGACGGAGTCCGGCAGGGCTATCTGCCGGACGTCGACGTCGAGCAGTTGGCGCGGCTCATTCTCGGAACGCTCTCAGCCAGCGCCGCACGCCGCAACCGAACGCCCGACGGCGAGACTCCCGCGCCGTCGCCGGCCTCCGACGTCGAGCCTCACTCAGCTGTTGAACTTCATACGGCACAAACGGTGCGTTTCATTCAGTTGGGCGCCGGTGCCCGGTTCGACGACGCCGGCAGGCCCGTCAGGCTCGAAGCGCCAGCCCACGACGCCCTGGCTGGCTAACTACTGACCCGCCGGAAGCGTCGGAATAATGGGCCACTTGGAGTTGTCAGCGATCCGCAGGTCCTCCCGCGGGCACTCCAGCGTGCCCGGTGTCTGGTCCACCAACTGTGGCTCCACCAAACCTTCGAAGCCCGGCGTGAGGATCACGTCCACGGACTCGTCCTCACGGTTGTCCTCGAAGTAATCCGTTCCTGCAAGGTTCCGCTGAATATTGAACGCCGCGGCCTGGCCTTTGACGCCCGAGACCACCACGCCAATGCCCGAATAGGCGGTATCGCTGTTGTCCACCGAGGCCACCTTGTAGCCGCGGGCCGTGAACTGTTCTGCCACTGTGCCGGCCAGCCCTCCGCGTGAGGTGGCATTGAAGACGTTGAGCGTCACGGTCTCGTTCGGGACGTAGTCGAACGTGGTGGTGGGACACAGGCTAATGGGAGCTTTGCTGGCGATGGCGCTGGGAACCTTGACCACACCGTTCATGATCGCCCACGCACCCACCGCGCCGGCAGCTATGACACCCACCAACAGGACAAGGACAATTCCATGGAACAGCCTCCGCCGGAAGCGGCCTTTGTGCGCCAGCTCGTCCTCGGCAAAGGTCGCCCGAAGTTCGGGCCCTGTGACTACCCGGTGTCCATGGAGTTGCGTCACATCTTTGGGACGCCTGCCCTTGCTAGCCATCGATTACCAATACACGCGCGTGAATGGCCGTCCTTTGGTGAAGCGCGGTTCGGACGGCTCTGTGAAGTCCGTCTTCGAGGTACATGACCCCTTGATACTGGACCACGTGCGGGAACAAATCACCGAAGAACGTTGAGTCCTCAGCCAACAGCGCCTCCAGGTCCAAGGTCCGTTTGGTGGTCACCAATTCATCGAGGCGGATGGGCCGCGGGGGCAGGGCAGCCCAGTCCCGCGGCGCAGAGAATCCATGGTCAGGGTACGGGCGTCCCTCGCCCACAGCTTTGAAGATCACCCTGCAAGCCTATGGAAGATGCCGCGCTAACGGAACTTGTGACCCGCAGCACAGGCAGGTTGTGGCCAAAAGGTGACTAACCTTCGCATGGCGTCACAGAAGTCATAGCTGTGATGGGAACCTCCGGGACTGACAGAATGGGGGCATGACTCAACCGCTCCAAGGTACTCACCGGACCGCTGCCCGTGCGACGCCCGCGCTGGCGCTGCTGCTGGACGTCGATGGTCCCATCGCCAGCCCTGTGACGCGCGACGTCAAGCCGGACATCATTGCGGACATGGTGGCCCTGGCTGCCGCGGGCATACCGGTCATCTTCAACACGGGGCGCTCGGATGCGTTTATCAGCGAGCAGGTCATGGAGCCCATGATTGCGGCGGGCATGCCGGCTGACACTGTCATTCACGCAATCTGCGAGAAGGGCGCCGTCTGGTTCAGCTACACCGCAGAAGGGCCCGGTCCCATCCATGTGGACCACCAGCTCGCCGTGCCCGCAGCGTACGGGGACGATATCCGCCGGCTTGTTGCCGAGGACTACTCGGCGCACATGTTCTTCGATGAGACCAAGCGCGCCATGGTTTCGGTGGAGCAGCACGTGGACGTGGCCAGCAAGGACTACCTGGCCGAGCAGAAGCTTTTCGACGCCGATGCACTGGAGATCATGGGACGCCACGGCCTCAACGCCGCCATCCTGGACCACCACGCACCGGAGTCCGATGACACTGCGGACTACCGCCTGGACCCCACCATCATCTCCACGGACATCGAATCCGTCCGCCTGGGCAAGGACCTCGGGGCCAGCCGGGCCGTTGAACTCCTGGCAGCCCAGGGCATCACCCCGCTCTCCTGGAGGACTGTGGGTGATTCCCGTACGGACTACGCCATGGCAGACTGGCTTCACCACAACGATCACGATGTGAAGCACGTGGACGTCCGGCCGGCAGATGGCATACCCGTCAAGCCCTACACCATCCTGACGGCGGCCGACCTTGAACTGGCCGACGACGTCATCCACGACGACGCCGGCGGCGCATTCCTCCGCAGCTGGCGCGAGGCCCTTTCGATCTAAGTTCCAGCGCATCATAGTTGTAGAGTTTCAGAGCAACCCGCACCGCAAAGATCCCGGAGATACAGCCATCACACAAGCACAGGTCGATCCGATTTACCACGGCAGCCCGTCCATCGAAGAGGACACGATTGCTGAGGCAATCTCGCCTGCCGTCGTCGCGCATCTTAAGCACAGGTCCGACGTCGTTCGTCACCGCGGGCGGTACGCCCTGGTCAACGACGACCTGACCCCGCAACAGGCCATGGTGTCCGATCTCCTGGCTGTCCGGGCCGCTTTGGACGCTGCCGGTATCGACTTCATCCTGGTGCGCGGAAATGATGAGCGGCCCGTCATTGCCGTGGACTGGGAGTCCCGCAAGGACGTCCGGGAGGCGCTGGTCTCGGCTTTCCGCAATGAGCCGTTCTATTCCATGACCGTGGATGCCAAAAAGAAGACCTCGGTGCTGGTTGCAGATGGCGAGCTGTCCGCAAACCGGAAAGCCCGGATCTTCCGCCTGTACCGGCCGCGCGTCGAGATCGGCGGCGGTCTCTGGTACGGCCCCGCCCTGGGCGTACAGCTTGAGCTGTGGAGGTTCGAGGGCGACCACCTGGAACTCCCTGTGGAGAACTCCCTGACCCGCCGCACCATGTTGCGTCAGGACGCGGTGCGAGGCACGGTTCAGAGGCATGGCCTGTCTTGGCCCACTATCGAAAACATGTTCGCGGACCACGCCAGCGACATCGATTTCGACATCGACATCGTTTTCTCGTGGGTGGACGGCAGCGACCCCGAGTACATCGCCAGGAGGCGCGCACAGCAAGCCGACGCCGTCCTCGGCGAGGGCGATGACCACGAAGCCCGTTTCCGGCAAATCAACGAGCTGAAGTACGCGCTGCGCTCAGTGCATATGTTCGCTCCGTGGATCCGGCGGATCTTCATCGCAACGGACTCCCCCGCACCGGAATGGCTGGCCGACCACCCTTCGGTGACCATCGTCCGGAGCGAGGAATTCTTTGCCGACCCCTCAGTTCTGCCTACCCACAATTCCCAGGCCGTGGAATGCCAGCTGCACCACATCAAGGACCTCTCGGAGCACTTCCTGTACTCCAACGACGACATGTTCTTTGGCCGTCCCGTGGGTCCTGACATGTTCTTCACGCCCGGCGGCATCACCAAGTTCATCGAGGCCGACACCCGGATCGGCCTGGGTGAGAACGACGCCGAACGCAGCGGTTTTGAGAACGCAGCCCGTGTGAACCGCAAGTTGCTGTGGGAGCGCTTTGGCCGAATCACCACCCGGCACCTTGAGCACACGGCCGCGCCGCTGCGCAGGAGTGTGGTGGCACAAATGGAGAAGGAATTCCCGGCCGAGTTCGCGAAGACCGCAGGTAGCCGGTTCCGGGCCGCGGACAACATTTCCGTGACCAACTCGTTCTATCACTACTACGCCCTGCTCACGGGCCGCGCCGTCACGCAGACCAGCGCAAAGGTCAGGTATGTGGACTCCACCATGTGGGCCGGGCTGCACTATCTGCCCAAGCTCCTGGCAAAGCGCCACATGGACTTCTTCTGCCTCAACGACGGCAGCTTCCCCGAGGTTGAAGCAAACGAGCGCGCAGACCTGGTGACCGACTTCCTGGAGAAGTACTTCCCGGTTAAGGCGCCTTGGGAGAAGTAGGGCCGGAGGAAACCATCGGAAGCGAAGAGGTGTGCGTGCCCGGCGATGTGTGAGCCCCTACCCGGGACTCGTGCGGAATGCGGATACCGGCTTCGGCCAAGCGCCGCTGAACCTCGTCGGCATCCACTGGCTCACCTACAGTGACTCCTCCGGACATCGGGACCACTGAATGCACGATCGTGTGCTCGTAAACATGGATCATGTTGTACGACTGCGCTCCGTCGCGCCCGCGCTGTCCGCCGGCACGCACCGCCAGGTCCTGGGTGTAACACGTAGCTGAGGCGACCGATACCGGGATGCCGGCGAAGCTCGCCGTCGTCGAGTAATGCAGGTGACCGCCAAGGATGGCGCGGACGTCAGTATTACGCACGACGGCGGCCAGTGCGGCTTGGCCACGCAGCTCCACCAGGACGGCGAGGTCCTGCACGCACGGGACGGGCGGGTGGTGGAGGGCCAGGATGGTGCCGTCCGGGGCCGGCGTTGCCAATTCAGCTTCCAACCACTCCAGCTGCGATTCCGACAGTTCGCCGTAGTGGTGGCCGGGGACCGTGGTGTCCAGGGTAATGATGCGGAGCCCGTTGACGAAGTAGCTGCGGTCCACGGGGTCCTGGGGCTTGCTGGCTGCAGAGGCGTCGGCGAACGCTGAACGGAAGTTTGCCCGGTTGTCATGGTTGCCCATGGCCCAAATAGCTTTGGCTCCAAGTGACGCACACAGGGGTTCAATCATTTCGCGGAGGTGCTCGTAAGCTTCCAACTCACCTTTGTCGGCAAGGTCTCCGGTGAAAATGATGGCCTCGGGCCGGATCCTTGAGGCGATGATTTGCTCACAGATCTCCCGGAGCCTGGCTGAGCTGTCCACCGAGCCGTGGAGCGTGCCCGGACCACCCACCAGGTGAAGATCGCTCAGGTGCAAAAGCACATGACCTGGTTTGGGGTATTCGGCCTCGATGAGCTCCATAGCTTCGCCTTAGCGTTTGGTGGGAGACGGCTTCTCCCGTATCAATCCAGTAGTCCCAATCCAACCAGACAACAAGCCAACAACTGGCTAACATCCGGCGGAATGTTGGAAAATTACTTTTCTCCCTTCTGGATCAGCGGCGTCTATGCCAGCGCCTCTTCCACTGCTTTCATGAGGTATTCGGAGTCGGGCTCCACTGCGGATGGGAACCTTGCTACAAGTTCTCCCTTGCGGTTTATGACGAACTTCTCGAAGTTCCACTTGACCTTGGCCGACTGCCCATCCTCGTCCCGGGTCAGCTCCGCGAACAAGGGATGTTGCTGCTTTCCCAGGACGTTGGCTTTGCTGGTCAACGGGAAGGACACACCGAAGTTCCGTTCGCAGAATTCAGCGATCTCGTGGTCCGCGCCGGGCTCCTGCCCGCCAAACTGGTTGCAAGGCACCCCCAGGATCTCCAAGCCCTGGCCGCGGTACTTGCCGTACAACTCCTCGAGGCCTGCGTACTGGCGCGTGAAGCCACACTCTGAAGCGACGTTTACCACCAGGACCGCCTGGCCTTCGAAGCGGCCGAAGTCTGCTTCGGTGCCATCGTTGAAGGTGAGGGGAATGCTGTACAGGCTGGTCATGGGATTCGCTTCCTGACGACGTCGTCTGGCGGTATTGCCGCCATCGAGCTTACGGGAGCCGGCTTGGGTGGCGAAACCTAGGGCGTGGGAAGGATGAGCGAGGACAACGGCACCAGCACACCGTCCGGCCGCTGGACCAGGTCCGGGGCGATCAGAATGTATCCGGGCGGCAGGACTACTGCCGGCAGCGACGTCGGGAGGACTGCAACAGGCGAGGGTGCCGGAGCCACGGGAGGCGCCGGAGCCACGGGAGGCGCCGGAGCCACTGGAGCAACGGCTTGGCTCACCACCGGCGCGGGTGCAACATGTACTGGCGCCACAACCACCGGCGCGGGTTCCACCACAACAGGCGCTACGGGGGCCGGTGCAGCCGGAGCGGGTGCTACCAGAGCCGGCGCCACAGGAGCCGGCGGGACTATGTTGGTTTCCGGCGCGCTGGTTGACGGCGATGGTGTTGTGGAGGCAGTCGGCGTCGGTGTCGCAGTGGTGGTCGGCGTCGGTGTCACTGTAGCCGTAGGGGTCGGCGTGGGGGTGGCGGTCGGAGTCGGAGTAGCCGTCACGGAAGGTGAGGGCGTCGGCGTCGTGGTTTGAACCGGCGTCGTGGTTTGAACCGGCGTCGTGGTGGCAGGCGGGGTGGTCTGGGTAACGCCAGGGCTGCTGGGTGGGTTGGTGGCAGGCGGGGTGGTGCCCGAGGGAGCTGCGGGGGGAACCGGAAGCGGTTCGTCGTTTTCGTGCTCTCCGCCGATGACGGCCCGGGTGGTGCCATCCGATACGGGAACGGCCCACTGCGGTGTTGCCGAGGTGCCGGTGCCAACACCGGGCTGGTAGTTCACCATGGCAATGGTTTGCAGCGCATCAACCTGCCGGATGGGCAACAGCGTCCAGTTGGCGGGATCAGTGTGAAGGCCGTTGACGATCGTCTCGAAGTGGAGATGGCAGCCGGTGGACCATCCGGTGGTCCCAACCTCCGCAATGACCTCGCCCACCCGCACTGATTGGCCTTGAGTGACGCCGATCGCCTGGAGGTGGTTGTAGGTGGTGACCAGGCCGTTGCCGTGCTCGATTTCAACCCGGTTCCCACCGCCCCATACGTGCCACCCGACAGCCCGCACCACGCCGGCGTCGGCAGCGTACACACGCGTACCGCAGGCGGCTGCGTAATCCTGGCCCCAGTGGAATTCTCCGGCCAGGCCCGTCAAGGGGCTATAGCGGTAGCCGTAGGACGAACTCTTGTTGAGGACCTCAAGCGGCGAGTAGAGGCTCCCTGCAGGGGGTCGTGACAGCCCTGCGGAGGCAACGGTCAGGCCTGTGGAGCCGTCTTTGCTGACTGTGCGGATCATGGCGCGGTCGAAGTAGACCATGGGCGTACCGGCAACCTGCTGGGGTGGTTCCATGGTGGGGTCGATGACCAGGGTTTCGGCTTCCGGCGGCACCAGGGTGCCCAGGGCTGTCGGTTCCACCACCCCCTGCGCCAGTGCTCCGCCCACGGAACTGCTGGAGACAGCGTTCAAGGGTTGGAAGCCAAACGCGAAGAAGGCGAGGACCGCGAGGCTCCCTGCGATCAGAACGCGATGGAAACCTACGGTGCGGATCAGTTCTACTGCCCGGTCTGATTCATGATGCTTGCCCACAAAACACTCCCCAAAGCCAGCGGCACCAAACCCCAGCCTGGCGTGCAAGCACCATTGTTGCGGGTATCAGGGGAGAAATAAAGGCTTCCCGGGTCCCTTCTACCGAAAGGTTGCCTCAGTTTTGGCTCAAGAATCTTGAGCTTGGACTTCTGCGGCTAGGAGCCCAGGTTTTCCTTGAGCAGGGCGCGGTGTTCGACGGCGGCAGTGGCGTGAAGTGCGCGGCCCGCCTCGGTCAATTCCAGGAAGAGGGACCGGCGATCGTCGGCGCAGGTTTCGCGGGACACCAGGCCCGCCTTTTCCAGGCGATCCACCACCTTTGACACAGCACTCTGGGTCATAGGGGTGCGCTCCCCCAAGGCCTTCATGCGGCACGCGGACTCTTCGCTCTCGGCCACCAGGTCCAGGATTTCGAACTCGTTGAGGCCAATGTCGAACTTGGCTTCGAGCGCGCGGTCGATCGCTCCGGCGGTACGGAAGTAGGAGTTCTGGATGCTGCGCCACTGCTCCACCAATTGGCGGTCCTGCAGGTGACGGTCACGCGTCGTTGCCATGCTGCCCTCCATCGGGCAGGAACTCAATCTCGGAACCGACTCCCTGCAGTGGATCGTCTCCGCCTACGTCCTTGGTTACGGGAGCCTCCTGCTCCTGGGCGGCCGACTCGCGGACCTGTTGGGCCGCCGTCGAATCTTCCTTATCGCTTTGACCGTCTTCGCCGCGGCGTCCTTGCTGGGCGGGCTGGTTGACGACCCCGCCATCCTGATCGCTACCCGGTTCATCAAGGGACTGGCCGCCGCGTTCACCGCACCCACCGGGTTCTCCATCATCACCACCAACTTCGCCGAAGGCCGCGAGCGCAATAAAGCGCTGTCCATCTTCACCACGTTCGGCGCCAGCGGTTTCTCACTGGGCCTGGTGGTGGGCGGCCTCATGACCAGCCTGAGCTGGCGTTGGACGTTCCTGGTCTCGGTTCCCATCGCGGTGGTGGTTGTCCTCCTGGGCATGAAATTCATCCCCAAGGACAAGCCCTCAGCGGAGAACAGCGGGCACGATATCTGGGGTGCCGTTACCCTCGCACTGGGCATGCTTGGCCTGGTCTACACCTTGGTTTCAGCACCGGAGCAGGGCTGGGGATCTGTGGCAACAATCGCCGGATTCGCAGTGTCCATCGCCGTGCTGGCAGCCTTCGCGGTGATCGAAAACAAGGTCAAGCATCCGCTGATCCGCTTCAGCATCCTCAAGGAAGGCTGGGTGGCCAGGGCAAACCTCAGCGCCGTGGGGCTGTTCGGCTCCTACCTCAGCTTCCAGTTCATCGTCACCATGTACCTGCAGTCGGTGCTGGGCTGGACACCGCTGGGAATGGCGCTTGCCCTGCTGCCGGCAGGTTTGCTGGTCATGGGCAGCGCGCCGTTCGCGGACCGCCTCATTGAGAAGTTCGGTGCCACACAACTGATTCTGACCGGGCTCACGGCACTTGGCCTGGGGTACGTCCTGTTCCTCCGGGTGGGCACCACCCCCAACTACGTGCTGGACATCCTGCCGTCGGTGGTCCTGTCGGGTATCGGTTTTGCGCTGGCGTTCCCGTCCATCAATGTCCAGGCGACTACCGGCATTCGCGATTCCGAGCAGGGGCTGGCTGCCGGGCTGATACAAACGAGCACCCAAGTGGGCGCCGCACTGGTTTTGGCTGTCACCACAGCCCTCGTCAGCGGACACGGTCAGGCCGCCGGAACCGTCAGCGCCCAAGCCATGCTGGAACAGTACCGTCCGGGCCTGATCCTGAGTGCCGCCGTCGCCATCGCCGCGCTCTTGGTGGCGGCAGCACCGAAACGGCGACGCGTGCGCAGCTGATCTCCCCTGTACAGGCGAGCCAAAGCGAGGTCTCATGGGATCTATGAGGAATTACCTCACGGAGTATAGGCATGAGCTGCAGCGCACGTTCACAGGGACGTCGGGCACGCCTCCGGAGTGGGTACCGCGCCTTGCTGAAGGGAACGACGCCGGCTATCACCTTCCGGGATCGGCGGTCTGGGCGGTGCATGGTCATGTGGCTACCATTGTGGCCGGGATCAGGGTCCTGCTGATGCAGGCCCTGCATCCCGGCGCTCTGGCAGGGGTTTATGAGCACTCGGGATTTCAGAAGGACCCTCTTGGCCGGTTGGCAAACACTGTCCGCTGGATTTTTACGGTGACGTACGGTTCCACGGAGGCCGCCGAGGCAGCCACCGCCCGTGTGCGGAAGATCCATGAGCGCGTCCGGGGGACGTACGTGGACGGCAACGGGGTCACGCGCGGGTATGCCGCCAACGATCCCGAGCTTCTCCGCTGGGTTCACGTCACCTACGCGGATTCCTTCATCACCGCCAACCGCATCTGGGGAAGGCCCATCCCGGGCGGTCCTGATGCCTACGTTCGTGAATGGGCGGCCGCGGGGAGGCTCATGGGAGTTGTAGACCCGCCGCTCACTGAGGCTCAGGTCCGTGACGAACTCGAACAGTGGTACGCCTCCGGGATACTCAGGGCCGACGAGCGGCTCGCCCAGACGGTGTCCTTTATCCGCTATCCGCCCCTAAGCCCACTCCTCAAGCCCGGCTACACCATCCTGTTCGCGGCCGCCGTCGCAAGCCTTGAACCCAAGTACCGCGAGATGCTCGGCATCCGCCGCCCCGCGGTGGGTCCGGTTCCCTTGCCCGTCATCACCGCCGCCCGGGCAGTGCTGGGCATGGTTCGCTTTGCCTTGGGCTCCCACGGACCCAGTGAGCTGGCCGCCCGGCGAAGGTTGCAGAGGCTGGGATACGCGGAGGCTTAAAGCCGAAAGCCAACCCCTCCGCGCAAGTGAGTATCGCAGAGGGGTTGGCTTTCAACCCTTTCTCGCGTGCTAGATCAGGTGGTCCGAGAGGTGGTTCGGGGTGCCGAAGCGGTGGGCGGTGATGGACACGGCCTGCTCGCGGAGGAACGGCAGCATCTCGATCCGGCCGGCCTGGGTCACAGCGCCGTGGTAGACCGCGACGTCCGGGCGGCCACCCATGGCTGCGCTCAGCGCGGCGAAGTCGCCACCGATCAAGCGGATGCGGCCGGCGTCGAACTGTGCCGCACGGGCCAGCCACGCGGCGTCGTCCTCGATCCGGACGCTGACGCCCAGGTTCGCGAACACGCTCACCACAGCGTCGGGAAGTACGACGGCGGAGCTCACCGTCAGCTTCGAGCCAGCCACTGCACCGGCTGCTACGACGCGGAGCAACTCAGCGAGCCGCTCGCCTTCGGAGAGGCGGACCGTGACGGGGAGGGAACGGTAGCGGAAGACGTTGCGCTCAGCCGACAGGGCGGAAACATCCTTCGCGGTGCCGAACTCGGATTCCCACGCTGCTGCGTCGCTGAAGAGTGACTGCTGCAGCATCTGAAGCTCCTCAGCCGTCACGTCAGCGGACTTGGCAGCCGCGAGAAGCTGCGCAGCCGCACCCTGAAGCATGGTGCCCCGCTTGGCCTTGGCCTCGGCGGGAAGCCAGCTGCCCAGGCCCACCAGGTAGTTCGGTCCACCGGCCTTGGTTCCGGCGCCAACGGCCGACTTCTTCCATCCACCGAACGGCTGGCGCTGAACGATCGCACCGGTGATGCCGCGGTTGACGTAAAGGTTTCCGGCCTGGATGCTGTCCAGCCAGACGCCCATTTCCGCGGAGTCCAGGGAGTGCAGGCCGGCGGTGAGGCCGTACTCGATCTCGTTCTGGATGGCGATGGCTTCTTCAAGGGTCTCAGCGGTCATGACACCCAGGACCGGGCCGAAGAACTCAGTCAGGTGGAAGTAGGAGCCACGCTTGACGCCCGAGCGGATGCCCGGGGACCACAAGCGGCCGGTCTCGTCGAGACGCTCGGGCTTGACGGCCCAGGTTTCGCCATCGCCCAGGGTGGTGAGGGCGTTGAGGAGCTTGCCGTTGGCCGCTTCGATGATCGGCCCCATCTGGGTGGTTGCGTTCTCCGGGTAACCGACGGTCAGTGAGCGGGCCGCGTCGATCAACTGGTTGTGGAAGCGTGCGCTCTTGGCCACTGAGCCCACCAGGATCACCAGCGAGGCAGCCGAGCACTTCTGGCCTGCGTGGCCGAAGGCCGAGTACACGACGTCCTTGGCGGCAAGGTCCAGGTCGGCACTCGGGGTGACGATGATGGCGTTCTTGCCGGAGGTCTCCGCGAGCAGCGGCAGGTCCTGACGGAAGGAACGGAACAGCTCAGCCGTTTCGTAGCCACCAGTGAGGATGACCCTGTCAACGCTGGGGTGCGAGACCAACTGGGTGCCGAGCTCGCGCTCTTCAAGCTGAACGAGTGCCAGCACTTCGCGCGGCACACCAGCCTCCCACAGGGCATCCACCATGACCGAGCCGGAGCGGCGGGCCTGCTTTGCAGGTTTGATCACGACGGCGGAGCCCGAGGCGAGCGCTGCGAGCGTCGAACCTGCGGGGATCGCCACCGGGAAGTTCCACGGAGGGGTCACCACGGTGAGGTTGGCTGGGACGAACCTGGCGCCGTCCACCGTTTCCAGGTCTTTGGCGCGCTCGGCGTAGTAGTGAGCGAAGTCGATTGCTTCGCTGACCTCGGGGTCGCCTTGATCGATGGTCTTGCCGGTCTCGGACGCCATGACCTCCAGGAGTTCAGCGCGGCGGGCCTCGAGGACCTCGCCGGCGCGGTGCAGGATGGCTGCGCGCTCGGCGGCGGGGCGGGCGCCCCAGGCCTTGCCGTGGTCAACGGCGGTGGCGATGATCCGATCCAGCTGGGCAGCGTCGGAGACCTTGGTGGACTCCACGATCTTGTTGCCGGCGGTGGAACCGGGGATGCGCTTGAGGATGTCGCGGCCCCATGCACGGTTGGCCGGGAGCGCCGGGTCCGTGTCCGGGGTGTTGATGAAGCCCTCCAGCGGCGCGGGCTCGGCGGGGAGACGGCGGTCCTGCTTGCGGTTGGGGCCCGGAACCTCGTCCGTCATTCCGGCCAGGGAGTCCAGGAAGCGCTGCTGCTCGCGCTTGAACAGCGCTTCATTTTCGCTGAGTTCAAAGACTGCGGACATGAAGTTTTCCTGGCTGGCGCCCTCTTCGAGGCGGCGGATCAGGTAAGCGATGGCGACGTCGAACTCACCCGGGTGGACCACGGGTGTGTAGAGCAGGAGGCTGCCAACGTCCTTGCGGACCGCGGTGGCCTGGCCCGTTGCCATGCCCAGGAGCATTTCGAATTCAATGCCCTTCGTTACGCCTCGTTCCTTGGCGAGTAGCCAGGCGAAGGCTACGTCGAACAGGTTGTGGCCGGCGACGCCGATGCGAACAGCATCGATGTGCTCGGGGGTGAGGGCGTAGTTGATGACGTTCTTGTAGCTGGTGTCCGAGTCCTGCTTGGTGCCCCAGGTAGCCAACGGCCAATCGTGCAGGGATGCTTCAACCTGCTCCATGGGAAGGTTGGCACCCTTGACCACGCGGACCTTGATGGGAGCGCCACCCTGGGCACGTCGGGCAGACGCCCACTCCTGCAGTTCCTGCATGGCACCGAGAGCATCAGGCAGGTAGGCCTGCAGGACGATGCCGGCCTCGAGGTTCTTGAATTCGGGCATGTCAAGGATTCGCTTGAACACCGCGATGGTCATGCTGAGGTCCTTGTATTCCTCCATGTCCAGGTTGATGAACTTGGGCTTGGGGAAGTAGGCAGCGAGGCGGTAGAGCGGGGTGAGCTTCTCCACGACGTGATCCACGGCTTCGTCGAAAGCCCACGGGGAGTGCGGTGCCACGGTGGAGGATTCCTTGATGGAAACGTAGTCCACATCTTCACGAGCAAGGAGCTTCAACGTGCCATCCAGGCGGCGCTGGGCTTCGTGCTCGCCCAAAACTGCTTCGCCCAGGAGGTTCACGTTGAGGTGAACACCGTCCTGGCGGATCTTGGCGATGGCCGGGCCAAGCTTGGCGTCGGTGGCGTCAACGATCAGGTGGCCCACCATTTCGCGGAGCACGCGGCGGGCGATCGGGATGACAAGCTGCGGGACGATCGGAGCCATGACGCCACCCACGCGGACAGCGCTGCGCATGTACCACGGGAGGAACTTCGGCACCTTCGGAGCCAGCTCGGCCAGCTTCCGGCCGGCGACGGACAGGTCCTCGGGGCGGATGACGCCGTCGACGAATCCGACAGTGAAGTCAAGGCCGTTCGGGTCCTTCAAGACGCCGGCGAGGCGCTGCGCGGACACGTCCACGGGGATCTTGCTGGCTTCGGTAAGCCAGTGGCGGACCAAGGCAATGGCTTCCTGAGCCAAAGCATCGAACTGCCCGGAATCCTGGGTGCGCGGGGCGGTGGCATCCGGGAGGGTGCTGGTCATGGGGGCTCCTTCTGGGGCGGAGAAGTTTGTTTGTTTCCATCAGTATGGATCTACAATCACGTTAGGAAAAGCGATCTTTTCTGACGAATATTCATTACTCATCCCGAATCTTTGGAGGCTGCCGTGCTGGACGTCCGCAGGCTGCGTTTGCTGCACGAATTGAAGATCCGCGGAACCCTCGCCGAGGTAGCCGATGCGATGCAGTACAGCCCCTCTTCGGTGTCGCAGCAGCTGACGCTATTGGAGAAGGAAGCGGGGGTGGAACTGCTGCGAAAAGCGGGGCGTCGGGTGCAGTTGACTCCGCAGGCGGAGATCCTGGTGGCCCACACCGCTGCGCTGCTGGAAACCTTGGAGCGAGCCGAAACTGAGCTCGCGGCATCGCTGTCCACGGTGACCGGGACCGTGCGCCTGGCGGTGTTCCAGTCCGCGGCACTGGCGTTGCTGCCTGAGTTCCTCACCATCATGCGCCAGGAGTATCCCGAGGTACGCGTGGAGATGACACAGCGCGAACCGGAGACCGCACTCTACGAAACGTGGGCGCGGGACTTCGACCTTGTGGTGGCCGAGCAATACCCGGGCCACGCGGCCCCGCACCATAGCGGCCTGGACCGGGTTACCCTTACCAGCGACGCCATCCGGCTGGCCACTCCCCCCGTAGGACTTGGCGGCGAAACCGTAGCCACCCTCGCTGACACGGCGTCCATGCCGTGGGTCATGGAACCCCGCGGCGCAGCATCCCGGCATTGGGCAGAGCAGGCCTGCCGGTCCGCGGGATTCGAGCCGGACGTGCGCTACGAAACAGCCGACCTCCAAGCCCAAATCCGGCTCATCGAATCCGGGAACGCCGTGGCACTCATGCCGGACCTCGTGTGGACCGGCCGCAGCCGCACAGTCCAACTCCTGGACCTTCCCGGCCTGCCGGAGCGAACCGTGTTCACCTCCACCAGGACGGCCGGCCGGATCCACCCGGCAATTCTGGCCTGCCGGGAAGTGCTGGAACGGGTGGCCGCCGCTCAGCAGAAAGATACCGAGCAGCAGGCTGACGGCTAACCCACAAGCCAGCGGCGGAGCGGCGACCGGAGCACCAGTAAGGCGAGAGCAAAGGGCACCGCCAAAGCTACAACGGCGTCCAAGATCGCTCCCGACGCAGGCGTGTTGAGCAGGTAGAGGAAAAATGCGTGGGTGAGAACAACCACCAGCCCTGCGGAGGCCAGCCGGATCGTCAGGCGATTCACTGCCGGGCCAACCCCGCGGTACAGCGCTGCGAAGACAAGAATCAGCCCCAGGCTCATTGCTGATGCGTTGACCACGCTCAACGCGACCGTGCCGAAGTCGCCGTCTTTCATGTTCAGCGGCCGCACCGCACCGCCCACCGTCAGGGCAACGCCGGCAAGTACCAGACCCACGCCCACGGCGGTTCTATAGCGAACGCGTGGGACCATGGCAGGCAAAGCGCGACCGACGAGGACGAACACCAGGCACGGCACTGCCAAAGCTATTCCCAGCGGCGTCCTTGCCATCACCTCCCCCGCAATAACGCTTGCTGCCAGCCCCAGTCCAGCGATGATCCACGCAACCCACGCCGGAAAGCGTTCCAGCCAGCGGCACAGCACAGCCGTGAAAAAGAGGACCGGTACAAACCAGAATGCGGAGTATGGTCGCACCGCGAAAGCTCCGCCGTAGACTGCATTTCGGAGTGCTTCGACGGGTAGGGATCCGCCGCGCAGGTACTCCACGGAAGCGAACGCGACACTGATGACGGCCAGCCAAGCAACGTACGGGACCAGGAGCGTCTTGGAGCGGCGGGTGATCTCATCGCGCACCGTCCGGCCCGGTTTCCATAGATAGCCCGTCAGGATGAAAAATACGGGGACATGCCACGCGAACAGGGCGTCAGTGAACGGCCCGGACGTCCAGACATGCCCAACCACTACGGCAGCGATTCCGATAAGCCTGATTGCGTCCAGGTCCGCCGCCCGAGCCCGACTCGGCAGGGCCGCACTAAGGTCCGACACCGGATCCCCTCTGGTTGCGAACAAGTCCACGCAATCCTAGGAGGGCATAGAGGTCCGGCAAAGCGCGTCATAGGACAAATGGCGTGCTCGGAATGTGCGGACCTCATGCCGGAAAACCATCATGGCGGGAGCCGAATTTTGGGCAAAGAGAAAGGCTCCGGGATCACGTGGATCCCGGAGCCTTTTCCGGCGGAGAATGGGGGATTTGAACCCCCGAGGGCGTTAACCCAACACGCGTTCCAGGCGTGCGCCATAGGCCGCTAGGCGAATTCTCCTTGCTTCCGATTCGAAAGCAGATACTACTGTACCTGAGAATTTCGGCATCGTGTAATCGGGCTGATTTGCCACGTCCAAGCACCCTCGAAGGAGGGCTCGTTAACGGAAAAATGGACGCCCCCAACGCGCCCATTCTTGCGGTACAACGTTGAGCTGCCGGGTCCGGCCCCTCGCTCCCAGGCCCCGCAGCTCACAATCTTGAGATTGCCCCAATCGGTGTACATACCCATGGTCCGCTGAGGCCGGGTGATTTGCAATGGTTGAGACCTGTTTGTAGCCGAAGTTTGTTGACAGGATGTCCCCATGACGCAGCTCCACGCCTTGGTGGTTTACGTACCAGAGACCCACATTGAAGAGGTCCTCCTGGCCATCGGCGACGCCGGCGGGGGCCGAATAGGGAACTACTCGCACTGCGCCTTCACCGCACCGGGCACTGGGCGCTTCACGCCTCTGCCGGGAGCACGGCCCGCTATCGGCGAGGTTGGGATTGAGGAGCAGGTGCCCGAAGTACGTGTTGAGTGCGTGGTCGAGGAGGACAGGCTCGACGGCGTGGTGCTGGCTCTGCGGGCGGCGCACCCTTACGAGGAGCCGGCTTTCATGACGTGGCCGGTGAATGGGTGGCGGTGATCCGGGTCAGGCGAAGATGGGCATTCGCCCCGCTGCCAATTCTCCGTTGATCATTGCGATCTCATCGGCGGACATCAGTCTTACATCCGCGCTAAAAGCTCGGTTCGAGGCGCGCGCCCAGTTGACGACGTCCGACCAGCACCAAAGTGAGATCCCCGCCTGGATGGCTGGAAGGGGGAATGGAAAAGCCGCTTGCCGCTCGCCGGCAACCCAGTGGGCCACAGCCTGTCGTGTCGTTTCCAGCCGCTCCGCTATCTCACCCCGGGTGACATAGTCGAAATCAATTGCTAGAACGTCTCCACCCAGATGACGAACCTGGTCAACCACCCGGTGGGCGGCCAGTGTGCCGCTCTCGGCGTCCTGCAGCACGGTCACATATGGCACTTCCGCAAAGCGGGACACGATCGCGTCAAGTTGTTCCACAAGCAGGTCTTCAACCGGCTCGGGAAGTTCCCGCAAACGGAGACGCACTTCGAATGGGTGCTCGGTAGTCATAGTTTTAGAATATTCCAATGTGTTGACAAGTGACAACAGCTACCGCCGCCCTCTGAGTAGTTCATGCTGGCCCGGACACCGACGTGCGTCGCGAAGGAGGATCTTGGCTCGCTGGGACGAATTCCCAGTAGTGCCGTCAACCCTCAACTGCGCACCGCCAGATCCGCAGGGGCAGTACATGTAGAACTTGTGCCCTTGGCGCCTCAGCCTCCATCCGGAGACGACGAGGACACGAACCACAGCGAGCACGTCTTTGTGAATCTCGCCGGTTACGTCCTTTGGGTCAACCCAATCCCCACTACTCATCCCGCCCCACTGCCCCAACCTTTCCAACGAACCCCTCATGCAGTCCGAGGTTTACCACCCAGCCCCGACAAAGTGAGAAGGTTAACCACCCGCCGTCGAGCCTTATCCACAGCCCTTCGAGCCGATTCGAACCCCAACCCAAGTTCGGGTAAGCTTGTCGACGGCCCCTCATGTGGCGTCATCCTGTTGAACTCCCCCAGGACCGGAAGGTAGCAAGGGTAGATGGGCTCTGGCGGGTGCATGAGGGGTCACTTATTTAAATGTCAGTCTCTATAGGTAGGTTTCACTTGTGACTGTTACAACTGCCCTGTATCGAAGGTATCGCCCGGACTCTTTCGCGGACGTTATCGGGCAGGAACACGTCACGGAGCCGCTGATGACGGCGCTCCGCAAGAACCGTGTGAACCACGCCTACCTCTTTTCCGGCCCCCGCGGCTGCGGCAAGACCACGTCCGCACGCATCCTGGCCCGCTGCCTTAACTGCGCCGAGGGACCCACTGACACCCCCTGCGGCCAGTGCCCCAGTTGCATCGAACTCGCACGCGGCGGCTCCGGCTCGCTGGATGTCATCGAGATCGATGCCGCCAGCCACGGTGGCGTTGACGACGCCCGCGATCTCCGCGAACGCGCAACGTTCGCCCCGGTCCGTGACCGCTACAAGATCTTCATCATTGACGAGGCCCACATGGTCACGTCGGCCGGCTTCAACGCACTGCTCAAGATCGTCGAAGAGCCGCCGGAACACATCAAGTTCATCTTCGCCACCACGGAGCCGGACAAGGTCATCGGGACCATTCGCTCCCGCACGCACCACTACCCCTTCCGGCTGGTGCCACCCGAGCCGCTCATGCAGTACCTCGAACTCCTTTGCCAGCAGGAGAATGTTCCTGTCGCTCCCGGCGTTCTTTCGCTGGTCATCCGCGCAGGTGGCGGTTCCGTTCGCGACACCTTGTCCGTCCTGGACCAGCTCATGGCCGGCGCCGGACCAAACGGCCTGGATTACGAGCTCGCTGTTGCCCTGCTCGGCTACACGCACGCTTCCTTGCTGGACGACATCGTGGACGCCGTCGCAGCGTCCGACGCCGCGGTGGTCTTCAAAGCCGTGGACCGCGTCATCCAAACCGGCCACGATCCCCGGCGCTTCGTTGAAGACCTTCTGGAGCGTTTCCGCGACCTCATCATTGTCCAAGCGATGCCCGAGAGCGCGCAGGCCATCCTCCGCGGTATGCCGGCGGACCAGATCGCCCGGATGCGCAACCAGGCAACCAACCTTGGGGCAGCCGAGCTGTCCCGGGCTGCAGACGTCACCAATACCGCGCTCACGGAAATGACGGGGGCCACATCGCCGCGACTCCACCTTGAGCTGTTGTGTGCCCGCATCCTCCTGCCCAGCTCCGAGCAGACCGAGCGGGGTATCGCGGCCCGCATCGACCGCGTGGAACGGCGCCTGAATTACGCGGGCGACGGCGGCGCACCGGCTGTCCCTGCCGGCCCACCCGCAGCTGCGGCTACCTCGCAGGCAGCTGCCCCTGCCGCCGCGGCCCCCGCCGCTCCCGAGCCGTCAACCAGTAGTGGATCACGCGACGCCATTACAGCACCGCGAGTATCCACCAGCGATTGGCCCATCGAAGATCGTCCGGCTGCTGAACGATCTTCCCGGGCTGCTGCACCGGAAGCTGCTGCGGCTCAAGCCGCTCCTGTCCCGGCACCAGCACAGCAAACCCCACCTGTTCAAGCTCTCACCCCTCCCCCGTCGCAGGCAGCTCCGCAGGTTCAGCGGGCAGCCCCGGCGCAGGCAACGGTGACGCACCAGGCAGCGCCGCAGCCTGCCGTTCAGGCTCCAGCTCCGGTTCCAGCTCCGGCGCAGGCTCCAGCTCCGGCGCAGGCCCAGGCTCCGACCCCAGCTGGCAGCGGCGACGTGGAGGCTCTGCGCCGTGCATGGCCGGACGTTCTTCAGACGCTGACCAAGATCAAGCGCAGTACCTGGGCTCTCGTGGAACCGAATGCCCAAGTGGCCCAATTCGACGGCCAGGTGCTGACGTTGGCATTCACCACGGGCGGTCTTGCAGGCGCGTTCGGACGTGCGGATCACTCCGAGAACCTTCGGCAGGCGATTCATAAGACCATCGGCATCGACTGCCAGATCGTCGCGGTCGCTGGCGGCAACAGCTCAGCGAGCTCTGAGCCAAACCCAAAAGCACCTACTAGCCGGGACACTCCGGCTGCTGCGGCACCAGCAAGCGCCCAGGCGTCGGCTGGTGCCGGGTCCCCTGTGGAAACAGCAGCAGATGTTACGTCAGCCACCGCGGACGCAGCCTCGACGCCGGCGCCGGTGTCAGCTGTCGACTCCGCCTGGGGTCTCGCACCCGCTTCGGCGACGGCGGCATCCGCACCGGCAGCCACGCCAGTAGCTCCCCCGCGGGCAGCCACGCCAGTAGCTCCCCCGCAGGCTGCTGCACCGGCAACTGCAGTGGCACCGGAAGCCGTCTCGGCCCCGGCTCCCGAGCCCTCCGGCGATTACTCGTACCCTGACGACGATTGGGGTCCGCCGCTGGACGAAGACGCACCGCCTCTGGATGAAGAGCCTCCTGCGGATTGGGAGCCGCCTTCGGGCTACGCCCGTACCAGCACGCAAACGGCTGCCCCCGCAGCGGCCAGCCCATCCCCGTCGGCATCGGCATCGCCTTCCACACCCCAATCACCGTCGTCACCCCGGGCGTCGGCAACACCGTCCCAGGCCACCACAACCACAGCGTCCCAGGCAGCACGTGGCAACGCGTCCGAGGATCCGTGGTCCCGTGCAGTCGAGCAAGCGCCTGGGACGTGGGTTGTGGGCACCGAGTCCAATGTGGGCAGGAAACCCGCCGAAGCGGCCCAAGATGTCGCCCCGGCAACGGACGCCCCTGACTACGAACCCGCCGCAGCGCAGGTGCCGGAAGCAGCCACCGCTGCCTACGGCCATCCCACCAACGCGGAGCAGAACCCGAGCTCCAGCTGGGACGTCGCACCGGCGTCGAGCTGGCCCGCGACCCAATCGATGCCCGCCCCGGCAAGTAGCGCCGCCCCGTCTGCCAGCAACGCACCGGCGACCTGGCCATCCTTGGCGACGCAACCCGAGGAAGCGCACGGTTCGGTAGCCACACTGGAGGAGGCCGCGCCGTCGGGAAGTCCGAATGGTCGCCAGAGCCTGTACCAGCGGTTGACCAACAGCCCCGAAGCCCAAGCGGGCCGTGTTCAGGCACCCGCACGGACCCAGGCAGCCCCCGCCACCGTGACGGAGGACATTCCCAGTCCGGAAGACGAAACCATCGAAGAATCCCGTGTCTTTGGGCGGGCTGCCGTGGAGCGTATTCTGGGCGGGAAGCTGATTGAAGAGCGCGCCTTGGACGGTTCTCCCCTGCAGCCCCGCTGACTCCAGCATTGATTTCAACCTAACGAGGACATTGTGTACGAAGGTGCAGTTCAAGAGCTGATTGATGAGCTCGGCCGGCTTCCCGGTGTGGGCCCCAAATCAGCGCAGCGCCTGGCGTTCCACATTCTTGAGGCCGATCCTGAGGATATGAAGCGCTTGGTCACGGCCATCACCACGGTCAAGGAACGGGTGAAGTTCTGCACCGTGTGCTTTAACGTGACCGAGCAGGAAACGTGCAATATCTGCCGCGACCAGCGTCGTGATCCGTCGGTCATCTGCGTCGTGGAAGAGTCCAAGGACGTCCTGGCCGTTGAGCGCACGCGGTCCTTCCGCGGCCGTTATCACGTGCTGGGCGGGGCAATTAATCCCATCGCAGGCGTCGGTCCGGAGCAGTTGCGCATTCGTGAACTCCTCACGCGCCTCAACGACGGCGCCATCCAGGAAATCATCATCGCCACGGACCCCAACCTTGAGGGCGAAGCTACAGCCACTTACCTTGCCCGCATGCTCAAGTCGATAGGCATCACCGTGACTCGGCTGGCCTCCGGCCTTCCCGTAGGCGGGGACCTGGAGTACGCGGACGAAGTCACGCTCGGCAGGGCGTTCGAGGGCAGGCGCAACGCGCTGTTGTAGTCTCGCAGTCACAACATCAACCGTGATTGGGGTCCCGTGCGAGAACTTGTGTACTACGTTGCTGTGAGCCTGGACGGCTATATTGCCGGCCCTGGAGGCGAGTTTGACGCGTTTCCGGTGGAGGGCGACCACATGGCCGCCTTGAATGCGCGGTTCTCAGATGCCATTCCCACTGCGATTGCCGACGCCTTTGGCATCGAACGCACCGGGACCATGTTCGACACCGTGGTGATGGGCTGGAATACCTACGCGGTGGGCCTGCCGGTGGGCATGACAAGCCCGTATCAGCATCTGCAGCAGGTGGTTTTCTCGCGGACCCGGACTGGGGCAGACATTCCTGGCGAGCACCCGAACCTGACGTTGACGTCCGAGGACCCGGTGGAAGTGGTGCGCCGGTTGAAATCCGAGCCGGGGAACTCCATCTGGCTGTGCGGCGGTGGCACGTTGGCCACCCGGCTTTCCGGGGAGATCGACAGGCTGGTGCTCAAACGCAACCCGCTCCTCTTTGGCGACGGCATCCCGCTGTTTGCGCCCGGCGCCTATCAGCCCAGCGCCTTCGATGAGGTTTCGACGACGGCGTTCGGCTCGGGCGTGGTGGTTTCCGAGTACGTGCGACGGGGCTAGCCGGAACGCGGACTAGTTCGCAGCCTCCTCGCAGCCAGCCAGCGTCCCGGAACCAGCACCAGCGCGGCCGTGAGTGCCTGCAGCACCAAGCCTGTCAGCGCCACTGGCATGGACGGCGCACGGTTGGTGCTTGATTCTCCGCGGAGGCACGGCACTTCACGGGATGGCCCGTCGGAAGCCCACTGCAGTCCGGACATCACCCAGCCCAGCGCGTTATCCGGGGGCACCATGTCGGCGCCGATGCTCCCCAGAAGGAGGGCCGGGTTGGCTGTGGCAAGCCACACGACCCGGTCCGTGTGGGCAACCTCAACCGGTTGAAGCTCGCCCACACATTCGTAGGCAATGACCCGCCCCGCACCGTCCCGCTCCACATTCACCGGTACTGACGCCTGGTCCATTCCGGTGGTGCCAGGAAGCAGCAGGGCCGTGACAACAACGTTGCCTAAGCAGAGGAATGCCACCACTACGGCGGCCAACGCCGCACCCGGCGCCGCCGTGGCAAAGCACGTCCGTGCACCTGCACCGATCAGCCCGAACACGGCTACTTCGAGGACAATCACCACGACGGCGGCACCGGTCAGCGCGGTCGGCCCACCAACGCTGCTGCCCACCGCGAGCAAGACGCCACCGGCCAGCGCAGCCAACGCCATCCCTCGCATGGCCCCTGACAGCAGAAGAACGGGTACGCGCCCATGGGAATGACGGAAGCCCCACATCGCGCCCAACACGGCGGCGGCAAGTGCCAGGAACACCGCCGTGATCAGGTAGATGGCGCTTGGAACCCTGACGTCGAACCACCCATTGGCTTCCCCTACCGCAATCACAGCGGCAGCTGATCCCCAAGCGGCCGCAATCCCCAAGGCGCAGGCCACCCAGAACCTCCACGAGGTAAAAGATGTCCGGGCGCTGTGCCATGCAACGGCCAAGTCTGTCCCGAACTGCGGGGCGGGTCTGCCCGGAGACCCAGTCCTTGGACTGGTGCGATCAAAGCCGGAGGGCTGATCGTCGATCACGCCGCCGATCACTTCGTATTCGGGTTCATGGGTTGGACCCGGACCGCGTGGGCGGTCAGGAACGCCGGCCATTGCCTCTCGCACTCCTCATGAATGGATGGTACGCCGGGCACGCTGCCACGGATACGCCCAAAACTTCACGGGGAGATCCCAGCCAAGCGTGCCACTATGGGACATGGTCTCCAGTCGCAGTGTTTCCGGCGTCTTCCGGCGCCCCCGTCCCATCAAGCCGGCCCCCGGTCAGGAATCGGTGTGGGACTATCCGCGCCCGCCCCGGGTTGAGCCGCGTGCCGAGCGGGTTGTGGTGCGGCTGGGAGGTCAGGTGATCGTAGACACCACCGATGCTGTGAGGGTGTTGGAAACCAGCCATCCTCCTGTCTATTACGTGCCGTTGGATGCCTTCCCGGAAGGTGTTCTTATTCCTGTTGGGGGCACCACATTCTGCGAATTCAAGGGGCAGGCGAGCTATTTCACTATCGCTGCCGGCGGGACGGTTGTTGAGCGCGGCGGTTGGACGTACCCACACCCGACCCGGGGCTTCGAGGCCCTGAGCACACGGGTGGCCCTGTATCCGGAAAACATGGAAGCCTGCACGGTGGACGGTGAGCAGGTGACGTTCCAGGAAGGCGGCTTTTATGGCGGCTGGATCACCCGGCAGATTGTGGGCCCGTTCAAGGGCGGTCCGGGCACGGCCGGATGGTAGAGGGATGGGGTGGCCGCTATGTGGTCACAATTCCTACCAGCCCTGCACACGGCGATAAACTGGGCAAATAAGCTACGCAGGCGTGCTCAAATTTGGATTTGGCAGGCCGCGTTCGAACCCTATTGATGCAGTGAGGGTGCGCGCATGACTATGCCCACTACCGAAGTGAAGATCGACGAGCTCTCCAACGAGGCTGCCATTACCAAGCAGCTGATCGTTCAAAAGTTCGGCGGTTCCTCGGTTGCCGATGCTGATGGCATCAAGCGGGTCGCTCAGCGCGTCGTGGACGCGCAGAAGGCCGGCAACGAGGTCGTGGTTGTTGTTTCCGCAATGGGCGACACCACTGATGAACTCCTGGACCTTGCAAGCCAGGTCACCGACTCGGCTCCAGCCCGTGAAATGGACATGCTGTTGTCCGCCGGTGAGCGAATTTCCATGGCCTTGCTCGCCATGGCCATCAACAAGTTCGGTGCCTCCGCGCAGTCCTTCACGGGCTCCCAGGCCGGCATGATTACCGACGGCATCCACGGCAAGGCGCGAATTATCGACGTCGATCCTCACCGCATCCGCACCGCCCTGGACAAGGGTCACATTGCGATCGTGGCAGGTTTCCAGGGCATGAGCCGCATCACCAACGAGATCACCACCTTGGGCCGCGGTGGCTCGGACACCACCGCTGTTGCCTTGGCTGCGGCTCTCGAAGCTGACGTCTGCGAAATATACACGGATGTGGACGGCATTTACACCGCCGACCCCCGCGTCGTCAGCAGCGCCCAGAAGATCGAACGTATCTCCAGCGAGGAAATGCTGGAGTTGGCCGCTTCCGGTGCCAAGATCCTGCACCTGCGTTGCGTGGAGTACGCCCGCCGTTTCGGTGTGCCCCTGCACGTCCGCTCGTCATTCAGCCAGAACGAAGGCACCTGGGTCATCCCCGGCGCCGACGAAAAGTTCACTATTCAAGAGGGAGTTGCCTTGGAGCAGCCAATCATCTCCGGCGTTGCACACGACCGGTCCGAAGCCAAGGTCACTGTGGTGGGCGTACCGGACATCCCCGGCAAGGCAGCTGCAATCTTCCAGGTGATCGCAGATGCGCACTCGAACATCGACATGATCGTCCAGAACGTCTCCACCCACGGCACCGGCCGCACGGACATCTCGTTCACCCTTCCCATTGTTGAAGGTGCGGACGCCCTGGCCGCCCTGCGCGCCGCCGAGGGCCAGATCGGCTTCGAGAGCATCGAATACAACGAGCACGTGGGCAAGCTCTCCCTCATTGGTGCAGGCATGCGCTCACACCCCGGCGTTTCGGCCACGTTCTTCAAGGCCCTCTCTGACGCCGGCATCAACATTGACATGATCTCCACCTCGGAAATCCGTATCTCCGTGGTTACCAGCGCTGACGCCTTGGATGATGCCGTGCGCGCCATCCACAATGCGTTCGAGCTCGACGGCGACGCTGAGGCTACCGTCTACGGCGGCACCGGCCGCTAGCATCACCACGGGCATCGCCCCCAAGTAAGTAGCAGATAAGGCCGTTCTGAGCTCTCAGAACGGCCTTATCTGCTACCCAGTTGGGTGCGAGGGGGCCAGCAACACGTCGGTGAGCTGCCGCAGTCCTTCGGCCATGTCCACGGACTTGTCATAGAGCCACTGCAACTGCAAGCCGTCGAAGGCAGCCACCACCAGCCGCGCAAGAGCTTCAGCGCCGACGTCGGTGCGTACCTCGCCGGACGACTGGCGCCGTTCGATGTCGGCAGCAATGCCCCGAATCACGGTCTCGTAGCGGTCCTTGAAGTACGCGTGGGAGTCGTGCCCTGGGTCATTGGCAGTTGCCGAGGCAACCGCGTAGAGGGTAGTCAGCCCCGGCTCCCGCTCGTTCCGCTCGGCGATGCCCGGCATAAGGGCCAGCCCCACCTCGGATTCGCCGCCAAGGGCCAGGGAGCGACGATCCCGTTCGGCCAGGACGGCAGTGAGAAGTTCCTGCTTCCCTTTGAAGTAGTGGAACAGCGTTGCTTCCTTGACGCCCACCAGCTCGGCGACGCGTTTGAGGGCTGTTCCCTCAAAGCCTTCGGTGGCAAAGACGTCCGTGGCGGTCTGAATGATCTGTTCGCGGCGTTCCGCTCCCTTGGCGTATTGGCCGCGGGCCCTCGAAGTTGGCATTGGCTCAGTCTATTTCAGGGGCACTTGAGCTAAAAACCTAGTCACACTAGATTTTAGCGGTTAGAGTTCTAGGTAGACCCAACGACGGGCATAGAAGGAGCAGCCACCCATGAATCCCACACTCGCAGCTGCCGTCACGGCACCGCAGGCCGGATCCCCGGACGCCGAAGCGAAGATCCGTGAACTCGCCACGAGTCTGTCCCTTGAGCAGCAGGTCCAATTGCTGACCGGAGCGGACGTCTGGTCCACCCACGCCATCCCGGAGATCGGCCTGTCCCGCATTGTGATGTCCGACGGCCCGGCAGGCGTCCGCGGCGAAGACTTCGATGAGCGCCACGACTCAGTCTCCTTGCCGTCGTCGTCCGCCTTGTCCGCCACCTGGAGCGTGGAAACCGCCCACCGCTACGGCCAGATCCTGGGCCAGGAGGCCCGCCGCAAAGGCGTCCACGCAGTCCTGGGCCCCACCATCAACCTGCACCGCTCACCGCTGGGCGGCCGCCACTTCGAGTGCATGAGCGAGGATCCACGGCTCACCGCCACCATGGCCGCCGGGTACGTTTCCGGCGTCCAGTCCATGGGTGTGGGCGCCACCCCCAAGCACTACCTCGCCAATGAGGCTGAGACCGAGCGCTTCACCGCAGACTCCGTAGTGGACGAGCGCCCGCTCCGCGAGCTCTACCTCGCCGCCTTCGAGGACGCGATCACCGAGGCCCGCGCCTGGTTGGTGATGAGTTCCTACAACTCCATCAACGGCACCACCGCCAGTGAGAACAAGCTGTTGGAAACGCCACTGTCCACCGAGTGGGGCTTCGACGGCGTGGTGGTGTCCGACTGGACCGGCGTACGTTCCGTGGACGCCGCTAACGCCCACCAGGACCTGGAAATGCCGGGACCGGTGGGGCACTGGGGACCCAAGCTGCTGGCCGCCGTCAATGATGGCCGCGTGAGCCGTGAAGCCATCCTGGAGAAGGTCACCCGCATCCTGCGCCTGGCGGCCCGCGTCGGTTCACTCGAGGGATTCGCGCCCGCAGTCACCCAAGTCCCCACACAACTTGACGGTGCCGCCGTCGCCCGTGAAGTAGCCGTCCGCGGCGCCGTGCTGGTCCGCAATAAGGGGCTCCTGCCTCTGGATGCCAAAATGCTAAGCAGCGTGGCCGTGATCGGCCACAACGCTGACGAAGCCCGCACCCAGGGCGGCGGCAGCGCCACGGTGATGCCCAAGTACACCGTCTCACCGTTGGAGGGGCTGCGGAAGGCACTGCCCGACGACGTCACGGTCGCCTACGCGCGCGGCGCCAAGGTTGCCGAGGGCATCCAGCCATTCCCCCGCGCGTCCCTGCATAATCCCGCCTCCGACGTCCCCGGAATCCGCGTGACCTTCCTAGCGGCTGACGGCTCGGAGATTTCCGGCGAAGACCGCTTGGCCTCGCACCTGATTTGGTTCGGCATCGGAATTCCCGACGGCGCGGCCTCCATCCGCATGGAAGCGGACTGGACAGCAGAAACAGCAGGTGTCCACCACCTTGGCGTCGGCACAGTGGGCCGGATCCGCTATGTCCTGGACGGCACGGAAGTCTTCAACAGCGAGCTTGAGGACGATACCGAAGTCTTGGGTGCGGCGCTGTTCGATCCGCCCAAAACCGTTCACGCGATCGAAACCACGGCGGGCCAGACGGTCCGCATCGAAGCCGAGTACCAACTGCCAGCGGAACAGATCATCCCGTTCACTGCCATCCTGCTGGGCGAGGAAACCATCGTCACGGACCCGCAGGCGGAAATCGACGCCGCCGTCGAAGCGGCCCGCACGTCCGACGTCGCCGTGGTGGTGGTGGGCACCAACGCCGCCATCGAATCCGAAGGCTTCGACCGCAAAGACCTGAACCTTCCGGGTTACCAAAACCAATTGGTCGACGCCGTTGCCGCAGCCAACCCGCGCACTGTTGTGGTGGTCAACTCGGGCTCCCCGGTACTGATGCCCTGGCTGGTCACGGTGGACGCGGTCCTGCTGGGCTGGTTTGGAGGGCAGGAATTCGGCAACGCAATCGCGGACATCCTCCTGGGTGCCGAAGAGCCGGGTGGACGCCTGCCCACCACCTGGCCTGCCGCATTGGAAGATGTCCCCGTACTGAACACCACGCCAGTTGAGGGAAAGGTGGTCTATTCCGAGGGCATCCACATCGGTTACCGGGCATGGTTGAAGCAGGAAGCCGAAGGCGGGGCCGCTCCGGCACTCCCCTTCGGTTATGGCCTTGGCTACACCACGTTCGAGCTCGGCAAAGCCCACGCACCCCAGGCGGTGACCGCCGGTAAGGACGTCGTAGTGCACGTCCCCGTCAAGAACACCGGCACCCGCACCGGGCGGGAAGTAGTCCAGGTTTACCTGGAACGCCCCGAATCCGGCGTGGAGAGGCCTGTGCGCTGGCTTGCCGGTTACGCCGGAACCCACCTGGCAGCTAACGGAACCGAGAGTGTGGAAATAAGCATCCCGGCCAAGGCGTTTGCACATTACGACGCCGGCTGGCAGTTTGAGCGGGGTACGTTCCGGTTGTTGGTTGGTCGCCACGCGGCGGACCAATTCCAATCATTGGACATCGAACTCCGGTAACAGATGGGCGAAATCACGCTTGGTGGCGGGTTTTTCTGCCCGTCACCCACGTGGTTTTCGCCACAAGCCGCATAACTGGGGTATGGTATGGAATTTTCGTGGCATGCTGTACGTTGCATACCCGGTAACCCCCTAACACGAAGAGGCATTAAAAAGTGGCAGCCGATTACGACGAACTCCGTACCGATGTAAAAGAGAACCAGGAGCAGTCCCTCCAGGCTCTCCAGTCCGCCAGTGCCCCCACGGCCAAGAGTGTCGTGCTTGAACTGGACGAAACCGATGGCCTCGACGCCAGCGGCCCCGGCGGCGAAATCGTCGCCGAAGAACTGGTCATCCAGGTCATCCCGCAGGCAAATGACGAGTTCACTTGTCACTCCTGCTTCCTGGTTCGCCACCGTTCGCAGATCGCCCGCGAAAAAGATGGCGTCGCCTACTGCACTGACTGCGAAGGCTAAGACGACCCACCACCCCGGCGGACCTAGAACGTCAGGGAGTGCCGCCGTCGGGATTAAATTGCGGAAGGACCGGAGCAAGCGCTCCGGTCCTTCCGCAGTTAACGCAGCTAACAGGTCCTAAGGGGCCATGCCGGGCCCACTCACGGCCTTTTTCCGGCGGTGGTTGCTCATCCTCAGCTGAAGGATGCGCGCACCTCCCGCCAGCGCCACCAGGACGCCGCCACCCACAGCCGCTATGAACAGCGTGGTGCCGAGTGCGAGCGTCCCTTGCAACCCGAAGAACCTGACCGTGATCATGTCCTGGTTTTGGACGAAGAACACGATCAACATCACCAGAACCACCAGGCCAACAGCTACTGCCACCCACAAGGCGGCGGTGCGGGTTGGTCTTGCTGCATCGTCTTGGAAACTCATTGATGGCCCCCTCTGAATGCCGGCACCTACGTGTTACCCACATAATAAGGATGCTGACTAGTTGCTCAACAGTTGCACGGTGAACCGATCAGGGTCAAGGTGGCAGCCGTTCTGAAAATGAGGAAGGGCCGGAGTTCGCGGTCCGGCCCTTCGGCATCTCACGCCTCCCTAGAGGCTGTAGTCAGTGGTGGTTGGGCCGGGATCATTGTTCCGGACTGCGTAGTGATGGCCCTCAGAGTCGGTCTCGACGTCGAAGTTCTTCAGATCCGCCTCGGAAGCGGTCTCGAAATCATCGTGCCTGTGCACCACGGGGCTGTCCGTATCGCCGTGGGTTGCCGGTCCAAAAACGGACTGCAGCCGCTCGGTCACGTGGACGAAGCCTTCCATTCTGCGTCCCATGTTTTCCACCTCCTTTCTTACCGGAGAGCGAAAAAGCGGCAGGGCTGGTGCGTGCCGCCCGTGTGCCAATTTTACGCCCGCCGTCGGGAAAAGGCTCTGGCGGGGATTCGCTCTAGAACGCCTGGCCGGTCGCCCGGACCATGACTTCTGAAACGTCGACGCCGGGTGGCTGGGTCAGCGCCCACAGCATGGTCCCGGCCACGGACTCGGGCGGAATGAAGGCATCCGGCGCCTCCGTCCACAGCGGCGTGTCGACGTGGCCAGGCGCAATGTGCAGTACCCTCACTCCGGTCCCCACGAGTTGCTGACGGAGCGACTCCGCGTAACCGGTGACGGCCCATTTCGTGGCGGTGTACAGGTTCCCGGGGTAGACCTTACGTCCTGCCGTGCTGCCGATCAGCACCATGTGACCGCGGTTCTCCAGAAGGTGCGGCAGTGCCGCCTTCGCCAGGATCGCCGGGCCATAGACGTTGGTGAGCACCATGTCTCGCCAACGGTCCGGATCGCCGTCGGCGAGGTCGCCGGCCGCGGAGAACCCGGCGTTTGCCACGGCCACGTCGATCTTGCCAAGGAACTGGTGCGCTGCGGACACGGCAGCACGGGTCTGCTCCCAATCACCGGCGTCTGCAACCACACCACTCACGGGCCCCAACCCGACGCAGGAGTTTAGGAACTCCGCGAGCCTCCCGGGATCACGCCCAGTGGTGAACACGGAGTGACCGGCTCGCAGGGACTCCCTGACCAGGGCGGCACCAATCCCGCTGGTACCGCCCGTCACCAGTAAACGAAGCATCAGGAGGGGTCCGCGATGCCGATGTAGCGGGTCTCCAGGAATTCCTCGATTCCCTCGGTGCCACCCTCGCGGCCCAGGCCTGATTGCTTCACGCCGCCGAAGGGTGCCGCGGGGTTGGACACGATGCCCGTGTTGAGTCCGAACATTCCCACGTCCACTTTCTCGGACAGCCGGATGCCGCGGTTCAGGTCCCGCGTGTAGGCGTAGGCCACCAAGCCGTACTCGGTGTCATTGGCCAGTGCGATTGCCTCTGCCTCGGTACTGAAGCTGACAACCGGTGCCACCGGGCCGAAGACCTCTTCGTGCAGGATCCGGGCATCGCCCGGGACATCAACCAAGACAGTGGGTGGGTAAAAGTGCCCCTCTCCCTCAGCCGGAGCCCCGCCGGTCAGGACAGTCGCGCCGCGGTCAACGGCATCCCTGACCAACTCGTCCACCTTCGCGCGGCTCTTTGCATCAATCAGCGGCCCGATGTTGGTGCCTTCAGCGGAGCCTCGCCCCAACACCAAAGAAGACATCCGTTCAGTCAAACGCCGGCTGAACTCCGATGCCAGGGTTTCGTGAACGATGAACCGGTTCGCCGCCGTGCAGGCCTCCCCCATGTTCCGGAGCTTGGCCACCATGGCGCCATCAATCGCTGCATCCAGGTCCGCATCCTCGAAGACCAGGAACGGAGCGTTGCCGCCCAGTTCCATGGACGTCCGGAGCACCTGGTGCGCCGAGTCCGCAATGAGCTGCTGTCCCACACCGGTTGATCCGGTGAACGAGAGCTTGCGCAGGCGGCTGTCCCGGATGAGCGGACCCGTGACGTCCGCCGGGCGGGTGGTGGGAATGACGTTCAGGACGCCTGCGGGAAGGCCTGCTTCCTCCAGGACCTGAGTGAACAACAAGGCCGTCAACGGGGTGAGGTTAGCCGGCTTGAGGACCATGGTGCAGCCCGCGGCAATGGCCGGTGCGATCTTCCGCGTGGCCATGGCCAAGGGGAAGTTCCACGGCGTGATGAACAAGCATGGGCCCACGGGACGCTTGGTCACCAGCAGGCGGGACTTGCCGTCCGGCGCTGTGGAGTAGCGGCCAGAAACGCGGACGGCTTCCTCGGAGAACCAGCGTAGGAACTCGGCGCCGTAGGCAACTTCGCCGCGGGACTCCGCCAGTGGCTTGCCCATCTCCAGTGTCATCACAAGGGCGAAGTCCTCGGCCCGGGCCGTGACCAGCTCGAAGGCTCGGCGCAGGATTTCGCCACGCTCGCGGGGCGGGGTTGCCGCCCAGGACTCCTGGACCCGGGCAGCAGCTGCCAACGCGCGGTCACCGTCAGCGGGAGACGCGTCAGCGATCCTGGTGAGGACAGCGCCGGTAGAGGGGTCCTCCACAGCCGAGGTCCCGCCGTCGGAAGAGTCTGTCCATTGGCCATCGATGTAGAGCTGCGTGGGCAGGGACTCAACGAACGCCCGCTCGGCGCCGGGTAGAGCGTCAGTGTCAAGAGTCATGGTGTTGTCCACTTAAAGAGCTTTCTCGAGGATCGTACGGATTTCGACGGCGGTGGGCGGGACCGGAGTGTTGTTGATGACGGCGTCGGCCAGAGTGTCTTCAACCAAGGAATCGAGATCGGCCTCGGTCACACCGAAGTCGGCCAGCCGGGCAGTCATTCCAACCTCCCGTGCCAGCTCAGCAACGGCGACGACGGCGGCCTCCGCGTTTTGCTCGATGCTCGCCGCGGTGTCACCAACCCCAAGCGCAAAAGCCAGGCGCGCTGTCCGGTCCAGCCGGTTCCTGAGGTTGAGGCGAAGCACATCCTCAATCACCAAGCACAGCGCCAGTCCGTGCGGAATGTTGAAGCGGCCTCCCAGCGGGTGGGCTATCGCGTGGACCAGGCCGAGACCGGTGTGCGAAAAGCCGACTCCGGCGATATGCGACGCCAGGAGGAGCTGTGAACGGGCCTCGATATCGTTGCCGTCGGCCACTGCGCGGGGCAGGAACTCGGCCACCATGGAGACCACTTGGAGGGCAATGCCATCGGAGTAGGGGTTCTGCCGGACGGAGGAGTAGGACTCGATGGCGTGCGTGAGCGCGTCCATGCCGGTGGCCGCGGTGGCTTTCGGCGGAAGCCCGAGGGTCAGTTCAGGGTCCAGCACGGCTGCCTTGGGCAGTGCCGATTCGTGGCCCACGTAGAATTTCCGGTGCGCGTCAACGTCCGTGACCACACCGAAGGCGTTGACCTCTGCACCGGTGCCGGCAGTGGTAGGGACGGCAACAATGGGCAGCGCCGGGTTCTCGAAATGGTTGCTGTAGTCCAGCCCCGCTCCCCTGGCCGGATTCACGGCACCCAGCGAGATTCCTTTCGCTGCGTCCATGGACGATCCCCCGCCCACAGGGACCAGGACATCAACTCCGGAAGCTGCGGCTTGGTCCGAGCCGGCATCCACGCATGTGGTGGTGGGGTTGGGCGTCACTCCGTCGAACACGCTGACGGAGAGCCCGGCAGCTTCCAAGGAAGTCCGGACCGCCGCCACAACTTCGGTGGTGGCAAGGAACGGGTCAGTGACGATCAGGGCTGACCTCGCGCCGAGGGCAGCGACAATCCCGCCGATCTCAACCACGCGGCCCCGCCCAAAATAGGCGGTGGGCTTCGGATCGAGCGTCAGCTCCGTCGACGCCAGCTCGGCGTGGATCTGCATACGTGTCTGCATGGTGGTCAAGCTCCTTCTGCTGCGATGCCGTATGCCTGTGCGGGCGTCCGCAACTGCTCGCCAATGGCGTCTTCGTAAAGTTTCACGGGGGTCATCTCGCCGGCTTTGTCGCCGTAGAGCGCCTTGGCCCGGCGGTAGAGCTGCTCCACCAGGCCGGACAACTCCATGGGCACACCCACCGAGCGGGCCAGGTCCACGGACAAGCCAAGGTCCTTGCAGGCCAAGGCGATCGCGAAGCCTTCGTCGTAGTCGCCGTGGTTGAGGATGGACAGGACGTCGTTCTGCACAAAATTGGAGTTTGCCGGGCTGGCGATGAGTGCCTGCCGCAGGACTTCCAGGTCCACGCCCGCCTTGACGCCTGTGCTCAGCACTTCCGCGGTGGCTACCAGGTGCGAAAACCACAGCTGGTTGATCATGAGCTTCACCGCGTAACCGGCACCGTGGCCGCCTACGTGCAGGATCCGTTCGGGGTCGCCCATCGCTTCGAACACGGGACGGAGGCGTTCGACGTCGGCCGTCTCGCCGCCGATGAAGATCTGCAGCATCCCGTTCGCGGCGCCCACGGACATGCCGCTGACCGGTGCATCCAGGACGCGGATGCCACGGGCAGCCCCGGCCTCGCGAACCCGGTTGGCCACCTCCGGAACCGAGGTGGACATGTCCACCCACGTGCCGCCGTCGGGCATTCCGTTCAAGAGCCCACCGGGACCCATGGCGACGGTTTCCACATGCTTGGGCGTGGGGAGCATGGTGATGACGACGTCGGAGCCGGCGGCGACTGCCGCTGCATCATCCGCCCACTCTGCGCCGTTGGCGAGGAGGTCGGCGGCGGATTCCTTGCGGACGTCGTTGACGATCAGCTGGAAGCCGGCGGCTTGGAGGTTGCGTGTCATGCCCGAGCCCATGTTGCCGAGGCCGATGAACCCGATGCGGGCGGTGCCGGGCGTGAGGGGTTGTGTTTCCGTGGCGGAAACGTGCGTTGTTGCAGTCATGTCGAGTCTCAATTCAGGCTGGGTGGTTCAGTCGTCCAGGGCGGCGTCGCCGAGGTTGATCCAGGTTGTTTTCAGTGCGGAGTAGGCGTCCAAGGCATGCAGTGAACGGTCCCTGCCGAACCCTGATTCTTTGAACCCGCCGAAGGGAGTGATGATGTCCGCGACGTCGAAGGTGTTCACCCAGACGGTACCGGCGCGCAGTTCGCGGGCGGCGGTGTGTGCCTTGGTGATGTCCTGCGTCCACACGCTGGCGGCCAGGCCGTACTTGGTGTCGTTGGCCATCCGGATGCCCTCGGCCGCGCCACGGAAGGTACTCACTGCCAGGACCGGCCCGAAGATCTCCTCCTGGCCGATGCGGCCGGCGTTGTTGACCCGGTCCAGGACCGTGGGCTCCAGGTAGTAGCCCTGTTCGACGCCGGCAGGGTGGACCTGGGTGCCGCCGCTGGCCACTGCGATGCCCTCGTCTTCTGCGACGGCGTAGTAACCGAGGATGCTCTCAAGCTGCCGGTCGTCGATGATCGCGCCGATCTGGGTGGCAGGATCCAGTGGGTCGCCGAGCTGCAGCGAGCGCCCAACCTTGATGACCTCTTCCAGCAACTCGTCGTGGACGCGTTCGTCCACCAGGAGCCGGGACCCGCCGTGGCAGGTCTGGCCCGCGTTGTAGAAAATCCCCCAGGCCACGGCCGAGGCACACGCGGCGATGTCTCCGACGTCGTGAAGAACCACCTGCGGCGACTTGCCGCCGAGCTCCAGCGCCACCTGTTTGCCGTTCGATTCGGAGGCGTAGCGCTGGAAGTACCGGCCAACTTCCGGCGATCCCGTGAAGGTGATCTTGTCCACGAGTTCGTGCCGGCCCAGGGCGGCGCCCGCAACGTGACCGAGGCCGGGGACAACGTTGAACACACCGTCCGGCACGCCTGCCTGAGTGGCGAGTTCGGCCAGGCGAAGCGCAGTGAGGCTGGTCTGTTCCGAGGGCTTGAGGACCACCGAGTTCCCGGCCGCGAGGGCAGGAGCCACCTTCCAGGCCGTGATGATCAGCGGGTAGTTCCACGGAACCACGGCGCCGATCACGCCAAGCGGCTCCCTCGAGATGACCGCCAGGGCGTTCCGCGGGGTGGGTGCGACGTCGTCGTAGACCTTGTCCAAAGCCTCCGCGTACCAGCGGAAGGTCCGGGCGCAGCTGGGGACATCGACGGCGAGCGCGTCGCTGATCGGGTGGCCAGCATCCGTGGACTCCAGGAGTGCGAGTTCCTCGAGGTTTTCCAGGATGAGGTCCGAGAGCCGGGTGAGGACAGCTTGCCGGTGGCGGCGGTCCGTCCGTGACCATAGTCCGCTTTCGAAAGCACGGTGCGCGGCCTGGACGGCGTCGTCCACGTCCTGTTCCCCCGCTGCCGCTATGTGAGCGGTGATGGAACCGTCCCTCGGGGAGACTGTCGGAAAGGTTTCGCCACCTTGCGCGTCACGGAAACCGCCGTCGATGTACAGTCCCGTGGCCGGCTGCTGTGCGGCCGCCCTTTGGATCCACTCTTGCTTGCTTGTCATGGCGGGTTCCTTAGACCGAGTACTTCTTGACGGCGTCGTAGTCGATGACGGCGCCCAGGCCCGGCAGGTCGGGGACGCGGAGCGCACCGTCGTCGTCGATGTCCAGGGGCTCCATGAAGAAGTCGCGGCGCTCCGGGGTCCAGCCCGGCGGGTCATAGGGGAATTCCAAGTATGGCCCCGCGTCCACGCCTGCGGCTACGTGCAGGTTGGCCAGCAAGCCCAAGCCGTTGCTCCACGTGTGCGGTGTGAAGAAGCGGTGCTTCAGGTTTGCCGTTTCGGCCACTTGGCGGGCGCGGTACATGCCAACTGCCAGGGCGACGTCGGGCTGGTAGATGTCGTAGGCGTCGGCTTCGATGAGGGCCATCATTTCCGGCATGCTGCGGACCATCTCGCCGCCCGAGACCTGGATGCCGGTCTGCTCACGCACGCGCTGTGCGCCCTTGATATCGGCCTGCGGAAGTGGTTCCTCGAGCCAGCGGACATCCAGTTCAGCCAGCTGGGCTGCGAGTCGGTGGACTTTGGCGAGTTCCAGGGCCGGCTCGATGTCGCCGCTCATGCGCCACATCTGGTTGAGGTCCACCATCAGGTCGAAGTCCTTGCCCACGGCTTCCCTCGCAGCGCGGACGGACTCCACGCCTTCGTCCAGGTGGTCGCGGGAAATACGGATCTTCATGGCCTTGAAACCACGGTCCTTGGCAGCAAGCGCTGACTCAGCCCGGGCTGCCGGGGCTTTCAGTTCGCCGGAGGAGGCATAGGCCACCAGGCGGTCCTGTGCTCCGCCGAAGAGTGTGGCCACCGGGAGTCCGGCAACTTTGCCGATGATGTCCCAGAGTGCTGCTTCGAGGGGCCAGTAGCGGCCGCCGTGGAAGTTGATGGTCTCGATCCGGCGGACCTGGTTGAGGATGGCCATGGGGTCGGTCCCAATGAACAAGTGCTCGTAGGCTTCGAAGCCGTCCATGGTGTCGCCGGATCCTACGCCGGTGATGCCTTCGTCGGTTTCCACCTCCACCAGGGTTGCAGGGAAGGAGGTGCGGGGTTCCGGGTCCCAAGCGGCGTTGAACGGCGGGTCCAGCGGCAGGACCATGCGGGTCAGCCGGATTGCGGTGATCTTCATTGCTGTCAGCCTCGCGGAGTGAAGAAGGGGTTGGACGGGGAGTTGCGTGCCTCGATCACTTCTACCGTGGACGGGAGGTTCTTGACCCCGTTCTCCAAAGCAGTCCGGACCGACTCACGGTTATTGCGGTATACGGCGTCGTCGTCGTCCGCGTTGGGGTTCACCCAGACGGCGGCGATCAGCGCGTGTGAATCGGCCTGTTCGTTGGTCAGGATGCCATCGGCCACTGCGTCAGCGACGCCCGCCGCGATTCCAGCCTGCGCGGCGCCCCAGATGAGGTTGCCGTGCTGGTCATTGGCCGGCGCCGCCTTAGTGACGAAGAGCGTCAGTGGCTTCACAGGGAGTGAGGGCCGGAGGACGGCGACGAATGGAACGTGACCAGTACTCGGTGATGCCAGGGCAGTTGCCCAGGCAGTTCCGGCGGGACCACTCCGGTGTCCGATGACAGTATTGACGTGCGCTGCGTTGACGCCGTCCCCAATGAAGGACTCGCCGATTTGGAGTTGTTCAGTCATTGTCAGATCAGTCCTTCGGATTCGAGCCATTCCTTGGCGATGTCTTCCGGGTCGTCGCCGTCCACGTCAGCCTTGGCGTTCAGCTGCTGCATGACCTCGGTGGTGAGCTTGGGCGAGACCTGGGCCATGATGTCCGCGATGGCCGGGTACTTGGCGAGGATGTCTGCCTTGATGGTCAGGGCACCCTGGTAGATCGGGAAGAAGTTCTTGTCGTCTTCCATGACCTGGAGCTTCAGTGCGGGAATGCGGCCGTCCGTTTCGAAGACTTCGCCGAAGTTGCAGTCCTGGCCCTTTTGGGTGGCGGTGTAGATGACGCCGGTATCCAGCATGGAAACCTTGGCATCCGGGCTCAGTCCGTACTCTTTGCGCAGTCCCGGCCAGCCGTCGTCGCGGGTTGAGAATTCACTTTCCACGCAGAAGGTCTGCTCGCTGGCAGGAAGCTTGGCCACGTCCGAGAGGCTCTTGATGCCGAGTTCCTTGGCCTTATCCTCGCGGATGGCGAATGCGTAAGTGTTGTTCAGCGGTGCGGGGTCCAGCCAGGCAATGCCCTTCTTGGCGTCGGCATCCTTGACGGCCTTGAACATCTCCGTTTTGTCCTTGATGGGCGTGGTCTGCTTGTTGTAGGTGATCCAGGATGTCCCGGTGTACTCCCAGTAGCCGGCGAACTGGCCGGTCTCGAAAGCCGTGCGGACGTTGGCAGAGCCCACCACGCTGGTGTTGGTGGTGGTGTCTGCGCCGTGGGCGTTCAGGACCTGGCTGGTGATGTGGGACAGGATGAACTGCTCGGAGAAGTCCTTGGCACCGAACACGCCGGTGAGGCCTTCGAGTTCGTTGCTTCCGGCTCCGCTTGAAGTGGAGGAGGCCGAGCCGCCGCAGGCTGTGAGGCTGAGGGCCACGGCTACGCAGGTGGCCAGGAGGGTCATTGCAGGTTTCTTCATGATGAAAGTCCTTTGGGGAAGTAGGAAAAGTCAGATGCCTTTGGGCTTGAGCAGGTCTTCTGCGAGGCCTGCCAGCCAATCGATGGTGAGGGCGATGCAGGAGACCACCACGGCTCCGGTGATGAGGACGGGCCAGCGCTGGAGTTTCAGGCCGTTGACGATCATGTCGCCCAAGCCGCCGGCGTTGATGAACGTGGCAACTGTGGCGACGCCGACACAGAAGACCAGCGCGGTCCTTAGTCCGGCAATGATCACGGGCACGGCCAAGGGAAGTTCGATGCGGGCCAACACTTCCAGCGGTCGCATGCCCATGCCCTTGGCCGCTTCCGTGAGGCTGGAGTCAACCTGTTGGAGTCCCACCAGGGTGTTCCGGAGGACAGGAAGGACCGAGTAGGCAACCAGGCCCACCAGTGCCACTTCGAAGCCTGTCTTCCACACGATGGCCAGCAGGATCACCAAGCCGATGGCTGGAGTTGCCTGTCCAACGTTGGCAATCCCGAACACCACCGCGTGGACAGTCTTGGAATGCACCCTGCTCAGTGCAATACCTGCCGGAATGGCAATCAGGGACACGATCGCGGACGCCGTGACAGTCAGCAGGAGGTGTTCCCTGGTCCGATCGGCAAGGTAATCCCAGTTCAGGGTGCGCAACTCAATGGAATCGAGGGTCAGCGAGGAGATCCAGAGGAACAGTGCCAGCAACGCGCCAACGATGATCAGCGGTGTTCCGAACCGTTTGAAGGAGAAGTACTTGCCCTTGCGGTTTGAGGCGGTGCCAAAGGACGTCGCCAGATCCCGCGTTGCCTGCGCAGTCATGGCCGCACTCCCCCGGCAAGGGCTGGCGGGAGGATTTCGGCGCCAAGGACAGCGGAGATTCGTTCGATATCGATCGTTCCTACAGACCTGCCGTTCTGGTCCAGAACCATGACGGGAAGGCCACCGGACAGCACCAAGGCGTCCAGCGCGTCCCGCAGGGAGTCGTCCACACCTATGGTCATGGCGGTTTGTCCCCCGGCCGGACCCAGCGCCGCATGGCCCACAGGGATGAGTCCCAGCCGCTTAAGGGCGGCACCGTGTCCTACGAACTGGGACACGTAATCGTTGGCGGGATTGGCCAGGATGTTCGCGGGGGTGTCGAACTGCTCGATCTGGCTTCGTTCGGACAGCACCGCGATCCTGTCGCCGAGCCGAACCGCTTCATCGAAGTCGTGGGTGACGAACACGATGGTTTTGCTCAGCTTCTCCTGCAGGCGCAGGAATTCGCTTTGCAGCTTTTCCCGGGTTATGGGATCCGTGGCACCGAAAGGTTCGTCCATGAGCATCACGGGCGGATCTGCGGCCAAAGCCCGCGCAACGCCAACACGCTGTTGCTGCCCGCCGGACAGTTGGCGCGGGTAGCGGGATGCGAACGTTCCGGGGTCAAGCTCGACGACGGCCAGCAGCTCTTCGACGCGGTCCCGCGTGCGCTTCTTGTCCCAGCCCAGGAGCTTGGGCACCACCGAGATGTTCTCCGCGATGGTCATGTGCGGGAACAAGCCGATCTGCTGGATGACGTAGCCGATCCGACGGCGCAGTTCGTTGGGGTTCAGCGACAGGACGTCCTCACCGTCGATGGTGATGGAGCCCGAGCTCGGTTCGATGATCCGGTTGATCATCTTCATGGTGGTGGTCTTGCCGCAGCCGGATGGACCAACGAACATGATTAGCTCGCCTGGCGCAATGTCCATGGAGAAGGATTCGACGGCGGGAATCACCTGACCGGAGTAGGTCTTGGTGACGTCCTTGAGGACGATCCGGGCGCCGGCGGCCGGGGTTGTTGATTCAGACACGAAGTCCCCTTGAAGTAGTAACGCGGCGGATGAGCACGAATGCGCCATCCAGCAGCAGGGCAAGGATAATGACACCGACGGTTCCGACGACGGCGAAGTTCAGGGCGTTCTTGGACCCCAGGCTCGAGAGGCCTTTGAAGATCATCTCGCCCAGACCGGGACCACCTACGTAGGCAGCGATGGCTGCGATACCCATGGACAGTTGGGCCGAAACACGGACGCCGGTGAGCACTACCGGCCAAGCCATGGGTAGCTGGACCCGGAACAGGGTCTTGACGGCGCCCATCCCCATGCCGAGTGCGGATTCGGACACTGCCGGCGGGACCTCGCGCAGCCCCACCACCGTGTTGCGGATGATGGGGAGCAGCGCGTAGAAGGCCAGCCCCACAACGGTGGGAGTCCAGCCGAGTCCCAGCACAGGGATAAGGAGTGCCAGGAGCGCCATGGACGGAATGGTCAGGCCCACACCGGCGCCGGCGATGGCCATCGAGCGGCTGATGGGCCTGTTCCACACAAGGACACCGACCCCCACACCGATGACCGTTGCTATCAGCAGGGAGACCAAGACAACCACCAGGTGCTGGGCGGCGGATTCGGCAATGTCGGCCGATCTCTTGACGAGGAACTGTCCAAGATCGGACAGAAAGGTGTCGTTCAACGTGATCCTCCTTTTCACTTCATTGGGGGTAAGGATCGGGGCCCACATCTCCGTGAGCCATGACACAACCGTAGAGGTGCGGTTCCCTTTTGCGCAATGAATGTTGTTGAAATGTCAACGCCACTGCCGTTAGGATCGGAGCGTGACCGGAACAACCAAGGAGCCAGCCGTGAACGGAACACCCACCCCCAGGCGCAATTCCTCGGGCCTGCGCAGGGATTTGGAACTGCTGGAAATTCTGGGCTCCCCGGAGGCAGTGGCCGGAGGGGGACTCGGAGTAAACAAGGTTGCCGAGATCACAGGGCGGGACAAAGCCCAAGTGTCCCGGACACTTGCCACACTGGCGGAAGCGGGCTTGGTCAGCAGGGACCCGGAAAGCCTGCTCTACACCCTCGGGCACAGCCTCTACGCCCTGGCCGCCCGGACCACCGAGGCTCGGATGGTTAGCGCAGCGGCGCAATACCTCAAGCGAGTATCGGCGGCTACGCACGAAACAACGCACCTTTGCGTGCTGCGCGGCGGCACCGTCCTGACCCTCAAGAGTGAAATGTCCAATCACACCTATAGGGCGCTGGGCTGGGAAGGCGTCAGCGTGGACGCCTGGAGCACATCAGCCGGCAGGGTACTCGTCAGCGACTGGGACGACGCCGCCTTGAAGGATTGGTATGACACGCATACCGCCGAAGCCAAGGCCGGGGTGCGGCCTGATCGGCAGGACCTCTCGCCCTTGGCGCTTCAAGCGGGCCAAAGCCCGTCAACAGGGGACCTCACGTCCAAGATCCAAACGTTCGAGGACCTTCGCGCCGAGATCAACCTCATCCGACGGCAGGGCTATGCGGTGGTGGACGAAGAGTTCGAACTGGGCGTAGTGGGCGTCTCAGCACCCGTTTACGACTTCAAGCAACGCGTCGTTGCAGCCTTCAATGTCAGCGCACCCAAGCAGAGGTTTGGACGGCACTTGGATCAAGCAGGGATACTGGCCGCGAAGGTTGCCCGGGACTTTTCCGTGGCCCTCGGCGCTTCAGCCAACGCCGAAATCCGTCGCTGAGACGGGTTTACCGCAGCGACTTGTCCTCCGGGTTACGGGGCACCACGTAGGTGCTGCCATCGGGACGGCGGAGGGTTTCCCATTGCTGCGTCTCGGCTTGGCGCTGGGCGAGCAACTTCCGGTTGTCCTCGGTCATCTCATGGTCGAGGGAGCTGCTGTGTGCGGGGCCGAAAATTACCCGGAACTTCCCTGTCGCGCGCATGAATTTCCGTGTAAAGGATTCCTGGGCCACGCGGATCGACTCCTCTTTTAGGCGGTTCAATAAGTACATAGTACGCTAATCATTAGTGCACTAACTAATTGATGAGTGTGCGCTAATAGATCTGGCAGCGAGCACAGGAGGCAGCCATGACAACCACAAAAGAGCCCACTCAGGAGACCGACGACCTCCTCCTCGAACGCCAGCTGTGTTTTGCCCTGACCGTGGCCTCGCGAAGTGTTGTGGGCGTGTACAAGCCTGTGCTGGAACGGCTCGGGCTCACCCATCCCCAGTACTTGGTAATGCTTGCCCTCTGGGAGCGGAGCCCCCGAACGCTGAAGGACATCAGCGACAGCCTCCTCCACGACCCCGCCACCCTCTCCCCGTTGCTTCGCCGCCTGGAGGAAGCCGAACTCATTACCCGCGAGCGCGTTCCGGGCAACGAGCGGGCATTGGCCGTCAAGCTGACAGATAAAGGCGCTGCACTCCGCGATCAGGCCACAGCAGTTCCGGGCGAGATCCGTGAGCGCCTGCAACTCAGCCGCGAAGAAGTGGCTGAACTCCACCAGGCCATGACGGGGTTGATCGCCGCCACCCAACGGCATAACTCGCTTTAACAAACCCGCGCGGCCACTAGCCAAGCACGCTCCCCCGGTGGTCTTCTTGAAGCGAACACGGAAACAGGCACCACTAGTGCCACGTAAAATGGACGCAACCTAGGAGATTCCATGCGCATGCGATTTGTTCGGCCCCTGTTGGCAGTACTGGCCGTCGCCGGCCTCGCCGCATGCTCAGGCACCCCGACACCAGGTTCCACAGGCAGCGCAAGCCAGGCACCGTCGTCGTCGGCCCCCTCCAGCAGCAGTCCCGGCAAGACCGCAACTCCCAGTGCGTCAGCAGCCACCGGCGCGGGCAACGCCGAGCTGTCCATCACGCTTGTCGAAACCCCGGAGTCTGCTCCGCAAACATTTACGCTCGTCTGTAAGGATGGCGCACCGGCGGCCGAAAGCAGCCACCCATCAGGAGCCGAGGCCTGCAGCACCCTCAAGAGCGGCCCCTCCATCCTGAGCCCGGCCCCCACCCGGACGGACCAAGCCTGCACCATGCAGTACGGCGGCCCGGCAACAGCCAAGGTGACCGGTTCAGTGGACGGCAAGGAAGTCAACGCGTCCTTCAAACGCTCGGACGGCTGCCAGATCGCCCTGTGGGACGCCGCGAAGAGCGTCCTCGGATCAGATGGCGGCCTCTAGGCTGCGGCACCTCCCCCAAGAGCAATGGCTCGGGCTGGAGGCAGCCCACCATGCTCGCGTCGCGCAGTACGCCGATCCGTATCTGGCCAGGCGTTCGGCCGGCAAGAAGCACCCCGTGGAGGATTTCCTCTTCACTTACTACACGCAGAAGCCGGGGCAGTTGCAGCGCTGGCACCCCGGACACGGCGTGGTCCTTAGCGGCGAACGCGCCCTTGACCGTGTGGCCTGGAAGTTCTACCGAACGCTCGACGACGGCGAACTCGCCTTAGTGGGGCTGCCTCCAGGCACGCCGGCGGTCACCTTTGATCGCGGCGGCTTCCTGGCCGACCGCGCCGAAGCTGTCCGCTTCGCGGGAATCATCCTCTCGGGAACGGCCAAGCGACCGGCACAATTCGGGTGCTTTGGGCTGCATGAGTGGGCCATGGTGTACCGGCAGGAAAAGTTCGAGCTACGGCACGAATACCTGAAGCTGAGGCTCGGCGGCGAGGGCACTGACTCCGTTGTTGAAGAGAACCGCATCCGTTGCTCGCACTTTGACGCTTTCCGCTTCTACACACCGGACGCCACCGCGTTGAATGAGCTCACGCCCACCCGGGAGAACCAGCGCACCATGGAACAGCCAGGTTGCCTGCACGCCAACATGGACCTCTATAAATGGGCGTACAAGTTGACGCCTGCCCTGCCCAGCGAGCTGGTGATGGACGCTTTCGAGTTGTCGTGGCGGATCCGGGCGATGGATATGCAGGCCTCACCCTACGATCTTGAAGAATGGGGCTACCCACCCATCAGGATTGAGACACCGCAGGGCAAGTCCGAGTACGTTGAATACCAGCGGGCTTTCGCGGCCGAATCCCAGGAGCTGCGGGCCCGTGTGCTCCAGGCAGTAGGGCCGCTCTTGGACGAGCTGAGCGGCTTGGCTGCCTGAGCACCCGCCGCCACCAGCGAAAGGTAACCATGGTTTCCGCTAAAGAGAACGACTCCGCCACCAGCGACCCAAACGACAAAGAATACGACGTCGACCTGACAGTCACGCTGACAGAGGCACCTGATGCTGAGCCGCGGGAGTTCCGCCTGCGTTCCATGAACGGTGTGCTGTCCGCGAACGCCGATTCCGTTGATTCAAATCTGCCCGACGCCACGGCGGCGCTGGCCGCCGTGGAGCAGTTCGGCGAGGAAATCTTCTTTCCCGAACCCAAACCGGACCGAATCTGCACCCAGCAGTACGGTGGGCCGCAGGTAGCGGTTGTGACGGGCTGGTTCCGTGGCCGGAGGGTCCACAGCCAGTTCAGCAGGACCGATGGCTGCGAGATCGCACGTTGGAAAACTCTGGCATCGCTGTTGGGGAACACCGGGGGCTCCACGGGCGCCGTGTAAGTATTCCTAGCCGAGCGCCGGGGTGGGCCTCCGGAGGAACAATCCCACCACCAGCGCCGTGAGCAGGCACAGACCCGCATTCACCCAGATGGCTGTGGTGACACCGCTGAGCACAGCCGGGGCATCATTGTTTCCGATGGCAAGAATCTGTGCGGTGAAGATGGCGCTCATGATCGGAATACCCATGGTGATGCCCACCTGCTGACTCATGGTTGCCAATCCGGTAGCAAGGCCTTGCTCCTCATCAGGCAGGCCGGAGGTTGCAGTGACCATGAATCCGACGATGACGACGAGGTTGGCCACGCCCCCTACGAACGTTGCCGCCAGCAGCAAGGCGATGGAGGCGGGGTCGGCACTGAGCAAGACCAGGGAACCGGTGGCGATTGCCTGGACAATGAATCCATAGACAATGGCTTTCTTGTTGCCGATCTTTCCGATGACCTTGGGGCCTAGGACGCCACCCAGTACGGTTCCAAGACCCAGGACCGCAAAGGCCAGACCGGCACCGAGCGGGGTGTAGCCGAGGACCTGCTGCAGGTACAGCGTCAACAGGAACACCAAGGACGTTTCGGTGACAAAGGCAAGGATGCCCGCGATGTTTCCCCAGGCGACCGTGGAGCGCTTCAGGATCTCCAGCGGCACCAGGGGTGAGGCGGCTTTGCGTTCGACCGCCACGAAAGCCACGAACAACACCACAGCTGCTGCGAGGGAACCCAGCGTCAGCGGATCAGTCCACGAGTGTTCAGCGGCGTTCGTCAAACCAAATACCAGGGCCAGAAGGCCGAGGGTCACCGTGATGGCGCCCGGAACATCCAGCTTCACCTTGCTGGCCGGCTTGCTCTCGGCCAGGACGATGGGGGCAATGATCAGCACTGCGATGGCCACTGGAACATTGATGAAGAAGGCCCAGCGCCAGCTGAGCAGGTCCGTCAACAATCCGCCGAGGATTGCCCCGGTGGTGAACCCGGCAGCCATCAGGGACCCGTTGAGGCCCAGGGCTTTCTCGCGCAGCGGACCTTCCGGGAACGACGCCAGCAGCAGGGACAACGCAGCCGGAACGACGATCGCCGTCGCAACGCCTTGGCCCACGCGGGCGATGAGCAACAAAGCAGGATCGGCCGCGAGGCCACCGGCGAGAGATGCTGCACCCAGCAAAGCCATACCGATGATGAACATCCGGCGGCGGCCGGCGATGTCCGCGACACGCCCGAACAACAGTGTCAGCCCGGCGGCGCAGAGCGCGAACGCCGTCGCGATCCACTGGAGGCTCTCCAGGCTGAATCCGACGTCGGCGCCGATGGCCGGGAGGGCGACGTTCAGAATCGAGAAATCAACGGCGAGGGTGAAACTCGCCGCGAGCAGGACAATGAGTGCCAGCTTTTGGCGACCGGTCATCCGCTGCGACGGTTCGTCCCGTGGCGAATATTCAGTGGGCCGCCCGGCTTCGGTCAACGGTGGAACGCCGGGTCCGGTGGTGACATCCGGTTGCGTGGTCATGGGAGTGTTCCTTTTCTGGAGGGGTAGCCGTCCGCGGACGGCATCTTCACATCTCCACATTCACTGACTGGCCAGGGATCAACCACACCCCCTTCTGCCTACCCCTGGCAGTGACAGGCGGGACAATGCCATACCCGCCGTTGCCGCCTTTGTCTTGTCACAAGAAGTTGCGCGACGCCGGATCAGAGTGTCACTGGCAGGGACAGGACAGACCCGCGCAAGAGAGGCAGAATGGGCACATGAGTAATCCGAGTGAACTTGGGGAGTTCCTTCGCGTTCGAAGGGCTGCCTTACAGCCAGAGGACGTTGGCCTTCTGAATTACGGCATCCGCCGCGTACCCGGCCTCCGGAGGGAGGAACTGGCAATGTTGGCCGGCGTCAGCAATACGTACTACACCCGCTTGGAGCAGGGCCTCAGTAACAACGCGTCCGAAGCGGTCATCGATGCAATAGCCCGGGCACTTAACCTGAACACGGACGAACGCGCCCATCTTTTCAATCTTGCCCAGCCCGGAACCACCAAAAGGCGAACGCTAACCAAGCCGGATAAGGTAAGGCCCGGTACGCTGCGCCTTATCCAGTCAATGTCCAACACACCCGCGGTCGTCCTGGGACGCCGCAGCGAAGTGCTGGCGTGGAACCGGATTGGTCATAGGCTAGTGGCCGGTCACCTGGATTTCGCTGCGCCCGAGACGCCATCGACGAGGCCCAACATGACGCGGCTGTTGTTTCTGGACCGCCACACCCGTGAGTTGTACACGCGATGGCTCGAAGAAGCCACCCGGGCCGTGTCATCGTTACGACTGGTCGCGGGCCGCGCCACCGATGACCCGGAGCTGGCGTCATTGGTTGGCGAGTTAACGATGAACAGTGAAGAGTTCGCCAATTTGTGGGCACGGCACCCTGTTGAGAACTGCATGTCCGGGCTGAAATACATGCACCACCCCGAGGTGGGCGATATTGAGCTCAACTTCGAAGTCCTCACCCCGCCTGACGAATCGGGTCACCGGATCCTCATGTACACCGCTGATCCAGGCACGCCCGCGGCCGAGGCCTTGCAATTGCTGACGTCCAGCGACGCCAGCGTGGTGGCTCAACGCATCGCAGCCAGGTAGTCCTTCTGTCACGACAGGAAAGCCAAGAAGGCCCGATCCATCAGGATCGGGCCTTCTTGTTCTCCTTCTTCTTCCGCGTCTACACCACGGTTGCTGTGGCCCGATCAGGCTCAGGCTGTACCTGATTGTGTCGCGGCCGTGCCCATCGGTCCATCACGGGCTTCTCCACGAGGGCGTACAGGGCCCATCCGCCCAACAGCGTAGCCACGAAGAACCCGGCCACCACCAACAAGGCGACGGGCGTTGGGTATACATCGTCACCTAGGAGGATGCGGCCGTAGAAAATCACCACTCCCTGGCACAGGTAGAAGCCAAAGGAGATGTTCCCCAGCCAAACCATTGGTTTGGAGCCGAGGAAGCCGGTACGGCCTGCGATGTCCCGGGTGGCGACGGTGCAGATGATTGCAGCGACCGGAATGATGGTTGCCACATTGAAGGAGTACACAAACGGGACCACCATCGCAGCGACATAACCGACGACGCACAGAAGAAGACTGTGCCACATCTTCAAGGGAACCCAACGCCCGGACAGGACGATCCGGGCCAGGATGGAGCCCAGAATGAATTCGAACAGGCGTGCCGGCGGGAAGATGTACCCGAACCAGAACTGGGCCTCGGAGATCGGTGTCAGAGCCGAGACGGGGGTAGCGGGGATCAGGTAGGTGGTGACCAGCTGAACTGCGATCATCGCAGCGACCATGATCCATGCCCAAGCCCAGAGGCGGTTGCCTGGGATCTTCCGGAGAGGGACCATCAGCAAGGGGAACAGCATATAGAACAGCAGTTCGCTGTTCAGCGTCCATGAGGGCGGGTTCACCGCGACGTAGACGGAGGCGTCAGGGATGAATGAATTCACCAGGAAGAAGTTGCTGATCCATCCCAGAGGAGGGTTGATGGCGGCTGCGAACAGGATCATCGACAGCACCCACATCACCAAGTGGTTGGGGAAGATCTTGAGCAGTCGGCGGCGCCAAAACTGCCGTTTTGGCTCCCCCGGTTTCGACGCCCACGCCAGCAGGAATCCGCTGAGGACAAAGAAGAACGACACACCGACATATCCTGCTTTGCTGACCAGCCATTCAAGCGTGGATCCGAGCTCGGCGTCCGCGAACGGATTGATCGGGTCATTTGGCGGTATGGGTGAGTTGGACAGGGTGATGTGGAAGAAGAACACCAACAGCGCGGCGAAGAATCGCAATCCTGTCAGGGACGGCAGCTTGCTGAGCCGGGGCCGTGCGGCGGATGCTTCCGGGACTGGGGCGGTCATGAGTCACTTCCCGTCGGGAGTTCGATGCCGAGGCTGTGAGTGAAGTAGTTGGTTGGGTCCCAGCTGGCCTTGGCACGTTGGAGCCGCGGATAGTTGTCCTTGAAGTACAGGGTTTGCCAACCCACCCCGGAGCTGTTGTGGTCCGTGGTGGCAACATCGACGTCTGGATAGTTGATGTAGCAGCCATCGAGTTGGTCTCCGGGCACGGGCACCCCACCGGTGCTCTTGAACATGCCCTCGTAGGTTTCCCGCTCCCAGCCAAGGTAGAAGTCATCATCGGCGGCATCCGGCCAAAAAGTTTGGAGGCAGAACTTGAACGCGGATTGGCGCTGGGCGTTTGCTGTGGCGTCAGGGGCTACGGCGTTGACCTGCCCGCCGAAGGAGAAGAGAACCAGCATCGTGTTGGGATTGGTGAAGTCCGGTCGGCTCATCTGCCCGTAGAGCACCGCAATCTGGTCATCGGTGAACTTCCGGTTCAGATAGGCCGATTTGTGGGCGCCGCGACTGGTGGGGTTGGTGATGACGGGATTATCGGTCCCCACCAAGCGGGTTGCTTGCAGCCACGGGATTTCCCGGGTCTTGAAAAACTCCGGCATAGCCGGAATTTCCCCGTTGGGCTTTTCCACGGGTTCGGCGGTGATGGCAACCCCGTCGAGGATTGCCGCCACATAGCGTTCCATCACGCCCTTGGCGTCCGGGGCTGCCGCGTCGATCTGGGTGAACATCCCCAGGCTTCCGTGGGCCTTGGAGCTGACGTTGAAGAGGCTGCTCAGATGCGATTCCGGGGTGCCCGGTTGGCGGTATTTCTCGTGCCATGTTCCGAAGTTGGTGATGAGGCGCCGGAATCTAGTTTCATCCAGCTGGTCCCATGGAAGAGAGATGGCGCTGACCAAAACGGTGGAGGGTGCCTTGACCAGCTGGTCTGAGGGCTTCTTGTCCTGTGTTCCCGGTGATCGGAACCAGTACTTGGTGACGATGCCCCAGTTGCCGCCGCCCCCGCCGGTGTGCGCCCACCACAAGTCACCGAGCTCACCTTTGTCGTCGCGGGTGGCGGTCACGGTGCGGACTTTACGACGATCGTCCACCGTCACCACTTCAACGGCGTAGAGATGGTCCACCACCAAGCCGTGCGAGCGTGAGAGAAGGCCGTAGCCGCCACCCGCAATGTGCCCTCCCGCACCCACGCTGTAGCAGATGCCTCCGGGAACGGTGACGCCCCAGTTCTTGTACAGCGTTTCGTAGACGTTCATGAGGCGGGCGCCGGGTTCCACCGCAAAGGCGCCCATCTTCTTGTCGTAGTACACCGCGTTCATCGGGGACACATCGAGGATGACCTGGACGGAGGGGTTGCAGACAAAATCGGCGAAGCAGTGGCCGCCGCTTCGGACCGAGACCTTCTTCCCGGTGCGGACTGCTTCGCGGACAGCATCCTCTGCGTCCTTGGTGCTGGTGATGAGCCGGACGTAGTCGGGATGGGAGACGAAACGCTGGTTGTTGCCTGTCATGAGGTCCGCATAGCGGGAGTCCCCGGAGTTGATCACCGAGCCGTCAGGCACCGTTGCGGAGCCGGTAGCGGCCTGGGCTTTAGGGACATTGGCGGTTCCGAGTGCGGCCAAGGAGGCTGCTGCAATGGTGCCGGCGGAACCGGCCATGAAGAAGCGTCTGCCAACGCCGGTCTTTTCTGTGGTTGTCATCAGTTCGATCCTCCGCGCTGGACGGTGTTGTTCGGGTGCAGGGTGATTTCGGCTTTGGGGGCAACGAAGTAGTGCTGGACCGAGTAGGAGATGGTGGCGAAATCCTCCGCGCCGTTGCCGGTAAAGTCACCGGCAACGATCCGGGCGATGGACTCGCCGGAGACTTTCCATTTCAGGAACAGGCCCTTGGCCAGATCTACGGCTTTGTAGTAGTACGCGCCCTGCCAGGGTTCGGGACCGCGCAGGCCGATCAGGAATTCATCGTCTCCGTCCCCATCGAAATCGCGGCACATGACGGTGTGTCCGGGGCCTTCACCGTTCTGGTTCGGGTCCCCGTAAATATCCAGCAGGTGACGGGTCCACCCCGCGGCCTCAGCGTCTCCCCCACTGCGCACGTACACGGCAACGGTGTTGCCGTGGAAAGGTTCGATGGCTGCGACGAAGGCAAGTGGGTCATCGCCGATGCGTCCGCCGTCGACGTCGCCGCTGCCTTTGAAGGTGGTCTTCTCGAATTGGCTTTCTTCACCGTCTCCGATGTGCTGCCACGCCCAGCTGCGGTTGTCCTGGTCGTAGTAGAGCCAGGTGACGCCTTCATCGGAGGCCATGAGGATCGAGTCCAGCGGTGAGCCGGGAATCAGTCCACCCTTCTTGGCGACGCCATGGATCATTCGGAAGTCCGAGTCGCTGATGATCTCCTTGTCCCATTCGGCGCGAGGGTCATCCGTGGGGGTGAAAAGCACCACGGGAAGGACTGCGTGCACGTCTTCGACGGCAACGATCGGGAACCCGATGATCTGGATTTTGTCTGTGCGCGTGAAGTGACCCACGCGCAGGCGGTGCATGCCGATGGCGCGCCCGACGTAATGACGTTTCCAGTTGTCGGTAGCTTCTGACGGGTTGCCGGGGTTTTCCAGCCAGTCGATCTTGCCGCCCTCGGGGTCGGCGTGGTGGATGGTTCCGCCAGGACCGTAAAGCTGGTAGCAAACCACCAGGTCCGTGGTGCCGTCACCGGTGATGTCACCGAAGTCCATGCCGACGGGTTCCTTAATCTTGTCGAGCACCAACTTCTTTTCCCAGGTGGGGTTCTTGTACCAGTAGATTTCACCGACTTTCAGGCCGTAGCCGACGAGGTCGGGCTTGCCGTCGCCGTCGATGTCTGCCGCCTCCAGCCAATAGCCATCGCGCAGGAAGTCCGTGACTGTCTCGGTTCCGAACTCCGGTTCGGTGACGTCCAAGGTGGGTGTGGTCTTGGGGAGCGCCGTTGAGGTCATGAGAGTACCTTTCGTGTGAGTGCAGGTGATGGTGCTGTTTCCGGCGTGCCGGCGGGTGGGGTGTTCGTGCGTTGCAGCGCCAACGACGCTGACGCTATGAGAGCTACAGCGATGATGGCCAGGCCTGCACCTACCCAGATGGGCGAGGCCAGGCCAAACCCAGCCGCGATGGTTGTCCCGCCGAGGTGGGCTCCGATCGCATTGCCGAGGTTGAATGCGGAGATGTTGACACCGGAGGCCAGTGTTGGCGCCCGGTGAGCGAAGGACAGGACACGGGTCTGCATGCCGGGCACTGCCGCGAATCCGACAGCGCCGAGGAGGAACAGCGTCACCGCTGCACCCCACGGATTGTGGACGGTCACGGTGAACACCAGCAGAACAAAGGTCAGTGCCGACAGGAGGATCAGCAGGGATTTGTCCAGGTTTCCGTCTGCAGCCTTGCCACCGAGGATGTTCCCGGTGAACAGCCCGGCACCGAAGATGACCAGCATCCACGGCACGGCCCAAGCCGGCATCCCGGCCAGTGAGATGAGCATCGGCGCTATGTAGGTGAAGGCACCGAACATGGCCCCGAACCCGAAGACGGTGACCAGAATGGACAGCCATACCTGGCCGGATGTGAAGGCCCCGAGCTCACGACGAAGCTGTCCAGGTCCGCGTTCGACCGCGTCCTGCGCAGGGACGTAGGCGATCAGCCCGGTCAGGGCAATGACCCCCACGATGGTGATTGCCCAGAAGGTGGACCGCCAGCCGAGCTGTTGGCCCAGGAACGTGCCCATCGGAACGCCGAGGACGTTCGCGATGGTCAGCCCGGCGAACATGATGGAGATGGCCCTGGCTTTGCGATCGGGCGTGACCAGGTTCGAAGCCAACACGGCACCAATCCCAAAGAACGCCCCGTGGCACAGTGCGGCCACAATTCGGCCGGCAAACATAGTGGTGTAATCCCCTGCCACTGCCGACAGAAGGTTCCCCAGAATGAAGAGCACCATCAAGGCGCAGAGGACCGTCTTGGGGCGAAGGGCCGCCGTCGCGGCAGTCACCAACACCCCTCCAACGGCCACGCTGAGTGCGTAGCCGGAAACCAGGTGCCCTGCGACCGGGATGCTGACGGAGAAATCCGCGGCAACCTCCGGCAACAGGCCCAGGATGACGAACTCGGTGAGGCCGATGCCGAAACCTCCCACCGCGAGGGCCAGCAGGCCCAACGGCATCCTCGTCATGCTGCGGTTCGCGTCTGTGCCGGCACGAAATCTGCACCGGGCACGAACGGCATGGCAGCCGGGCCCAACTTGAAGTAGTGGGCCACCGCAGCAATGGTTCGTTCGGTGGCTTTGCCATCTCCGTAGGGGTTAATGGCTGTCGCCATCTCCATGTAGGCATTCGCATCATCGAGCAGGCGTTCCACCTCGTGAACGATCTGGCCACGGTTTCGGCTGACCAGGCGCGAACTTCCCGTCAGGATCGATTCGCTGCGTTCGGTGATTTCACGCAACACCAGCGTCGGCTTACCCAGCGCAGGGCCTTCTTCTTCTGCCCCCGAGCTGTCCGAGAGGATCAGATCGCTGCGCTGCAAGAGCCTGCAGAAGCTCAGGTAGGGAAGCGGGTCCACCATGTCCACGTTGGGGATACCACTCAGGATCGGAACCATGACCTCGCGTACCTTGGGGTTCAGGTGAAGTGGAACAACGATGCGGACATCTTCCCGGCGCCGGGCGATGTCAGCCAGTGCCGCGGCAATCTCCCGCATCGGACGGCCATGGCTTTCGCGTCTGTGGGTGGTGGACAGAATCACCTTGCGGGGATCGCTGTCGAGATCCGTCAACGCCGGTTCCCCGTAGCCGCGAAGGTTGTTCATTCCCCATTGAAGGGCATCGACTATGGTGTTCCCGGTGATCACGATGGAGTGTTCCCGGACGCCTTCACGGATCAGGTTGGCGCTGTTTCCCGGAGTGGGGGCCAGATGCAGTGCGGCGATCTGCGCCACCAGCTTCCGGTTCACTTCCTCCGGGAACGGCGAGTAATTGTTCCCGCTTCGCAGGCCGGCCTCGACGTGGATGATGGGCACGGAGCGGTGCAGTGCGGCCAGGGCGCCGGCAAGGGTGGTGGCGGTGTCCCCGTGGACCATGACGGCGTCGAGGCCTTCCATGTGGTCTCCGGAGCAGAGTCCCTCCAGTATCCGGTGGGTCACCTGGGAGAGGGTCTGCTGTTCTTTCATGATGCGCAGTTCAACATCAGGGGTGATGCCGAATTCCTCCAAGGTGCTGTCAAGCATTTCACGGTGCTGGCCCGTGGAAATCAGCACCGGGCGGAAACGGGGATCCTGGATCAGAGCGTGGATGATGGGGGCGAATTTCACAGCTTCGGGTCGTGTACCGAAGACAATTCCAATGTTTTTCATTGCTTCTTTCCTGAAAATGGGCGTGAAGGACCTGCCGGTTGTCGCCGGCGGATATGAGACGGAGTGATTAGCTGAGGTGGTATTCCAGCGCGAGCCAGATACAGTCTGTGTCGGCCCGGTACTGGTGCCACGGGTAGGTGAAGGTACCCTCCCGTTCCAGACAGAACGGCACAGGGTTGGTATTGCCAGGGCTCAATAGCTGGTCCTCGTAAATGGACCTGTGTTCCTGCGAGGTGAACTTCTGCATGCGTCCAAGCCCGGAAATCTGGGTGTGAACCTCGATGAAATCATGCCGGTTGTGTATTCCGCAGTCGGTTCCTGCGGGGCTGAACCACAGATTGGCCTTCACAGTGAAAGCCTTCTCCCCCGGCGCCAGGCCGGGCTGGCGAAGAACCAAGGCGGGGTCCAGCAGGACCGTCCCCAGCGTGTCCTGCGTGGAGCGCAGCAGGACCGGCTGTCCAGCCTCGGCACCATAGAAGTCGGCCCATCCGAGATCCCTTGCGCGCTGTTCCCCGTTCTGGACCGTCTCCACGGACAGCACAGCGAGCAGGGCCCCTGTGATGGAACCGCCGTGGAGAATCGTTGAGCTAAAGGCCGGCAATGCCGCCGACTGTCCGTGACCGACGGAGGCGTCGCTACCAGCCAGATTCACCACGACGACGGGCCCTGTCACCTCGTACTGCTGGACATCCCGCAGCACGACGGCATGAGTCAACTCGCTGCTAAAGGACAGTTCTTCCAATAGGACAGTTCCCACAATTACCCCCAAGGTCATCATTTAATCTCTGCGCACCTACGGATCGGCACAAAGAAGTGGAACGGTGCGAAACCTTCGCCAGGCCACAACACTGTCCCACTGGAGCAAGTATTGGCAGTGCCAGGCAAAGTTATCCACCCCCTGTCAGTGATAGGCAGAGCAGGGACAGGCGCGGATCCTCCATGGCGTGAAGGATGAAAGCATGACTTCAGATACTTCTGCGCTGCCAGGGACCCCGCGCCTCCGCGAAAAACGGCCCCCTGCGCCGCGGCCGGACATCAATGTGCCGTGGTCGGACCTCTTTGTGCAGGGGGCGGACGATGCCGATATCCGGTTGCGCATATATGAAGCCGCAGCCCGCCCGTCCGTAACACTGGTGTGGGCCCATGGCGGCAGCTGGACCCGTGGATCGATTGAGGGCTGGCATGAAGCGTGCGCCGCTCTGGCCTCTCTGGGCACTGCAAGGATCATCAGCGTGGGCTACCGGCTTGCTCCCCGGTGGCTCCACCCCACCGCCGTGATGGACATCGCCGCAGCCACTCTCTGGGCACAGCAAACGTACAACCACCCGGTCCTAGTGGGCGGTGACAGCGCAGGTGGCACCCTGGCTGCGGGAGTCGCACTCTGGTTCCGGGACAATGGACTGCCGCTTCACGGACAAGTCCTGGCCTACCCTCCCCTGGATCCCGAGTGCAGCGCCGCCTCCTACCGGCACAGCAGGTCCTTCCCACCCCGATCATTGTTACTGGATGCGTGGGGCGAGTACGCCGGCTCCGGGACTGACCTCCGGGAACGGCTGTACCTTTCGCCGCTGCACGCCACTAAACTCACTGGGCTCTGTCCTGTCTCACTGATCGTCGGCGCGGCCGACCCGGTGCGTGACGACGTCGAGCAGTTCGCCCAACGGTTGGCAGCATCATCTGTCCCTGTGGATCTGGAAGTAAGCCCGGCCGTCGCCCACGGACACTTCCTGGACAGCTCGCGGGCGAACCCGGTCCATCGGTGGATCCAAACCCGCCTGAGCCTCAAAAACAACCAACCAACTACAACTGAAGGAGCATGAGATGAGCACCACCACCAGCCCGGACGCCGCCTACACCAAAGCGCTGCTGCGGCACTTCGCTGACCTCCGCGATGGAACCCACGGAGAGGCCGTCAGCCGGCAAGACAAGGAAGCTCTCTTCCGATCCGCCGTTGATCTGCTGGAACCCTACGCACGCCAGGCCCTCGATGAGGTCAACCAGGTCCTCATGCTGGGGCAGGGCACCGTGGAATCCTCCGGGATCGGCCGGTCACCGGACACCGGCCTGATCTGCTCCTGGACGCTCCGATGGGCAGAACAACGCGCTGCGGGCATCCCTCCAATCACTATTCACGCCTACTACGGACGGGGTTTCCATCACCCCCACCTGCGGGGCGGGACGGTCAAGGAATGGCCGCTGAACGTGTTTACCCCCGAACAAGCCGCACAGGAACTGCCGATCCTGCGCGCTATTGCTTCGGCCGAGATCCACAACCTCGTTTTCCTGGCCGACTACACGATCGTTCCCTCTTCCAAGCCCGGCACCACCACCTCGACGCGATGAAGCTCTCAGTCCTCGATCAGTCCCCCATCGCCGCGGGCCACAGCAAGGCCGGTGCCTTGGGTGAAACCATTGCGTTGGCCCGCGCTGCCGAGGAAGCCGGCTACCACCGCTTCTGGCTCGCCGAACACCACGACTCCCCGGGCTTCGCCGGCACCACGCCCTCGCTGATGGCGATGGCCGTCCTTGATGCCACCACGCGGATCACCGTCGGTTCCGGCGGGGTCCTGTTGGGCCTGCACGAGCCGTGGCAGGTCGCGGAGTCCTTCGACATCCTTGCCGCCTTCCATCCGGGCCGCGTGAACCTCGGCGTCGGCCGGGCCGGCAGCGGCGGTACGGGTTCCTTCAACGAGAAGATCATTGAACTGCATGCACGGCTTGGCCTGATGCCCGGAACGGAGGGGCGGGATGATCTGGACATCTGGCTGCTGGGCGCCGGCACCGGCTCGGCGCCCCTGGCCGCCGCCACCGGGGCAGGCTACGCCCACGCCCATTTCCTCAACACCGGAAGCAGCAGGACAGCGCTCGCGCACTACCGGGAGAACTTTCATCCCGGTCCGGCGCGGAGGGAACCGGAGGCACTGCTTGCGGTGCGGGCCATCGCAGCCGACTCCGACGCCAAGGCACAGGAAATCGCCAACCCGGTGAGGCTCTGGAGGGCACGGAAAGACCTCGGCCTGGACGAACCTTTCCCCATCAGCACCCGTCCTTCAGGCTGGTCCGCAGAGGAGCTTCGCCGGGCTGAAAATAACGAAAGCCGGCTGATCGTCGGCGCCGCCGAAGATGTCGCCCACCAGCTCGCCACCCTGGCGGAAGACCTGGGCGTCGATGAACTGATGATTAGCAGTCCTGTTCCCCGGTTGGAGGACCGCATCAACTCCAACTCGCTCATAGCCCGGGCCTTTGCCCACCTGTCCCCCGGAGACAACCTGTCCCCCGAAGACAATGGCGCCCAGGAAGGGGCAAGGAGTGCATCCCCTCGTTTCAGCCATTCATGACACTGCCAGGCACCACCCTGGCAGTGTGGCGCTTCGGTGGAATTGCCATGACTTCCCCTACGCTGCCGTGCACAGAGATATCAACACCCGTGCACTGGCCATGCAGCTCAAAGGCGTGCGGGCAGGTGAGCTGGTGGCTTTTGGCGCAGTCCCGGGCCCGGAAACCATCGTGGAATCCGCGGCGCTCTGGGCACTCGGGGCTGCAGGATTTCCGCTCCCGTCAAGCGCCGAAGGACAGCTTCCGGCTCACGCGATCCTTGAGCAGGCCACCGGCTTCATGCACCCTGACGGGGACTACCTCAAAGCCGCCGCCGTATCCGAGCCAACCTCATCCTTTTCATCCGCCGTATGGCTTCACGAGGGGTCCGATGCCGGGACAACCGCGGTGAATCTCCAGCAGTTCGTCGATGTTCTCCAAGGCGCTGAAAAAAGGTTCAGCCTCTCGATGCGCACCGTGCTCGGACTCACCAGCGTGGTGCACCCAGGGTCCATGATCGACGTGTGGGCGGTTCTGGCCGCCGGTGGAACAGTCGATCTGGTCAACCACCACGAATCACTGACCGGAGACTGCTTGAAGCAGCACCTCAGCGAGACCGAAGCGGACCTGCTGGTGGTGCCATCGGCGCTTCCCCAGCGGCTCAACGACTTCCCGGGGTCCGTATTCGCTCAGTTCCGGGACGTCATCACCCTCGAACCCTTCGACAGCAATTCCCGTACCACTTTGGCGGACGCGTTCCCGTGCGCCATTTTTCACTACTGGGACCCCGCAACACCTGTTGATGAGATGTCCGACTACTGCCCGGCGGACTTCGTCGCCGGTAACAACCACAAACCAAAGGATTCCCATGCGTAAAGCAGTCATTCCCGCGGCAGGGCTCGGAACAAGGTTCCTGCCGGCTACTAAAGCGATGCCGAAAGAAATGCTTCCCGTCGTCGACAAGCCTGCCATCCAGTATGTCGTGGAAGAAGCCGTCCGGGCAGGTATCACCGACGTCGTCATGATCACCGGGCGAAACAAGCGGGCCTTGGAAGATCACTTCGACCGCGAGCCCTTCCTCGAGCAAACCCTCATAGCCAAGGGAGATCACGCAAAGCTGGCAGCCGTCCAGGAGTCCTCGTCGTTGGCGGATCTGCACTACCTGCGCCAGGGCGACCCGAAAGGGCTGGGCCATGCCGTCCTTCGGGCGCGCGCGCACGTCGGCAATGAACCATTCGCGGTGTTGCTCGGTGATGACCTGATCGACGAACAGGACAGCATTCTGGACGAAATGGCCCAGGTCCAGGAACGCACCGGGGGCTCAGTCGTGGCCTTGATGGAGGTGGACCCCGAACAGATCAGTTCCTACGGTTGTGCCGACGTTGCCTCCAGCGAAGTGGACGGGGCTTTCAGGATCCGCGGCCTCGTCGAAAAACCTGAACCTGACCACGCGCCGTCGAACCTTGCCATCATCGGCCGCTATGTCCTGCACCCGCGGGTTTTTGAGGTCCTTGAGGAGACGCTTCCAGGCCGTGGAGGGGAAATTCAGCTGACGGATGCCCTGCAAACCCTGGCGGTTTCCGAAGGCCCGGGTTCCGGCGTGTACGGTGTGGTCTTCCGCGGCCGGCGCTTCGACACAGGCGACAAACTGAGCTATCTCAAGGCCGTGATGACTGTCGCTTTGGAACGCGGGGACACAGGTCCCGGGATGCGCGAATGGCTCCGGGAGAATGCTTGCCTCAGCGCCACAGACCAGCCGGAAAATCTCCTCGCCGGAGAGCTGCCATTCATACGCGAGCCAGCAGGTGCTTGAGGATTAAGCACAGTGGCCGGTGGGAAACCCCACCGGCCACTGCCGTTATTGGATCAAGCGGAAACTAGCCGGCGTTGTTGCTCTGCGTCGGCTCGTCAGCGCGGATCTTGCCGCGGGGCTTCTTGTCTTTCTTGTCCTTCTTGGGATCTTCCTCGTCCGGGACCACAACGGCTCCGCCCGGGTTGACCAGGACGGTGACGAAGCTTGGCTCGCTGGTTCCTGCGAAGGTCAGGCGGCCAATGTAGGAGCCGGGCTCCAGGTTCTTCCAGTTCAGCGAGATCTGACCGGTCTTGCCGTTGGCGAGGCGGATCGGATTCGGCGTCACGGTGGCGTTGCCCTGGTTGGCGCCCAGGACTGCAGCGTCAACAGTGGCCTTGGTGGGCTGGTTGTTGGGGCTCGCGTACAGGTTGGCGTAGACGTGATAGTCGCCGGCTGCCGGGTTGGGGACGGACAGGGTTTCGCTGGCAGAGGCCGTGGCGGCAGGCAGTTGCTGACCGGAAGGCGTCACCACCAGCATGTCGAAGTCCGCGGCCTCGTTGGAGGAGATAACCGAGAACTTGGCCAGCGCGCTGTTGGCGCCAACGGTCACCTTCTTCACGTAGTTGGACGCGTTGGTTTCGCCGGCAAACGGACCAGGAACCAGCTCGACTGCCGAGGAATCCGCCTTGGACAAGCCATCAATGGTCACACCCACCGGCAGGTTGGTGCCGGAGGTGATGTTGATGGTTGCCGAGCCATTGGGGCCCGTTGCGGTGAAGGCGAGCGCCTTGTCCGCAATGACGGATTGCGGCCGGACGGCGATCGGCGAGGTGACGGTCTTGTTGGCACCCTGCCAGTTCAGCGAACCCATGGCGAACTTGCCCAGCTCGGCGTTCTTGTTTTCGAACTGAACCTTGAACGTCTTCTTCTCACCGGGAGCACCGAACGTCAGTACGGACGGTGTGACCTTGACGTTGACACCCGGGACGTTGGCTGTTGCCCGGTACGTTCCCGCCGTCAGCGCCGTGAGGGTACGCGTGACTTCGATCTTCCCGGCCAGGTTGCCCAGGGCGAAGGAAGGTACGTTCATGTCGCGGGCAGCTGTGGTGCCGAGCCCCTCCATGCCCAGGTCCATGCCCGTGCCTTGGATGAACTTGAGATAGTCCTCGGTGGTGGCGTCGTACACGAGGCCCGGTGAAAGGACCTTGGCCGGATCAACCTGACCCGCGCCGGTGGCGAAGACGTCCTTGTTGACGGCACCGTTGGCCAGCTTGACCGGACCTGCGGTGGTCATCATGGCGGACTTCACCGTGGCCGGGGACCACTGCGGGTTCTTGCCCAGGATCAGTGCGCCGAAACCGGCTACGTGGGGTGAAGCCATGGACGTTCCGGACAGGAAGCCGAAGTTGTCTCCGCCGGTGCCGATCGGCGAGACGCCCGCGAGGATAGCGACGCCGGGAGCGGACACGTCAGGCTTCAACAGGTCAGAATCCGTGGCGAGCAGCGGTCCGCGGGAGGAGAATCCGGCGATCTGCGGCTGCGCTTCAGCAGGCAGTCCCGTGGTGTCGCGGTTCAGCAGGGACACGGTGATGGCCGGGTTGGCCGTGACCTTGTCCTTGATGGTCTGCGTTGCAGGCGGGTTCACATGGACGGTGGGGATGACGTGCTTGTCAGTGTCCAGCGAGGATTCCGTGAGGTTCACCAGGATCATGCCCACGCCACCGCCGCGCAGGACCTCGGCGCTCTTGGCCGTTCGGTCAACAACACCACGGTCGCAGACAACAACCTTGCCGGCTACCTTGGCCGGGTCCAGTGAGCCCGGAGCACACAGGGCCGCATTTCCTTGGCCGCTTGCAGCGCTGGTGGACAGCACGACGCCGGCCCCGGTCACCTCGCGGTTCATGATGGACGCTCCGCGGAACTTGCTGCCATCGGAGAACTCAACTGTGCCCTGGAGCTCCTGCGAGAAGGAGGTGGCGGCTACCGTGGTCAGCCACGGCGCTCCGTGGTTCACGGTGCTGGCGGTCGGACCGGAGTTACCGGCCGAGGTGGCCACGAAGATCCCTGCGGAAGCTGCTGAGAGGAACGCCAAGGAAACCGGATCCGTGGTGGTGGTGGTTGAACCAGAAATGGAGTAGTTCAGCACGTCCACGCCATCCAGGATGGCCTGCTCGATCGCGTCAACTGAAGCGGAGCCGTAGCAACCACCGGTGGCGGGATCGGTGTCTTCCCAGCAGACCTTGTAGACGGCGAGTTTGGCGGCGGGTGCGATCCCGCTGGTGGTTCCGAAGCTGCGGCCATCCACTACGGCGTCAACGTTGGCGTTGCCCGCTGCCGTGCTGGCCGTGTGGGTGCCGTGGCTGTCCACGTCCACGGGAGAAATGACTTCCTCAGAAGCGCGGTTTTCCGGTGGGACTGTTTCCAGGAAGGCGTCCGCGAAGTAGTGGGTGCTGAGGACCTTGGAGTTGCAGGCGCTGCCATCGTAGTCCGCGCCGGTATCGGTACCGGGCTGGCATTCGCCCACGAACGTATCGCCGTCGGCCTTAAGCATGGCGATCTTGCCGTCAGCGGTGCGGTACGGAACCCCTACCTGGGGGTTCCCCACCAGCGGACCAACGGGCTCCCCGGCGAAGAACGGGTTGGAGGGGGTGTACCCCGTATCGATCACGCCAACCACGGTGCCCTTGCCGGCGTTGTCCTGGCCGCCGTATTGGGTAGCCCAGGTCCCGTTGGGGCCGCTGAGCTTGAGGAAGTCGGTGGTGGAGTAGTCCGGAGCGTACTGCGTGTCCGGTGCAACCATGAGGACCTTGGGGTCCTTGGCAAGGTTGATGGCCTGGTCCGCCGTGAGGTTGGCACTGAAGCCGTTGACGGCGGTAGTGAAGTCACGCTTGATGGTGACGTTTTCCTGCTGGGCGACTTCCTGCTGCTTTTGCTGGAGGTGCTGCTGGTATTCCTTCACCTCGGCGCTGTCTGCGTCGAGCTTCTTGCCTTCCTCCGGCTTGGTGGGCGCGAGGCCTGCCGTGCCGCCGTCGTAAGTAGCTGCAGGTTTCTCGGCCAGGACCACCATGTAGCGGCCGTCCTTATAGGCGCTGGGGTCAAGGTTCTTCTTGGCCACGCCTGCACCATTCCCGGGCGCCTCCGGCGCGGGAGCGGCCTGGGCGGGCATCGCCATGGACGAGAGCAGCAACGGCAGGCCGACGGCGAGCGCCGCAGCCTTCCGGAGTCCCCCGCTTCTGACGAAGCTCTTTCCTTGTGATTTCACGAGTGGTTGCACCTTTCACTGAGGGAGGACCGGGCTCCATCGCCCAGGCCTGTCAACTTTAAGTTGGTTGAACCTTTGACAGTTCTTGTCAAAGCAGCGCAACCAGCCGAGTCACAGAGTACCTAGTGAGAGCCGAATATGACATACAGCACATTTCAAGATTTTTGTCTTGTCACAGCGAGGGTGATTCGTCAGGGAATGACAAACGGCGGACCGCTGCAGAGTACCGCGGTCCGCCGCTTACTTCCGAGCCAATGAGCTAGCCCTTCGGTGTCACCTGCATCCGGTCAAAGGAGACCTGCACGCCGTTCTGATCCAGGACCACCACGTCATCCCGGCCGTTCTTCACGTCGGCGGGAAGCGTGAACTTCACCGTGTTATCCGCCCCTGGAAAGTTCCAGCCAAGGCGGTAGCCCGTTTTGTTCAGGTACAGGTAGTACCACTGACCATGGTCAAGGCCGTTCAAGACCACTTCCTGGCCCGTCCGGTATTTCTCTGCCGTACCCAGGTCGAACGCCGGCGTGCCGAGTTCCTGGCGCGCGATGGCCGGTTCCGTGTCCGGTTTGGTCCTCAGCTCTACCGGGTCACCATTCACGGTGATGATCTTGGTGGTCTGCCCCGCCGAGCTGACTTCCCAGGTGGTCTTTGGAATGAAGAACCCCTGCTCAGCTTCTTCGGCAGTGACGGTGTGGCGCGGGGTGGCGCACTGGTAGCTCTGGCCGGCCGGCAGCACGCTGTAGCGGCAGTTGCCCGGCCCTTCCGGCAGGAACGGGCTGAAGTTGCCGGCGGTGGGGACCACCTTCTCCACCAGCGGGCTCGTGTTCTTCACCGTGAAGGTGTACGGGACCTGGTCACCTGCCGCGTAGGGCTGGGTTGCAAGGTCACGTCCGACGTCGGCACGCGCCCCGCTGATATCGGTTGTCAGCAGTCCGTCGCGCAAGGCGACCGCAGCGCCGGTAAACGGCACCGTTTTGGTGAGCGACGGCGTCGTGCTGGCTGTGATGCTGAAGCTCGCCTCGGGCACGAAGTAACCGCGCTCAATGTCGGCCGCGGTGATCACGTGCTTGGCGGTGGTGCAGTTATAGCTGGCACCTGCGGCCAGGTTGTTGTACCGGCAGTTAGGGGCCGACGGCGGAAGGAACCCGGAGTCGAAGGTCCCGGAAACCGGCACCGCGTTTGCCGTGACGTTGGCAGTGCTCTTGACGTTGAGCGAGTAACTGAGAACATCGCCCACTTGGTACGGGTTGGCGACCATATCCCGGGCAGGTGCCGTTCCCGTGATGGTCAGGCCCACCTGCGGAGCCACGGGCACGGTGGCGGTGAAGGTGAACTGCGAAACCCTGCCATTCGCGGTGGTGAACGCCGCATTCACGTTTTGCGGTCCGCTGGCGTTGGCCGGTGCCGTCAACGCCACGTTCACGGTTGCCGACGCGCCGGGTGCGACGTCGGGAACCGGCACCGTGGTGGCCGACCAGCCAGTGGGAGTGTAGACAGTGGCAGTTGCGCCGGACAGGGTGCTGGCTTCCTGGTTGGTGACGGTCACGGGCACCTGCTGCGTAGCACCGGGCGCAGTGGTGACAGCCGGGACAGACAGAGGGGCGCAGACGTAGTTCAGCCAAGCATCGTCGAACGTGGCGAAGGGCATGTTGTCCGTGTAGTTGCCTTCGTAGAGGACCCCAAACTTGCCTTCTTCCAAGCGGGTCACCGTGGAGTACGCGGAGAAGCCGGAACGGATGGTGCGGACGCCGGGCCAGGTGGCGCCGTCGTCGCAGGAGACGCGGGCCGAGACGTTTTCGCGGCCGGTTTTGGAGTTGGCGTTGGTAAAGATGAGCTTCTTTGCATCAGCTGAGCCCTGCGCCGCGTTGGGGAACATACGTGCGATGGCACCGTTGTTGGCGGGATCCGGGAGCTCGGTGTCCTGGGTGACCGGACCGTACGTAGCGCCGCCGTCCGTGGAGATGGCCACTTTGCGGTAGCCCTGGTTGGCGTTGTCCCGGGAGTTCAGGAGAACGCGGCCGTCGGAGAGTTCCACGGTCTTGTTCTCGTCCATGCGGTCCCCGACGTTGGCGCCCTTGTGCCAGGTGGCGCCGTGGTCATCGGAGTAGACGGAGTAGGCCTGGATCTTGTTGGTGCCATCTGCTTGGCGGACATCGCCGGCGTATTGCTGAATCAGGCGCCCTTTGTACTGGCCATATTTGAGTTGGATACCTTCCCCGGAGGAGGCGAAGTTGGACCTGATGTCGCCGGCGACAGGGTTCGTCTTGCTGGTGCCCGGCTTGGTGACGTTGGTGATAAGCCGTGGCTGGCTCCATGTGACGCCGCCGTCTGAGGACTCGATAACTGCCGAGGAGATCACGGTCCTATCGGCGTCATTGTTGCCGAATTGGCTCCCGCCGAAGCCCTGGTCCTTGGAGTAGACAAAAAACGCGAATACCTTGCCCGCTTCAGCGTCATAGATATAGGAGGGGTCGCTGTAACCATATTTCGGCCCGCTGGCATCACCAACATGTCCGGCCGCTATGACAGTGACCGGACCCCACGTCCGGCCGCCATCGGTGCTGCGACGCTGGACGATCGAGTTGGGATTGGGAGCGTCCGCCGCTGAACCCGGACGTCCGTCCCAAGCAGCAAGGACCACGTTGTTGCCCAGATACGTCAGAGCGGGGATCCGGTAGAAAAAGTTGGCACCCGTGCGGTCTGCACCGATGTTGGTTTCGGAGAATGTACCGGGCGCTGCTGCGGGGTTGGTGGGCGGAATCGGGGCAGCTGTGGCCGGAAGAGCGAGCCCGGCCAGGAGGGCGGCGCTGAGGGCGCCGGCGGCTGCTGTTCGCGCAAAGGATGAAGATCTCAAATCGAGGGTCCTTTCGAGTGGGTGCTACGTGCTACGTCGAACGTCCTACAACCTAGGGACGTCCTCATACCCTAAGGTGTTCAGCGTCACATTGCCAGAGATGAAGTTGGAGCGCGCTTGGCGGACGGGCAAAGCGGTAGCCTCAAACTCGAAACCACCCACCCTTGAGCACTGGAGTTGCCGTGAAAATTCTCGTCCCGGACACCATCGAGCTGGACCTCTCCGCCCTCGAGGACCAGGTCTTCGTCTATCAGGTGGACCAGCCGATCCCCGCAGAACACCGGGACGCCGAGGTCCTGGTTGTCTGGCGGAACACTTCGGACAATCTGTCCGACGCCGCCCGCTCGATGCCCCATCTCAGGTTGGTGCAGACACTCGCGGCCGGCCCCGACTCCGTTCTCTCCGCCGGCTTTGCGTCCAGCGTGGCCATTACCTCCGGACGCTCGCTCCACGACGGCCCCGTGGCCGAACACGCACTGGCACTGGTTTTGGCAGCCGTGCGCCGCATGGATGTCCTGCAGGAGTCCCAGAAGGCTGCCACCTGGAACCAGCCTTACAACGCAGCGCAGTCGGACCCGGCAACGGAACAGCTCTACACGCTCGACGGCGCCAAGGTCACCATCTGGGGTTTCGGTTCCATTGCAGGGCGGCTCGCTCCCCTGCTGGCGGCCTTGGGCGCTGACGTCACCGGCGTAGCGAACTCCGCGGGCGAACGATATGGCTTCCCCGTGGTTTCCACCGATCAACTGCCCGAGGTCCTGCAGGCCACCGACGTCCTGGTTTCCATCCTTCCCGCCACGGCGGACACCACCGACTCTCTCAACGAGGAGATCCTGCGGTCCCTGCCGGCGTCGGCCATCTTTGTGAACGTAGGCCGCGGCGCCACCGTGGACGAGGACGCGCTTCTTGCAGCGCTTACCGAGGGCCGCCTGCGCGTAGCGGCACTGGACGTGACCAAGGTTGAACCCCTACCGGCCGACTCGAAGCTATGGGCCGCCCCCAACCTGATCATCACGCCGCACGTTGCAGGCAACCGACCCAAAGGCTCGGCTCGCCTGGTCACAGAGAACGTCACCGCACTAAAGGAAGGCAAGCCGCTCACCAACCAAGTGGCCGGCTAGATCCCACCCCTTTTCCTCACGGGATCCAATTCCTCACAGGATTTCGTTGCCTCCGAATAGTAAGCATGCTTATGGTATGTGAGTCCGGGGTGGCCAGCAGAGGGTTTCCATCCCACACAGAGCATGAGACAACGTGAGGAAACGTATGTACCTGCACACCCAGCTTCTCATCAATGAAATCGCCGCCGACGAGCCGGATCCTGCAGCCGCCAATGCCCTCCAGGAAGGCCTGGGCGGCCAGTTCGGCGAGATGCGCACCATGATGCAATACCTGTTCCAGAGCATGAATTTCCGGGGTGACGCGGCATCGAAACCGTACAAGGATCTACTGCAGGGCATCGGCACTGAAGAGATCAGCCATGTGGAGCTCATCGGAACCACCATTTCCCAGCTCCTTGACGGCTCACCCCGCTATCAGGGCAAGAAGTCCGATCCCGTGGACCAGCCGGGCGCAGGGGGATCTACTCCCTTGAAGATCGCACTGGACACCAGCAACATCCACCACTACTTGGTGGGCGCTCAAGGTGCCCTGCCTGTGGATGCCGCCGGTAACCCGTGGAGCGGCTCGTACGTCTACAACAGCGGCAACCTGGTGCTGGACCTGCTCTACAACCTGATGTTGGAGTCAACGGGCAGGCTGCAAAAGTGCCGCATCTACGAAATGACGGACAACAAGACCGCGCGTTCCACCATCGCGTACCTGATTGTCCGGGACCAGGCGCACGAGAATGCGTATGCCAAGGCATTGGAGAGTCTGGGTGTGAACTGGGGCAAGCTGCTGCCCATACCCAAGACCAACGCCGAGCAGTTCCCGGAGGTGAAGAAGCTCCTGGACAAGGGACTGCAGAGCATCCAGTACACCTTCAGCGCTGACAATCTCAGCGAAGCAGGCAAACTCTACCGGGGAGCTTCTCCGTCAAACGACGGAACCGAGTTGAGCACCGACGTCATGCCCGACGGGTTCCCCATGACGGTCTCACCGGAACGCAAGGAAGAATTTGCGCCCGGCCTTGATCCGGAATTGATGGCCCTGATCCAAGCCACGGCAGAACAGGAAATGAAGGACGCGGACAGCCCCAAGGAAGCCAAGTCCACGTCGGCCAAGAAGAAATAACGAACCACAAAAAGGGTCCCCGCCTTAACCGAGGCGGGGACCCTTTTGGTAGGTGGTAGAGATCAGGAGTGCTCGTACGTCAGGCAGTCTGCAGCTTCGCGGCCGGGACCCACCTTGACGTCATGTGCCTCGCACATGAGGTTGTTGTTGTGGACGCACTCGGAGCGCTGGCAGGCACCAACGTGGGCGAGGACCTTGGGAAGGCCGCCCATGGCATTGGTGTCAATGAACGTTGCGCAGGAAGCGTGATCCTGGCTGCCACCAATGGTGATGCCAAAGGCTGTGCAGCCGTCATGGTTGAATCCGCAGCTGCCAACGCTACAGGCGGATACTTCGGCAATGTGTTCGGTCATTGTTCCTCCTGGTTGGATCCTGAATAATACTGAGGCTAAACCCCGCGTGTATTACCCAAGCTACGCCCGAATCACGCCCTTTAACCTCTTCGAATAGCGCATTTGTATGTGCGCTAATGCCCGGAGGATTATCGGGGAGTTCGCAGGGCATCACTGATTTTGGCACGTGTTTCGGCGTCCAGAGGCGCCGTCACGCGATTGTCTCTCGCCACCCGATCCGCCCTGATCTTCTGAATGACCATCCGGCCCAAACCAGCAAAAACGGCTGCGGCCACAACGCCCAGCACCATCGATTTCGGTTTCTCAGCCATGCCGCAATCCTAGTGACGCGAACCACCCGGCGAAAGTGCCGCCGTCGGGCCCTCATCTGGTCCAATTTCCTCCGCCGCGGCGGGGTGTCCTCGCGCAATCCGGCTGAATAGGGTATGTGCGCCGCTCCCGGTAGAATAGGTGTGCAAGCTCGCGGAGCGCCCCCCATGCCGTTCAAACATTGCAGTTCACCACCGTGTTTAACCCTGTGTTCAAGACGCTGTTTGAATGCGGCTGAACGGCGTGAGACGGCACCTCCGCGGCAGCCTTATTTAAGGTTCACCCAACTCACGCACAGGAGTTACCGGATGCCCCGGATCGTCGTTGACGTCATGCCCAAGCCCGAGATTCTGGACCCCCAGGGGAAAGCCATCGTGGGTGCACTGCCCCGCCTCGGCTTCAACAGCTTCAGCGCAGTCCGCCAGGGCAAGCGTTTCGAACTGACCGTCGACGGCGAGGTGACCGACGCTATCCTGGCCCAGGCCCGCGAAGCTGCCGAGACCCTCCTGTCCAACCCGGTGATCGAGGATGTTGTCAACGTCGAGGTCGTCGAGGCCTGATATGACGTCGATCCCCCTGATTGGCGAGGCTGTCGCCGTCGCCGCAGAACCCCGCTTGGCCGGCGCCAAAATCGGCGTCGTCACCTTCCCCGGCACCCTTGACGACCGCGACGCCGCCCGTGCAGTGCGTCTTGCAGGCGGCACCGCCGTTTCGCTCTGGCATGCAGACACCGAACTGGGCGATGTTGACGCTGTCATCATCCCCGGCGGTTTCTCCTACGGCGACTACCTCCGCGCCGGTGCCATCTCGCGCTTCGCTCCGTTGATGTCCAAGATCATCGATGCCGCGAACTCGGACGCAAAGCTCCCGGTTTTGGGTATTTGCAATGGTTTCCAGATCCTGACCGAGTCGCACCTGCTGCCCGGCTCCATGATCAAGAACGACCACCTGAAGTTCATTTGCCGCGACCAGACGTTGCGCGTGGAAAACGCCAACACTGCGTGGACCGTGGACTACACCGACGGCCAGGAAATCATTGTGCCGTTGAAGAACCAGGACGGCCAGTACATCGCTGACGAGAAGACCCTGGATGCCCTTGAGGCTGAGGGCCGCGTGGTGTTCCGCTACGTGGGCTTCAACCCGAACGGCTCCCGCCGCGACATCGCGGGCATCTCCAACGCCGCGGGCAACGTGGTGGGCCTCATGCCGCACCCCGAGCACGCTGTGGAGACCGGCTTCGGCCCGGAGTCTGGCTTGTCCGGCTCCGCCGGAGAGCCCCGCGACACCGACGGCCTGGGCTTCTTCACCTCCGTACTGACCAAGATTGTGGGAGGCGACAAGTGACCACGGAAACCACCAAGAAGTTCAACATCGACACCGTTGAGCACGCTGCCAAGACCCCGGACACGGAACTCCCGTGGGCCGAGTTGGGCTTGAAGCAGAACGAATTCGACGAGATCGTCAAGGTTCTCGGCCGCCGCCCCACCGGCGCCGAGCTGGCCATGTACTCCGTCATGTGGAGCGAGCACTGCTCCTACAAGTCCTCCAAGAACCACCTTCGCCAGTTCGGCGAGAAGGTCACCGAGGAAATGAAGAAGGACATGCTGGTTGGCATCGGCGAGAACGCCGGCGTCACCAACTTGGGCGACGGCTGGGCCGTGACGTTCAAGATCGAGTCCCACAACTCACCGTCGTTCGTTGAGCCGTACCAGGGTGCCGCTACCGGCATCGGCGGCATCGTCCGCGACATCATCTCCATGGGCGCACGCCCGGTTGCCGTGATGGACCCGCTGCGTTTCGGCGCGATCGACCACCCGGACACCGCCCGCGTCATGCACGGTGCTGTTGCCGGCATCGGCGGCTACGGCAACTGCCTGGGCCTGCCGAACATCGGCGGCGAAATGGTGTTCGACTCCGTATACCAGGGCAACCCGCTGGTGAACGCACTCGCCGTAGGCGTCATGCGCCACGAGGACATCCGCCTGGCCAACGCATCCGGCAAGGGCAACAAGGTTGTCCTGTTCGGCGCGCGCACCGGCGGCGACGGAATCGGCGGCGCTTCGGTGCTGGCCTCGGAGTCCTTCGATGACACCAAGCCCTCCAAGCGTCCGGCCGTCCAGGTGGGCGACCCCTTCGCTGAGAAGGTCCTCATTGAGTGCTGCCTGGAGCTCTTCAAGGGCTCGCTGGTTGAAGGCATCCAGGACCTCGGCGCTGCAGGAATTTCCTGCGCCACGTCCGAGCTCGCGTCCAACGGCGACGGCGGTATGGAGGTGGAGCTAACCTCGGTCCTGCTCCGCGACCCCACGCTGACCCCTGGCGAGATCCTCATGTCCGAGTCGCAGGAACGCATGATGGCCGTGGTCACCCCGGAGAACATCGCAGCGTTCGAAGCTGTGATGGACAAGTGGGCCGTGGAGTACTCCTGGTTGGGTGAGGTCACCGATACCGGCCGCCTCATCATCACCTGGGAAGGCGAAGTAATCGTCGACGTCGATCCCCGCACCGTTGCGCACGACGGCCCGGTCTACGACCGTCCGTTCGCCCGCCCGGAGTGGCAGGACTCTGTGCAGGCCAACGCCTTCACCGGTTCCGTGGAGGACGCAGGCCGTCCGTCGGCTCCCACCGAGCTGGCTGCAGCCGTCACCGAACTGGTGGCATCGCCCAACATGTGCAGCAAGGCCTGGATCACCAAGCAGTACGACCGCTACGTTGGCGGCAACACTGCCATGGCGTTCCCGGACGATGCCGGCGTGGTCCGCGTTGACGAGGAAACCGGCCTGGGCGTTGCCTTGGCCACCGACGCCAACGGCCGCTACACCTACCTCGAGCCCTACCAGGGTGCACAGCTGGCGCTGGCCGAGGCCTACCGCAACGTTGCCACCTCAGGTGCTGTTCCGATGGCCGTCAGCGACTGCCTGAACTTCGGCTCCCCCGAGGACCCGGATGTCATGTGGCAGCTGGCCGAAGCCATCCGTGGCCTCTCAGACGCCTGCATGGAGCTGGGTATCCCGGTAACCGGCGGCAACGTCTCGCTCTACAACCAGACCGGCACCACGCCCATCCACCCCTCCCCTGTGGTGGCAGTCCTGGGCAAGCTGGACGACGTCGCCCGCCGCACGCCGTCGGGCTGGCGCGAGGACGGCCAGGCCATCTACCTGCTGGGCACCACCGCAGCAGAGCTGGATGGTTCGGAATGGTCCAACCTCCGCGGACACCTCGGTGGCTTGCCGCCGAAGGTGGACCTCGCAGCAGAGCGCGCCTTGGGCGAGATCCTGATCAACGCTTCCCGCGACGGCATGGTTGACGCAGCACACGATCTCTCCGAAGGTGGCCTCGCGGCTGCTTTGGTGGAGTCCTCGCTGCGCTACGGCGTCGGCGCACGCATCGCCCTTGAAGAGCTCATGGAGCGCGACGGTGTGGACCTGTTCACGGCACTCTTCTCCGAAACGCAGGCCCGGGCCATCGTGTCCGTACCGCGCTCCGAGGAAGTCCGTTTCAAGGACATGTGCACGGCCCGCGGCTTCGCCCACCTCCGGATCGGCGTTGTTGACGCTGCCGGTGGAAAGCTGGAGATCAACGGCGTGGACGAGCTCTCCTTGGACGCTCTCCGCGAAGCACACGAAGGCACCCTGCCGAAGTACTTCGGCTAGAAGAAGCTATGCCAAAAGGCCCCTGCGAGCGTCCGCCAGGACGTGTGCAGGGGCCTTTTGCCTTCTCATAAGGTTTTAGCCCGGCCAGGTCCGCAGCAACATCAGCTGTTCGGTGAACTCGGCCTCCGGCAACGGCCTGCCAAAGTAGTAGCCCTGCCCGCTCGCGCAGCCTATGCTCCGGAGCGCTTCTGCTTGTTCGGAGGTCTCAATCCCCTCCCACACACCCTCCAAGCCGCAGGAGCGGATGACCTGCTGTATTGCGGCCAGGAAGTCCAGCTGTGAAGGATCTTTGCCCAGGTCCTTCACGAACTGTCGGTCCACCTTCACCCGGTCTACGGGCAGTTTCCTCAGGTATCCCATGGACGAGTAGCCGGCCCCGAAGTCGTCGATCTCAAGCCCCACACCGAGCCTGTGCAGGCTCGCCAGGGTGTAACGGTCAAGCTCGTTGTTGTGGATGATGGCACTCTCGGTGAGCTCCAGCACCAGTGATTCCGGGGCCACGCCTTGCCCCGCCAATGCCTGACTGACGTCGTCCACGAATTCCAGGCTTTGGAGATCGGCAGCAGAGACATTGATCCTCATGGAGAAGTCCTGGTGTGCGGTGGCCGGGGCATCCCGCCACCGCCGCAACTGGCCCACGGCCGTCCGCAGGACCCATCTGCCCAACTCCGCGATCAGGCCGGTGGCCTCGGCAACGGGGATGAACTGGTCCGGCATGATCAGGCCATGGACGGGGTGTTTCCACCGGACCAAAGCCTCGCAGCCCTCGATCCTGCCGGTGGCGAGCTCCACGATCGGCTGGTAGTAAAGGACCAGCTGGTCCGAACGGATGGCTTCGCGGAGTTCGCCCACGATCTGCCGCTGCAGCAGCCGTGCATGCAGGGTTGCGGGATCGAACACTTTGAGTTTGTTCCGGCCCTCATTCTTGGACTCTTCCATGGCCAGATCGGCCTCTTGGAGAAGGTCCTCGATGCTGTGATGCGGCTCCGCGGTGCGCAGGCCGACGCTGGCGCCGCAGCGGATGCTGTTGTTCCCGAGGTCTATGTTCGGTTCCAGCGCGGCCAGGATGCGGTTCCCGACGGCGGTGGCCCGGCTGTGCGCGGTGGCGGGCAACAGCACAGCGAATTCGTCCCCACCCAGGCGGGTGACGACGTCGTCCTCCCGCACGGCTGACCGGATGCGCATGGCGACGGTGATCAGAATCTGGTCCGCCGCGGCATGGCCTGCGGAGTTCTTCAGTGCCCTGAAACCGTCCAGATTCATGAGGAGCAGGGCAGGGGGTACGGCACCCTTGGCAGCAGCTGCCTGGGCTTCGGAGAAGGCATTCTCCAAGGCCTGGCGGTTGCCGAGCCCGGTGAGTGGATCGGTAAGAGCGTCCCGGCGCTGTTCATACCGGGCAAGATGGAGTTCCGTCATCAGGGCCTGGACGTGTAACTCCAGTTTCTGGATCCGCGAATCGACGGAGAGAAGCTTGTGGGGCTTCGTGGCACTCACGACTCTTCCAGGCGTCGCAACGTTGAGTCGGCAACAGCCTGGGGCTTGGAGACGGGGTTGCGGCGTTCGTCCAGGAAGAGCCGGTAGGAGGCAACATCCAACCTTCCATCCGGCTCAACTTTGTTGCCGGCACGGTAGACGTGGGGGATCCAGGCCCCTCCGACGATGGCCTCGATCCAGGCATCGCATTCGGCGAGCGGGAGGTGCACCCGGGTGCCGGTGTTCCTGCGGTGGCCCGCAATCGAGACTGTGATGCAGCTGCCCAGGAGTCCTTTGTCCGCGGTGAACCAGGCCAGGCCTTCGACGTCGGCCACTATGGTGAGGTTCGCGTTGCTGTCCTCCACCGACTGCACGGGGCCCATCCTGACGGAGCGGCGGTCAGCGTTCAGCGTGGTGGCTGTCCCGGCTTTATAGGGGGCACTGGTGATGCTCTGGCGGAAGACGGACAGCTCCTGGGTGTGCTGAATCTGAATCCGGGTGGTGAGTTCGTTTAGGGTCATGATCGTGCCTCATCCGCTATAGTGGCCGCCTCCGGGCGGTCGGCTCCTACAATCCTGTTTCTCCCTTGCGCCTTTGCGCTGTAAAGGGCTGCGTCAGCTACCTCGATCATGAAACTGAGGTCAGCGGACGCGGGAATGCTTGACGTCACTCCGTAGCTGATGGTGGGAAACACCACGCCGCCAGGGGCTGGAAATTCTGCCATTCGGCGGCTGATTTCGGTTGCGATGTTCTCTGCTCGGTCCTGTGTTGCCCCCGGCAGGAAGAGAACGAATTCTTCCCCGCCATAGCGTCCGATGAGGTCCGTGGACCGCACCGAGGCTGAGCATGCTTCGGCGAAGGCGCGCAAGGCCACATCCCCGGCTCCGTGGCCGTGTTCATCGTTAACGGCCTTGAAGTGATCCAGATCGGCCAGGATAACAGCTGCCCCGGAACCCGTTGAATGCAACCGGTCAAGTTCAGTGGTGGCAAGGTCAAGGAAGGCTCCGCGGTTGAGGAGCCCTGTCAGGTGGTCGCGGGTAGCACGTTCGCGAAGGCCTTTGATGAGTTGGTCGCTGGTCAGGGCCGTCATGCTGAAGGAAACGGTGACCAGGAGGACCATGGAGATGAGGGCTGAAGGTCCAGGCCCAAAGTACGTGCGGAACGTGTAACTGGCCGGTCCTTCCAACGCATAAACCACCCAGCGTCCCAGGTAGTAGGCGGCCAGCAGGCCTGCGGCTATGGAGAGGGCTCTGTGGACTTGGGAGTGGGAAGACTTGATGAACCACAGGTCATAGGCGGCCAAGGCTATGCCCACGGTCATCATGGCCAGATAGACAAATCCACCGGACCAGACGTTGTTCCCGGGGCTTTCCAGAAAGGATGCGATAGCGGTGACGGCAGGACCAACAGCCAGCTGCCACAGCTTGGCCTTCCGGTCCCGGAGGGTCTTCGCCCCGGCCCACACGCTGAAGGCACCTGCCACCACGAGGACGTTGCCCACGGGGTTTGCCCACACCTGATGGGGGGTTCCATTGAGGAGGAAGGCGGCGTTGCCCGCCATGAACTCGAGCAAGGCCAGGCTCCACCAGCCTGCGTACGGCGAGCGGGTTCGGTGGAAGGAAGTACAGAACAGCATCAGGAGCGTCACGGTGACCACGCCCAGAGCTACTCTTACCGAGAATGCATCGAGCTCCATGCCAACCCCCTCAGCTGGTCATCCTGTGCCTTTGAGTTTCAGTGTCGCCGGGCTTCCTCAACCTGCATGCTGTGTTTGCTCAAGATTTGCTCAAGATACGGTGTGGTCCCTCACCCAACCCAGTGACCGTCGTCGTGATATGCCGAGCAACGCGAAGATCGCAATCCGCCATCCGTGGCGACGCAAGGTAGCCAGGCCGGAGACGATGATCATCATGGCGTTGCCGAACAGCAGGGACACCGCCCCACCCACCACCAGCGGGTAGGCCAGGACGACGATTGGAGGGCTGCTCCTTCAGTGGGCGCCGCGGCCTGAGTTGGCTCAAGATTCCATCAACTCCACAGTGGTCCACCGCCCTGACCTGCGGCGATAATGAATTCATGTGGATCGGTTGGATTGAGTTCGACGTCCTTTTGGGCGATGTCCATAGCCTCAAGGAGAAGCGCTCGCTGCTGCGGCCCCTGGTAGCCGAGCTAAAGCGGCGCTTCGAGGTCTCTGCTGCCGAAACCGGGCTTCAGGACCAGCATCGTCGGGCGCTGGTTGGAGCCGCTGTGGTGGCCCCGGATCACGCGCATCTCCAACAAGTGCTCGACGCCGTTGAACGGTTCGTGGCCGCCCGGCCTGAGTTCGAGCTGCTCAGCGCACGGCAGCGGGAGCTGCACAGCGAGGATTAGCGGGCCCAGCGGCCCAGCCCCTACGCGATGGTGAGCTCACCCATGCGGTCCCAGCCGCTGCCTTCGAACTGGCGGCTGATAATGTGCGGGGTCTCCACGAGAGCCTGCGGCATGTCCGCCATGGCTTTCTTGAAGTGATCGCTGTTGACGTGCGCCTCGGCAGCGTCGTCCTGGAAGGCTTCCACCAGGACAAACTCGTTGGGGTTATCCACACTGCGGGACCAGTCGAACCACAGGTTGCCCGGCTCTTCGCGGGTCGCCTTGGTGAAGTCGGCCACCAAATCCAGCCACCGTTCGGACCACTCGGGCTTGACGTTGAACTTGACCACAATAAAGATCACGGGCTGCTGCCTTTCGTTGCACTACAGATCCGTTCCATCCTTTCAGATTTAACGCCCGACGGCGGCCCGCACCTTGAGGTGAGGACCGCCGTCGAACGCTGTCTGCTGCGTGGAGCTACTACTTTGAGGTGCCCTGTGACACGGAGCCCTGCAGCTGGCGCTGGAAGATCACATAGACAATAAGCACCGGAATGACCGTGACACTGACGGCTGCGAACAGCGCGCCGTAGTCCACCGCATAGCCCATCTGGCCGGCGAAGGCCGCGAGTTCCTGCGACAGGACGCGCGGACCGGCGGCGTTGATGGATACCGGAATCAGGAACTGGTTCCACAGGCCCAGGAAGTTGAAGATGGCAACCGAGGCGAGGCCCGGCTTGGCCATCGGCAACATGACCTGGAAGAACGTCCGCCACTCCCCTGCGCCGTCCAGGGCCGCTGCTTCAGTGATTTCGTGAGGCAGTGACTTGAAGAAGGAGAAGAGGAAGAACACCGTGAACGGAAGCGCGAAGCCCACGTACACCAGGATGAGTCCCGGCAAAGTGTTCAGGAGCCCCATGTTCTTCAGGACGAAGAACAACGGAACCATGGCAAGGAAGATCGGGAACGTCAGGCCGGCGAGCATCAGGTAGTAGATGGCCCTGCTGCCCGGGAAAGTGTAGCGGGCCAGCACATAGGCACACATCGCACCGAGGACCATCACGATCACCAGGGCTGCGGCCACAACGATGATGGAGTTCAGGAAGGCGCTGCCGATCCCGGCATCGCTCCAAGCCTTGACGTAGTTGTCCAGTTTCCATTCACCCGGCAAGGCGAACGGCGAAGCAAAGATCTCGCTGGAGGTCTTGAAGGAGGACATGAACGTCCACAGGAGTGGAAGGATGACGATCAGTGTCCAAATGGTCAGCGCGGTGTGCGACACCGCTCCCACCACTTTGTCACCCGGCGTGGTTCCCGGAGTCCGCGGTTGGAAGTGCAACGACTTCATTTCCGGAGATGAGACTTTGGTTGTCATTACTGGCTCACATCCTTATCGCCGCCGGTGAGCCGGTTAACCATGAACACCAAGCCGGAGAAGATCAGCGTGGCAATGGCCAGCACAACGCCCATGGCACTGGCGAGGCCGAACTGCCCCTTGCTGAATGCGGTGAAGAACAATTGTTGCGCCATGACCAGCGTAGAGTTGTCGGGACCACCGCCGGAGTTGAGGGCAGCCATGTAGACGAAAGCATCCAACGCCAGAATGCCCATGTAGATGTAGGCGGTCTGGATGTTGTCGCGGATCAAGGGGATGGTGATGGATACGGCGGTCCGGAAACGTCCGGCGCCATCAATCCTGGCGGCCTCGAAAAGCTCGGCAGGAATGCCCTTGATGCCGGCTACAAACAGGACCATGTAGAAGCCAACGAAGCCCCACACAATGACGAACATGGTGGCGATCATGGCCGTGTTCTTATCACCCAGCCAAGCGAAGTCCTTGAACTGGTCCAGGCCGAGGCCCGTCAGGATGCCGTTGAGCAGACCGCCCGAAGGATCGTAGATCTGCCCCCACATGATGCCGATTGCTACAGCGGGAATGGTGTAGGGGAAGAACGACACTACGCGGTAGAAGCTGGAATTGCGCAAACCCTTGATCTGGCCTTTACTGCTTCCGCCTACAGTCACCAGCGAGGCAAGCACCAGGCTCAAGATGATGGTGATGATGGGAAGGAAGATGACCAGGACGATGTTGTTGGACATCGCCTTCATGAAGATGTCGTCAGTAAAGATCTTCACGTAGTTTTCGAGGCCGATGAAGTTCTGGTTGGGCGAGAAACCGGACCAGTCCGTCAGCGAATACCCGAATGCCTGAATAAACGGCCAAATCACGAACAACAGGTAGATCGCCAACGGCAGTCCGAGGAACACCGCAAAGAAACTGACCTTGTCCCACGTCAATGGCTTACGCCGTCGCCTCACCACTTGCAGTGGGGCCTTCGCCGGAACGACGGCGGCCAGGCCGTCGTCGTTCCGGCTCTGCTGAGTTTTCACTGAAGTCACTTCACTTCGATCTTCTTGACCGAGCTGTCGTTACGAACCTTATCGGTGATGTTCTGCAGTGCGGAGGTGAGGGTTGCAACGTCCGACTTACCGTCCAGGAAGGTGTTCCAGACAACCAGTTGGTCCTTGTTGGTGCCGTACAGGTCAATGAAGTTCCAGGAGTAGACGTTGTCGCCGGCATCGCTGAGCATCTTGGTCTGCGAAACCAGAGCCGTGGAACCGAAACCATCGGCCGGGACGGTGTCCTTGACGATGGTCGGCGCCAGTTTGGTCTTGGCGAAGTTGGTGGCAGCTTCCTTGGAGAGCATGATCCGGAGCAGTTCCTTGCCACCGGCAGCGTTCTTGCCCTGCGACGGGACAATGAACGGCTCACCTGCAGCACTGTGAAGTGCCGTCTGGGGCATCTTGGGGCTGGCGGTGACAGACGGGGCCGGGGTACCCATCATGTTGAAGCCGGCCTTGGTCTGGTCCTTCATTTCGTTTTCGATCCAGGAGCCCGAGGGGTAGAACACGGCTTCCTGGGCGTTGCTCCACTGTGCCTGTGCTGCCGTGAACTGGGTGCCTGAGCCGCCCGGCTTGAAGAAGCCGGCCTTGACGATCTTGTCCATGGCCGCGAAGACGGACTGGATGGCCGGGTGCGACCAGCAATCGGCTTTGAGGTTTTCAAGGCCGAGGCGGACGTCGTCGCCACCTTCCTTGATGGCAGATGCAATGGCCAGTTCCTGGTAGTACGTGGCCGCTTCCTTGCCCCAGACGAAGAGGTACTTGCCCTTGGCTTTGGCTTGCTCGCCCAGGGCGTACATTTCATCCCAGGTCTTGGGAACAGTCCAGCCGTTTTCCTTGAGCAGGGAGTCGGAGTACCACACAGCGAAGACGGTCAACACGTAGTTCAAGGCGGCAAGCTTGCCGTCGAAAGTACCTGGAGCCAGTACGCCGGTGTACAGGGTGTCCTTGATGACCTTGCCTTCAAGGTTCTTGGCCTCCACGACGCTGGTGAGGTCTTCAAGCTGGGCAAGGATGGTGCTGAAGCCGATGGCCTTCGCGCCGGAGTTATCGATCAGGTCCGGCGGGTTGCCACCGACGAAGCGCGGCTGAAGTTCCTGCGCAATGTCCGTGGACGGTGAGATCTTTGCAGTGGAGCCCTCGTGTGTCTTCTCGAAGATCTTTCCGGCGAACTCGACGTAGTCGATGCCGTAGCCACCCTTGAAGATCACGGCGTCCAGGGCGGCCTTGTCAGCCATGCCGAACGGGTTGGTGTCGGAAACGGTGCCCGTGGGACCGGTTGTGGTGGTGCCGCCGCCTGCGGCACAGGAAGCGATGGTTCCCCCCATGGGCACGAGCACGGCTGCTGCGAGTGCTCCGCGCAGGAATCCACGGCGACCGACGGACTGGTGCTGAACGTTCATTTCTAAACCCTCCAGTGACTCGTAGTGTCCGGACTGTTGCGGCGGGAAAGCCGTTCAGCCAGACAGTCTGGGCTGGCGCTCTGGCAGCACCAACCTTCTGTGACATAATTCACCAGGAATGATCGAAAATCAATCTTTCTTGGTACTTTCGATCAACATTTGTCAAAGCGTGATCTTTCTACGGGCCACCGGCGAGGGCCTTTCCGCACTCGGCGATCGCCTGGCGGGCCGTCACCCTTTGCCTCCCAGTTCCCAGTGGTACCGGGCATTGTTGGGCAAAACGGGACTCCGCCAGGCCTGGGGTGAGCACCTCTTTACCAGGCGGAAACGAGCCAAAGCTTGCGCGCAAAGCAATCATCCAGCTATGCACTATCAATCTAGTCCCATGTCAGTGCCGTGGGGAGGGGTTTGCGGGCGTGTCAGGTGCCCTGCGGTTTTGCGAGCCTGGCCCAGCCGAGCTGTTCCTGTTGTTTGCGGCTCAGCGTGGCCACCACGAGGTCGTAGGAGTCCTCCACCATGTCCCGGATCACCTCATCAGAAAGGTTCCCGTCCAGTCGGACCCCGTTCCAATGGGTCTTGTTCATGTGCCATGCGCCGGTGATTTCGGGGTTTGCTGCCCGGAGCTGTTCAGCCAGGGCGGGCTCGCATTTGAGGCTCACGGACCAGTTGTCCGGATCCATGGATGACAACGCGAACATCTTAGCTTGGTGCCTGGCCCCTCCAGTGACGGCTGCACGGACCTTGAACACTGAGGTTTCGGGGCCGAATGGCAAGTCTTCGAACGCGCCGGGGAAGCTGAGGCAAATTTCGCGGAGGGCGGGAACATCCATGGAGAGAGCCTACTGGCGGTCCGGGCCGGCGACCACGCCCCTCACCGGGCAGCGCCTTACGCCACGCCCAGGAAGTCCTCCAGCAGCACCACTTCCAGCCCTGCTGCCAACTGGGCGGCGCGGAATGCGGCGAGGTCGGCGGCAAACTCCGCCCGGAAGTGCATGAGCACAATATCGCCGGGACGAAGTGAGTTGCCCACCTGGTAGTCCATCTTCCCGGCGTTTGCCTTGGCCTCCCACGTAACAATCGCCTTCATCCCTGCATCGGCAACGGCTTGGCGCATCACGTTGGAGTATGCGCCTCCCGGGGGTCGGAAAAGCGTGGGACGTCGTCCGTAGTGCTGAAATGCGTACTCCTGCATTCCCACCATGTCATTGAACTGCTGCTGATAGCCCCACTGCCGCACCATGTTGATGTTGTGGGTGACCGTGTGGTTCTCGATCAGGCTGCCCTGGGCTTTGAACGCGTTGAAGAACGCCGGGTTGTCCGCCACGGTGTCCTTGGTGAGGAAGAGCGAGGCAGGATAGTCGTACTCTGTCATGAGCTTGATCGACTCCGGCGTTTTGATGTTGCCGTCATCGATGGTCAGGAATACCACCGGGTGCTTGGTTTCGATCTTGGTAAGCACGGGCGCAAGGCCGCCGACAATAGGCGGGAGTTGATAGTCCGGGATGAACGTCCGCCGGATGCGCTTGGTGGCGGTCGCTGTCGGTGTGGCTGTCGGAGAAGCGGACGACGTCGGAACCTCGCCTGCAACGGCCATGGCGCCGTTCGGTCCCGGCACCTCGGGCGAGGCGGCAGCGCCACTGGGCGTCTGCACCGGCGTCGAACTCTCAGCGGCATTGCAGGCCGTCAGGCCGGCCACCATGGAAGCGCCCAAAACACTGAAGACGGCCCGCCTGCTGGGAGTGGAAAAAGGCACCGCAGAATGACTGCCGAACATGGTTGTCCCCCAAAGACTCAAAAGTGATTCAGCTGCAATCTAGCAGAGGAATCGGCACGGCCATCACAGGCCGTAATGCCAGCCTTCACGTGCCGGGCAGGAGTTAACCACTACGTCCAGTCCCGCATCATGTGCCCGCTGTACGGCGTCGTCGTCAAAGACTCCCAGCTGAAGCCAAACGGCCTTGGCACCAATAGCTATCGCCTGATCAATGACCGCCCCAACACGTTGGGAGTTGACGAAGCAATCAACAACATCAATGGGGTACCTGGCCTCGGGGATCTCCGCCAGGGATTTGTACCCTTTTTCTCCGTGCACTTCCTCGCCTTTGAGGTTGACGGGGATGATCTCCATGCCCATCTTGTCCCGCACGTACAGCGAGACGTCATAGGCGGAGCGCCATTCATTGGTGCTCAAGCCAACAATTGCCCAGGTGCCCTTTGTTCGCATCAACCGCTCGACGACGGCGGGATCGTTGACATGCATCATGACCCAAGCTTACTTAGGCCACTGCTTCCAGGTGTCCACGGACGCCGGTAATTGCGCGTCATTGCGCTCGTCGCTGAGCGCGGTGTGCCGATATCCGGGTTTGGTTCGTTCCGCAGACTTAGCGGCTTGCTGCTTGTCCTCCTTGTCTGACTTGTCTGACTTGTCCTCCTTGCCTGACTTGTCCTCCTTGCCTGAGTCCGGCTTGGGCTGCGGGCTCAGGGGTAGATTCGGCGCAGTCTTCGTTTGCGGAGGTCCAACCGGTACGGCACTGCCCGGGACAGCACCGCTTGGAGGGGTGCTGTTGTGGGCGGGCGCTTGAACCACGCCAGGGGCCGGCGGCTGCGCGGGTATTTGCGCCTGCGCCTGCGTCTGTGCAGGAATTTCGGCAGGCGCACCGCTACCGGGCACCGGCACGGATCCGGCAGCTGGGGTGGTCGGAAGCGCAGCTGGATCCACCGCCGGAGCGGGTTCGGTCATAACGCGCGGGGCGTCGGGACTGGGCAGCGCGGGGGGTGCGACTGCCGGCTGCGGCCGGACGTTTCCCAGAAGCTCATCCATGAACGAAGGGTTCCGGGTAAATCCGGAACTTGCGGCTGCAACGCCACTGACGCCCAGACCCATCGCTGCTACCACGGCGACGCCGACCACGGCGGTGCGGTGCTTGCGCCTCCAGCGGCGGTTGCTGACTTCATCGTGAGGGCCGGACAGCATGGCGGAAAGCTCGGCACCCGGAGTTGGGGCCGCAAGATTGGCGAAGGACCCCAAGGAGAGGAGCGCACGCCGGACGTCAGCTGAGTCGGCCGCATCGGCGTCGAGCAACAGCTCCTCCGCGATCACTTCACGTTCACTATCTCTGTATGTCATGGCGACACGTATTCCTTTACTGCCGAATGCTCACGGAGCGTTATTAGTGCCCGCCGCTGCAGCTGTTTCACTGCCCCGGCGGATTTCCCCATGATGTCGGCAACCTGCTCCACGGTCAGGCCCGCCACGATGCGAAGGGTCAAGACCTCCCGCTGCTCGTCGCCGAGGTAGTCCAGGAGCTTCATGACCTCCTTGGGCGCCAAAAGTCCCAAAGCTTCCGCCTCTGCGGAACTCACTTCCCGGGTGTCCCGGTCCGGCTCGAACTCGTGCTGTTCCGGCGACCTGCTTTGCTTCCGATGCTCATCCACCATGCGGGCATGAGCCACCGAGAAAATGAAGGTTCGGAGGCCATGAGCCCCACCGCTGATGTCATCCAGCCTGGGCAGGATGGCCAGGAACACGTCCTGCGTAACTGCCTCCGGATCCGATACACCTTTGGCCGTCAGATAACCGAGGACCTGGCCGGCGTACGCCTGGTAGACGGCGCCGAACAATTCCGCGTTATTGCCCTTGAGTGCAAGTAGCGCTTCATCGGTCAATGCGTCGGTCACAGGATTGAGGCTTTCGATCGGCGGCAGGTCCGTTGCTTGGGCCTGGACGTCCGCAATGTCACCAACGGACGACCCCACCAAGGGTAACCGCTCCACGTGGCCTTCCATGGAATGACCCGCTGCCTTATCAGGCAGGCTCTTGACCGAACTCCGCAGAGAGCGACTCCCGTGAGAGCAAACCGCCGCAGACAAGGAACCGCCGGAGACAAGGAAGAGCCGAGCTGGAACATGATGGGGGACAAATTCCAGCTCGGCCCTTTCAAAGACGTAATCGTCAGGGCACGCCAAAGGGTTACGCGCGGGTAGAAACTTTTTTGAAATTCTTTTGGAAGGCGCGTTTGAGACCGCCAGCGTCCCTGGACAGTGTCTAGATTCTGGCGGGGTGGTGCCCGGGTAGGGGTGGAGCCTTTGATTGGTAGGTGTGCCCGGTGGGGGTGCGGATTTCCAGGGTGTGCACGCTGTGGTTCTCGCCGGGCAGGGATGTAGTGGTCCAGCCGGGGTTTTCCTTGGTGTGATTGCACGCCTCGCACAGACCAGCCCCGTTAGCGAGATTCGTTGTCCCTCCTGAACGCCACGGAACCACATGGTCGATATGCCGGATGGGCGCATCACAATACGGCGTCCGGCAGGTATCGTCGCGAGTCTCAACGAACCGCCGTAACCTGCCGGTGAAGAGCCGGGCTTTGGAATCGGTGGCCAGGAGCTCTCCCGTAGCAGGGGCTGTGTAAAGCCGGCGGAGCCACACAGCGAACTCTGTGTCCGGCGGTGCCTGTGCTGCCTGTCCTGCCCGTGCCTGTGGTTCGGCCACTGCCCGCCCGGAACCGGGCCGCCGACTTGGGCTTCCGGCCGGTCCCAACCCCAGCAGTTCCCTCCCCCACTCTGCCGGGACGATTCCGTAACCCTTGAGCCGGGCCGGTTCACTGTCCCCTTGAAAGAGCGTCCGGTCGGTCATGACAAGATCCAGGTTGATCCCAGAAAACCCACCCGGAGTGCCGGTAACCCGTTCAACCAATGTGTCCGCCATGACCTGGCCACGGGTCGGGGCTACTCCACCAGACCCGACACCCCCACCAGTACCAGCACCACCTGTGGAACGGGCAGTATCAGCAGCCCGGGACAACGCAGCATAAACCGCCACCCCCTGAGCCACCGGCAACAACGCCGTCAAATACGTCATGGTGTCCGGCGCCGGACGCAAACTCACCGTCCGCTCAGCAGCGGCACGACTGGCACGACCCACCACCGACCGCGGATCACGCCGATACGCAGCCGCCTTCACCGCCGCAATGATCGCTTTGTCGCCCTTGCCATCAAAAGTCCCGGTATCGGCGGCGAGTTCCTCATCCACCGCACACCGGTCCTCAACAGACAAACACGCCGTTTCCCTCACCAGCAGCGTGGCGCGCCATTCATTCAACTGCCCCGACCGCAGAGCCGCCATCGTCCGCGGCATCTCCACCACCAGCGCCTTCGCAAAACCCAGCAAACGTGACCCACGGTTCGGGGACTCCCGACGCGCCAACGCCACCTGAGCCCCCACCCCCTGACCACGCTCGGACGCAGGAACACCAGCCTCAGCCTGCTCGGCGCGCTGGGCAAGATCAAAAGCCACCACAACCCGCGCCTGCAACGCGGTGATAGCCGACTTCATCTCCTCCAACACCCGCAACTGCTCAATCAGATCCCCACTGACCGAGCCCCCAGGAACAGCGCCGGGCTGAGCAGAAACCCGCGGCGACAGGCCACCAGACGAGGCACGAACAAGCGCGTTCGGCGCCACCGCACCTGCTCGACTTTCCCCAATCCGCTCCATGTCATAACTCTGTCAGCAGGCACCGACATTTTTAGCTTGGGCCACATGGTGACGGTGGCGGACAGGCCGGACAGTGCACGGGGAAGAACTACTCGGGCGCCACCGTGGGGGCTTCATACCCTTCGGGGATTGCTGGAACATCAGCATCCAAAGCGCCGGTGAAAACCCGCGCCGAGAGCAGGCGGGCGCCCTCGCCTGACAACTTCACGTGCAGCTCTGATGCGGTGACAACCGGCAATTGGTGGATTCGGCGGCTACCCACGGTCATCCCGTCAATAAGGTTCGCGCCTTCGGAGGACACCACGTGACGGGTGATCCGCTGCCCCGCGTTCAAGTCCTCAACTAACTCCAGGTGGTTGAACGTAACCGCAGCGGGGAAACCCAGCGTCACTCCGCCGTCGTGATGTTCCAGCGTCGCCTCAACCACGCCGGAGAGGCGACGATCCAATTCCGCCTTCCACTCCTTCAGAACCAGAATGTCGCGGTCAGGAATGAGACCACGGGTATCGGGTGGCACATTCAGCAAGAGGTTGGCACCCATTCCCACCGATTGGTAATAGATGGCGAGCAGGTGCTCAACGGATTTCGGTTGGTCATCCGGATGCCAGAACCAGCCGCGGCGGATGGAGACATTGCATTCGGGCGGCAGGTAGTGTTCGGCGAGCAGCCCCGAGCTGGTCTCTGTGTACTGGGTATCGGACGTGCGGTCCACAACATAGGTGACGGGGTCCGATGCCAGTCCATTCTCGTTACCCACCCAGCGAATGGTGGGCTGGCCCATGTTGAAGATCATGGCATCGGGCTGGTGTTCCTTAACGACGGCGATGATCCTGTCCCAGTCGTATTTTCTACCCACCGAACCCGCGCCATCGAACCACAATTCCATGAGCGGACCGTAGCCTGTGCAGAGTTCGGTGAGTTGACGGACGTAGAAATCGTCGTATGCGGCGGGGTTGTTGTAGCAGTCAGCGTTGCGGTCCCACGGCGACAAGTAGAGCCCCAGGCCGATCCCCTGTTCCTTGCAGGCTTCGGCGACTTCCCTGACAACATCACCTGTGCCGCCCCGCCACGGCGATGACGCAACGGAGTAATCGGTGGTGGCCGTCGGCCACAGGCAGAATCCGTCGTGGTGCTTTGCTGTGAGGATGAGGTACCGGGCACCTGCCGTTTTTGCCGCGCGGACCCAGCTGCCGGCGTCGAGTTCGGTCGGGTTGAAACTTGACGCCGGGACGGTGCCGTCACTCCACTCCGTGCCGGCGAAAGTGTTGATGCCAAAGTGGATGAAGACACCGAGCTCGAGCTCCTGCCAACGGAGTTGGGCCGGAGTGGGCACTAGCTGAGTCACCGGGCGGGCTCCTGTCCGTGGATCAACGACTGCGCCGCGCTGATAATGGATCGGTCTCCGTACTCTGTCCGGAGGCCGGCAATATCCGAGCGTGTGACGGCCGCCCCCTCGAAGAGGCTCACGATCGCGGCAGCAACGCCGGCGAGTTCCGGCTCCGACAACTCTGGCCTACCGCGCCGCACCATGCTGCTGACGTGCGCTGCATACTGCCCATAGAAGCTCCTCAGCGCAGCCGCCGCTTGCTGGTCTGCTGAGGCCAGGGCCCAGATCTCCAGGTGCATCTTCACGTCTTCAAGCGCTGAGTGTTCGTGCAGCAACGCCGTCAGGAGTCGATGGGAATCCTCCCGGGTCAGGCCTCCGGACGCACCGGCACCAAGGTCCAGCCCGGCCTCTTCCGAAAGCCTCTGCAGTGAGCGTTCAAGGCTTCGCTCAAGGACAGCGCGGATCAGGTCCGCCCGCGTAGGAAAGTAGTGCTGCAGGTGTCCGATGCGCACCCCGGCCGCGGCGGCGAAGTCCCGCATGGCAGCATTGGCGTTGCCCTTGGTGACCAGAACTTGTTGAGCAGCGTCAAGGAGCGCCGCCTTCCGCAGGGCGCCCTTGCTTTCGGTCATGACCTCAATATTGTCACACCGTGTGATTCAAGTTCCGCCAGCCGGGACGCTGGATCCGGTGTGGATTCGGGGAAGGTAACACCGGGCCCGGTGCCCTCCGCGAGAACACTGCGCAGTCCCAGCAAACCGCCCAAAGCGGTGAGGTGTGCCTGCCCTTGCGGATCGGATATGACGGCAGTTCGCGTTCCGGCCGGACCTTTCACATCGATGCGGATATGTGCCGTGCCACCTGAGCCGGGCGAGTAGAGGAAGGACCTTCGCAGCGGCGCCCACCGTGCCCCGCTACCCCAGCGGAAGAGTCCCACCGCACGTGCGGCGAGCAACGCCGTCGTGGACGCGTTGGAACTGAAGCCGATCCGGGTGGACACCGATCCGGCACCAAGGGTGAGCGGCATCGTGAACTGTTCAGGTGTGTCGAGCCGCGCCACTTTGGTGCGATGCCCGGCAATGTCCACCCAGCGCGTGTCAGTCAGGGGGCGTACGACGGCGGCCTGACCGCCTTTGCGTACTTCGAAGTCCAGTCCCAGCCGATCCATGAAGTCCACTGAATCGGCTCCGGCTTGGTCATTGATGTCGTATCGGATGGCGACGTCGATCTTGTCACCGCCGCCCACATCCTGGGCCAAAGCTGCTGCCACGATGTTGGTGACCCCTCCCATCCAGCCTGAGCTCAGTGAGACAGGAGCCGTTGGCCGCAGAAGGGTTGCCAGCGTGAGTGCCCTGGTGACGCGGCTGGTCCAACGGGTGACATCGACGTACGGAATTCCGGCGCCGACAGCTGCGCGAAGCACCCTGTCATGGGGATCGTTGACGGTACTGATGACCGCCCTGACCTTGGCGGCGAATGGCTCCGCTTGGTTGAGGTCCCATTTCTGTACTGACACTCTCTTTACTGTCACTTTTCGTTGCTCACCGGGAACGCTGCTGCTAGTCAAATGGCTGCCGCGCTCCGGGTTCCGGCCCGTGATGAGCAAGGGCCATTCGGCTGCGGCGAGCCGGGTCAGCGCTGTGCCGACGGTGCCGTACCCGCCGACGATCAGCACGGGACCTGCGGTATCAAGTTCAAGGAAATCGGTCATGAGTTTAATTCTAGGTCATATGACCTAAAAATGTTTTACCGCGGTAATCAGCATTGCGGTCCGCTTCTGTCCGCTAGCTGTGAAGGACACCCTGTGGCCGAGTGGAAACCGGGAGTAGGCTGCAGTTATCTGCCGGAGCAATACCCTTCAGTGCGCAAAGGAGAGATCGTGACATTGCCTCCACACCACGAGCCCGAGCCATTTCCTCCAGATCCCGGACCCGTACCACCACCCCCGGATCCCACCACGCCGTTTCCGCCGAGCCCCATTCCTGACCCGAATCCAACCCCCCGCCCGTCTCCGGCTCCCGATCCCGGCCCGGTACCTCCACACCCTGATCCGACGCACTAGCAGGGCGATGCCAGCAGGTACGCCACCACATCGGGGAATAATCAGTAGGCTTATGTCTGATCTCATCGGCTGACCGATGCGAACGAACAGGAGCCACCATGACGGAACCCCAGGAAACCGCCCACTTTTCCGTCCGCAAGCCATCCAAGCCGGATCTCTGGAAGGACTCACTTGGCCGGACGGCTGTCCGGGCAAGCCAGATACTGCTCATCCTGACCCTGACAGTGGTGGCGATCTTCGGACTCCTGCAGATCCGTCTGCTGGTCATTCCGGTGCTCATCGCGCTCATTCTGGCCGCAGCCATTGGCCCCTTCGTGAATATGCTGCGGCGTCGGGGATGGCGCGGGGGCCTGGCAACGGGTGTCGCATTCCTGGGCTTATTGATAGTGCTCGGCGGAGTCATCACTGTCATCGTGTTTTCTGTCCGCAGCCAGTGGGACGAATTGATCAGTCAGGCGGCACGTGGGCTGGACGAACTTGAGAACTTCCTGCTGACAGGACCGCTCCCCCTTGAACGGGAGCAACTGAACCAAGCGCGCGAAGCCGTAGTGGAGTTCGCACAGAGCAGCCAGGTACGCTCCGGAGCAGTGACCGGATTGTCAGTGGTCACGGAGTTCCTGGCAGGCGCCAGCCTGGTGGTCATCATCCTTTTCTTCTTCCTCAAGGACGGCGCCAAAATATGGGACTTCTTCCTGCGCCCCTTCAAAGGCGTGCGGGAAGCCAAGCTTCGCCGTGTTGGCAAGCGGACCATGGAGGTCCTTGGCGGCTACGTCCGGGGAACAGCGATCGTTGCCTTGGTGGACACGGTGGCCATCGGCGCGGCGCTACTCATCATGCAGGTTCCACTCGCCATTCCTTTGGCGATTATCGTTTTCATCGGCGCGTTCATCCCCTTGGTGGGTGCCACCGTTGCCGGCATCCTGGCCGCTTTGGTGGCACTGGTTGCCAACGGCCCCATCGTGGCGTTGATCGTGGTGATCGTTGTGATCGCCGTCAATCAGCTCGAAGGTGATCTCCTCCAGCCGATCGTCATGGGCAAGTCCCTGAAGCTCCACGCGCTGGTTATCCTCATGGCTTTGACGGCCGGCACCATCCTGGCCGGAATCATCGGCGCAGTCCTGGCCGTACCCATCGCGGCCGTAACATGGGCCATCATCCAGGTGTGGACGGCAGAAGACCCAAACCTGGAAGACATGAACCCGGACTTGCCGCCCGCCGACAGTCAGCCGACGTAGTAGATCCCCTACCCCAACGCCCTCTTAATGAGTTCGACGATCCGCGCTTCAACCTCGGGGGTGATTTCCGTGACGGCGAAGGACGTGGGCCACATGGCTCCATCATCCAACTTCGCGTTCTCCTCAAAGCCGAGCGTGGCATACCGCGCCTTGAACTTGTGGGAGCTCTGGAAGAAAATAATGTTCTTCCCGTCCTTGGCATAAGCCGGCATTCCGTACCAGGTTTTGGGGCTGAGCTCAGGTGCGTGCTCCTTGACGATTGCGTGGAGTCGCTCGGCTATGAGCTTGTCCGCCTCTGGCATCTCAGCGATCTTGGCCATGACATCAGCCTCGCCGTCCGCTTTGGATGCCTTCTTGCGCGGCGCCTTCTTGAGTTCTTGCGCGCGCTCTTTCATGGCGGCGCGCTCCTCTTCCGTGAAGCCGTCGTAGGACTTTTCCTTAGTTGCCGTCTTGTCCGTATCCGTCATGGTGTTCGCTCCCCTTGGTCTTATGAACTGATACCCCTAACGCTAAGTTGCCCGCGGATCCGCGGCTTCTCCGAAATTGCTCGATTCTGCTGCGGAGTGTGTTGCGGGAGTCTTGAGGTTTTCCTGAGGAAGTGTTGCGGGTATGCAGGATTTGTTCTTGATTCTGGCCCGGCACAGTAGTTCTTGTCAGCCAGAGAGGCTGGAAACGAACGGCCGGCCGGTCTCACGGTGGCCTCCCGAAAGGAAACTGATTCCCATGGCCATCAGCCTCAAGACCACCTCCGGCAAGATCCTCGCTTCCGTCGCACTGGTCGGCACCGCAGCCGCCGTCGCCGGCATGGGCACCTACGGCGCGTTCACCTCTTCGACCTCCGCCTCCCAGGCCGTCACCGCAGGAACGGTCACCATCGCCCTGGGCGCACCCGGCCCGGCGAACACCCTTAACGTCCCGGTCGCTGGACTGCTGCCCGGCGACAAGGTCGAAAAACTCGTCACCCTGGCCAACACCGGCAACTCGGACCTGAACAACGTCACCCTCACCACCAACGCCGGCACCACCGCATCCCTGCTCACCACGGACGTGACCAACGGCCTGCAGCTGACCATCGAAAACTGCTCCGTGGCCTGGACCGGCGCCGCAGCCCCCTACAACTGCACCGGGACCAAGACCACCGTCCTGGCCTCCGGACCGGTCATCGCAGCGAACAAGGTCCTGAACAACCTCACCTCGCTGACCTCGGCCAAGACCGACAACCTCAAAGTCACCACCGCGTTCCCCACCACCGCGAACAACGACTTCCAAGGCGCCACCTCCACCATCGCCTTCGCCTTCACCGGCACCCAACGCACCGAAACCACCAAGTAAACAACACCACCGGCCCCGCCGGGTCTGATCGGTTCCTTCCCCCAGCCCGATCAGGCCCGGCGAGTATCCCGTCAAGCACAGCCACTTCACCAGAACGGAGAACCATCACCATGACACCGCGGAACAGTTTCCTCCGTGCCTTGGTGATCGTCGCCGTCGTCGTTCTTGGCCTGATAGCCGGGCCTACGGCCGCTCTTGCTGCCTTCACCGACAGTGAGCGCGCTACCCCACAGTTCTCAGCCGCGATCATTCCCGCTCCGGCCACCGCCAACGTCACCATGCGATGCACCTTCGGCCTGCAAACCGTAGTTACCGTGAATTCTTACGGAGCGGTGGCCAATGCCAATCACTACGAGGTGAAGGTCTATGACCGCTCCGGCAACCTCGAGTTCACGGGAGACCTCAGCCAGGCCTCTGGAAGGACGTACAGTTCGGGCATCGAGATCATCGGCACCTGGAGCTACGAAGTCCGCGGGTTCTACAAGGTTCCCGGCTCCAACAATTTCTGGACGGGCAAGCCCTTCAAGGGCACCATGACCTGCTGATCAGGTCACCTTAAACTCCAATGGCCCCGACACGTTAAGCAGATGGCGTATCGGGGCCATTGGCCTGTCTAAGTGGGCTCTAGGAGAATCGGCCCGGGCGGAACGTGGACAGCATGGGGTGCTTCTGGCCGCTCAGGATCTCACCGGACAAAAGCTCACCGGCGATGAGGCCTAGCGTGGCACCTGAATGCGTGAAGGCCACGAAGCAGCCCGGCACTTGGCCGAGTTCACCGAAGACTGGTTCGCCGTCGCCGGGGATGGGCTTGTAGCCGATCTTCCACGAGGCAGGCTTGAGCTCGGGATTGCCCGCAATGAGCTTGGAGGACTCGTCCGCCAGCTCCTGGACAACGTCATCCGGGATGCTGAAAGTACCGTCGGAGTGCTCCGTAATCTGGTGCTCGTACCAGTCGTGATCCAAGGCAAATGTGTTGCCGGGATTCGGCCGAACAGCTGCCCGCGGTGTATTCATCACTGCCGTGACGCCGTGTTCCACCGGTTTGGTGACCACCAGCATGGAAACCGGTGAACCGTTGGGAATCTCCACGCCCAGCGGCTTGACGACGGCGGGTGTTGCGGCACCGCAGGCAACCAGCACGGCATCAGCGGTGTACGTTTCACCGCCGACAGTTTCGACGCCGGTGGCCCGTCCGTCGTGCACCGTCACTGAGGCCTTTCCGGCGTTAAGGACCAGCTGGCCGCCCAAGGCGTGGAATTCCTCCATCAGGAAGTTCACCAGATCCGGGAGACTGACCCATCCTTCGCCGGGGTTGAAAATGGCGTTTTCGGGGACCGCACTGGCATCGATACCGGGCGTCACCGAGGCAATCTCTTCAGGGGCCAACAGCTTGGAGTCATAGCCAATGGACTTCTCGTACGCGTGACGGGCTTCTGTAACCTCACTCTGCCCGGCGGCGTTCCACATGAGTCCACCCCCGAACTGCAGCCATTCACGGCTGGGGTCCGCGGCGAAGAGCGTGCGGTACCGGTCAACGCCTGCCACCCGCAGCTGGTGATACGGCGTGGAGCGTTCGCCCGCCGAGTTGAGCCAGGACAGCGAGCGGCCGGTGGCTTCGCTGGCCAGTCCTTGCTCGGTCAGCAGGGTTACCGCGGCGCCTCGGCGGAGGAGGTGGACGGCGGTGGATACGCCCAGGATGCCGCCTCCGATGACGGCAACGTGCTTGGTGGAGGACATGCGTGATCTCTCTTTCGGGTTCTGAATTCTGAAATGCGCCTGGCTTAGGCGACGTGCTGCCTACGCGAACGCGTGGATTTTTTCGATGATCTTGAGGGTTTCCAGAGCCTCGGCCGCTTGCACGGGAAGCGGTCCGTGCCCGCGGAGCGAGGAGGCCAGTTCCCGGTAGAACTGCGGGTAGTCGCCCTTCTCCGCCGGTACAGGCGTGGCTGATCCGGCTACTCCCAGAAGCCCCCAAGACTCCTGGGGTTCGGTGCCGTAAGCAGCGTCCGACGGCGTGATGCCGGCTGCGAGCGCTGGTTCCTGGCTGTCGAGTCCCCACTTGGTGTAGCCGGCTTTTGAGCCGAGTACGTGGAAGCGCGGGCCCACTTGGGCGGCCATTCCGTTCATCCACAGCCGTGTACGGACCCCGGATTCATGACGCAGTGACACGAAAGCTTCGGTATCTGCAGCATCTGTGTGCGGGCCGTGGTTGGCGGTCTCGCCGTAACTGTCCTCCACAGGGCCGAACAGTTGGATCGCTTGGTCTATCAGATGGGCGCCGAGGTCATGGAGGATGCCGCCGCCTTCAGCCAATGTGGCTGAATCGCGCCAGTTCCCGAAGCCCTCCGGCCGCCACCACTCAAAACGCGATTCGAAGGTCCGCACCTCGCCCAAGGCGCCGTCCCGCAGCAGCCTTCGCAGCGTCAGGAAGTCGGCATCCCACCGGCGGTTCTGGAAGACCGTAAGCTGCACACCGGCGTCGGACGCTCGCTCGGCAAGCTCCTCACCGTGGGCGACGGTAGTGACGAATGGCTTGTCCACCACAACGTTGAGCCCGTGGGCGATGGCCGTGGAACCGAGCTCAAGGTGCGTGAGCGGCGGTGTTCCGAGGACAACGAGGTCCAGCTTCCCGGCAAGGGTGAACATATCCTCCGGCGTCGGCACGATTGTTGCCTGCGGATAGAGCCGCCGGGCTTCGGCCTGTCGTTGCGGGTCGGCCGTCACGATGACGTCCAGGGAATAGTCCGGGTCCGCGTGGATCAGCGGCGCATGGAACACCTTGCCCGAGACGCCAAACCCGACGACGGCGGTCCGGATGGGTGCCGCTGTTGCCTTGCCCAGTGGGGGCCCGCCCATCACAGCACTTCCGAAAGAAAGCGCTGCAGGCGTTCGCTGCGTGGGTTGTCAAAGAGCTGGGTGGGCGTTCCGATTTCCACTACTTCGCCTTCGTCCATGAAGACCACCTGGTCCGCCACTTTTCGGGCAAAGCCCATTTCGTGGGTGACAACCAGCATGGTCATCCCGCGGCTGCCGAGGCCGGCCATGAGATTGAGGACGCCTTTGACGAGTTCGGGGTCCAGTGCGCTGGTGGCTTCGTCGAAGAGCATGACCTCGGGCTCCATGGCCAGTGCGCGGGCAATGGCGACGCGTTGCTGCTGCCCGCCGGAGAGGTCCCGTGGCCGGTGATCGGCGCGTTCGGCGAGGCCTACTTCGGCGAGGCGGCGCCGGGCGCGTTCCCGGGCCTCGGATTTGGACATTCCTTTGACGCTCCACAAGGCCAGCGCCACGTTTTCCAAGGCGGTGTGGTCCGGGAAGAGGTTGAAGTGCTGGAACACCATACCGATCCGTGCACGGAGAATGTCCGGCTTGACCTTGAGGGCACTTTCACCGGCCAGCAGTACATCGCCGCTCTTGGGTTCATGCAGGCGGTTGACTCCGCGCAGGAGCGTGGATTTGCCTGAGCCGGATGGGCCGATGATGCAGGTGGTGGTTCCCGGAGCCACGTTGAGGCTGACGTTGCGGAGCACATCGACGTCCCCGTAAGCCATGGTCAGGTTCTGAAGTTCCAAGCTGGAGCCGTGGAACTTTTCGATGTCCTGGGTCTTGCTGGTGCTGGTGGCACTGTTGCTTGGTGCGCTGCTGCTTGTGAGGTTCACGTGTTGCTCCCGGTGATGAGCGGCGAGGCCGCATCGAGTTCCTTGACTTCCTTCAGCCCACTGGTGGGTGCCGTGGGACGACGGCGGCCGGTGCGGAACTTGTTGTCGAAGTAGTTGACCAGATGGGTCAGCGGCACTGTGATGATCAGGTAGAAGATGCCTGCCATGACCAGCGGTGAGAGGTTGCCGGACAATACTGCTGCGTCCTGGCCCACCCGGAACAGTTCACGCTCGCTGACCAGGAGTCCAAGGAAGTAGACCAAGGAAGAGTCCTTGACGATGGCAATGAACTGGTTCACCAGGGCCGGCAGGACCCTGCGGATCCCTTGCGGCACCACCACCAGGGCCATGGATTTGGAATAGCTCATGCCCAAAGCGCGGCAAGCCTCCCCTTGGCCCTTGTCCACGCTCTGGATGCCGGCCCGGAAGATCTCTCCGATGTAAGCGCTGGCGATGAGGCTTAGCGCGATGATTCCCAGCGGGTACGGTGATGGCCCGAAGACAGACTGGCTCAACCGTGCAAAACCCTGGCCGATCAGCAGGATGGTGAGGATGGCGGGCAGGCCACGGAAGAGATCCGTGTAGATCCGTGCCGGGATGCGCAGCCACTTGGACCGCGAGATTCCCATGACCGCCACCACCATGCCCATCACTACGCCGAGGATGGTTGCTGCGATGGAGATGATCAGGGTGTTGAGGAGGCCAACTCCGAGGAGCTGGGGCAGTACTTCGACCATGGCGTCAAAGTCGAAGAACGTGCGGCTGATGGTATTGAGCCAATCCATTGAAATGCTCTCAGACGTTAGGTGTTGGGTGGCTTACTTACTGGCTTACTTACTTGCCGTCGGGGAAGGGCTGGAGGTCCGCTCGGCCTTCGGGAGGTACTGTTCCGGCATCGGCGAACCCGGGAACCACTTTTCGTAGAGCTTCTTCCACGTGCCGTCCTCCATTGCTTCGGCCAGGCCCTTGTTCAGGGCTTCCTTGAAGGCGGGCTTGTCCTTGGCTATTGCGAAACCTGCCGGAGCATCGAAGGACGGAATGTCCGCGGCGCTGACCAGTCCAAACTGCTCCTGGTATTCCTTGGCGGCCTCGTAGTCCAGGAAGTGGGCGTCCACGGAACCGCTGTTGACTGCTGAAATGGCGGTGTTGTTGTCCGGGAAGCGGACCAACTGCGCCGAGGTGAAGTTCTTCACGGCGTAGGCTTCCTGCAGGGTGCCTTGGACAACGCCCAGGCGCTTGCCGTTCAGGCCGTCGGCGTCGTTGATGCCGGAGTTCTTGGTGGTGATGACTGTCAGGTATCCGGCGAGGTAGCCGTCGGAGAAGTCCACAGTTTCCTTGCGCTTGTCCGTGATGCCGATGGCCGCCACGCCCACGTCGAACTGACCGTTGGCTACCGCTGCCAGAAGTCCGGAGAAGTCCTGTCCGGTGAAGACGACTTTGTCTACGCCGGCCCGTTGGGCCACGTCCTTGAAGAGTTCCACGTCAAAGCCAGTGAAGTTACCCGAGGCGTCGGTGAAGGTGTAGGGCTTGGAATCGCCGAGGCTGGCGACGCGGATGGTGCCGGGCTCGATCAGGCCGTAGGGGTTATCGGCTGAGGGCGAGGAGCTGGCGGAGGATCCGCCGCATCCCGAGAGGGCGAGGATGGCCGCCAGAGCCGCTGCTGCGAGGGCTGCCGGGCGGAAGTTCAGTTTGAACACAGCGTTGTCCAATCGTGGGAGGGAGAGCGGTGCTGTCAGGAGCCGCAAAGTGTTATTGCTCGATGCGGAGTCTTGTTGAGTCCGGTCTCAGACCCTAGGATTGAGACCGGACTCACATCGATTGATTAGAATGTAGCGGAAGTCACAAAGCCGCGTCAACACCCCACGTGAAAGGTGAACATGAGCACTGAAGGATCCCGACGGCGGGACGTAACGGTTGCCGACGTCGCCAAGGCCGCGCAAGTGTCCAAGGCCCAAGCAGCCCGCGCACTGGGCAACTACGGGGCGGTCAGCGACGACGTCCGCGAGCGCGTCCTGGCCGCGGCCGAAAAGCTCGAGTACCGGCCCAACGAGCTGGCGCGCAGCATGAACACGGGCAAATCGAACACCATTGGCGTTGTGGTGGGCGATATCGAAAACCCCCACTTCGGGCTCGCGATGCGGGGAATCACGGACACCGCAAAGAAAAGCGGCTACAACGTCATCCTCATCAACACGGACGAGGAACGGGAGGCCGAAGTGGACGCCGTCCGCGTGCTGCTGGACAAACGGGTGGACGGGCTCATTGTGGCGCCTGCATCGTCCGTGGAGACCTCGCATTTGCGGCAGGTCCGCGATTCCGGTCGTCCACTTGTTTTGTTGGACCGTGGAGCCGAAGGTCTGGACGTTGAGACCTTCGCCGTGGACATGGGCGGCATCTCCTATGAATCCACCAAGTACTTGATCGAGGCCGGACACCGGCGCATCGCTTTCGTTTCCACCCTCAAGGCAGACCGACCCTACCAGGACGGGATGGCTTTGGACTCCTCGCAGATCTCGGACCGTCTTGACGGGATCCGCCGAGCCTTCGACGACCAGGGTCTCAGCTTCCCGGCAGACCTGGTTCGGCTCAACGCCGGAGACGCCGAATCCACCAAGGAGATCACCCGCCAGCTTCTTAGTGGGCCGGACGCAGCCACAGCGATCATCGCCTCGGACGGCCTGATCGCCCTGAGCGTGGTGGAAGCTATCCAGGAATCCGGGCTTGCCATCCCGGACGACGTCTCATTCCTCATGTACGACGATTTCGCGTGGACGCGCCTCACCACTCCCCCGCTCACCGTGATCGCACAGCCCGTCTACGACATGGGAATTGCAGCCGCTTCGGCATTGATCCGGCAAATTGAGGGCAGGAGATCGTCAGCGCCTGCTCGCGAGTTGGTGGCCACCTTGATCCACCGGGGATCCGTCGGAGCACCCAGAGAGGCGGACGTACTCAGCCAGGCCGGCGGCTAAGAGGGTAACGGCGCCGAGATCGCTGGAATCCTGCCGGATCGCCGGTAGTTTGGGCCCGCTTCGACGTTTGTCGACGTCGCGTAGTGACTACTCCGAGGCTGCTTGAACGTCGCCTTCCTCTGGATCGTCGGCGGAGCGGACCTCGTTCCGGATGACGCCCAGCTCTTCGAGCCTGGCAGACATTCCCGCCCCATCCGGCGCGTAGATCCAAGGAACCCCGGGGGTTGGTTGGCCGCCTGACTTGGAGCGACCACCCGCCAGCACCGCTTCACCGGCCGAGAGTTGGCGGATGGCGATGGCCCTGACATTGGCGGGATGACGGTGGGCGAACTCGGAGTAAATCGCTTCGTCGTGCTGGCCGTCGTCGCCCACCAACAGCCACTTGATGTTGGGGAATTCCTCCGCGAGGCGTTCCAACGAGGTCCGTTTGTGCTCTTGCCCGCTGCGGAACCAACGGTCAGGAGTGGGACCCCAGTCGGTCAAAAGCTTGGGCCCGGCGGGGTACAGATTGCGGGACAGGAATCTGGACAGCGTCGGTGCTACGTTCCAGGCCCCGGTGGACAGATACAGCACTGGAGCCGAAGGCGCCGTCCGGGCAATCCGTTCGTACAACACCGCCATGCCCGGCGTGGGGGTTCTGGCGTGCTCGTTGAGGACAAAAGTGTTCCACGCTGCCAGGAAAGGACGCGGCAGTGCCGTGACCATCACGGTGTCGTCGATGTCAGATACCACGCCGAACTCTGCATCATCCGCGACGATCTCCACAGGAGCCTCTACGGTTTCGGATTCCCCCGACTGAAGGGTGATGGTGTGCCACCCGGCGTCCAGGGCTACTGGAATACGCGCATCCACCACTCCGCCGCGGTCAGCCTTCACATCGAAAACCGTGCCGGCAATGGTCACGTTCACACGAGCATTTGCCACGGGCGCACTGGTGAAGTTGCGCCACCCGCGCATGCTTTCCTGCAATGGACGGGCGTGACCCGCGGCGTCCCGGGGGTCACTGCGGACAACCCGCGCAAGGACCCGCACCCAGGACGTGCTCCCGTACCCGGTGTAAGGGATGACGGTTTCCACCCGGCCACGCCGGATGGCGAGGCGCGTCTGAAAACCAAGCCACGCGTCGTCGAGCCTCATAGCGAGGTGACGGCGCCCTTTACTCAGCGGCCTGGGGCCATCATTGTCAACGGCGTCGGACTGGGGGCGCGGTTTCATGGGACGGGGAGACATGCCACCAGTCTTCCATGGCCCGGTCTCCTTCCGCAGTGAGCCCGTCCACTGTGAAGTGGGCGCCGGTCACACGTTCGCACGCTAAACAGCGGTTGTCGGCGCCCGGCCTTCGTCGCCATGCTGCTCGCGAGCCGCGGCCAGCCGCAGCCGATCCAGCCGGTTCATCAGCGGTGCAGTGGTGGCCCCGTGCACCACGATGGACAGCGCCACCACCAGCGCAATAAAGGCCCAAAGCTTCTCCGACTCGGCGTCGAAGTTCCCATGGGTCAGCGCGTATCCCACGTAATACAGTGAGCCGATCCCGCGGATGCCGAAGTAGGAGATGGCCAGGCGTTCCCGTGGCCCGGTCTTGCCACCCATCAACCCGAGCCATCCTGCCAACGGACGGACCAACAAAAGGAACACCAAAGCTACCAGCACCTCCGTCCACCCGATCCCATCCAAGAGACCGCGGGCAATGGCGCCTCCAAGGAGCACCAGGATCACCACAGTCATGAGGCGCTCGAGCTGCTCAACATAACCGTGCAGCACCTGGTGGTACGAGTGGTGGCGTTCAGCGGAACGGATAGTCACGGCACAGATGAAGACGGCGACGAACCCGTAGCCTTCCACCAATTCGGCCACGCCGTAAGCCAGGAAGGTGGCCGCGAGCGCCACGAAACCTTCAGAGTGATCCGATAGCCGGAAGCTCTTTCCTTTGGCGGCAAAGAAGATCAGGCTGAGGAGTTTGCCGGTACCGAAACCGAGCAGCACGCCAACAGCTATTCGCCACAGAACATCCAGGCCAACCCACTCCCCCAACCATGCGCTGGGAGATGCCCCCACCAAGCTGATGAGGATGGCCAGATATACAAACGGGAAGGCCAGGCCATCATTCAAACCCGCCTCTGAGGTCAAGGCGAAGCGGACCTCATCCTCATCCGGGTCCTCTTCCGTGTCTGCGGGTTTTCCTACTTGGACCTCGGAGGCCAACACCGGGTCAGTGGGTGCAATCGCGGCCCCAACGAGGATGGCGGCGGCCAGACCCAGCCCCAACACCCACAAGCCCATCAGCGTCATCGCAAGAATGCACAATGGCATGACGATCCCCAGCAAGCGCCAGGTAGTGGACCAACCCCGCCAATGGAAGGGCCTGTCCAGGGCCAGTCCCGCGCCCATGAGTGAAATGATGACGCACACTTCCGTCAAATGCATCGCGAAGTCCGCATGGAGAATAGGGTCCGGGTCCGGCAAATCAGGAAGCAAGGTGAATGCCAGAATGCCGCTACCCAGGAAGACCATGGGCATTGAGAGAGGCATGTGGCGCAACAATTTTGGCAGGACAGCGGCGGCCAACACCGCAAAGCCTGCCGAGAGGAACAAGATGCTGGGGACTTCAAACACGAATGGTCTACTTCCTGACGAGCCGTTCGACTCGTCTCAGAAGCCTAGTTGGAAGTCAGCGCTGCGTCGATCAGAACTTCGGCCGCTTGACGCGCCTGCCCCGCGGCATCGGATGTCCCCGCGATGGCCGCCGTGGTCTGGGCGCCCTCGGCGAGAATGGCGAGCTGGGGCGCCAAATACGGTGGGGCGCCGGCTTCTACCGCCAGGCGTGCAACATACTCTTGGAATGATTCCTTGTGTTTCCGTGCATATTCGGCCACCTCGGGGCTGATGGCACCGAGTTCAGCAAAGCTGTTGATGAAGCCGCACCCCCGGAACGAGTCCTGGCAAAACCATCCCGCAAGGTAGTCAAAAATGGCGAGGAGCCGCGTTTTGGGCGTCCCGGCTTGTTGCACCGTGGCGTCCAGCCCTTCGGTCCAGGACTGATGCCGATGCTCCAGCACGGCCATGATGATGCTGCTCTTTGAGGGAAATTCCCCGTAGAGCTTCTTTAACGACACTCCTGCCGCCGAGCGGAGTTCGTCCATCCCGACGGCCTGGATTCCCTTGGCGTTATAGAGCCCGTCGGCGGTGGCAACGATGCGTTCTCGAACCTCGGAAGAATTCATGTACCCATTCTACTTGCATTGAGAACGAACGTTCTCTACTATGGAAAACACCAAGGGAGAACGATCGTTCTCCGCTTCGAGAAAAGGGACAAATCATGGGCTTCATCAAGGTTGGCACCGAGAACACCACGGACATTGAGCTCTACTACGAAGACCACGGAACAGGTCAGCCCGTAGTCCTCATCCACGGCTACCCCTTGGACGGCGGCTCCTGGGAGAAGCAGACCGCAGCCCTCCTCAACGCCGGATACCGTGTGATCACCTACGACCGCCGCGGCTTCGGCAAATCCAGCAAGCCGACCACCGGCTACGACTACGACACGTTCGCAGCAGATCTGAACACCGTGCTTGAAACCTTGGACCTTCAGGACGCCGTGCTGGTAGGTTTCTCGATGGGCACCGGCGAGGTAGGACGCTACCTCGGCACCTACGGTGAAGCCCGCATCGCCAAGGCCGCATTCCTGGCCTCCCTCGAACCCTTCCTCCTCCAGACTGACGACAACCCCACCGGCGTTCCGTCATCAGTCTTCGACGGCATCCGCAACGCCGCCATCGAGGACCGCTACGCCTGGTTCACCAACTTCTACAACGACTTCTTCAACACCGATAACTTCCTGGGCAACCGCCTCAGCGAAGAAGCCCTGAAGAATTCCTGGAATGTGGCCGCAGGCTCGTCCTGGTACGCGTCCTTCGCAGTGGTGGATTCCTGGCTCACCGACTTCCGCTCCGACATTGAGAAGGTCACCGTCCCTTCACTGATCGTCCACGGCACCGACGACCGCATCCTGCCAATCGATGCAACGGGACGCGAATTCACCAAGCGCCTCCCTTCGGCCGAGTACGTGGAAATCGAAGACGCACCGCACGGCATGCTCTGGACGCATGGCGCCGAAATCAACGAGGTCCTGCTCCGCTTCCTGGCGAAGTAGCCACGTAACCGCCTACGGCGGAAAACACGTTCGACGGCGGCAGCTCGCCTTGGTTCCTAACGAGCCGAAGGTGAGCTGCCGCCGTCGTGCGTTGACGTAGCGCAGGTCACGTCCTATGCTTTATGAATCGATTCAAGAAGTAACCTTCCTCACGCTGAATGAGCACCAAACAGTTCAGTCCTGGACGGGAAGAGCTCTTGTTCCTTGCCAACGACGACATAGGAGTTCAGCTGCAATGACCGTGATGCACGGGAGGGACGTCCCTTCAACCCAGGGCGAAGCCACCGGCCGGAAAGATCCGAAGAAGGCCGCCATGAGCGGGTGGATCGGAAGCGCGCTGGAGTACTACGACTTCGCCCTGTATTCGCTGGCAGCCACACTTCTGTTTCCCACCATCTTCTTCCCCACGGAGAATCCCACCGTCGGCATCATCGCGTCGCTGGCCACCTACGCCGTGGGGTACGTTTCCCGTCCGCTCGGCGCCGTGATCCTGGGCGCCTACGGTGACAGGCACGGGCGCAAGAAGGTGCTCGTTTTCGCGATGCTGCTCATGGGCTTCGCTACATTCGCCGTCGGTCTCCTGCCCACGTACGGACAGGTGGGCCTCCTGGCCCCCGTCCTTCTGGTGATCCTGCGCCTGATCCAGGGATTCGCCGTCGCCGGTGAACTCGGTGGCGCCAGTGCGATGATCGTGGAGCACTCCCCCGACGCGAAGCGCGGCTTCTTCGCCAGCTTCAGCCTGCAGGGTACGCAGGTGGGATCCATTCTGGCCACAGCGGTGCTGATTCCGCTCGCTGCACTCCTCCCTGACGAACAGTTCCACTCATGGGGTTGGCGTTTGCCGTTCCTGCTCAGCGCCGTGGTAATCATCGCAGGCTACGTCATCCGCCGCCGCGTTGAAGAGCCTCCCGCCTACCTGGCGCAGTCCGAAGACGCCACCGCCAAACGACGCTTCCCCTTGGTTGACCTCCTGCGCACCCACCCCTGGGTTCTGGTCCGTTGCGTCATCATGACCTTCACCAATGTGATCGGCATGGCCACCCTCATCTTCGGTGTCTCCTTCGCCACCCAAAAGGGTTACGGCATCGGATTCTCCAGCAGCGAGTTCCTCTGGGTGACTATGGCCGCCAACGTGGCCGCAGTACTGACCATCCCGCTGTTCGGCGCCCTTTCGGACAAAATAGGCCGGCGTTCCCTGATGGTTGCGGGCGGCATGGCCGGTGGTTTGCTGACCATGGGATACCTGTGGGCTATCGAACAGCGCAGCCTGCCCTTGGTGTTCGTCTGCGTCGTGATCGTTCAGGGCATCCTCTTCCAGATGTGGAACGCTACCTTTGCCACGTTCTTCCAGGAACAGTTCCCCATGCGGATGAGGGTCACTGGCTTCGCGGTCTCCCAAAACATCGGCCTCATGATCGCTTCCTTCTTCCCCAGCCTCTTCACGGCGATCGCTCCCCCGGGCTCAGCGAACATCCCGCTGGTCATCGGCCTGACCACGCTCGGCATCTGCCTCGTCGCAGCCGTGGCAACCCTTCTGTCCTCGGACACCAGGGGCACATCGCTCGAGGACCTCGAAACCCGCTAGCGCCCCGCCCTTACACCGAAATCGCCGGAAAGCTGCCAGATCCATGGCAAACTTCCGGCGATTTCGCATGGGTCCCGCGATCTCGCGCGGCCGGGTGATCTCTGGCACGATGACTTACAGCTTGCAAAGTCCATCGGATACGTCAGATCAGCAAGGAGAACCACACGTGAGAACGCCCATCAAGATCGCTGTGACCGGCGCAGCTGGCCAGATCGGCTACAGCCTCCTCTTCCGGATCGCCAGTGGTGCCTTGTTCGGTCCCGATACTCAGGTGCAACTCAGGCTCCTGGAGATCACCCCCGCGTTAAAGGCACTTGAGGGTGTTGTGATGGAGCTGGACGATTGCGCTTTTCCCACCCTGGACTCGGTGGAGATCGGCGACGACGCCGACCATATTTTCGACGCCGTGAATCTGGCCCTCCTCGTTGGCGCACGGCCGCGGACCAAGGGCATGGAACGCGGCGAGCTACTCAGTGCCAATGGTGCGATTTTCACCGCGCAAGGCCAGGCCCTCAACAGGGTCGCGGCCGACGACGTCCGGATCGGTGTAACGGGAAATCCGGCCAACACCAACGCTTTGATTGCCATGACCAACGCCCCGGACATCCCCGCAGAACGGTTCAGCGCGCTGACCCGGTTGGATCACAACCGCGCCCTTGGACAGCTCGCCAGGAAGACCGGCGCCCGGGTGGGGGACATCCGCAAGATGACCGTGTGGGGCAATCACTCCGCAACACAGTATCCGGACATCTTCCATGCCGAAGTCGCTGGCCGGAACGCGGCCGAGGTGGTGAACGATCAGGACTGGATTGAGAACCACTTCATCCCCACGGTTGCCCAGCGAGGAGCAGCGATCATCGACGCCCGGGGCGCCTCTTCTGCGGCATCGGCAGCTTCAGCCACCGTGGACGCAGCCCGGGATTGGCTCCTTGGCACACCCGAGGACGATTGGGTATCCATGGCCGTAGCATCCGACGGTTCATATGGGGTGCCCGAGGGACTTATTTACTCATACCCGGTGACGACTTCGGACGGAAACTGGGAAATTGTTCAAGGACTGGAAGTGAACGACTTCAGCCGCGGGAAGATGGATGCCACAGCCAGTGAGCTTTTGGACGAGCGGGCTGCCGTGGCTGAACTTGGCTTGATCTGACATAGGTCAGCGGCGCTGAGTTGGCGTGACCAGGCGTGCAAGCTCAGTTCCTGGCGCGGCAAGCCGGTCCACCGTAGTGAAGATAAACTCCTGCATTGCTGCCGTGGCTGCCGAAGGAGCGATGTCGTTGCGCCGGGCCAGGTTGACGGTCCGTGTCAGCGACGGGTTGACCAAACGGGCACTACGCAGCCCAGGCCGGCCGATGACAACCATTGCCGGCACCACCGCCACGCCCAGTCCCCGTTCCACGAACCGCAGCACGGCGTCCATTTCCGCGCCTTCGACGGCGATCAGCGGTTCCAAGCCTCTGGCGGAAAAGGCCGCCTCGGTGGCCACCCTCAGGTCATAACTTCTGTTGAAGGCCACCTGCGGAATGTTCGCCAGTTCTTCCAGGGTGAGCTCTTCGCGCTGCGCAGATCCAGCGGCCGACACAACCACCAGCTCCTCGGTCAGCAGCGGAATCAATTCCGTGCCGTGCACGGCGGGATCCGATCCACGGGTTACCACCAAGGCCAGGTCCAGCGCGCTTTCGTTCAGGGCATCAACCAGGAATCGCGAACCGCCTTCGGTGATGTGCAGTTCGACTCCGGGGTGCGCACTTCGGAAGGCGGCCAGCACATCGGCCACCAGTGAGACGCACAGGGTAGGTGGGGCGCCCAGGCGAATGCGGCCCCGCCGCAATCCCGCTAGCTCGTTCATCTGCTCCCGCGCAGTCTCTGCGTCTCCAAGCATGCGCCGGGCTATGGGCAGGAGGAGCTCTCCCGCAGTCGTCAGAGTTGCTCCCGAGGGTCCGCGATGGAACAGGGCCATTCCAAGATCGGCCTCAAGTGCTGCGATCTGCCGGCTAAGAGAAGGTTGCGCAAGATACAACTGCTCCGCCGCGCGTGTGAAGTGCCCCACTCGGGCGATGGCCTCGAAGGAGCGTAACTGCTCTAGCTTCATTCTCATAGCATAAATGCATCGTGGTGACTCAAATAATTCATTGGATACATGACGTACGGCCATTTAGCGTGATAGTCATGAACCTCAACACCACTCCAGAACGACTTTTGTCCACTTCGGTGCTCGTTATCGGCACCGGAGGCGCCGGTCTGCGCGCTTCCATTGAACTCGCCCAGCGCGGGGTCCAGGTGTTGGCGGTGGGTAAGCGTCGCAAACACGACGCCCACACGAGCCTGGCCGCCGGGGGCATCAACGCCGCGCTGGGCACCATGGACCCTGAGGACAGCTGGCAGCAGCACGCCGCTGATACCTTGCGGGAGTCCTACTTCCTAGCCGATCCCTCAATCGTGGAGACCGTAGCCCGCAACGCGGCACGAGGTATCGAGGACCTTGAACGGTGGGGTATGCCGTTCGCCCGGGAGGCGGATGGACGAATTTCCCAGCGATTCTTTGGCGCCCACAAGTATCGGCGTACCGCCTACGCCGGGGACTACACCGGGTTGGAAATCCAGCGCACCCTGATGCGCCGGGCGGCAGAGTTGAACGTCCCCATCATCGACACCGTCTACATCACGAGGTTGCTTGTTGCCGACGGCACCGTCTTTGGAGCCTACGGATTCGACGTCGTAGACGGTACCCCCGTGCAGATCCACGCTGATGCGGTCATCCTGGCCGCGGGCGGGCACACACGCATCTGGCGTCACACCTCTTCCCGACGCGATGAGAACACCGGGGATTCCTTCCGCCTGGCTGCGCTGGCCGGAGCCAGGATCCGCGACGCCGAGCTGGTCCAGTTCCACCCTTCCGGCCTCTTGGAGCCAGACGACGCCGCCGGCACCTTGGTCTCCGAGGCGGCGCGCGGAGAGGGAGGCATCCTCACCAACGCTCTGGGCGAGCGCTTTATGGAACGCTACGATCCCGAGCGCATGGAACTGTCCACCCGTGACCGGGTTGCGCTGGCCGCATTCACGGAGGTGGCCGAAGGTCGCGGGACCGAGAAGGGCGGCGTCTACCTGGATGTCTCCCACCTGCCTCGGGAAACCATCATGGAAAAGCTGCCCCGGGTCTACCGCACCATGATCGACCTGCAGATGCTGGACATCACCACCACCAAAATCGAAATTGCGCCCACCGCTCATTACTCGATGGGCGGGGTGTGGGTTGCACCGGAGGACCACGGAACGGGAGTGAACGGCCTTTATGCAATCGGTGAGGCATCCTCCGGGCTTCACGGCGCCAACCGTCTCGGCGGCAATTCATTGATTGAGTTGCTCGTCTACGGTCGTATCACCGGCGAACACGTGGCCCACTACGTTCATTCGCGCACCCATATTGTCCGGGATCCCGGGGCGATCGGAATAGCCCGCGGGGAAATGCAGACACTGCTCGGCGAACGTGGAACAGAGTCCGCCCGCAGGCTGCAGCGTGAACTACGAAACCTCATGACCGAACACGCCGGAGTTGTGCGCACGGAACAAGGACTGGAACGAGGACTGGAGAAATTGACCGCCTTGGAGGAACGTGCCCAACTGGTCACAGCCCACCCGGACATCGCAGGCTTCGATGATCTGGCCCACGCCTATGACCTCCTCGGCTCCCTGCTGGCAGCACGAGCCACCCTTGAGTGCGCGCTCGAACGCCGCGAAACCCGCGGAGCCCACAACCGGGCTGACTACCCAACGGCAGATCCCGCGCTGCAGGGGAACTTTGTCTGGTCCACAGATGAGGGCGTCAGTTTCGAAAGCCTGCCTCCGGCTCCGGATTCCTTCCGGGCGCTCGCCGAGGCCAACGCGGACGATTCGGTCGCCGGTAAGCTCGTGGAGTAAGAAGCCTGATTGGGCGGAACTTGGGGTTAGGGAACTGTGACCACTATCTTCCCGCGCGTATGCCCTTCCATGTTGAGCCGGAAAGCATCAGCTGCCTTAGCCAATGGAAGGGCTTGCGCCACCTCCACCCGGATCTTGTGCTCGTCCACCAAGTCAGCGAGCTGCTGCAGCTCAGCTCCCACGGGATTGACCCACATCCAAGTACCGCCGTGGGCTTCCACCTCGCTGTCGGCGATGGAGGCGTGCCGGCCGTTCCCGGCCAGGACCTCCAAGGTTGTGTCAAGATTGCCACCCACGAAGTCGGCCACCACCTCCACGCCTTCGGGACGCAACGCCTTCACCTTTTCGGCAAGTCCGTCACCGTAGGCAACGGCCTCAGCGCCCAGGGACCGCAGGAAGTCATGGTTCTTTTCCGACGCCGTGGCGATCACCTTGGCGCCGCGCGCGACGGCGATCTGAATACCCAGTGAGCCCACTCCGCCGGAGCCGCCGTGGATCAGCACAGTCTCTCCCGACGTCAGACCCAACCGGTTAAGGACCTGAAGGGCTGTAAGTCCGGCCAAGGGGAGCCCGGCAGACTCATTCCATTCCAAGGATTGTGGCTTTCGGGCGAGCAGCCGCTCGGGGAGGGCAATGTACTCTGCAAAGCTTCCCCCGTGGACGTAGTCCTTACGGCCGTAGGAAATCACTTCGTCACCAGGTTTGAAGTGCGGAGCATCAATACCGACAGCTTCGACAACGCCGGCTACGTCCCAGCCGGGGATCGCCGGGAATTGGAGGTCCATGAACGAGTCCAAGTACCCGGCCATGATCTTCCAGTCCACGGGATTGACCGAGGTGGCCTTCACTTTAACCAGCACCATGCCCGGCCCGACCTTGGGCATGGGCTGGTCCGTTAGTTCAAGGACTTCCGGGCTTCCATATCGCTGGTAAGTAATCGCCTTCATGCCCGCCTCCTAGTCGAAGAAACCCACGATGTAGCCGATGAAAAACAGGAGAGTGAGCAGCACACCGGCACCGATGGCTCCCAGCCACAGGACCTGCGTACCTTTCCTGGGGCCGCCTTCGTCGTGGCCTTGGGGGCCGGCTGTTGAAGATTCGCCGGGAGGTGTTTCGCCAGGGGGCACTCCCCCGCCAGGCTCCAAGCCGGTGATCTTGTCCTCATACGGGTCGGGGTTGCTTCCGGACACATTCACTCCTCGATCGCAGTGCTGGTGCTGTGTTCAGGGTATCGGGCGGAGCCGGGCAAGCCTAGCGGTCAGTGTGTAGGTGTGCGTCCCTCGTGGAAGTACGCAGCCGGTACAGGGCCGTGGTGGCCGTGATGTAGAGATCTGCACCGTCGGCCCCTCCAAAGCAGAGATTGGAAACCGTTTCAGGAACCTCGACGGCGGCCAGCAGCGCACCGCTGGGGGCGTAGACACGAACTGACGAGCCCGCTGACGTCCATACCCGCCCCTCGACGTCTACGCGGAATCCGTCCGAGGCCGCGTCGTCTTCGAGCTCAACGAACGTGCTGCCCGTCCCGCACGAGCCACCCACCACCGGGTAGACGGCAATGCGGAACGGTACTCCGTGGCCAGGGCCCGCCGTGTCCGCAACGTAGAGAAGCGATTCATCCGGGGAGAACGCGAGGCCGTTGGGATGCACCAAATCAGTGACCACAGGAGTCAGTTCGTCCCTGGCGGGGTCGAAGCGGAACACGTAGCAACCGCCGTATTCCTGCTCGCCCTCATGTCCTTCCACCGTCCCGGGCAGGATTCCGTAAGGAGGATCGGTAAACCAGACCGTCCCATCCCCTGCCACCACAACATCGTTGGGCGAGTTGAGCCGATACTCACCGAACGCATCAACGATCGGCGTCACCACGCCGTCGTGGTCCTTCTCGACGCGCCTGCGGCCGTGGCTGCACTGCACCACGCTGCCGTCGTGGTGGAGCGTTCGCCCGTTGGTGTACTCCACGCCGGTGGCGTATTCGCGCGTCGCGCCGGTGCCGGGAGAGAATTCGAGAATCCTGTTGTTGGGGATATCGCTCCAGCGAAGGGTCTGCGACGTCGGAATCCATAGTGGGCCCTCAGCCCAGACGGTTCCTTCAAACAACTTTTCCAGGGTTCCGGTGATCAGTTCATCCATGGGTTCGAGACTAATCGTTCGCAGGTTCCGAGCTGGGCTTGCGTGTCCGTTCCTTAGCGCTGAGCTTTCCGTCGGCGGGCATCACCAGAACCGCCACTACAGTGAGGGCGGCACTGACGAGTACCGCCAGGAAAACGGCTGATGAGGCTTGCACGGTGGTTTGCGGATCCGGGCCACCATGGGGACCGTTGGCATAGATGGCGTTGGCAATGGCACCGAAAACGGCCACACCAATGGAGCTGCCAATTGAACGTGCAAAGAGGTTGGTGCCGGTGACTACGCCGCGTTCATTCCATTCAACACTGGTTTGCGCGGCAATAAGGCTCGGCGTTGCCACCAGCCCAAGCCCGAGCCCGACGATGAAGCAAGCCGCCGCCACGAGCAGGATATTGGGGGTGGGGGCCGTGAGGGCTAGGACGGCAGCTCCGATCACTGTGATCGCTATGCCGATGAGGGCCGTGTTCCGAAAGCCGATGCGGAGGTAGAACCTGCCGGCTTGGGACGCGCTGATGGGCCAGCCAATGGTCAAGGCCGCCAAGGCGAGCCCGGCCAGCAGGGGTGAGGTCTTCAGTGACCCTTCCAGGAACGTTGGGACGTAGCTGGTAAGCCCGAGCATGACGGCACCAACGCCGAAAGAGATCATGGCCGTGGTCGCCAGCAGCCTGCGGGAGACAACCCACGGTGGGAGGACAGGTTCAGCGGCCCTCCTTTCCACCAGGAGAAACACAAGGAACAACACCGCTCCGCCGGCAAAAACCGAGATGCTGATCGCGGAGTCCCAAGGCCACGCTTGACCACCCTGAAGGGCTCCGAGGATGAGCAGGCTCAACGAAATCGTCAGCAGTCCGGCACCCAGGTAGTCAATGCGGTGCTTGGTCCGCTCCACGTTCTCGTGGAAAGTACGCAGGAGCATCCAACCAGCCAGCAGGCACAGCGGGATGTTGATCAGGAAGATCCAGCGCCAGATTCCCAGAGATGCGAAGACCCCTCCAAGAGTGGGTCCCACAACGGAAGAAACCGCCCAGACACTCGCCAAATAGCCCTGGACCTTGGCCCGTTCCGCCAAGGTATAGATATCGCCCGCAATGGTGATAGCAACGGGCTGGACCGCGCCGGCCCCAAGCCCCTGGAGCACACGGAACGCAATGAGCGCCGGCATGCTCCAGGCCAGCCCGCAGAGAATCGAGCCAAGCAGGAACAGGCCAATCCCGCCCAAAATCATTGGCTTTCGGCCTACGACGTCCGAGAGTTTGGCGTACACGGGCACGGACACTGCCTGCGCCAACAGATACGCGGAAAACAGCCAAGGAAACGAGGAAAAACCGCCGATGTCCGCCACGATTGACGGCACCGCCGTGGCAACTATGGTGGCATCGATCGCTACCAGGCCCGTGGCCAACATCAGCGCAATCAGGATGGGTCCCCGTTGGGAGCGGAATCCGACGCCGTCGTCAGTCGCTATGCTCACCTGATCCCCTTCGCGTTGCTTCACTGGTCTGCTTCCGAGGTGCGTAACCTCACTCCCCAGTAAATTAGTCCTTCAAACCTCGACGGCGGGCCACCCGGTGGTTCCGTAGGGAACCAAGGTGACCCGCCGTCGTCGAGCGCTAAGTCAGTCGTTGATCAGGTCGTGGACAACGATCGTCTGGTCGCGGTCCGGACCGACGCCGATGGCCGAGAAGCGCGTACCGGAGAGCTTCTCCAGTGCCAGCACGTAGTTGCGGGCGTTCTCCGGGAGATCCTCCAGGGTGCGGGCCGTGGTGATGTCCTCGGTCCAGCCGTCGAAGTACTCGAAGATGGGGACTGCGTGGTGGAACTCGGTCTGCGTCATGGGCATCTCGTCGTGACGCACGCCGTCAACCTCGTAGGCAACACAGACCGGGATCTGCTCGATGCCCGTGAGGACGTCCAGCTTGGTGACGAAGTAGTCCGTGAAACCGTTGACGCGGGAAGCGTGGCGGGCCAGGACGGCGTCGTACCAACCGCAGCGGCGGGGACGGCCGGTGTTCACGCCGAACTCGCCGCCGGTCTTCTGCAGGTAAACACCCATGTCGTCGAACAGTTCCGTGGGGAACGGGCCGGCGCCAACACGGGTGGTGTAGGCCTTGATGATGCCGATGGACCGCGAGATGCGGGTGGGACCAATGCCCGAGCCTACGGACGCGCCGCCGGCGGTGGGGTTGGATGAGGTGACGAACGGGTAGGTGCCGTGGTCAACGTCCAGGAACGTTGCCTGGCCGCCTTCCATGAGCACAACCTTGCCCTCATCCAGGGCGTTGTTGAGGACCAGTGTGCTGTCGATGACCAACGGGCGCAGGCGCTCAGCGAAGGACAGGAAGTACTCCACGATCTCGTCCACCACGATGTCGCGGCGGTTGTACACCTTGACCAGGAGCTCGTTCTTCTGGCGCAGCGAGCCTTCCACCTTCTGGCGGAGGATGGATTCGTCAAAGACGTCTTGGACGCGGATGCCGAGGCGGGCCACCTTGTCCATGTACGCCGGACCGATGCCGCGCCCGGTGGTACCGATTGCCCGGCTGCCAAGGAAGCGCTCAGTGACCTTGTCCAGCACCTGGTGGTACGGCGCAACAAGGTGGGCGTTGGCCGAAACACGGAGGCGGGACGTATCCGCACCGCGGGCTTCAAGGCCGTCGATTTCCTGGAAGAGGGCCTCCAGGTTCACCACACAGCCATTGCCGATAATAGGGACTGCGTTGGGGCTCAGGATGCCCGCGGGAAGGAGCTTCAGCTCATACTTCTCACCGCCAACAACCACGGTGTGCCCGGCGTTGTTACCGCCGTTGGGCTTGACCACATAGTCAACACGGCCACCGAGCAGATCGGTTGCTTTGCCTTTACCTTCGTCGCCCCACTGGGCTCCGACGATCACGATAGCGGGCATGGGATCCTCCCCCATTCTTTCGGGCTTGCTCCGGTTGGATCACCAGAGTCAGGCGCCGTACATGAGAATGCCCCGACGTAGCTGGTGCAGCCGGACCAAAGGCACGGCATGCGCAAGAGTTTCGGGGCTCTTACCAGCCAAGTTTAGCCGATGACAACAGTTTCTCTGGTGTTTGGCCGGCGTTGGGGTGCCGTTGTGGATAAGTCAAGGAACGGCGAGCGCCACAGGACCAGCCGAGGAACTGCCCAGTTGCAGGCTCAGCAAGCCGGCACTGTCCACCAGCCCCACTCTGATGGCCGAGACCTTGTACTCCCCCGCCGCTGCCGTAACATCCGCCGGTTTGGTCCCGGGCCAGTTCTTGTCCGGTTGAACGTTGACGTTGATGGCCACCAAGGTCCGGACTGCCGTCAGGACTGGCCCGACGGTAGTTTCACAGTCATTATCTGCGTGAGAAAAGCCTCCTCGGGCTGGACTGCACTTTAGGGTTAATAGTGATGACGCCGCACACACTTCCAGGCAACACGCCGCGCCGCATTCAGAGGGCGCGCCGAAGCGGGCCCCGTTCACGCCCATAGTCCGGTAAGGTTAGTTAGCCCCCAACAGCACCCTTTGAGGTTCGGCTGCGGCATGCCCGCGGCACCTTGGAACGGTGCGCTGTGACACCTAGGAGACCTAACCCCTGATGCAAGAACTGGCGACTGAATCACCCGAAGAAATCCTCTGGAACCGCCGCTACGAACCGCACATCGCCGAGGTCAACGAGCTGTGCGACTCCATCAAGGTCCAGAAGCCGGGCAGTGAGGTCCTTTACATCGACCCCGCCCACAGCATGGATGATTGCCGCATCGTCAGCCTTTTCTCCAATCAGCGCACCAACACTGGCGAAGGGTTCATCAACCCGGGTGACGAGGAAGCCACCACCCGCATGCTCGGCATGCAGTGGCAGCTGGGCCTCCGTCCCGAGCTCATGATGCCCTGGAACGCCTACCCGTGGATTGAACCCAACGAGGAACCGGGAAAGCTCACGCCGGCCAACATCACCGAGGGCCTCAAGCCGCTCCTGCGCCTTCTGCAGCTCCTTCCGCGCACGTCCGCGTTGGTGGCGCACGGCAACGAGGCACACCGCCTTGCCGATCAGCTCATGAAGGCTGCCCCGGCCAGCATCGCCCGCCGCGGCTTCAAGACCTTCAAGGTCCGCTCGCTCGGTGGCCGCTCCTTCGCCGGCACCCCGGCCCGCCAGCAGGAATACCTGGATGCCATCCACGGCGCCTACGCCGAGGCCATGGCACGCACGGGAATTCCCCGCAAGGCGTAGCAGCCTCACAACGCATTTACGACGGCGACCCCCACCTTTCGGTGAGGGTCGCCGTTGTTATGTGCTTGAATCCCTAGCGGGCTTCGAGCGCCGCCTTGGCCTTCGGGTCCGAGTCGTTCAGGAACTTCTCGATCCGCTCCGGCTCCTCAGCTTCGCCAATTGCCGACGCTGCCCGGCCCAACGCGTACAGAGCACGCAGGAAGCCCTGGTTGGGCTCGTGCTCCCACGGGATGGGTCCGACGCCGCGCCAGCCGTTGCGGCGCAGGGAATCCAGGCCGCGGTGGTAGCCAACGCGGGCGTAGGCATAGGACTCGATGGTCCGGCCTTCGGCCCAGGCTTCCTCCGCAAGGATGGCCCACAGAAGAGACGACGTGGGGTTCTTCGCCACCAGGTCCAGTGCTTCGTGGCCGAGTGCCAGATGCTGGTAGATCTCGGATTCGGCGGGCAGGAGCGTGGGCTCCGGCCCCATCAGGTTCTTCCGGAATTCGTCGGACATTAGAAGGTCTTGCCAACCGATCCGAGCTGCTGGGCGGCTTCGACGATGCGCGCGGCCATGCCGGCCTCGGCGGAAGCGCCCCAGACACGGGGGTCATAGGTCTTCTTGTTGCCCATTTCGCCGTCGATCTTCAGCACGCCGTCGTAGTTGGAGAACATGTGGCCGGCAACCGGGCGGGTGAACGCGTACTGGGTGTCGGTGTCGATGTTCATCTTGATCACGCCGTAGGAAACGGCGTCAGCGATTTCCTGCTCGGTGGAACCGGAGCCACCGTGGAACACGAGGTCGAACGGGTTTTCCTTGCCGATCTTGGCGCCAACCTCGGACTGGATCTGCTTGAGCAGTTCAGGACGGAGCTTGACGTTGCCCGGCTTGTACACGCCGTGGACGTTGCCGAAAGTCAGGGCTGTGAGGTAACGGCCGTTTTCGCCGGCTCCGAGGGCCTCAATCGTGGCGAGGGCGTCTTCGGTGGTGGTGTAGAGCTTCTCGTTGATTTCGTTCTCAACGCCGTCTTCCTCGCCACCAACAGTGCCGATTTCAACTTCGAGGATGATCTTCGCGGCCGCAGCGCGTTCAAGCAGTTCGCGGCCGATGCGAAGGTTCTCGGAGAGCGTCTCGTGCGAGCCGTCCCACATGTGCGAGTTGAAGATCGGGTCCTTGCCGGCCTTGACTGCTTCCTCCGAAGCGGAAAGCAGCGGGAGGACGAAGTCTGCCAACTTGTCCTGCGGGCAGTGGTCCGTGTGCAAGGCGATGTTGACGTTGTAGTTCTTGGCAACTTCGCGGGCAAACGCGGCGAAACCGAGGGAACCGGCAACCATGTCCTTGACCGAGGCGCCGGACCAGTAGGCTGCGCCACCGGTGGAAACCTGGATGATGCCGTCGGATTCTGCCTCGGCGAAACCGCGTATCGCAGCGTTCAGAGTCTGCGACGACGTGACGTTGACTGCGGGGAAAGCGAATCCGCCAGCCTTTGCGCGGTCGATCATCTCGGAGTAAATCTCTGGGGTTGCAATGGGCATGGTGACTCCTATGCTGAATTCGTCTGTGGGTTGGTAACCCTGGAGTAGACCGCTTACGGCTAGCACCCATCCTAGCGATATCCGCCGGGACGCCGTGTTTCGGGTCACTGGGGGCTCTTAACACTTCCGCCGAGTCGGCGTTCAGCACGGCAACCCCGATTCATCCACACGATGGATATACTTCTCGGATGGAGAACCCCTCGAACGCCAACAACGAACCGCGCCCCATGTCGGCCCCATCCGGCCCGCCTCCTCCCCCGGCCTACGGCGCCTACCAGCATCCAAACGGCCCTTACCAGCAGCCGGGCACCTTCCCACCTCAGCCGAAACGCACACTGAGCCGTACGGTGATCATTGCCATCGCAGCCGGAGCCGCGGTAGTCCTGGCGGCCGCCACAGTCGGGCTGGTCTTCCTGTTTACGCCGGCTAAAGACGGTGGCACGGCTGCTACTACGTACTTCCAGGCCCTTGTAGACGGGGATGCCAAGAAGGCGTTGAGCGTATCGGATCCGGGTGTCCCGGAGAATGAGGCGGTTCTCCTGCAGGACAACGTCTACAAGGAAGCGGGCCAGCACATTGACGGCTTCCGGATCCTTGAGTCAAAGGGCGAGTACGTCAGGGCCGAGGTAACCCAGAACGGCCGAAAGCAGGAGAACATCCTGATGATGACCAAGTCACCTGACGGCGAATGGAAGGTAGGGGCCAAGAACTTCCAGAAAATCCGGCTCAGTTCCAACCGCCCAGTGAAGACGTTCACCGTTAACGGCGTAGACGTAGCGGCCCCTGAGTCAGGAAGCTCATTGACGGGTTCCCAGCTGCTCCTGCCGGCTTTTCCCGGTGAGTACAAACTCGGTATATCCGGGGACAAATACACAACAGTTGAAGAGAAGAAAGCCTTGGTCAGCATCGACCGGAGGATTTCCGACACTTCCGAAACCCTGAAGGTACTGCCCAGCCAGCTCCTCCTGGACGAGACAAAGGCCCTTCTCCAAAAGAAGCGGGATGCATGCATCGCGTCAGCTCCGGCTACTACCACACAGTCGTTCAGCAGCGGTTGTTCCGGATTCAATCTGTACCAGTCCCGCCCCACCCGCAATGTTAAGTGGACCATCGACCAAGAGCCCACCTTCACGCTCTCCCTGTCCAAGGACGTTTGGTACATCCAGTCAGAGGATAAGGGCAAAGCTACGGTTAGCTACGAAGTAAACCGCGGCAACGAGGCCACCCCCAAATGGGAGCCCCATGTTGAGGTGAGGGAAGCCCGCGTCTCAGGTGAGATCCAGATCGTCGACGGAAAAGCGACTCTCAAAGACAATTAGGACCGCAGCTGCCCGGGGCGATACTGACAGCTCGGCTAGCTGACGGGCTGCTGGAACACGTGCTGGCGGACCCACGCGTGCATGGCAATGGCCGCGGCGGAAGCCGCATTCATGGAGCGGGTAGAGCCGAACTGCTCGATGGACAGCGTGGCGACGGCGGCATCGTGCACCTCGGGCGTCAGCCCCGGGCCTTCCTGTCCGAACACCAGCACACAGTTCCTGGGAAGGTCGTAGGTTTCCAGCGGCACCGAATCCGGGAAGATGTCGATGCCGATGACCGCCAGGCCCTCCGCCTCAGCCCACTGGACAAAGTCCTCAACAGTGGGGTGATGGCGGACGTGCTGGTAGCGGTCGGTGACCATGGCGCCGCGACGATTCCACCGGCGTCGACCAATAATGTGTACTTCTTTGGCGAGGAAGGCGTTAGCGGTTCGCACCACTGTGCCGATGTTGAGGTCGTGCTGCCAGTTCTCGATCGCAATGTGGAAATCGTGGCGCTTGGAATCCAAATCCGCCACGATCGCCTCGTGCTTCCAGTAGCGATACTGGTCCACCACGTTGCGGCGGTCACCATCCCTCAACAGGTCCGGGTCCCAGTGCTCGCCTTCCGGCCATTCACCCTCCCAAGGCCCGACGCCGACCTCGGCTTTCGGTTCTGCCTCACCTTCCGGTGCGCTCTCCGGAGGAGACACGGCAGGCGTGGGCAGGGCTGAGTTGGGGGGAAGGTCAGTCACCCCTCAACTTTAGCCCTGCCCGGTTGCCTGCCTGAGCGCGCGGAGTTGGACGGCCCTTAGACCATCTTCCACTTGTTGATGCGGTAGGAGTTGCCCAGCTGCTCAAAGAGTCCGGGGTGGGCGTCCCAGTATTCCTTGTGCCCGCTGACGCCGAGCATCTGCGGGGTTCCCCACGGTGTCACGGAGAACAGGTTCACGGCCTGAATCGCTTCGCCGCGGGCATTGGTGCAGGTGAAGCCAATTACTACGGCTGCACCGCGCCGGAACTCCCGGATTTCCGGCATGCTGGTCTTGAAGTCGGCCGTGCACTTATGGCCCACCAGGTTCTGGGGCAGCTCGCTTGCGGTCATCCCCTTGAAGCGGGCTTCGATGTCCTGGATGGCCTTCTTGACCTCTGCGGGATCCTTGCCGTACTTGCCTTCTTCTGACTCAGCGAAGAACGCGTAGGCGAGCGCAATCCCGTCCCCGTCAGCTTCCACGGTCCCTTGTGCTTTCTTCTGGATCTCCTCACCGGTAGTGGGGTCCTTGGTGATGCCGAACGACTCGTCGTGGGTCCACTCGGCCAAGTACTGGAAGGACGATTCGCCTGTGACCCACTTGCTGAACAGCGGATCACCGTCTGCCGGAACGTTGCTGGGTCCGGCAAGTTCGTTCCAAACTTCAGGCAGGGGGATGGCGTCAGCGGGGATTTCAGAGGAAGCGGAGGCTTCGCCGGAAGGTTCGGCAGAAGGCTCCGCTGCCGCCTCGGACGCCTCGTCGGAGGAAGTCACCGACGGCACCGGACTATCCACCGCCGTGGGCTTGGTCATGGACGGAACCAGCCACGTGAACGTCACCACCAGGGCAATGATCACGACGACGGCCACACCACCCAGGATGAGGAACAACGACTTCCTGTTGTGGTCGCCCGGGTTCTGGCCGGGTCCGCCGGATCCACCAGGTCCGCCGGGTCCGCCAGGTCCGCCGGATCCACCAGGTCCACCGGATCCACCAGGTCCACCCGGGTATCCCGGCTGGCCCGGGTAGCCGCCGCCCGGCGGCGGGAAGCCCGGCTGACCTGGATAACCTGGCTGCCCCTGCTGCCCCTGCTGCCCTTGCGGATAGCGGTGCACGGTTTCGGCGTACTCGCCGTCGGGGTGTTGCCCGGGCTGGTTCTGTGGCTGCTGCGCCGGGAATGCCTGTGTGGCGGCAGGTTGCGTCGGGAACGCCTCAGTCTGGGCTTCCGGTTGGTACATGGGCTGCGTCTGGCCCGGCTGGTACTGGCTGTACTGATCCTTGCCGGTCTCGTAGCGCGGCTGCGGCACACCGTCCGGGTTATAGGGAGGCTGCGGTGCTCCGTTGTTGTTGCTCATGACAGGCCCTTTCACATGCGGTAAGTGGGGACCTGCGGGAGCGCGGCGACATGCTAATCCACCATGTCGATCCCCCGACCCAAGGTGGTGGCACACCAGCGCCGCAACCAGCGTAGACCAGCCCAACGCGCACGACACAAGTCAAAAGAGTTATCCACATGGGCAGAACTTCCCACATAAGGGGGCTTTCAGGATGGTGGGGCAGCAGATTGATGGAAGACTGGGTGGCAGTGCATGAACAATCCCAGCCGGAGGCAAATATGGCAGAAGAAACCACGTCCACATCGGTGTACCGGAATGGCCACGAAATCGAATGCTGGCTCACGGACATGGACGGCGTCCTGGTTCACGAAAACCAGGCGATTCCCGGTGCCGCTGAGCTCATCCAGCGCTGGGTGGACACGTCCAAGCGCTTCCTGGTTCTGACCAACAACTCCATCTTCACGCCTCGCGACCTCGCAGCCCGCCTTCGCGCGTCCGGCCTGGAAGTCCCTGAGGAAAACATCTGGACCTCTGCGCTGGCCACCGCACAGTTCCTGAAGGACCAGGTCCAGTCCTCGGACTCGGGCAACCGCGCCTACACCATCGGCGAAGCCGGTCTTACAACTGCCCTTCACGAGGCCGGGTTCATCCTCACTGACACCGATCCCGATTTCGTGGTGCTCGGCGAGACCCGCACCTACTCGTTCGAAGCAATCACCATGGCCGTCCGCCATATCTTGGCCGGCGCCCGTTTCATCGCCACCAACCCGGACGCCACCGGCCCCTCCAAGGACGGCCCCATGCCGGCCACCGGTGCCATAGCGGCCATGATCACCAAGGCCACGGGCCGCGAGCCCTACATTGTGGGCAAGCCGAACCCCATGATGTTCCGCTCCGCCATGAACCAGATCGACGCCCATTCCGAGACCACGGCCATGATCGGCGACCGCATGGACACGGACATCGTGGCAGGCATGGAAGCGGGCCTGCACACGGTTTTGGTGCTCAGCGGCATCACGCAGCGCGAAGAAATCGTGTCCTTCCCGTTCCGGCCCAACCAGATCCTGAACTCTGTGGCCGACCTGAAGAGCCAAATCTAAGAGGACAGAACCATGGCTGTACTCAATCTGCGTCCCATAGCCGGTGGCCGGATGCTCAGGGGTAGCCAGCCTTTCGGCTTGGATGCCGCTGCAACGTCGGGCTTCCTGACGGAGCACGGCATCCAGGCAATCGTGGACCTGCGGAGTGAGCTTGAGCGATCGTTGGTTCCATGGCTGGTTCAGGACGACGACGGAGGCGCGGGTGCCGCCGCGGCCCCGCCCGCCGTCGAGCTCATCCATAACCCGCTGGACCCGAACGCCATTGCCGGGTCGCTCCAATCCGTGGAAACAGCGGAGGACCTCGGCGACTTGTATTTGGGCTGGGTCCGGCTGCGGCCCGAATGGGTGGGCGATGCACTGCGACCCGTCGCACGTGGCAAGCGCACGCTGGTTCACTGTTCGTTGGGAAAGGACAGGACCGGCGTGGTGTCAGCGATAGCTCTTCTGGCATCCGGTGGAACCGAGGACCAGGTAGTGGCGGATTATGCCGCCACCACAGCCAACTTGCCGGACGTCCTGGAAGTTATGGCAGAAACGTGGCGGCTCAGCGTTCCCGCAACACCGGCAGAGTACTTCAGCCCCGAGCTGATGATCCTGCAGAGCCCGGAAGCTGCCATGCAGCACTTCCTGGCCGGCTTTGCGCAGGAGTTCGGCGACGCGCGGAGCTTCCTGCGTGAGGCGGGACTTACCGCCGTCGAGGTTGAATCGCTGGCTCTGTAATACTTGGGTGGATGAGTAGGACGAACTGGCTCGCTGACGTCAAACCCCTGCCCGGAGGGTGGGTTCTTCGCTCGGCTATCGTCCTGGCAACCATACTTTTCCTGGTGTTGGGGATCCGCTGGCAACAGCACGATCTTTCGTCGTTCCAGGGCTGGTTGGAGCTGGTAGTCCCGTACCTGCCGCTCCTGGCGCTCCTCCTTGGCGCCGTGCAATCCGCTGTTGCCTGGTGTCTGGCTCTGGCCGTCATCACGGTGCTGGGCGGGGACGCGTCCCTTGTGGTGGCCATGATCTTCCCCACCATGGTGGTGGTGGCCTTCTGTTCCTTCCTTCTTCCGTGGAAGCTTGCCATCAATTTCTCGCTGTTCGTGCCCAGTGTCTTGCTGGGTTTGTACATATCAACTCCGGAGATGGCTGACCAACCGGCGGTTCTGCTGGCGCTGGTGGTCTTCCTTGCGGCCGCGGCATGGCGCAGCGTCAACGTCTACCGGCACCGCTATGAGCAAAGCACACACCATATCCGTGATTTGCAGGAGCAACAGGCGCTAGTCCGGAGTGAGGAACGGACCCGCCTCGCCCACGAGCTTCATGACATCGTGGCCCACGACGTGACCATCATCGCCATGCAGGCGCGGCGCGCCGAGTTCGTGAACGACCCAGCCAAGACATCCCAAATCCTGGAAGGCATAGGGACTGCAGCGCAGCAGACCCTTCAGGATCTGCGTAGCCTGGTGACCCTCCTCAAGGACGAAGAAAGGGACGAGCCGGGAGGCCTCCCACAGATACCGGGCAGTGAAGGACAAACCGCTGGGTTTCTGGACGCTCCTGCCATGTCCGGTGAAACCACTACTGCGGTTGGCTTGGTTCACGATCTGGACGGAGTTGTGGAAGCACTGGACCGTGCGGGCTTCCAGGTTAGTTTGGTGGTCGAAGGTGAAGTAGCCCGCATCCCGGCCAGCCTGCGCCAGGCGCTTCGCCGGACGGTACGGGAAATGGGGACCAACGTGCTTAAACACGCGGACCCGTCCGGGGTGGTGGACCTGCGGTTGGCCGTAGGGGCTGATCGTGTGCAGCTCACATCGGAGAATACAGTTTCCAAAGCCGAGCCGATCATGTCTTCCCGGACTGGGCTTGAGGCGATGAGTGCCCGCTGCGAAGTGTTTGGCGGGTTCATGGACGTGGGCCTTAGCGAGGAGCGCTGGACCACCGCGGTGTCCATCCCGTTGGAAGGATTAGCCTCTTCGAATGCATGATCACATCTGTGGGAAGATGGGCTCCGTGACTGACATTGGGGGATCAGTATGACGCGGGTTTTGTTGGTGGATGATGAGCTGTTGGCCCGGGAGATCCTGCGGGACTATCTCTCGTCCGACCCGTCCATCGAGGTTGTCGGCGAGGCATCTGATGGGCGCGTGGCCGTGGTCCAGGCAGCTGCGCTTCGTCCGGACGTGATTCTGATGGATATGCAGATGCCGGTCATGGATGGCGTGGCTGCAACAGCGCAAATTCATGCAGAATTCCCGGAAATTGCCATCCTGGGGTTGAGCACCTTCTCCACCGATCGCTACGTGGTGGATTTACTGCGTGCCGGAGCGTCGGGTTACCTCGTCAAGGACACGCTGCCCAAAGAAATTACCGCCGCCATCCATAATGTGATGGCAGGTGAGTCCGTATTGTCCTCCAAAGTGACACGGCATGTGGTGACAGGGCTGGCGGAGTCCGTCCCTGCCGAAGTTGTTCCGGACCCCAAGCTCGTGGACGCGCTGACCAAGAAGGAGTTGGAGGTAATCCAGCTGCTTGGACGGGGAATGAGTAACCGCGAGATGGCTGCGGAGCTCTTCGTGACCGAATCCACCATCAAAGCACGGTTCGTGAACGTCATGGAGAAGCTCGGCGTGCGGGACCGGGTACAGATTCTTGTTGCGGCCGTTGAGGGCGGGCTGGTGGACCTTAGCCCCGGTTCGCGGTCAAGGCTGGATTCCTGAGGATCACCACGCACTAGCTGCGTCCAAGGACCTCCTTAATGGGCCGAACCAAGCCCTCGACTGCCTTTTCGATGGCAGCGGAACGCACCCCATCGAGGGACGTATCCGGGTTGCGGATAAGCTCGCCACCCCACCCCATCACCTCGTAGTGGGCGAGGGACCGTGCCAGTTCAAGCGGGGACTGCCACGCCCGGTTCAGATTTGTCCGCGCAAACTCCCTTGCCTGCTCCACTGCTTCCCAGTGGTCCGCAATCCTGTAGTCCGCCACTGCGGAAAGCGCTGTGTCCAGAATGGCCGTACTGTTGGGCCGGGACGTGATGACCTGCCACATCACTGTCGGTGTGGAGGCCTGCAGCCCCCGGCTGGCTTGGAGTACAGCCTGGTGCCCGGACTGTTGAATCGCGTTTGGCAGCAAGGTTCCCGGTCCTCCGGCCACCAGGCAGATGGCAAGAAAAGTAGCAGCGAACCCAACGTCGCCTGCGGGATCCTGCCCAATGACAAAGGTCTGCTCGAATCCCTGGGCCGTTGTCTGCCTCATGGTGCTCCGGAAGGCAGGCTGCGGGATTGGAGGCCCTTCTCCCTCCCGCTCCAACACGCTGTCCTCAAGCTCTTCCAGAACGCCGGAAGAACCCACCACAGCAAGCACGGGATCACCCACTTCCCCTCTTCCCGGGGGTTCGGTATTGATGACATGGTCAATCCAGCTCCCTACCGCAGCCTCCGGCAGGGTGGCAGTCATGACCACGGCCCCATCGCCGGGCGTCCACGTCAAGGCAACCGGCTGCTGGGCCGGCCCGCAGCGTTCACCTGCCGTGGAAACGGCGCTACGCAGGTGCGGGACGCCGTCGGAAGCGGTTCGCCAGCCCATCGACACCGTGGTGAAGCGGGAACGCCGGTCAACCTGGGCCAGATAGCGGCGAGTGATGATCATCGGAGAACCTCCTCGGAAGGCTGGACGATGACTGACACGGACTCCTGCTCGGCGAGACGCCATGCCGCGGCGGTGACCAACGGCCTGAGCCGCGTGGCGTCGTCGGATATTTTGGCGAGGGCATCCGCCAGCTCAACGGCGAACGTCGGCGTCCCCCTCAGAAGCACGTCGCGGGTGACGGTCCGGGCGAGCCGTTGGTCATCGTGCGTGAACCTTTCCATCCGGAGAACGGCGCGACGGGCCGCAAAGATCATCACCGCATCATCGGCGATCGCGAGCGCCCGGAATCTCTCGGAAGGGTCTATGGCCTGTCCGGTGTCGTCCACCAGGACGAATAGATCATCCCGGGTAAGGTCCCCCGGGCCAAACAAGCCAGCGCTGGCATCCAGGCCATCCTGCTGGGACAGCAGCTCAGCTGTTACAAGGTCACCGAGGAGATCCGGGCCTGCAGAGTGACCCAACGCTGCAGCCGTGGCGGAAAGTAAACGAGTGGAGGTGGCTCCGCCGGAACAGATCCTGGACGCCGAACCACCCCTGCGCACGGACTCCTGCACCACAGGGACGACGTACGCTTGGTCTGAAATTCCAGAGAACGGTGCCGCCAGAAACCGGAGCGTCTTAACAGGGTCTTCAGATGTCACCGCCGTCAAAACCGCCCCCGAGGGACGATAAAGGCGGCGATGCAGTGCGTGAAGCTTTTCACTGGTGACCCGGGATGCCAGATCACGATCTCCGGTGCCGTCATGACCGTTGGCGTGGTCCGCCCAATATTGCGCCGTCAGGTGCGGCCAGGGCAGGATGCCCCCGGGTGCCGGAGCCAAACGCTGCGCCCGTTCTGTGGCCACGGCGTCTATCTGCTCCGCAATCTGCTCCTGGGTCAGTGCGGGCTGGAAGACTTGCTCAACCAAGCGACGTGAGATCTGTTCGAGGTGTCCCGTGGGACCGGACTCGTAAAATTCGGAGTAGTCCATGTGGGTGTTCCCGCCCAGGATTCCGCCGGCTTTCTGAACCGAAGCCTGCCGTTCGGACGCCGTGGTGTTCTCACTGTCTTGGTAGACCATGTGTTCGAGGAGGTGCAGCATGCCTTCCTCCCCCGGCCTTTCATGGCGCATTCCCGCTGGCACGCCCAGACTGACGGAGAGGATGCGCGCGGAGGGATCGTGAACCGCGATCAGCTGTGTTCCCCTGTCCAGCTGCATGCCGTGCACGGCCCGGCCGTCCAATGTGCCAAGAATCGTAGGGGTAGTCATCGCATCTCCGGGGTGGTGTCCGCAGCCGGGCTGGCCAGGTACCAGCCAGCCAAGTGAAGCAGCGCCTTCGCTTGGGCCTCTCCTGCGCCGGCATAGTGGTGCCAGTCGTAGGCATGCTGGGCGATCCTGAAGGCCAATGCCGGGCCAATCTCGGACGGTCCGGGAGCTTCTCCGCAGGTCTCAAGGAACCCTGCGCGCAGTTCTTCAAGGGCTGGACGCAGAACAGGGTGGAATGCATGCAGCTCCGCCATCTCCCCCAGCACCCAAGCAATGTCATATTCCGGGTGGGCAAGCCCCACGTCCTCGCCGGTGAGGAGCGACCCCGTTGCACCATCAGGGGTCACCACCCAATGGGCCATCCCCGGATATCCGTGAGCTATGACTTGGCGGGGGCCGGAAAGTACGCGTTTGATCCATCGACGGATCTCTTGCAGGCCGGGGTCGCCCAAAACTTCGCGGGCCGGCTCCCATGCACCTCCCAGCCATACCTCCGCCCGCTGGACGGTTCGTGGAGTACTTCCCGGAAAGTCGATGAGGGAAGCATTTTCATGGAGAACGCTCAGGGCAGTGCCCCATGCCCGCCCTGCCGCCCGGAGGTTTGCGGGCACCCCCGCCGTGATGAGGTCGAAGACCGTTGACCCTGCCGGCGTCGAGTATGAACGGTGGCGATCACCCCCGATGCCTACCACCAAGAGGTCAGCGCCGGGCGCGGGATCGATGCTGATGGGCAGGGACGAGAAAGGGATGGGCGCTCCGACGCCCAGGCTGTGGACCCATTCATAAGCCCCGCCTACCTCGTATACACCGGTGGACAGCAACTCGGTCCGGGTGGAGTGGATGACTGGTTTCTGCCGGGAATCCATCGCGGCGCTCATACAGTAGCCGCCTCTTTGGTCATCCCCGCACGGAGGAGCCGTTCCTCTTCCAGCCGGCGCAGCACGGATGGGAACGACGGCGGCACCCAGGCCAGGGCGACGTCGCTGGACTCGCTGGGGCCAGGGACGGGGTCAATGACCAGGAAGTTTTCCGGCATGCGCAGTTTCCCGAGGGTCTCGGCGACGATAGGGTTCGCCAAGGCCCGGGGCGGCAAGGCCGGAGCGATGCAGACCTGGGCTTCCGTTGTCATTGCTGCCAGCAAGGACGGCGAATCGGCTATGCCGTGAGCCAGGCGCGATGAGTAGTCAAGGGTTGCCGGGTAGACCAGGATCAGGTCCGCCCACTCTGCCAAATCGATGTGTGCAGCAATGAGCTCTTCCCCCCAGATATCGGCCTGTACACGGGATTTCAAGCGGGACTCAATGCTGTGACGGGTGATGAAACGCTGTGCGGAATCCCGCATGACCACCTTGAATTCCGTTTCCGGCGCCGCTGAAACCGCCCACTCAATCCAGAACGGCATAACTTGGGTGACTGCCGAGCCTGTGAGAATCAGGGCAACCTTGGAGTATCCGAAGGCTTCGAGGGTGAGGTCCGCCCATATTGGACGAGGACTGCTGTCAGTGGTTGTCATGGCAGGTCTCAGCATTCACGAGGGGTGGGTGGGTCAGTTATGGGTCAGGAGGCGCCCGCGTGATGATGTTTCCACCACCTCGCCGGCGCCTTCCCCGTGTTTGAGTTGCCTAGCAGCCCATGGTCAGGGTTGCGCCGATGATCACCCCAGCACAGAACGGCGTGGTGGCCGGCGCGTCGGTGGCAGCGTCGCCGCCGAGCTCGTCAGCAGCCGTGAAGGTGCTGTGCGCACGGGCCAGGTCCGTGAGGTCGGCCTGCGGGATGTTGGTGATGGCGTGAGTCATGCTGGTGTCTCCTTTTGATGGCACCACGTGGTTGGGTGCGTCCGGGGTTGCTACTGGGTGAAAGCTTTTGTTGCGGTGGTGCCAGGGGTGACTTAGCAGCCGGCACCGAGGGTGGCGCCAACAATGATGCCGATGCACAGCGGTGAGGTTGCCGGAGCTTCGGTGGCAGCGTCGCCGCCGAGCTCGTCGGCAGCCGCGAAGGTGCTGTGGGCGCGTGCCAGATCGGTCAGGTTGGCCTGGTGGAAGTTAACAACTGCGTTGGACATGGTGTCTCCTGTTTTCTTTGCTTCCCACTCAGTGGGAATGGGTTTTTTCTTTTTGGGTTCCTCATGGGAGGTTTTTGGGTGCCGGGCAGCGGCGGGCCGCTGCCCGGTTTCATCACTGGCCGGCGTTGTATCCGGGCTGGTGAGGGTTGATGCAGGCCGCATGGGCTTCCAGAACCCAGGCGGCTTGGAGGTCGGTCTTTTCCACAGACGCACGGAGTAGCGCGTCCGTCAGTACCCGCGAGCGGTGTTGTCCGAAGCTGAGCCCCCGGTACCCCGGCCGCGGATCGTTTGGTTCCATGGCAAGTGCCAGGCGGTCGTGGACGCTATGGGTGAAAACCGAGGCAGGGGCGTCCGGCCCGGACAAGGACCTCAGGGCAGGACGAACAAGGGAAGCCACGGCGTCCGCATGTTTGGCTGACATGTAAATGACCATCGCGTCACTGCGGGGGAAAGCAAGGGATGAGGAGAGGGTCTTGACCTGATGGCCTAGCCCGCTGGCGGCAAGGGCTCCAAGAATCTTCGGCCACATTTCAAGAGCTTCTGCTGCCGTGGAACAGGACAAATAGAGCCTTGAAGCGGCCGCAGGGTTCATGGATCCGTGGGCACCGAGTGCAAGGAGGAATCCGGGGGTGGTGCGGCTTCGCCAACTGGGAACACGCACCCCCACGATCTCATCCAGGGGGTTGCGTACCAGTGCCTCCTCGGGAAAGAGGACCTTCACTCCGGATAGCTCCACCACCTGGTGCGGAACGCCTTGGACCGAAGTCCCCAGCTGCGTCCTCTTCGACGCTGCCTGAACGGATGCCTGTCCTGTCGCTGCCTGAACAACCGTGCGGTGCGGGATGCCTGCAATCAGCGCCGCGGCCAGGTCCTGGTGTCCAGTGCCCGGCACCGCCTCGATGCCTGGGTGCCCGATGTGCAGATGGGTGTAGATCGCTCCGGCCAGTTGCGAGCGCAGCTCGGTGTGGCTGGTTGCTCTGAGTCTGGTGGCGTCTATGGTGGCGGTGAGCTCGCGAACATCGATGGAAATCCGGTGTTTCAGGACCTGCAGTACCTGTTCGAATGAGACCTGCTCGAATGTAGTCTGTGTGGGAGCGTTGAGCATGACCGTCATCGAGGTGTCCTTTCGAAACCGAGGGCTTTGACATAGTGGCCAGGTGTTAGCAGTGCCTCGCGCCCAACACCCGCAGCAGCCCGTTCGATGCCGGGTAGCCGGGACACCATGGGAGCCCTGGTGATTGTTCGGTCCACCAGATGCCACCCCAAGTGCGCGGTAGCCCGAACCGGCAGCTCCGGATCGTGGTAGTTGGCATGATCGGCATACGAGGTCCACATCCGTCGGATTGACGGAACAATGGCTGCCATCCGCTCGGCGATGCGTGCCGAGGCGCTCTCGTCGTCGAACCTGGCGGGGGGTGCGGAGGCTCCTCCGCGGGTGGTGACCGTGTCCAGGACCGCCCGGTAGATCCATTCGCCTGCCAGCATTCCCAGGTCCCGGGCGGGATCGCCGAGTCCGAATTCTTCCCAGTCGAGGACGCATAGCTCTCCGCTGTGGACGTGGAACTGGTCAAGTCGCAGGTCGCCATGGATGGGACGTTCCTGGTGTTTCCGTTCCGTGGCCCTTAGCAGCCCCGCAGCGGCGACCAGTTCCCGATCGTTCTGCAGTTCAGCCCAGAGGGCCATCTCCGCCATGGTGAAGTCGAGGTAGCGAGCGTGCGGAACGCCAACTGCGAGCATTTCCACCGGCGGGCTGGGAGGTGCAGAGCGTTCCAATCCGACTGCGGGCCCGGAGTGGAGCCGGGCGAGCAACGCGCCGGCTTCCTCCGGGAAGCTGTCCGGCATGGTCTCCTCCACCAGCAGCTGCGCCAGGCTGGTTCCTGGGCAGTGCTCAAAAACCAAGAGGCCGTTCCCGGTGTCGCTACCAATGAGCTGTGGCGTTGCCGGCGCGAAGTGGGGGGACTGCTCTGCAAAGGCGGCGAAGGCTACCGAGCGGTCAAAGGCCGCCGGGCCGGAGGCCTGCGCGGAGATCTGCTTGACGAAGACCTTTTCCCCACTCCGCAGCTTCATGTTCCAGGTGCCGTTGCGGCCTGCAAAGGCGGCCGGGGTAATCTCTTCCACTGCCTCCCTGCCGTGGCGTGCAAGGACGGTGGTGGCCACATCGGCCGCGCGGAGGCCGGCCAGCGTGATGGACTGCGGGTGCGGGGCCGTGTCAATCATCATGAGGGTCTCCTTCAGAGCAGCAGGGCGGTTACCGCGTACGCGGCCAGGACACCGATCAACAGAAGGGCCACGTTGCGGAGAAGCTTTTTGGTGGCCAGTGACTGGTTGCGCTTGTTGTCAGACATGGTTTTTCCTATCTGGAGAGACCCGATGATTCGGGCTTGTGGACTAAGTGACGGGGTGGGGGTTAGGCCATCTCGTCGGAGGTCAGGGATTGCTGGAGCGAGACACGGGAGCCGGTGCGCAGGGCGTTGTTCCGGTAAATCACGGTTGCCAACCAGAACAGGGCAGGTATCGCTGCCACCGCTGTGCCGGCGGCCAGCACCATCTCCCAGGTGGACACGTCTTCCAGTGCGAAGCGCATCGGCATGAGGTAGGAGGAGAACAGCGGCACGAAGGACAGCCCTTCCAGCCATGGGTTTCCCATGTTCATTGGCAGGACGTAGAGGGAGACCACCAGCAGCACCATTTGCAGGACTGATAGAGGCATGACCGCTGTGCCCAGGTCCTCTTGCCGAGAAACCGTTGAGGCTAGGGTCGCGTTCAAGGCTGCGAATATCACGTAGCCCAACAGGAACCAGAGGAGGAACCACAGCAGGCTGGGACCCACGGCGACGTTGATGAGGGACCAGCCCCCCACCACGCTGAACCCCACCACGGCGGTTCCGCCGATCGCCAGCAGTTGGACCAGGGTTACCAGCCCGATGCCGATCATCTTGCCGGCCAGCAACGGGACGATGCCGATCTTGGTGAGGAGGATCTCCACGATCCTCGATGATTTCTCCTCCACCACCCCCGAGGTCAGGCTCGATGCCGAGTAGACCAGTGAGGCCAGCAATGCGCTGATCATGGCGGTGGCAAAAATGGCCCGAGGATCAAAGCTCATTGCACCGGCCCCGCCCAAGGAGTCCACCAGGAACCATCCGCCGATCCCGGCAGCGGCGCCGGCGAAAAGGGCCAGAAGTCCCGTTGCCGTGAGTATGGTCCGGTTCCCCAGCCTGGTGAGGACTTCGCGTCGAATGATCAGGCGCGTCTCGCGTAGTCCACTGCCGGAAGAAGGAGCGGCACTGCGGGTTGTGCGATCAAATGTTGTTGTGCTCATTGCGATACTCCAACTTTGTCGAGGGGGCGCTCCGCCCCCGGCGTGGTCTCTGGATCTGACGAAATGAACTTGCCGGCGAGCAGGTCTGCCAAGGACCTCTGTGCGGACGCGATGCTCTTCAGCCCGCCGTGCCGTTGCGCTGCTGCCAGGATTTCGCCGGGCACGTCCCGCTCTGAGCCGTCCACGGAGACGAGCACCGTAGTACGGTCGGCCGCAGAAAACTCCACGTTGACGCCGCGGGCCATGGACACTTCGGCGGCGAATGAATCTGCCGCCCGGGAGAAACCGAGTTTCCAACGGCTCTTTCCGTCATCCTGCAGCTCTACGACGCTGCCGCTTGCCGTCACTCGACCGCGGTCCAGAATGCATACTTTGTCGCACAGGCGCTCTACGAGCTCAAGTTGGTGCGAGGAGAACAGAACTCCGACGCCCCGGTCTGCTTGCTCCCGGATAAGGCGGGACATCGTTTCGACGGCGAGGGGATCCAGTCCCGAGAATGGCTCGTCAAGCACCAGCAGGGCCGGGTTACCAACCAGGGCGACCGCCAGCTGGACGCGCTGCTGATTTCCCAAGGAGAGGTCCTGAACCAGTGCCTGCTCACGGCCTTGGAGGCCAAGGGAGGCTATGAGTTCGTCTGCAACCCCACGCGCGGCTTCGGGTTGGTGCCCTTCCAGCAAGGCGAAGTGAATGATCTGATCCCTCACCGGCATCTGGGGGTAGAGGCCGCGTTCCTCGGGCATGTACCCGATGCGCCTCCGGTCCCTGGCCGTGATGGGCAAGCCCTCCCAGGTGACTTCGCCGTGGTCCGGGGTCAGCAGACCAAGGATCACGCGCATGGTGGTGGTCTTACCTGCACCGTTGCCGCCGATGAATCCCACGATCTCCCCGCGATGGACCGTGAGGTCCATATCGTGGAGGACCCTGCGGTCACCGAAGCTGCGGCTGATGCCCGTGAGCTGTAGGCCGTTCATACTTCGCTCCTCGAAATTCGTTCTTATTTCCTGTCAAGAACGACGCTACGGAGGATCGGGTATATCCACCCTGTACTCGAGTACAGAGCTCACTTGTACAAAAGTTCACCTAGGCCGGGCGGATGACCTTGCCATTCGGTTCTTGGTATGACGGTTCCCGGGGCTCAGGCGGGAGCGGCTGGAGCTCATCCTGGACGCGTTCCAGCAGTGGCCGGTAGATGCCCCCGTTCCACTGCGGGCTGGCGTGGGCGGGCCGGGCGCCTTCCGTACTGAGCGTGGGCATCACCATGTTTGGCCCGAAGACCTTGCTCCACCCCGCACGCGCCGACTCATAATCCACGGTGGCGTCCTTGGCATTGCCAATGAAGGCCATCTTGGCGCCACCGATTTTTCCTGCCAGCCGGAGGCCGTCAAAGTGGTAGATGTACGCCGATTCCGTCTGTATCAGCACGCTGGAGGGGGCGATCGGCGAGAGCTGCTCCAAGGATTGATCGAGGATTTGCCGCCACGTCCGCTCATCCTTATGCGCCACGCGCTCCCCCAGTTCATAGCCGCCGCGCAGGACCGATGGGATGCGGAAGCCATTCTCGTAAAGAAACACCACGCCGTCGAACCAGCTCTGGTCCAGGACGTCGGCGCGGCTGAAGGGACTCGAATCCAGGACGATCAATTGCGTCTCGACGCCGTGCAGCTCCAGCAGGCGGGCAGCTACCTGGGTGGCGAGCATGCCGCCAAAACTGTGGCCATAAAAGTACAGCTTCTCCAGTTTCAGCTCACGGACGTGCAGGATGATTTCGCGGACAATTTCGTCCACGTCCAGTCCCAGGTTGGAATATCCGACGGCGGCAAGGCGGCCCCGCTGATGCAGGGCGGGGCGCAGCGAGTTGAGGATCCATTGAGCCTCTTCCCAACTGGTTTTGTAACCAGGGAAGAGGATCCAGCTGGCTTTGGGAAAGTAAACGTCCGAGTACGGATCCGGCACACGGAGGATCTTGGTGGCTCGCCGCTCGGCCTGCACACGACGGGTGAAAAGCATGTCCGCTGCGAGCGCCCCCGAAGCCCCGGCGGTGATGAGGAAGTTACGGCGGGACGTTTTCTTCAACCGGGCAGCGTAGGGAAGGATCCGGGCCCATGAGCCCGGATCCGCTGCCTTCTCCGGTTCCTCGCTCACCGGTGCGGGGAGGTTTTCAGTCACCTCCGGCGGCGCCGGGAGCTTCCCTACCTGAACGTCCACGCAGCAAGCATAGGCTTAGTCGAGGCCCAGTTCATCCTTGCCGAAGGCGAAGAGGTACGGCACTCCGGTTTCGGCTTCAATCTTCTCTTTGGCGCCGGTGTTGCGGTCAACGATTACCGCTACAGCTACTACGTTGCCGCCCGCCTTGCGGACACCTTCGACGGCGGTCAGTGCGGACCCGCCGGTGGTGGATGTGTCCTCGAGGACCACCACGTTGCGGCCTTCAACCGAGGGACCTTCCACCTGGCGGCCCATGCCGTAGGACTTCTGGGCCTTGCGGACAACGAAGGCGTCCACGGCACGGCCGGCGTCGGCAGCAGCGTGCATCACAGCGGTACCCACGGGGTCGGCACCCATGGTGAGCCCGCCGGCGCACTCAACTGAAACGCCGGCGTCGTCGATCATGTCCAACATGACCTGACCCACCAGCTTGGAGGCTTCGTGGTGCAGGGTGATGCGGCGGAGGTCGATGTAGTAGTCCGCTTCCTTGCCGCTGGAGAGGATCACCTTGCCGCGGACCACCGCCAGTTCTTTGATGAGTTCAAGAAGGCGGGCGCGGGCTGCAGCAGTATCAGGCGTGGAAGTCATGGCTCCTAGTTTAGTGGGGCCGCCGTGGTTGCGCGGATCACTAAGCGGGGGTTGACGATCTGGTCGCCCGCTCCCCCGTCCCCGTCCAGTTGCTGCAGCACCGCCTCCATGCATCGGCGGCCGAGTTCCTCGAAGTCCTGTTTGATGGTGGTGAGTGGCGGCATGAAGAACTCAGCCTCGGGTTGGTCGTCGTAGCCCACCACGCTGATGTCCCCCGGGACGTGCAGGCCGGATTCCTGGACAGCACGGAGTACACCCACTGCCATCTGGTCGTTGGCGACGAACACGGCAGTGACGGTGTGCTGCTGTATGAGCTCAAGGCCGGCGCGGTAGCCGGAGGCCGCATCCCAGCCACCCCGCAGCAGGACGTCGGCGTGCAAACCGGCATTTTTCAGCGACTCCTGCCATCCCGTGATGCGCTCGGCGGCGTCGATCCAGTGGGGCGGGCCGGAAATGTGCGCAATACGGCGGTGGCCCAGGCCGATCAGGTGATCAACCGCGAGGCGGGCTCCCAGCCGCTGGTTCAGGGATGCCCCCGTCAACTGGTTGCCGGCGCCTGCCCCGACGGCGACGATCGGCACGGGAAAGGAAACATCGCGCAAGGCGGCCAGGACATCCGGATGCGGGACCAGGATGACAATCCCGTCAACGGACTGGTTCCGGAAATGCGCCATGGCATCCTCAACGCTGTGGTCGGTCACTTCGCGGAGGTTCGCAATGCTGACGAAGTACCCTGCTTCCCGGCCCGCTTGTTCTACTCCCAAGAGGGTATTCGCGGGCCCAAACTGGCCTGTCTCACAGGCAAGCACTCCGATGGTCCGGGACCGGCGTGTGACCAGGCTGCGGGCTGCGGTGTTGCGGCGGTAGCCCAATTGGGAGATGGCCGATTCCACGCGTTGCTTGGTCTGGTGACTGACGTTCGGGTGGTTGTTCAGGACGCGGGAAACGGTTTGGTGCGAGACTCCCGCCATCTTGGCAACATCACCCATGACGGGAGCTCGCGCCGCTCCCCCTGTGGACATGTGTGGCTACTTCGCGTCGACCGCGACGGGCTCCGCCTTGGCGGGCGTGGACGTTGCGGTTGCCGGCGGGGTGGTCTTCCATTTGAACCGGCGGCCCATGGTGGAGCCTCCACCGGAACCGGTGCGGTTCTTGTTGAAGATGTCGAAGCCGACGGCGAGCAGCAGCACCAGGCCCTTGATGAGCTGCTGGTAGTCGGTGCCCAGGCCAAGGATGGACATGCCGTTGTTGAGGACGCCCATGATCAGGCCGCCAATCATGGCTCCGGCTACTGTTCCGATGCCACCCTGCACTGCGGCGCCACCAATGAAGGCCGCAGCGATGGAGTCGAGTTCGAACCCGGTACCACCGGCGGGCTGCGCCGAGTTCAGGCGGGCCGTGAAGACCAGTCCTGCCAAGGCCGCGAGGACACCCATGTTGACGAAGAGGCGGAAGGTGACCTTCTTGGTCTTGATGCCCGAGAGCTCGGCTGCGTGGAGGTTGCCGCCGATCGCGTAAGTGTGGCGGCCAAAGATGCTGTTGTTCATCAGTGCCGAGTACACGATCACCAGGACAGCAAGGACGATCAGGACGATCGGGGTGCCACGGTAGCTGGCCAGGAGGAAGGTGATGATGAGCATCAGGACTGCAATGAACCCGTTCTTGACGGCAAACCAAGCCATCGGTTCATTTTCAAGGTTGAACTTGCGGCGAACCCGGCGTTCCTTGAGGGCCTGGAAAAGAATGGCTGCCGTACCGCCGACGCCCAGGATCACTGTCAGCCATTCCAGGACGGATGTGCCGCCGGAGATGTCAGGCAGGAAGCCGCCGCCCAGGGCACGCAACTCGTTCGGGAACGGGGTGATCTGCTGGTTTTTGAGGGTAATGAGGGTCAGGCCGCGGAAGATCAGCATGCCTGCAAGGGTGACGATGAAGGCCGGGATACCTACATAGGCAATCCAGTAGCCTTGCCACGCACCCACCAACGCACCCACCAGAAGGCAGGCCGGGATGGCGAGCCACCACGCCCAGCCCCAATGGACGATCATCACGCCAGCAACAGCGCCGATGAAGCCTGCGATGGAACCGACAGAGAGGTCGATGTGCCCGGCGATGATGACCATCACCATGCCGATGGCCAGGATCAGGATGTAGCTGTTTTGGACCACCAGGTTGGTGACGTTCTGTGGCTGGAGCAGGATGCCGTCCGTAAGCACCTGGAAGAGGATGACGATCAGGATCAGGGCGACGAAGATGCCAACCTGGCGGAGGCGGCTTGTGAGGAAGCCAAGGGATTCTCGTAGGGCGGACATGTTCGCTATTCCTTCTCTTGGGTCATGAAGTGCATGAGGGTTTCCTGGGTGGCTTCGGCGATGGGGACTTCGCCGGTGATGTGGCCTGCGGACAGGGTGTAGATCCTGTCGCAAATGCCCAGGAGCTCCGGAAGCTCAGAGGAGATCACTATGACGGCTTTTCCTGCCGCTGCAAGCTCCGCGATGATGGTGTAAATCTCAAATTTGGCGCCGACGTCGATTCCACGGGTTGGCTCGTCGAGGATGAGGACGTCGGGGTCTGAGAACATCCATTTGCTCAGCACCACCTTTTGCTGGTTTCCGCCTGAGAGCTTGCCGGTGATCGCAGCAACGGAAGGAGCCTTGATGTTCATGCTCTTCCGGTAATGGTTGGCGACGGTGGTCTCTTTGTTGCCGTCCACCCAACCTCGTTTGGCCAGCTTGTTCAGTGCAGCCATGGAGATATTCCGTTTGATGTCTTCGATCAGGTTCAGGCCATAGTGCTTCCGGTCCTCGGTGGCATAGGCGATCCCGTGGTCGATTGCGTCAGAGACAGTGGAGGTGTCGATTTCCTGGCCGTACTTGTAGACCTTGCCCGATACTGCCCGCCCGTAAGTCCGGCCGAAGACGCTCATGGCCAGCTCGGTCCGGCCGGCGCCCATGAGGCCGGCCAGGCCAACCACTTCACCCTTGCGGACGTTGAGGCTGGCGTTGTTCACCACCATGCGGGAATGGTCCTGGGGGTGCTGGACGGTCCAGTCTTCGATGCGGAGGACTTCCTCGCCGATGTTGGGGTTCCGGTCCGGGTACAGGCTCTCCAGGTCGCGTCCCACCATGCCCCGGATAATGCGTTCCTGGGTGATCTGGCCTTGGTCCAGGCGCAGGGTCTCAATGGATTTGCCATCGCGGATAATGGTGACGGCGTCAGCCACCTTGCGGATCTCATTGAGCTTGTGGCTGATGATAATGCTGGTGACGCCCTGGCCCTTGAGGTGCAGGATGAGGTCCAGCAAGTGGTCCGAGTCTTCGTCGTTCAACGCAGCGGTGGGCTCGTCCAGGATGAGGAGCTTCACCTCTTTGGACAGCGCCTTGGCGATTTCCACCAGTTGCTGCTTGCCCACGCTGATGTGCTGGATGGGGGTGACCGGGTTTTCACTGAGGCCAACACGTGCCAGCAGTTTGGCGGCTTCAAGGTTGGTCTTCCGCCAGTCCACCCAGCCGTTCCTGGCAAGCTCATTCCCGAGGTAGATGTTCTCGGCAATCGACAGGTACGGGCTCAGGGCCAGTTCCTGGTGGATGATCACGATGCCGCGCTTCTCGCTATCGGTGATGCTCGAAAATTCGCAGGGTTCGTTCTCAAAGAGGATGTCGCCGTCGAAGGTGTTGTGGGCGTAGACCCCGGACAACACTTTCATGAGGGTGGACTTCCCTGCTCCGTTCTCGCCGCAAATGGCATGAACCTCACCACGGTTGACGTCCAGGGTGACGTCCTGAAGGGCTTTTACCCCGGGGAAGGTCTTGGTGATTCCTCGCATTTGAAGAATGGGTACGTTCATCGTCAATTCCCGCTGACTGGTTGGAACTTGGCCCGGGCCGAGGACTCGGGCAGGCTCTATGGGAGGCTGTGGCCCCGCCGCACTGCGTACAGCAACACAGAGGTTTGGGGCCACAGACCGGGGACGTGATTACTTGACGTCGGCTTCCTTGTAGTAGCCCGAGTCGATCAGTTCCTTTTGGAAGTTGTCCTTGGTGATGATGACGGACTTCAGGAGGAAGGCCGGGACAACCTTGACCTTGTTGTTGTAGGTCTTGGTGTCGTTGGTCTCCGGTTCGGTGCCCTTGAGGACGGCGTCAACCATCTTCACGGCCTGTGCGCCGAGCTGGCGGGTGTCCTTGAAGATGGTGGAGTACTGCTCGCCGGCGATGATGGACTTCACGGAGCCCTTCTCCGCATCCTGGCCGGTGACTACCGGCAGGTTGCCGGTGGAGTAGCCGCCGGTGCTGGTCAGCGCGGAAATGATGCCGATGGACAGGCCGTCATACGGGGAAAGCACACCGTCCAGCTTGGTTCCGGAGCTGTAAGCGGAGGTGAGGATATCTTCCATGCGCTTCTGGGCAACAGGTGCCTGCCAGCGCAGGATGGCTGCCTGCTCGAACTTGGTCTGGCCGCTGGGAACCTTCAAGGTGCCTGCATCCATGTAGGGCTTCAGGGTGTCCATGGCGCCGGTCCAGAAGAAGTTGGCGTTGTTGTCATCCGGGCTGCCCGCAAAGAGTTCAACGTTGAACGGGCCCTTGCCTTCAACTTTGTTGCCGCTGGCGTCAACCAGGCCCAGGCCGGTCAGCAAGGAAGTGGCCTGCTGAACACCCACGGTGTAGTTGTCGAAGGTGGTGTAGTAGTCAACGTTCGGCGTTCCGTTGATGAGGCGATCGTACGCGATCACCTTGACGTTCTGCTCTTTGGCCTTGGCCAGGACGTCTGTCAGGGTGGTGCCGTCGATCGCTGCGATGATGAGCGCTTTGGCGCCCTTCGTCAGCATGTTCTCGATCTGCGAAACCTGTGTGGGAATGTCATCGTTGGCGAACTGGAGGTCCGTCTTGTAGCCAAGGTCCTTCAGGGACTTCTCAACGTTGGCGCCATCGGCGATCCAACGCTCGGACGTCTGGGTGGGCATCGAAATGCCAACCAGCGAATCGCTGGGATTTGCACTACTGGTGGACTCGGCCGAGCCCCCGCGACTACCGCAGCCAGTGGCTCCAACAGTCAAGGTAAGGACAACCGCTACGGCGCCCAGGAGTTTCTTCAATCTCACGATGCTCTCCTTCCGCGGCAGCATTGCCGCGAACTCTGATGCAGCCGGAGCATCTGCGCGTCCGGCACGGTGAAGCGATATATGGTCTGCGGCCAGTTGAATGCCGCATGCCACGAGTATGTAATGCGAATGCCATTGTGAACGCTAACAATACCGCTGGTCAAGTGCCGTGGATCACGAAATGATTGCAGACTAGAACCGCTCCCAAGACTCTTGACATGAAACGTTGTTAGCGTTCACAATTGGCGGTTTCACCGAGTAACGCAAAAAGCCCGGCACCGCCTTGTGGGCAGTACCGGGCTAACGCCTGCTGTCAGAGGCGGGTGTCGAACGAATCGCAGAACACGTTCTGATTGAACGTCCCCTGGAATCCGGACTCACCCTGGATCTTTTGGATCGTTGCGCGAATGGCCTCGCGTGTTGCTGCGTGGGCGTGAATGGCGGTCTTGACCATAGGCACATCGATCAAGTGGTTCGGCTGGTTCAGTGAGACAAACACCGTGGGAACCTCCGTGGCGTACCAAGGGATCTCGGCGGCCATGGGCGAGGACCACTTGATCCGGATGGAGGCCTCCTGCGCGAAGCCCTTCACATTGGCAAAGACGAAGGCGGCGTCGTATCGCTCCGCATAGTCGCCGGTGGCTTCCTCGGACAGGACCCGCATGAAGTTCATGCCGGCCTCTCCCGCGGCCTCACGCTGCTCAGCGGTCTGGAAGACGCTGACCTCAAAACCTGCGGCTTCCAGTTCTTCCCGGACGGTATCCAGGTAAGCCAGAGGATCTGCGCGGGTGAAGTCGGCGCCCCCGGAGATGCCGTAGAGACGGATTCGCGGATGGGTCCGAGGCGTGATCGGCAGGTTGCGGGCAGTGTCCTTCACCAGCGTGACGGTCTTGTCAGCGATGTCAGCAGCTATGGCCCGGTGGGCCTCGCTGCCGATAACAGCCAAGGCTTCGGCCGCCGGAACCAACCGTTCCCGCGAAGCGAGATGCAAGCCCAGGCTCGCCTTCAGGCCAAGGATCCGCCGCAGGGCATCCTGCAAACGTCCCTCGCTGATGACCCCGGACTTGTAGCCATCCAGCATGTACCCGAAGTCCTCCTCGGGGTTCCGGAAGAACAGGAACATGTCGCAGCCCGCTGCGATGGTGGCAGGAACCAGGTCCTTGCGCTTCATGGTCTGAGTCAGGCCCACCATCAGGGACGCATCCGTGAGGACCAGCCCGTTGAACCCGAGTTCCCCACGCAAGAGGTCCTGCAACAACTCCGGCGCCAGCGTGGCAGGCAAGATTTCAGCGTCCGACAAGTCTGGCCGGAAATGCCGGGACACCTCGGGAGCACCAATATGGCCCACCATGATGGACTGCACGCCATGCCCGATCATTTCGCGGTACACGTGCCCGTAGCTGGCGTTCCACTTGTCATATCCCAGGGTGTTGTAGGACGTGACCACATGCTGGTCCCGCTCATCAATACCGTCACCGGGGAAGTGCTTCATGGCGCAGACGGTGGGTGATTCGCTGATGCCGTCGAAGTACTCTTTTGCCCGTTCCACCACTATGTCCGGGGTGTTTCCAAAGGCCCGCGTGGAGATGACCGTGTTCCGCCAGTTGTAGTGGATGTCCACGATTGGCGCGAAGGCCCAGTTGCAGCCCAGCGCAGCAGTTTCGACGCCGGCCACCTGGCCCATCTGCCGTGCAATGGTCTTGTCCGGGTGCGAGCCTGCCTGCAGGTGCGTGGAAACGAACGTGCCGTCGTCGCAACTGCCGGCGCCCCCCATCTCCGGATTGGAGGCGATCAGCAGCGGAATGCGGGTTTTGGACTGGGCGTAGCGGATGTGTTCCTGCACGGCTGCAGAGGGCCCCGGCCGGTACCGCATGCCGCCTACGTGGAAGTTCTCCAGCACGCCGTCGAGGTACTCCGGGGAGTAATCGTTGTTGTGGTTGATGAAGAGCTGGCCGATTTTCTCTTCCAGCGTCATGGAACCGATGGTGCTCTCCACCCACTCCACCGCGGCGTCGTCCAGGTTGTAGGGAGCGGCCGTCAAGTCCACCAGGTGCGGCCCGGCAGACGCAGCGGACTGTCCTGTCAACGCGGCATGTACGTCATTCACGATGTCCTCCACAGGCAGTGCGATGTCCACAACGATCCCGGCCTCGTCGTCCCTGAGCGGTTCCAGCGTAGCCAGTTGTGAGTCCAGCAGCGAGGCCGGCATGAAGTGCCTGGGACGGGCAGTCATGCGGGCATTTAGCAACTCCCGGGTGCCGTGCAGGTGCACGAACACCACGGATGGATCGGCGTTGCGGATGATGTCCCGGTAGGAGCGCTTGAGCGCGCTGCACGCGATGACAAGAGCAGAGTTCGACGCCGGGAATCGCCTGCCGATTTCGGCCAGCCACGGTGCGCGGTCGTCGTCGTTCAGCGGAATACCCGAGGCCATCTTGCTGATGTTCGCCTGGGGGTGCAGCGAATCGCCGTCGAGGAATCCAGCACCGAGGCGTTCGGCGAGGGCCGCACCCACGGTGCTCTTGCCGCAGCCGGCCACCCCCATGACCACAATGTGGTGGCGGGGTTGCGCTATATCAGTCATGACCTCTCTACCAGTCATGAACCGTGCCATCCACGAGGCGGTTGTACGGCAGGTAGGCCTGCTGGTACGGGAACGCGGCGGCGGCTTCTTCGTTGAATTCGACGCCGATGCCGGGTTCGTCGCCGGGGTGCAGGTAGCCGTCCTTGAAGGTCATGGACTGCTGGAAGACCTCGTTGGTCTTGTCCGAGTGCTGCATGTATTCCTGGATGCCGTAGTTATGGATGGCCAGGCCCACGTGGAGCTGGGCGGCGAAACCTACGGGCGAAATATCGGTGGGGCCGTGGAAGCCTGACTTGATCTGGTACTGGGCCGCGAAGTCCATGACCTTTTTCAGCGGTGAAATGCCGCCGAAGTGGGTGGATGCAGCACGAACGTAGTCGATCAGCTGTTCTTTGATGAGGGTTTGGAAGTCGAACACGGTGTTGAAGATTTCACCGATGGCCAGCGGCGTGGTGGTGTGCTGGCGGACCAGGCGCAAGCCTTCCTGGTTCTCGGCCGGGGTGCAGTCCTCCAGCCAGAAGAGGTCGTAAGGCTCCAGGGCTTTGCCGAGCTTGGCGGCTTGGATGGGCGTCATACGGTGGTGGCCATCGTGAAGCAGCGGGATTTCCGGGCCGAACTCGTTCCGGACGGCTTCAAACACGGTGGGCAGGTGGCGCAGGTAGGCGCGGGTGTCCCAGTCCTCTTCCTGCGGGAACGCGCCACGGCCGGCGGGCTCGTAGTCATAGCGTTCGCCCGAGGCCTGCGCCTGTGCGGCCACACCGTATACGGCTTTGATGCCGGGGATGGCGGTCTGGATGCGGATGGACTTGTAGCCCAGTTCCAGGTGCTCACGAACGGAGTCGAACAGCGAGGGAATGTCAGCGCCGGACGCGTGGCCGTAGGCCCGCAAACCGTTGCGGGAAGCGCCACCCAGCAGCTGGTACACCGGCATCCCGGCGATCTTGCCCTTGATGTCCCACAGCGCCATGTCGACGGCGGCAATCGCCGCCATGGTCACGGGGCCGCGGCGCCAGTATGAGCTGCGGTAGAGGAACTGCCAGGTGTCCTCGATCCGGTGCGGATCCTTGCCGATGAGCAGCTGCGCCACGTGCTCCTTGAGGTAGGCAGCGACGGCGAGTTCACGGCCGTTGAGCGTGGCGTCACCGATGCCCGTTACACCGTCCTCCGTGGTGATGCGCAAAGTAACAAAATTACGGGACGGGCTGGTCACAAAGACTTCAGCGGCAATGATTTTCACAGCTTTTCCTTTCGGGATGTGGCTGGTTGAGATTAAGTACGATTTTAGGTTGGATTGCATCCAGTGGCAACCGGTTGCCGAATATTTTGGATTGTGTAGTTGGAGCGTCTAGCCGCGTGCGGCATGACCGGCAGGTGCAGCCTCCGCGGCGTCCGCAGAACGGCGCGCACGAATCTCCCCCACAATCTGCGCATGCACTGCGTCCGTGAGCTTGTATTTGGCCATCACCGCTATCGCCAGGATGGTCATGATGGCCGGCAGCGCTCCGGCGGCGAATTGGATTCCCTGCATGGCTTCCGCACTCTGAGCCGCCCCCGACTTGTACCCGCCCACGGCGAGGCAATAGGCGGCCAGGGCGCCGCCCACGGCTTGGCCGGTCTTACGGGTGAAGGAAAACAGCGCGTAGGTGATTCCCTCGGTGCGGACGCCGGTTTTCCATTCGCCATACTCAACGGTGTCGGCCTCCAGGGCCCACACCACGATGTTCACCGCCATGACGCCCATCAGGCTGACCACCAACCCGGAGAATCCAACCCAAACCATGGAAGGTGGGGCGAGGAAGACAACAATTCCGCCCACCATGGACAGCGTTCCGGCAGCGATATAGACGTTCTTTTTGCCGATCCTGCGGACCATTCGCGGCATCAAAGGTGCCAGGGCCAGGGTCATGGCCAGTTGGACGATGGCAAGCACCGGAAAGAGATCCAAGCGGCCCAGGACATCGCGGAGGTAGTAGAGCTGAACTGAGGACAACGCCATGTAGCCGGTGAGGAAAAGGAAGGAGCTCAGGCACAGCATCAGCAGCGGACGATTGGTCTTCAACGTGTCCATACTCTGTTTGAAGGAAACATTGGGGACCGTGCGGTGAACGCGCTCCTTGGCGGTGAGAACCGTGAAGAAGTAGAGCGCCGCGCCGATCACCACAAAAGCCAGTGTGATGGTGGTGAACGTAGTCTGGAGGTCAGCGCCGGGCTTGATCAGTGGCGCAACGAAGATGCCCAGGGCGGAACCGACCAACAGTGCCCCTACCGTGCGGGCGGAGCCCAGCTTGGCACGGTCCCCGGGATCCTGCGTCATGGCCCCGGCCAGCGAGCCATACGGGATGTTGACCAGGGAGTACGCCAACCCCAGGGCCGCGTAGCTCACATAGGCGTAGAGCAAGGTGCCCGCCTCACCCCACTGCGGCACGGAGAACGTGGCCACGCTGAGGAGCAGGAGCGGAATGGAGCCGAACATAATGAACGGCCGGAATTTCCCAAAGCGTTTGCTGTAGGAGCGGTCAACCATACGTCCGGCGAAGACGTCGGCGAACGCGTCAAAGATCCTCACCACCAGGAGCAGTGTGCCGGCTGCGGCCGCCGAAATTCCTGCGACGTCCGTGTAGTACACCAGCAGGAACATCGTGGCGGTGGTGAAGGCAAGATTGTTGGCGGCATCGCCGGCACCATAGCCGGCGATGCTGAGTTTGCTGAGCTTTTTCAATGCGGGCTCCTTTACCCTTCGCGTCATTGCGGTCCGAGCCGACTCGACAGTGGACTTCGCACGGGGATTGGATCCCCGAGGGCGATCACTGGAAGGGGACCGGCTTGTGCAGCTGATGTAACTCTAGTCACCTTGGCAAGCGTTTGGCAATCGGTTGCCGCCATATTTCATTGAAAGTTACACCAAATCTCTTCCCTTGTGAGGCCCGCTCTGCGCCCCAAGATCGCGTCGAGGCACGCAGAGTGGGCCCCACAACGCATGGGTTTGCGGTGTTGGACGCTAAGGGTGCCAGTCGACCACGTTAAACGACCGTGGCCCGGGCACCTGAAACCTCAGGGCCCGGACCACCTCGCATATAGATTCCTACGCCGCAGTACCAGCGTTAGCTGAAACTTCGGGCGCAAAGCTACTGCTGAGCTTATGAACGAGCTCCACCACCGCGGAATCCCGGGCGAGCTCAGCATCCAGCAACGCTACGAGGGCAGCGATGCGCTCAGAGCCCGCCTCTTTGTTAGCCTCGGCCACCGCTCCGGACTGGGGGTCCTGTAACCCGGGGTTCGACTCCACGTAGGCAGCCCACACGGCGATCATCCTTGCCGCAGCCTCGCCGGTTCGCCCTGCTGCGCGTTCGGCGCGGAATACAGGGACGGCCCTCATGCGCAGCTTGGTGCTGGCATCCATGGCGATCTGGGCCAAGTGGTGCGCAATCCGGGAGTTGCCAAAGCGATCCAGCAATGCCGCCCGGTACTCGGGAATGCCTAGATCATCACCGGATAGGTGCCTCGACGCCTCTTCCCAGAAATCTTCAACAGCTTGCAAGCACAACGGATCGGCCAGAGCTTCGGCCACCGTGGAGTGTCCACGCAGTTGCCCGGCGTACGCCAGGATCGAGTGAGCACCATTAAGAAGCCAGAGCTTGCGGTTTTCGTAGGGCTCAATGTCGTCCACGAAAACCGCGCCGGCGTCCTCCCACCGCGGGCGGCCGGCGGGGAAGTCTCCGCTGAGGACCCAGTTGCGGAAAGGTTCGGTGACCACCGGAGCGTCGTCCTGGTAGCCGCACTTTTCACGCACCAAGGCAACGTCATCCGCGGTGGTACGCGGAGTAATCCGGTCAACGGACGTGCTCACAAAGCTCACGTTCGCCTCAATCCAGGCGGCCAGGCCGCCGTCGAACTCTCTGGCAATACCCAGCACGCCATCCCGTGCGACGTTTCCGTTGTCCGAGAGGTTGTCACAGGAAACGACGGCCAGAGGGCCGGCGTCGGCGTCCCTGCGCGCGGCGAGTCCCAAAACCAAGCGGCCCAACGGCGTCGTGGGCTTTGCCCCGGAAACCAGCAGCGGGGCGTCGTCGGTGCCAAGGCCGTACGCCGCTTCCGTGATGGTGAGGGTGACCACAGCGGTCTGGGGCGCGGCGAGCAGTTCAACCAGCCGGCCCACGTTGGCGCCATCTACGGCTTCGACGATGCTGCCCACTACCTCGAAGGAATCGCCCGCGTCGGATCGCTCCACCACTGTGAACAGCCCATCCTGTGCAGCGAGGACTTCCGCGGCGTCAGGACGGCGGCCGGTGAACGAAGCGATGCCCCACTCCCCCGCGTCGCCGGCATGCTGCGTGTACCAGGCTTGGTGGGAGCGGTGAAACGCCCCGAGGCCCAGATGCACCATCCTGATCGGTGCCTGGCCGGCAGGCGAAACAGCGCGGCTAAGGCGCGGCAGTTCGGCGGTCATAGCTTGAACACCCTGCGTGGCGAGGAATCGACGACGTCGAGGATCAACTCGTGCGCGCGGTCTTCAGTAACGCGGTGCTCGGCCACAAGGCGCGCGAGGAAGGAGGCTTCGATCCTGCGGGAGGCGTCATGGCGTGCGGGGATGGAGCAGAAGGCGCGGGTGTCATCGATGAAGCCCGAGGACCGCGAGAAACCGGCGGTCTCCGTAACTGCTGAGCGGAAGCGCAACATGGCATCCGGCGCATCGAGGAACCACCACGGTGCGCCGATGTACACGGACGGGTAGAAGCCGGCCAATGGAGCGAGTTCACGCGAGAAGACAGTCTCGTCGAGGGTGAAGAGCACCAGGTGGAAGTCCTTGGCCGTGCCGAAGTCCTGCAGCAACGGACGGATGGCCTCGGTGTAGTTCACGGCGAACGGAATGTCGTGGCCGGTGTCTGCCCCGAAGGACTTGAAGGTGGGCTCGTGGTGGTTCCGGTAGGAGCCCGGGTGGATGGTCATGACCAAACCGTCGGCCACTGACATGCGCGCCATCTGGTACATCATGTGGGCCTCGAACGCGTCGCGGTCCTGGGCAGTTGCCTTTCCGGCCCGCGCCTTCTCGAAGAGGGCTTCCGCTTCCGCGGCATCCAGTTTGAGGGTGGCCGGCGTGCGGACGCCATGGTCCGCCGATACCGCGCCATGCTCTACAAAATACCGACGGCGGTTCTCAAGCGCCGCAATATAGCCCGCGTAGCCTGTGGCACCGTCGCCTGCAGTTTCGATCAAACGGTCAACATTCGCGCTCCACTGCGGATGCGCCACGTTCAGGTAGGCATCCGGACGGAACGTGGGGAGCACGCGGCCGTTGAAGCTGGGATCCTCGGTGAGGGCCTTGTGGCTGGCAAGGTTGTCCAAGGGATCGTCCGTGGTGGCCAGGACCTCAATGTTGAAGTCCTTGAAAAGCTGTCTGGGACGGAAGTCCGGCTCCACCAACTTCGCGGCAATCGCGTCATAGCTGGCGTCTGCCGGCATCTCGCTGAGGTCTGCGCCGAGTTTGAAAACGTCGTTGAACTGGGTGCGCAGCCAGTACCCGGAGGCCGTGCCCTCGAACAGCGGCCATGACTGGACAAACTGCCTCCAGATCTCCCGGGACTCCGGCGCAGAGGCCGTCCCGGCCAGCAACTGATCCATCGGAACACCGTTGGCGTGGATCAGGCGGGTGACGTAGTGGTCCGGGCTAACCAGAAGTGCTGCGGGGTCGGGAAACGGCGTGTTCTGCTCGATGACAGCAGCGTCAACGTGGCCGTGCGGGGAAATGATGGGCAGGTCCTGGACGCGCTCCAACAAAGAGCGCGCGATGCTGCGCGTCCCGGGATCTGCGGGCAGGAGCCTGTCAGGGTGTGCGGCGATGGACTGTGACATAGGTCAATCTTGCGTTCCGGTTCGGCACTTTGTCAACCGGTTGCCAAAAATTGCCACCCTGTTGCATCCCGCTGCGCAGCGGCTCACTGAGCCTAGGCGAGGAGCCGTCCGCTGGACCCTCGCACCACGAGTTCCGTCTCCACCCGGACCGCTTCGTCCGGGGCCTCCTGGCCCTGCAGCATATCCAGCAGGATGGTGACGGCGCGGGTGCCGCACTCCCCCAAGGGTGAGCGCACGGTGGTCAACGCGGGGGTGGTGAAATCGGCTCCAAAAATGTCGTCAAAGCCAACAATGCTGATCTGGTCCGGGACACTCATCCCACCAGCCTGCAGCTCCTGCATCAAGCCAATGGCGAGGAGGTCGTTGTAGGTGATCACCGCCGTCGCCCCGCTTTCCAGGACGTCGCGCGCTACTTGCCTGCCGCCGTCGACGGTTGGTTTGGAGGACTCCAGGCGGACCGCGCTGAGCTTGGACCACTCCGCAGCGGCTTTGACGCCATCCCAACGCCGGCCCGTCATCCATGACTGCTTGGGGCCGGCGACGTAGGCGAGCTTCTCATGGCCGTTGGCGGCCAGGCTGCGCACGGCCTCGCTGATGCCCTTGTTGACGTCCGGCACCACGCACGGAACCCCGGTGATCTCACGGTTAATAACGGCCACCGGCTTGTCCGCAGCCAAAGCCCGGATCTGGTCATCGTCCATGCGGGGACTGGCCAGGATGAGACCGTCCACGGTGCTCAACAGACGCCGGGCCGCTGTTACTTCGGTTTCCGGTGACTCAGCGGACTCGGCCAGAACCAGCGTGTAATCGCGGGCCGATCCCGTGGTTTCCGCGCCGCGGATGATGTCAAAGAACGTGGGGTTGGTGATGTCCGCCACGATCAACCCGATGGTCTGGGTACGGCCGGTGGGGAGGGCGCGAGCGAAGGGATTCACTTGATAGTTCAGCTCCGCCGCCGCGTCCTCAATGATCTTCTGCGTCTTGGCACTCACGCGGCCCGGTTTACTCAGGGCGCGGGACACTGTAGAGGGATTCACGCCCGCGAGCTTTGCGATGTCGTAAATCGTGGCAGAGGACTTCTCACCCCGGCCTCGTTTGGTGGGGGTGGTTGCTGCTCCAGTGCTCGTCAGGTCAGTCACCGCTCCATCGTAGACCGCTTGGCAACAAAACAAGCCGGTTGCCAAAAGAATGTTGACAACCGGCCCGCTTCGAAGGGGCTAGGAACGCTCGGGGAACTTGCCCTCTTCAGCGATGCGCTTGTTTAGCTCCTGCAGGAATTCATCCTCATCAAAGTCCAAGGACACTTCCTTGCCGGTCCAGCTGGAAAGGTGGATGGCGTTGGCCAGGCGAACACCGTTGATACCGTCCGAACCCGGAGCCAGTAGAGGAGTTCCGTCCAAAATGTTGGCCGCAAAGTTCTCCAGGACGCCGGCATGCTGGCCACCCCACGCAGACTCGAACTCGATGACCTCGCTGCTGTACAGCTCTTCGCGGTTCAGCTGGCCCATGAAGAGCTTGCGGACGCCATCCATATCCATGGAATCACTGATTTCCCGCTCAGGTTTGACCAGCCGGGTAACCGTGGCCACCTTGCTGTCTTCCACCACGATCTTGCCTTGGTCGCCCAGGATCTCGAACCTGTCGGTTCCCACGATGTCGTGGGTTGCTGTCACGAAAACGCCCGTGGCGCCGTCGCCATAATCCACCACTGCAGTGACTTCATCCTCGACGGCGATGTCGCGGCGGAAGCCGTACGCCACCTTGGAATACACGGACTGGGGGACGCCGCAGATCCACTGCCACAGGTCCAGCTGGTGCGGTGCCTGGTTGACCAGAACGCCACCGCCCTCGCCGCCCCAGGTAGCACGCCACTCGCTGGAGTTGTAGTACCCCTGCGGGCGCCACCAGTTGGTGATGATCCAGTTGGAGCGGCGGATCTTGCCGATCTCGCCGTTATCGACGATTTCCTTCAGCTTCTTGTACAGCGGGTTGTTGCGCTGATTGAACATGATGCCGAAGGAAAGCTCCGGCTTGGAGGCGGCGAACTCGTTCAGTTCCTTGACCTGCTTGGTGTAGACGCCGGCGGGCTTCTCCACGAGCGCGTGGATGTTGCGCTTGAGTGTTTCGATGCCCATCTCCGGGTGCAGGAAGTGCGGCACGCAGGTGACAATCGCGTCTACGGATCCGCTCTCAAGCAGGGTGATGTAGTCGTCGTAGAACGGGACATCCGGATACTGCGAGGCTGCGAGTTCCTTCTTGGCGGGATCAACATCGCAGATTGCGCCGATCTCCATATTGGGCACCAGGCCGTCCGTGATGAACTTGGCGTAGGCGCCGCCTTGCTGGCCCAGGCCGATGATGCCGAGGCGTACTTTCTTGCTCATGAATGCAATCTCCTGTGTTGAAAACCGGGAAGTGGCTGAAATCTAGAAAAGGTCGGCGTGGCCCATGGCCACCAAGTTGTCGTACGAGGTCTGGAGCGCATCCCACACGGTCCGCCCATAGAGTTCGTCCTGCTCCACCAAGAGGTACTTGGCTCCTGCGGCGACGGCGGCCGGAATGATGGAGGGGAAGTCCAGGTTGCCCTCGCCCACTTCGGCGAACTGCACCACATTGCGGAACTCGGCCATGAACCCGGGGAAGTCGCCCTTCTCCAGGAGCCCGAAGGACGATTCCGGCATCTGGCCGATCCTGTAATCCTTCAGGTGCACCATGGCGGTATTACCGGCGTACTTTTCCAGGGTCCGCACGGGATCGAGGCCGCCACGCTGCACCCAGTGGACGTCAATTTCCATGCCCATGGCCGGGGAGTTTTCGGCGATGATGTCTAGCATGTACTTGCCGTCAAACTTTGCGAACTCGATGTGGTGATTGTGGTAGTACAAGCTGATGCCGTGTTCCTGGAGCCGTTCGGCGTAACCGTTGGCTTGCTTGGCGAATTCAACCACCGAGTCCAGTGACTGCATGGCCCCGAACGGAAGCATCCCGATGCGCAGCAGCGAGCTGTCCAGCCGCTTGGCGTCGTCCACGATCTTGTCGAAATTGTCCGCCAGTGATTCCACGGGCATGCCTTTGCGGCCTTCAATGTTGACCGAAAGCGCGGCGATGTCCATGCCCAGCTCCGTACGGGAGCGGTCCAGCTCGCCCACATTCTCCGGGGTCATGGGGATCTGGGAAATCTCGACGGCGTTATAGCCGATCGCGCTGACCTTACGGAGCGTTTCGAATGCTCCAACGTCAGCAAAACTGTCCTTCAACATCATGGCTTGGACGCCTATTGTGGCCACTTTTTCCTCCGGGGTTTCCGGGCCCTTCCGGACCCTGGATGTGTGATGGGATGCCGGGCCGTTCAGGCCACGGCACCTTGCTGTTCGATTTGGCTGTGCTGGTTTGCGAGTAGGCGGTGGCGGTCTGCCCGGCGTTGTTCCTGCCGGTCAGGGTCGGGCACCGGCGAGGCAAGCAGCAGCCGCTGGGTGTAGGGGTGTTCGGGATCGCGGGTGACAACTTCGGCTGGGCCTTGCTCCACGATTTCACCGTGATACATGACGGCCACACGGTGGCTGATGTGCCGCACGACGTCGAGGTCGTGTGAGACGAACAAGTACGAAACGCCGGTGTCCTTCTGGATCTGCAGGAACAGGTCCAGCACGCGGGCCTGGGTGGAGAGGTCCAGTGCACTGACGGGTTCGTCGCAGACAATCAGCTTCGGGGACAGGGCAAGTGCCCGCGCGATCGCAACGCGTTGGCGCTGCCCGCCGCTGAACTCGCGCGGCAACCGGTGGATCGCGTCCGTCGGCAAGCCCACCTGGTCCAGCAGTTCCTTGACTCTTTTCTTGGCCGCAGCAGGCTCCATCCCCTGCACGCCGAGGGGCTCGGCAAGGATGTCACCAATCTCCAGCGCAGGGTTCAACGAGGTGTAGGGGTCCTGGAATACCACCTGCAGGTCCCGGCTCAGGGTACGGCGTTCCTTCCGCGAAGCGTTGCTGATGTCGTTGCCTTCAAAGATCACCTTTCCTGCGGTGACCGGGGCAAGGCCCAGGACGGCGCGGCCAAGAGTGGTCTTGCCGGAACCGGACTCCCCCACCAGGCCCAAGGTCTCGCCTTGGCCGATGGTGATGTTGATGTCCGTCAGCGCCCGGAAGGGCTTCGCCCGGAACCGCTTGCTGGGGTATTCCACCACCAGGTTCTCCACTGAAAGGAGCGGAGACTTCTGCGATGAATCAAGAGAGGTGCTCATGCCACCGGCTCCTTCTGTGCTGCTGATCCGGACTGTGCTGCCGATCCAGGCTTGGATACAAGCATGGTCATGGGCGTCTTTCCTTCGAGCATGGACCCCAGCAGGGTCTGTGTGTAAGGCTCTTTCGGGTTCCGGAGGATGTCCCGGACGGTCCCTTCTTCCACGAGCCGGCCGTTCTGCATCACGGCCACGCGGTCGCAAAGGTCGGCCACGACACCGAAGTTGTGGGTCACCAGGATGACCCCGATGTTGAGGCGCTGCTGCAGTTCACGCAGCAGGTCCAGCACATCGGCCTGCACGGTGACGTCCAGGGCGGTGGTGGGTTCGTCCGCGATCACCAGGTCCGGTTCGCAGCTGATGGCACCGGCGATCAGCACGCGTTGGGCCATTCCGCCGGAGACCTCATGCGGGTAAGCATTGAAGGTGAGTTCCGGGTTGGCAATTCCGACGTCGGTAAGCAGCTTGAGGGCGCGTGTGCGGGCTTCAGCCTTGGAGATTCCAAGGACTCGAACCATGGGTGTGACCAGCTGGTAGCCGATGGTAAACGCCGGGTCCAGGTTGCTCATGGGCTCCTGGGGGATGTAGGAAATCCGTTTGCCGCGTAGTTTGGACAACCTCTCCTGGCTGACGCGGTCTTCACCGGGGGCCACCGTGTAGTTGCCATCAAACTGGATGGAACCACCCACAATGCGTGCGTTGTCCGGCAGCAGGCCCAGGATGGAGAACGCGGTCTGGGACTTGCCCGATCCCGATTCGCCCACGATGCCCAGGATCTCGCCGCGGTCCACGTGGAAGGAGACGTCGTCCACCACCTTTTTGATGGACCCGTCAGCCTGCGGATATCCGACGCCGAGGTTGGTCACCTTGACCAAGTGGTGCTCGGTTCCGGCGTCGACGGCGGCCACAAACTTCCGTGACTGGCGCGCCTTGGCGGGGTCCGGCGTCGTGCTGCCAGCAGAAGCAACCGACCGCTTTTTGCGATGTTTGATCTTTTCGCCGTCTTCCAAGGCGTCGCGGATGGCGTTGCCCAGCAGGACGAGTCCGCCGATGGTGAGCGCCATGGCCAGTGCCGGCCAGAGCAGCAGAATCGGGGTCAGGTAGACGTTCTTGAAGCCTTCGGAGAGCATGACGCCCCAAGTGGCCTTGGTGGGATCGCCCAGGCCAAGGAACTCAAGCCCGGACTGAATGGCGATGGCAACACCGGCGATTGCGGCGGTTTGGATGATGATGGGTGCGCGGACCACGGAGAAAATGTGGCGGGCAATAATGCTTAGATCGGACAGGCCCGAAACCCGGGCAGCGTCCACGTAGAGCTCGTTCCGGACCGACTGCACCGCGGTGCGGGTGAGCCGGAAGTAGGAAGGACTGATCAGCACACCGAAAGCGATCATGGAGATCCATACGGACGGGCCGAACGCTGCACGGATGGTGAGCAGGACGATCAGGCCGGGCAGGCTCATGAGGATGCTGACCACCCAGTTGGAGACTGCTTCGAATTTACCTCCGTAGTAGCCGGCAATCAGGCCTGCCGGAAGTCCGATGGCAATCGCGACGCCTGCGCACAGCAGCGCGGACAAGAGGGTGAGCTGCGCACCAAAGAGCAGGCGGCTCCAGGTATCGCGCCCTGCGCTGTCCGTGCCCATGATGTTGACTGAATCCGGAGCGGCCAGGGTCTTGGAAATGTTGGCGAAGTTCTCTTCGAAAGGGGCGATCACCGGCGCCAGGATGGCCAGCACAGCGATCGTCAGGAGGATCACCAGCGAGGCGATGCCCATGGGGTTCTTCAGGAGGCGGCGCATCACGGTGGACCGGACCACCGTGCCGCTCTGGCCTGTTTTTGCCGCGACGCCCATGGAGTCTGCGGATACTGCTGCTGAATCTACGGAGTCGCTCATGAGACACGTACTTTCGGGTTGAGCCAACCATTGAGGATGTCCACCAGGAGGTTCACGACGATGACCACCACCACGGTGTACATCACCACTCCCATGACCACGGGAAGATCGGTTTGGGTGGTTGCTGCCACAGCCAGCGGACCCATTCCAGGAAGGGCGAAGATCTGCTCGATGATCACCACGCCGCCCAGCATGCCGATCAGTTGCAGGCTCAAGACGGTCAAACCTGCAGGTGCGGCGCTGCGGAGCACATGCTTGAAGAGGATTTCGCGTTCTCCGATGCCACGGCTGCGCAGCGTCCGGACGTAGTCCCGTTCAAGCTGCTTGATGACGGCGGAACGGATCTGCTGCGCACCGCCGGTCACACCGTTGATCAGCAACGCGATCACCGGAAGGGTCATGGAGTAGACCCAGGCCTCCGGGCCCACCTCCGGGGAGATGGTGCTGGTGGCGGGGAAGAAACCCAGCTGGATGGCCAGGATGGTTACCAGGAACACGCCGATCACATACCCGGGGATGGAGTCCCCCACGATCGCGCCGATCTGGACCACCCTGTCCACCCAGCCGCGCTTCACGGCTGCGGCAACACCGATCAGTGCTGCGCAGATGGCGATCAGGATCATTGCGGTGAAGACCATGGTCATGGTGACCGGGATGCGGGTGGCCAGGGAGCTGGCTACCGGCTCCGAGGTGAACCAGGAGGCACCGAGGTTACCTGTGAGGGCATCTCCCAACCAGGCGAAGTAGCGGACGAAGAGTGGCTGGTCGAGTCCCAGTTCCTGTTCCTTCAGAGCAACCTGTTCAGGTGTTGCCTGATCCCCCAAAATGTTCTGGGCGATACTTCCGCTGGAGGTGTACAGCAGGGTGAAGGTGAGGACCGAGACGACGAACAACACCACCAGACCACTGCCCAGTCTTTTCGCAATGAACTTGATCATGGGTTCCTACTTGGCGGGCGAGTAGTTGTAGATGGACGGAACGGCCTGCTGGACCTGCGGCGTGACGTTCACTTTGTCGTTGTGGTAGTACATCTGGTTCACGCGGAACAGCGGGGCGAACCAGGCTTGCTCCACCACGTATTTGTTGACTTCCTGGGCCAGCTTGCCGGCGTCGGCACCACCGGTGCGCACGGCCGCGATCTTGGCTTCAAGCTCAGGGGTGGTGGTCTTGAACGGGTTGTACAGGGCCTTGGTGGAAACGATCTGGTCGATTGCCACGGTGGGCTGGCCTTGGAAGAGGTTGAAGAACAGGGCCGGGTACTTCTGCGCGGCAACGTCCGCGGTGAAGGTGTTGGTGATGGCCGCACCCGGGTTCAGCGTGATTCCCACGTCTGCGAGCTGCTGCTTCATGACCGAGATGAGGGTTTCAGCACCGGGAAGTGTGGGAACGTCAATGCTGACTTTGCCTTCAAAGCCGGAATCCTTCAGGAGCTGCTTGGCTTTCTCGGGATCGTAGCTGTAGTAGTTCTCCAGTTCCTCGCTCCAAGCGCCGCTGTCCTTGCCGAAGGGCTGCGTGGTGGGAGTGCCCTGGCCCAGCATGACCTGGTCCAGGATGGTCTTGCGGTCAAAGGCATGGTTGATGGCCTGGCGGACCTTGACGTTTGCCAGGGCCGGGTTCTTGGTGCCATCACGGTCCAGCAGGAGCAGTCCGGACCAGTCAACCTGGTTGGTTTCGAGCTTCATCTTGGCGCCCTCGGCCTGCTTGCCGTTCTTGGGATCCAGCAGGGTTGCGTCAATCTGGCCGGAGACCAGTGCGTTGGTGCGGGCGGTGGGGTCCAGGAGGACCTTGAGGGTGAGCTTCTTGTACTTCTGGAGGTCCTTGTTCCAGTAACCCTCGCGAGCGTTGAAGACCGTCTGGGAGTCCTTGACGGAGGCGGCTTTGTCCATCACATAAGGACCGGAACCTACGGGCACGGTCTTGATGGCGTCCGTGCCCAGTGCTGCGGGGCTTCCCATCAGGCCTGCGGCCTGGCTGAGGAAGTATTCGAGGGCCGGTTCCGGTGCGCTGAGGTTGATGTCGATCGTGTCGGCATCCACTACTGCGACGTCGGAAACTGACCCCAGCTGGGCCATTTGCGGGCCGTTGGCCTTCTTGAAGTGGTCCATGTTCGCCTTGGCGGCAGCGGCGTCGAACTTGGCTCCGTCGCTGAAGATGACATCCGTGCGGAGGTCCACGGTGAGCTTGGTGTTGGTGTCGTTGTACTTCCACGCGGTTGCCAGCATGGGGCTGAGCTTGCCGTCCGGTTCGCGGAGGATCAGGGAGTCGTAGGCTGCCTGATACGGCTGGAGCGCGTGGCCTACGTGAGCCTGTGCCGGGTCCCATGAGGTGAGGTCCCGGAGGGTGCCCAGCGTCAGTGCGGTGACTGTCTTAGCTCCTGAAGTGGAACCCGCTCCGGCGCCGGCATTCCCGCCGCCACATGCGGTGAGCGCCAGGGAGGCGCTAAGTACGATGGCGGCTGCTGCCGCCTTGGGACCTAACTTCATTGTTGGCTCCTACTGAGTCATAGCCTGATGCGAGTCAGAGCTTGAGCGTGTGGCCTGCGCCACACTTTTCTTGGGTGTGAGATTTACAGTACGGAATTTGCGTGATCTTGGCAACCGATTGTCAAAAGTTTCTTAGATTGTTGCCAAGATGGCATAACAGGCGCCGATCAACCCACCCGGTCAGCCATCTCCGGGTAGCTTTGCGCGTAGATATCCTTGATGATCCTCAAGGATTTTCCGGCCTCGGCAGGGTTGATCCAGAAAGGCCCGGCATCCTGCAGCTTGTTGTAGAAATCCGCGATTAGAAGCTCATGGGACACGCCCCAGTAGGACCTGCCACCACTCTCAGCCACCCTCTCCGGGATGACGTCCACCGTGCCGTCGGCGTAGCTCACCGTGAGGTCGCCACGCAGGCTGAGCGTCGCCTTCTCTGTGACGATATCCAGGGTCACCGGCGCATTCACCGCGTTGGCCAGCGTTGAATAGAAGACGCTGCGCGCGCCGTTGACGTGCTCGGCAACGAACTCCGCGGTGTCCTCCACCTCTATCACGCCGCCCAGGGAACGGGTGGACGCATGGCCCTCCACCTTGGCAACATCGCCCACCAACCACTGCAGCAGGTCCACGGTATGGATGGCCTGGTTCATCATCAGCCCACCCCCGCCTTCCGCCCAGGTCCCCCGCCATGGGCGGTTGCGGTAGTAGCTGGCGTCCCGGTGCCACATGACAGTTGCCGAGGCGCCGATCACCTGGCCCAGCGTGCCGCCGTCGAGCAGTTCATGCATGGCTTGCGAGGTCGCGTTGTACCGGTTCTGGAAGCAGACAGCGATCTTCGCTTCGCTCCGCTCCGCCACCTCAATCAACCGCTGCCCCTCGGCCAGGGTGTGGGCCAGCGGCTTCTCGACGATCACGTTGACGCCGCGCTCCAGGCAGTCAGCGGCAACGGAGGCGTGGAGGTGGTGCGGCGTACAAACATGCACGACGTCGGGACGCACCTTCTGGAGCATGTCCAGGTAGTCCGCGTAGCCAGGGACGCCGTGGGCGGCTTCCGCCGCTTGCAACCTATCCGGATCGGTATCGCAAACCGCCACCAATTCGGCATTGTCCATGGTGGCCAGGGCCGCGAAGTGGATGGTCGAGATGTCGCCGCAACCAATAACTGCTGCTGTAGGCATACCTGCTCCTTCGAAGGTTAATGCTGGGGTTGTCTTGGTGCCGCGCTTTTAGACCAGGTCCACGCCATTCTTGGCGGCGAGGCCGGCAAAAGCGCGGGCTGCAATTCCGAAAGCAACCGGGCCGGAGTAACCGCCGAGCTCGTGGGCACTGGCCAGGTGCGGCTCAAGTGAGGCGAAGCCGGTGTAGCCATCGGCAGCGAGGGCGCTGATGGTGGCATCCAGTTCACCGTCTCCTTCACCGGCGGGAACTACTTCACCGGTTGTGGCGATGGCATCTTTAACCTGAAGGTATTCGAGGTATGGACGCAGGATGGCATATCCCTCGGTGTAGGGCTTGACGCCTACCTGGACGAAGTTGGCGTTGTCCCATGCCACCCGGAGCGCCGGCGAGTTGACTGTCTCCATAATGTCCAGGACGCGATCCGGAGTATCACCGTAGATGCCCTTCTCATTTTCATGCAGCAGGACAATGCCATGAGCTGCGGCTTCAGCAGCGAGGGCGGACATGCGCTCCATGACTGCCTCCCGGATCTCCTCCTGCTCCTGGCCTTCGCCGCGGTAGAAGGAGAAGATACGGACGTACTTTGTGTCCAAGGCCTTCGCCACAGAGATGATCTGGCGAAGCCGGGTTACCTCATGCTCCACGGGGAGGCTGACGTCCACCTTGCCAATAGGACTGGCAACAGCTGAAACCTTGAGGCCTTTCTCGTCCAGGATGGCTTTGAGCCTCACCACAGCGTCGCGCTCTAGTTCTGAAACGTTGGTCCCCCACGCGCTGCGGACTTCGATGTGGCTCGCACCAAGGGCCAGCAGCACGGCGGCCTGGACGGCGGGATCGGGGTCTACTTCGTCGCCGAAACCGGACAGGCTCCACACGGCACTGGGTTGAGTCACGAAATCTCCTAGGTAGTCCTGTTGCGGCACCCGAGGGTCGCGGTGACGCACTTCACAGGCGAGTCTTGTCCCTTGAGTTTAGCCAGCTTGGCACGCAGTTGACAACCGATTGCCATTCCCTGCCATCCTGTGTCATCCTTATTCAACGGTGTGGCAGTAGTCACAGCCGGATGATCTTGTCGTTCCGGGAGGAACGCCCATGTTTGCTGTTCAGAGAGGAACGCCCATGGCGACGCAACCCATGGCAACAGGCCGGCCTGCCACCATCCATGACATCGCTGCGCACTGCGGCGTAGCAGCGTCCACCGTTTCGAGGGCCCTCGCCAATCCGGAGCGCGTCAACATCCGCACCCGCGAGCGGATCCAGGCCGCCGCCGTCGAGCTTAATTACACGCCCAACTCCCAGGCGAAAGCATTGAGCTCCGGCCGGACAGGTGCCGTGGGCGTCCTGGTTCCGGACATTACCAACCCCTTCTATTTCGACCTCATCCGGGGGACACAGCTTCAACTGAAGGCAGCCGGCTACACGCAGCTGCTGGTTGATACGGAAGAATCGGACGAGGTTGAGGCCAGCACGCTGGAGCAGCTGCGCAAAAGTGCCGACGGCGTCATCGTTGCGGCGTCCCGCCTCAACGACGAAGCACTTGCCGCTGCCGCGGCCAGGATGCCCATGGTCACCGTTAACCGCGACGTCGACGGCGTTCCTGCGGTTCTCATCGACACCCCCTCAGCCATGCCGCAGGCTTTGGACCACCTGATTTCCTTGGGCCACACGTCAGTTGCGTACGTCTCAGGTCCCGCCGTTTCGCAGTCCAGTGCCCGGCGGTGGACTGCCTTGTCCGAAGCCGCCGAGGAACGCGGAGTCGATGTCCGCAGAATCGGACCCTTCGCACCCAAAACCCAATCCGGCGCAGCCGCAGCAGACGCAGCCGTGCACAGCGGGGTCACTGCGTGCATCGTCTTCAACGACCTCATTGCAATCGGCATGCTGCAACGGCTCCGTGAACGCGGCCTGAGGGTGCCGGAGGACATGAGCATCGTGGGCTGTGACGATATCTTTGGCGCGGACTTCTGCAACCCACCGCTGACCACCATGAGCTCGCCCATTGAACAGGCCGGACGCGTGGCCGTGTCCATGTTGCTGGCCCAGCTGAATCCCCTCGCCGGCGGCGGAAACCGCAGCCGCTCAGTCATGCCCACCCACCTCACCGTCCGCGGCTCCACAGGTCCGGTGCCCTCTAAATAACTGACACGTGGGCTGGAAGTCCGCAATATGGTTGAGCGTCCGCAGCCGGGCTGACTAGTGTGGAATACATGCGCGAACTCCAGGCCAAGATCATTGAAGAAATGGGCGTCCAGCCCCGGATCAACCCCGCAGAGGAGGTCCGCAAGCGCGTCGCTTTCCTGAAGGACTACCTGAAGGCGACCAACACCAAAGGATTCGTTCTTGGCATCTCCGGAGGCATCGATTCCTCCCTTGCCGGCCGCCTCGCCCAGTTGGCCGTTGAGGAACTGGAAGCCGAGGGCGTGGACGCAAACTTTGTAGCCGTCCGCCTCCCCTACGGCATCCAGCACGATGAAGACGACGCTCAGGCAGCCCTCGACTTCATCAAGGCCAAGACCGAGTGGACCTACAACATTTCCCAGGCTGTGGACGGCTTCGAGGACGAGTTCGAGAAGACCACCGGCGCTCCCATCTCCGATTTCCACAAGGGCAATACCAAAGCACGCGCGCGCATGATCGCCCAGTACGCCCTGGCCGGTGAACACAACTACCTGGTGATCGGCACGGACCACGGCGCCGAGTCCGTGACGGGCTTCTTCACGAAATTCGGCGACGGCGGCGCGGACATCCTGCCGCTGTTCGGCCTGAACAAACGCCAGAACCGCGCACTCTTGGCAGAGCTTGGCGCACCATCAAGGGTTTGGGAGAAGGTTCCCACCGCCGACCTCCTGGACAACAAGCCCGGCCGTACCGACGAAGACGAGCTCGGTATCACCTACGACACCATCGACGACTACCTCGAAGGCCGCGACGTTCCCGAGGACGCGGCAGAGCTGCTGGAGCAGAAGTACCTGCGCACGCGTCACAAGCGCACCGTTCCGGTCACCATCTTCGATACCTGGTGGAAATAGCTACGTCGCTTTAACCATTCACGACGGCGGGTGCCGGCTTCCCTACGGAAGTCCGCACCCGCCGTCGTGCTTTAACAACGCTCTCTCACATCCCCCGGGCTTTTCGGCGTCGCTCTCTCACATCCCGATTTCGGGTCTTGACGTCTCGATAGTTACCGATATATCGTTAGCTATCGCCGATACTCCTTCGGCGTAACAACAACCGAAAGGACGATGCTGTTATGAAAGGCATCAACGAAAACAACAACTCATTCCCCGAGCACGATCACGGACATCCCGAACACGGACAGGGCCGAGGCCGTTTCAACCGAGGCAAGGGCCGGCGCGGGCCGGGCGGACACGGCGGCGGCGGATTTGGTCCCGGTGGCTTCGGCCCAGGCTTCGGACCCGGATTTGGGCCTCGGGGCTTCGGTCCCGGTGGAACACGCAGGGCCAACCGCGGCGACGTCCGCGCAGCGATTCTCTCGCTCTTGGCTGAAGCGCCGTCCAACGGCTACGGCCTGATCAAGACGATCGCAGAGAAGACGTCCGGCGCCTGGCGTCCCAGCCCCGGCTCCGTGTACCCCACCCTGCAGCAGCTGGTGGACGAAGAACTGATCGTCGCCGTCGGCGAGGGTCGCCGCACCGAGTTCACGCTCACCGACGACGGCAAGGCCTACATCGCCGAGCATGAAGAGGAACTAGCCAACGCCTGGAACACCGAGGCTGACGGCACCGGCGCAGCTTTCCACCAAAGCGTCGGGAAGCTCATGGGGGTCATTCACCAGTTCCGTGCAGCCGCTACCGACGAACAGCGTCAAGCTGCCATCGAAAAGCTGGACGAAACCCGCCGGGCGCTCTACCTGATCTTGGCCGACTAAGTGCTGGTCACCATCTCCTTGACCTTGACGTAACGTCAACCCTTACTGTCGAAGAACAAGCACAGGACGGAGGACGTATGGACTGGTCAATTCAGGAAATCGCCAAGATTGCAGGGACTACCAGTCGCACGTTGCGTCACTACGACGACATCGGGCTGCTGAAACCAAGCCGGACCGGCCATAACGGCTACCGCTACTACGACGGTCCGGCATTGGTTCAGCTCCAACGCATCCTCCTGCTCCGGGAACTAGGGCTGGGCCTTCCGGCCATCGCCGAAGTTCTTGACCGTGAGACGGATACCGTCAAAGCGCTAAGCAGCCATCTGGAATGGCTGGCCCAGGAGCAGGACAGGCTGACGCGGCAGATCGCCTCCGTTCGGCAAACCATCGACACAATGAAAGGGGATGGAAAGTACATGGCACAGGACATGTTTGACGGCTTCGACCACACTCAGTACAAGGACGAGGTGGAGGAGCGCTGGGGCAAGGATGCCTACGCCGCCGGTGATTCGTGGTGGCGCGGGATGAGCGCCGACGAAAAGCAGCAGTGGAAGGACCGCGTCCGGAAATTGGGCACGGATTGGATCGCCGCCTCAGAATCCGGGGTTTCACCTGACAGTGCTGAAGCGCAGGACCTCGCGCAGCGCCACGTCGAGTGGCTCCGCGGCGTCCCGGGAACCCCGACGGCGGTACCCGGCGGAGACGTGAAAGGTTACGTCACAGGACTCGGCGAAATGTACGTTGCAGACCCGCGGTTCGCAGCCAATTACGGCGGCGAATCAGGGGCGACGTTTGTCAGGGATGCCCTGCGGATCTACGCAGAGAAGAACCTCTAGCTGCCCAAACCAGCTGCACGGCTTGACTTTTATTTCGCAAACTCATGTGCAAGAATACGCGACCATTTGTTCATAATGGCCGCATTCTGAATGAATGATGATTTTATTGACACAGTATTCAAATAAATTGATAAATTCTGTCATTTTGCTCTAGCCTCACCAGCGGAGTTGCCCTAGGCTCATGCTCGGGGATGCAGAAAGCATTTTCCGTCCGATAACGAACGGGAGCATATTATGCAGAATCTTGAAGTGGCAACTGAAGCCGGAGCGCTCGAAGCGCTCGAGAATGGTTTGAAGGGCATCGAGTTTGACGAGTTCTTCGAGACAACCACAAGCTTTGATCCCAGCGAATTCGTGATGCGCCGCTGCTGATCGAAGAAGACAGGGAGCGGCGGGTGCCTTCGGGCGCCCGCCGCATCTTATGTTCCACTACGAATTTCACCCCGCAAAAGCCGTCGCATTCGACGAGGAAACCTTGACCATCGAGGACGAGTACAGCCGCCGGACAGTGGCTCTACTTCAACACGACGCCACTGCGAGTCTGCTCCATGCAGCAATGGCGGATCCGTCCACAGCGAACGCCGCAATGCGCAAACTGCTCAACGCGCTCGTGGAGCGCCACGTCATCATTGAACGCCATCCTCACGTTGAAGTGGACGAGCGTCAGAGTCGATCCCTCGGATATCTGGCCACGCGTTCAAAGGCTCCACAGCTTGCGCAGCAGCAGATCGGTGATCAGCGCGTCTTGGTGCTTGGCGTCGGCGGAACAGGAACGGTCCTGATCCAACACTTGGTCGCAGCAGGCGTACGCCGCTTCGTCCTGGTCGATCACGACGCCGTAGAGCTCTCCAACTTCAACCGTCAATTCCTTTGGCGGACATCCGACGTTGGTGCCGCCAAACTGGACACGACGAAGGCTTGGATCTCGGAGCGAGTGGAGGACGCTGACATCCAAACCGTCGATCGCCGGATTTCCAGTGAGAGCGACGTGGCACTATTACTCGGCGAATATCCGTCAGTCACCGTCGTGGCGTCGTGCATCGACTCACCAGCCGGGATTGAACAGCAAGTGGTTACTGCGTGCCTGTCCGCTGGCTTACCAGTGATGACCGGCGCCGTGGGCGTCGACCTTGGCCATGTGGGCCCCTTCTTCAGTCCACGCCAAACAGTATGTTTGGCGTGCTGGTACGGGTCCCGGGCTGCGAAGCAAGCCGTAACCCCGTGGTCCCATGGAGTCACCAATACGTTGGTGGGTGCCCTCATGGCACAACGTGTCCTTGACTGGGCCGTGGCCCCGGACACCGATAGCGAGCCGACCCGAATGACTCTTGAGTTCGATTCGTTGACAATTCACCGCTCACTCGCCCGGGACTGTGCGCACCATGATGCTTAGTGCCGAAGCTGAACTTCCGCTGCGGCGGGTGACCTTCCCCCCACACCTTGACCATGCCTGGGCCTTCACCACATCAGCTGTCCACGCCCGCCCTTTTCTCCTCCGCCCCAACGGATCGATCGTTCCCCAAGGAGCCTGTCTTGAACAGGTCGAAGAGAACGTGACCGCACTGTTTCCCGCCGAAGACACGACGTGGACGGATGGCCACAGAGTAACCGTCGCGGAACTCGAGCGCTGCGTCGCACGCGGCCTCGCAGTAACGGCAAGTCAGCGCTCAGGGAATGTCGAGCGCCAAACGGACAGGCTGCTGGTAAACAGTCCCCTTCCGGTTGAACGCCTACAGACACTCCTCGCCACCGCAGCATTTTCACTGACTCCCTGTATCCGGGACAGCGCGACGCGGCACACGAGCGGACCCTATGTCATCGATGACATCGGCGCTGGCGGCAGGACAGTCAACCTGCGGCGTCGCCGAGGTTCGAAAAGTCAGGGAGTGGACAGCATCAGCATCATTTCCACTGAATCCGTTGACGAGGGAGAGGCGATGTTTAGGCGAGGTGAACTGGACCTGACCAGAGTGTTGGGCGGCCGCCCGTTCCGTAGGGACAAAGACCTAAACCGCAGCGTTGATCTGGTGATGGGGCTGAGGTTTGCGCGGGGGTCAACGGTTTCCCAAGGGTTCGCGGCGAGCCTCGATCCCTTGGAACTGGCCGCCGTGACTGGGGGGACGTACACGGAACTGCCCGCTGCTCACACAACAATGACTGGCAATGGCGGATTCGGGACGATAACCATCCAATACACCGATTTCCATCCGAACAAAACAGTCGCCACGAATATCAAGCAGCAGCTATCCCGGCAGAGTATTTCCTGCCATCTGCATTCAGTGGACTACAACGAATACTTGCGGGGAGATGCTCCCTTACATGGTGCACAACTGGAGATTATTGACACGGCATTCGGAGTCGGACATGGATTTGTGCCACTCTTACGGGCAGTTTCGACTCTCAGCAGCAGTGGCCGCATTAGAGTGGACCGGCCCGTTGTGAACGCCAGGGCTGAAGTTGATTGGGAACAAATTCAATGGGGAGAAGAATGAACGCCAGGGTCCGTACTGCCCACCGGTTGACCTTTCGGTTTCGTGATGGGAGTGTGGTGGGCGCCAACCCATCGAACGGCGCCGTCCGCCGAATTCCGCAGCCGATCTGGAACATCCTGCGGCAGAGCACCGAATGGACGGAGTCGGACCGGATCCGCAGGCAGCTTGATGACGGCGTGGGCGACAACCAACGGGCAGATGAAATCCTGAACGCGCTGGTGTCGGATGGATTCCTCCTGGAAGAAGGCTCCGAGGCAGAACAGGCAGAAGCCACTTTCAGCAGCAACTGGCCCTTTGGCGAAACCACGGCAGACCACCACCTGGTCACTCGAAGCCTCCGATTCAGCGATGATCGAACCGAAGCGATGGACTTCGGCCGGGCTCTCCGCGATCATGCCGGAGACGACCTCGCCCCCGGGGTGCCGGAGGGTGCAACGGCCGTGGGTCTGCCTACCGGTTCCCTGGGTTCTGGACTCACGTCATCACTTGAACGACGTCGGAGCCGGCGCGATTTCATCCAAGAAGCAGTGAGCCTCCAGGACCTCAGCAGTGTGCTCTGGGCAACTGCTGGAATCCAAAGCTACCGGAAAGCCCCCATGCGTCCGCCCCTGCCACTTTCATTTGCACCCAGCGCCGGTGGTCTTAACGGCGCCGATTGCTATGTCATCGTCCAGAATGTCGAAGGAATATCGCAGGGCGTATACCGCTACCGGCCAACATCCAATGCCCTTGAAGTGGTGTCCGTTGATATCCGCACCAATGCGATGCGACTGCTCGGGAACCAACGGTGGGCGGACACCGCGGCCGCGATCATCGTCATAGTTGGGGCGGTGTCTCGTACCGCGTGGAAGTACAACGCCGCGTCCGGCTTCAACGCTCTGTTGCTTCAGGCCGGGCACATGTCCCAGAACGCCTTGCTCGCTGCTGCGGACAAGGGACTGGGAGCCGTGCCGTCAAATGCCATCCATGCCGCAGAGATGGAGGCGGCACTTAACCTGTCACCCGGTGAACAGATTGTCCTGACCAGCGTCAGCATCGGGCATATCAATGGTGCCACTTCGAGTTATCAAGAGTACGGTGACCAGCATCTGGACCTCCTGCAGAAAGCGGCCTCGAAGTGACCGCCTGGGAGGCCCCACCGGTCACTGGCGGGTCCTTGGTGCCAGCGGTCATCGACGCCTTCTTCGAGGACGCCCACTACGTCTGGAGTGCCATACCCCCGCTGAACATTCAGATCGGGGCCGGCATCACTTTCATCACCGGCCCCAGTGGCTGCGGTAAGTCTGCGATTCTGCGGCAGGTCCAATCTGTTGACCCCTCGTGGAGCCTTCTCCCTGACCTCGCACCGGATGTGCCGCTGATCGATCAGTTCACAGGAAGCCTTGGCACCCGCATTGCGCTCCTTGCGCGGTTTGGTCTTGGTGATGCCCAGGTTGTCATCAGACCGGCATCGTGGCTCTCGGATGGGCAGCATTTCCGTGCCCGTCTCGCCGCGGCGATTGCTGGCGGCTCCCGCAGGATACTGGTGGACGAGTTCCTGTCCACCGTAGACCGGGCGGCGGCATCAGTCGTCGCTTTCAACCTGCAGCGGACCTGCCGAAAGCGCAACATCGATCTCCTGGTTGCTACTGCCCACGACGATATTGAAACCGCGTTGGCACCGGACCGCACTATCCGCGTCCGTGCCAACGACTCTCCGAGGGTTCTAGAGCATAGTGGCGACCGGTCATGGCCGCTTGGCGAGAAGATCGACGTCGGGCATGGCACCTTTCCCGACTACGCCGCCCTGCAGCGCTTTCACTATTATCCCAAGCTCGATTTCGATCCGGGGCAGCGTGAAGTCAGCATCGTGGCGGCGAAGCTAGACGATGAGCCGGTTGCCGCGCGTCTCTACTGCGCCCCTTACCCAACAGCGTGGGCGGATGCGATGGAGGAGTTCGCAGAGGTTAACAGCTCCCTCACCCTGGGCCAACGCCTGGTGGTGCATCCTGTCTATCGAGGGATCGGACTGGCCCGGAAAGTGACCGCGCCTCAGTGGGCGCCCCGCGACCTCGTTTACACCAGATCGGTCATGAGCCGGTATACCGACATGCACACCTCGCTCGGCTATCAGCGCCATGACCCCCTGACAAACAAGCTCCCCCAGCAACGAACAGGTACCCTTCGCGAGGACGCCCTCCGGACCCTCGTGACGGAATACGCGGACTATAAGTTAGTCATAGGCTCCCCCGCCAGTGAGCAACAAATTGCTGCTGTGGCTTCCTGGTTCGCCCGGACGCTGGGCCGGCTCCCCGAAGATCAGCTTGCCGCCAGCACCACCACCACACTCATGGGCGGCTACGTCCTCAGGAAACACAGCACACAGGAGTGACCTCTTGGTCGAAACAACATCAACAGACGCCACCGACGAACAACAGGCGCAGCAGAACCACAGTCTTGCCCGCACCGGCTTCTACCGGCTGTGGGTAGGCGACTTCGTGTCGAATGCCGGATCAGCCATGATGGCCTTCGCCGTGCCGGTGATCGGCGTTACTGTCCTTGGGCTGGACGCCACCCAGGTCAGCTGGGTGGTGGCTGCCGGACTGTCGGCTCCGCTGTTCATTTCGCTGTCCGCAGGTGTCATAGCGGACCGCTCCCGGCGCCACGTCCTGCTGCATGTTTGCAACAGTGGCAGGTTCATTGTGTTCGCCGTGGTTCTTGCCCTGATGCTGGCGGGTTCCCTGAATTGGCAGATTCTTGCCATTGCACTCTTTTCGGTAGGCGTCCTGACTTTGCTGTACGAGAGCGCCATGGCTGCAGCGATCCCTTCGGTGGTTCCGCGAAAGCTCCTTATCCGCGCAAATTCGTGGATCGAAGGGGGGATGTCTGTCACTGAGTCAGGCGGCGCAGCTGTTGCTGGAATCATCATCAGCACCCTCGGGGCGCCCTTTATTGTTGCCATCAATGCCGTCACTTATGTCTTCAGCTCGTTGATGCTCATCAAGCTTCCGCTCGACCGCTCATCAAGGGAAGCGGAGGATCATGACGTCGCGCAACAAAACGCTGTTCGCGGGCATCTTCGCGAAATCCGGTTGGGCTTCAGCCTGTTATGGAAGCAGACGCCGCAAAGGGTGGTGTTACTCGCTGCCACGGCGTACAACTTTTTCGACTCGTGGATTCTGGCGGTGTTCTCCGTCTACGCGCTCACAGTGCTTGGCATGAATCCGGCACTCCTGGGGCTGGTGTTCGTTATACCTGCTGTCGTTGGAATCATCGGATCGGCCTTGACGGACCGAATCACGCAGCGGGCACGTCTGGGACAGGTTCTCACTGTCTCCTTCAGCATTATTGCCCTTGCCGGGCTCTGCCTTCCCTTGACTGCGGCTACACACGGGGTAAGCGCCGCCGTGATTACGTCGATTGTTTTCGCCGTTTTTGAATTGTGCATCGTCGTCAACATGATCATTGGGCGCTCGATGCGACAAGCGCTCTTTCCAGAACGCCACCTGTCCAAGGTTGCCGGAACGGCACGCTTCGTCTCTTGGGGCGTTGATCCCATCGGCGCCCTCATGGGTGGTGCAGTTGCTGCCATCGCAGGGGTTCAAGCATCGGTAGTAGTGGGTAGCTGCGGGTTCGTGGTCGGCGCGCTGATCTGCCTCTGCAGCCGTCAGCTGCGCAGCTTTACCAGATTGCCCGTACATGACGGCCTGGACGAACCGCCGTCAGGGCCCGTTCAGCCAGCGAAGGCCTGACAAACGCAGAATAGCCCGTCGCTGCACCGGCGAATCAGTGTGGCCATCTTCGTCAGGGATGCCCTGCGGATCTACGCAGAAAAGAACCTGTAGACGGTCAGGATGCGTTGATCAGGCTGAGGCAATAGTCTGGCCGGATGGGTACAAGCACCGTGAAGTCCGGCGAACAGGTCGATAGGCAGAAACGCATTCTCGACGCGGCCTTGGAACTGCTCTCCCGCCACGGCATTTCAGGCATTAACATGCGGGCTGTGGCGCGTGAAGCCGGCGTCGCGCTGGGGCTTGTGAACTACTACTACGAAGACAAATCGAGCCTGATCCGCGCGGTGCTCCACCAGATCGAAGAGCACGACCTCCTGCTGGTGGAGCCGCTAGCTTCATCAACACCGGACGAGCAACTCCGGGAGTCACTGCGACGTGTTGCAGATCCTGGTCTTCTAACCACACCATACCTATCCCTCCGACTTCATTTGTGGGCCCTCGCCCAGGCGGATGAGGACTTTGCACGCATCAATGCCGCAGCCTTTGACAGGTACCTCCAAGGGCTCGCGGCCTTGATCGGCAACGCCGTTCCCGGGCTGTCACCTGAAGAATGCCGGGACCGCGCGGCCGACGTCGTTGTGGTGCAGAACGGCATGTGGCTCACCACGCTGCTGGGGATCGACAAAGCGGCCATCCAGCGCGGTATAGCCCGCACGGAAGAGATCGCTCTCGCCCCTCGCTGAGCACACCACGTGGGTAGTTCGCCCCATAGCGCGAGGACCGGTTGTGCCCGAGTATCAAGGGAATACCTAACCGACCCGGGGGAACACCATGAAGATTGCTAAAAAAATTCTTGCTGCCAGCGCTGCCCTTGCCTTCATGGGAGGGGCATTGCTCACGGCTCAACCTGCGTTGGCTAACGATGGCTATGCCAACTGCAACGTCTGGATCCACTACGAATACAGTGTGGGAGGCAGTTGCAATTCCGATGCGCCGGGCACTGAGTATCAGGTTGCGGGCAAGTGCCGTCATGTCCCCACCGGTCAGGAGGCTATCGTGACCGGGCCCTGGAGGTGGCAGATGCCTGCCTCGCAAGGATTCAACACCTCCTACGCCAACTGCCCGGCAGGCACCAGGGCCGTTCAGGTTTGGCGCAACGTCCGATGAGCAGTCCGCATATGAAACTCACCACTAAGCTGTTCGGGTGCCTCGCCGCCTGCGCACTGGCACTCTCCGGCGCCGCTCCCGCCAGCGCTGCCACGGTCTACCCCGCTCCCACCCCGACGCCCGCCGACTGCTTTGGTGGCCTTCTGAGCGTTGAACCGAACGGGAATCTCGGTGCCATCTTCCTCAGCGGGGGCCAGCTTCGCTGGGAGAACAAGAGCTGGTCCTCGCCTGTACCGTTCGATGCGACTTACCTGACGCAAACCGGCGGGATGGGTGACGAGACGTTCGGCAAGTTCTCCTACTTCGGTACCTCCTCTGACGGCAAAGCGAAGTTCTATAACCAGCGGCAGGACCTCCAGGCGGACGGCACCTGGAAGCACTCCATCGACGGACCGATCACCACTATTGGTAACGGGTGGTTCCAGAAGTCCATCACCACCGCCTACAGCGGCACAGCGGACGTCCGGGGCCAGCAGTTCATTTTCCGGCTCACCAGCGGCGGCGAACTTTACCGTTACACCTTGGACACCAACGCCCGGACCATCACCGGTACGGTCAAGGTGTTCGGCGGAGGCGCCTCCATTACAGCCATCGGCTCGGCGCCTTCAATCGCCATCAACGGCAAGCCGGTTGCCGTGCTGATGGCTACCCTCACCACCGGCGAACTGCGCCAGTACATCATCCCGGACGCCACCCCCACCCAGTGGAGCTCCAAGACCATCCGCCCGGCCGCGGGGAATGGTTGGCAGAACTTCACGGCCATCACCGCCAGGAACTGCGATAGCAAAGGGCAGATAGTGCTCGGCTACATCAAGCAGCGCTTGGTCGCCGCCTACTACGACCCCACCGGCCTGACCGCCAACGACAAGGACCTGGGCGGCGGAGCCTCCTCCATGCCCGCGATGCCCGAAGGTACCCGGGTGTTCGGCTAACGCTCACTCACTCACTGGAAAAGGAAGCCGACGACGGCGGCAGCGCCCGCCGTCGTCGGCATTCCGCCGTGTCGCGATTGTCAGCATCCCTGGCGAGAGTGACTCCCCTAGAGGGACATTGGTTTTTGGCGAACAGCTTTTCGATGCTTCGGAGCTGTCCGTAAGGGTGTCCCTGACCGGGCGCTTGACGTCCGGAGAACCACCGTCTAACGGGGACGGGGTGGGTCGTCCGTGCCCCTTGGTGATCGGGGACAATGTCTCCATGTCGCAAAATGTTGAGATGCACCGAGAGATGGCGTGGCCGTTCCCGGATGACCGCTTCCCGAGGGCCTCGGTGCCGTGGTCATGAAGTCGGTCCTTTCTGGTGAGCGACCTGTTCTTCAAGTTCTTCACGACCCTGACAATGGGTGGGGCTTTGCTGATGGAGTTGATGACCCGAACACTCCTGGTGGGGCAGTTGCTGCACACATCAGTCACGTCACACGGCTCGACCCGACACTTGCGGAGATGGCGAAGTTGCCTCCTGGGACGCTGGCTGACCGTTTGGAAGTTGGTGGAGAGTGGCACGTTCGAAGCTTTGCGTGGGAAGAGGAATCGACGATGCCAGATTTCCAAGACAACAACCTTGAGGGAGCAAATGGCACTGCGAATTTCGAAAACCTGTCACCTGGTGTTCGTGTCGTTCGCAATGCTCTGGAGCTTGCGATGAACCCGAGCTGTGGACCGTTGACCTACGCGATGGTTCGCAAATCACAGTCCTCACCCACGGTTACAGCGTTGAGGGAAATGAAGTCGTTTTCTCCTTGCTATTCAAAGGAAAGCCGCCTTTCGAGCTAGATACACTTCGGATCCCCTTAGCCCTCATGCCCGAAAACTACTCGTGAAGCACACCTTCAACTCCCATCTGAAGAAGGGATGAGGTCCATGACTGACTTGCCGAAGCTCAGCCGGGCCGTATCGCATGCTTTGCGTCACGAGCCCTGGCTTTACGAACTGGAGCTGGACGGGGAAGGGTGGACATCGGTGGACGACCTACTTCAGGCGCTCCGGGGGGAGTCCCCTGATTGGGTGAACCTTGAAGTCACCGACCTGGAAAGTATGCTCCTGTCCTCCCCTAAACGACGCCATGAACTGAGCGGGGGCCGCATTCGGGCTCTCTACGGTCACAGTGTCCCGACCCGCATAGTGAAGCCACAAGAAGGTCCACCCCAAAAACTGTTTCATGGAACATCCAGGGAAAGCCTTGAAGCTATTCAGTCAGAGGGTTTGCGGCCTATGCGACGCCAGTACGTTCACCTATCCGAAAACATTGAAATGGCCAGGCAGGTGGGACAACGAAAGGACACTGACCCGGTTGTCCTCGTCATTGAAGGCTCGTCCGCCCACGGAGAGCACGTCAGCTTCTACCGTGGCGGCGAAAAAGTATGGCTAGCGGATAGTGTTCCTGCTGCGTTCATATCGGTCGTTCCGGAAGATGAGTGAGTTCATCCGCCGCTTTCGTGATGTCGCAGGCGAAAAGGGAGCGAGAAGGAACTGGTCACCTGCCGGACACATCGATGCGTGGAAATCTTTCGTGGCGGCTTGCGAAGAAGGCTACCGGTGGAGCATCTACGAGTATGAGAACGAACTCGAAATTAGGGATGTGATCGACAAAGCCCTCACTGCCCCGGAACTCACTGCGCACCCTGAACTGGCTATTTTCGCGGAGGCAATCGCCGATATTGACGAACGTTTCGCCGCGCTCCTACGCTCCGGGCCATCAGTATTACCAGAGACCGCACTCTGGTGGCACAGTAATTTGCCCGGATGGGCCGGTCCGGACCTGGTCGCAGACGCCGAAGCGCACTACGCCGTCCACCTCCGACCGGTAGAGCCCTGACGGATTTCACGTGCATGAGGCACGTTACTCCAACATCAAATAGGGTGCGCTCAAGGATCCGCCAGCGGGCAACAGGCTACTCGAGGAGAGCCTTCACCCGATCGACGTACTGCTGGCACAAGAGTTCGTAGTTCCTCTCATACCTGTCTAGATTTTCGGATTCGTCGGGCGGCAGTGTGAAGTACTTCCCGATTTCGAAAACTGACATGCCGTCATCCGCGGTATGCACAACGTACTGGAATCGTGCTGCCGGATCTTCGTCCCCCATGTAGCGGGTGATTGCCAGTTCGCATGGAATCTCCTCCATCACTTCCACGGCGGACACGTTTTCGACACCAGCATGCACCGAGATGAATACCTGAATCTCACCGAGACCTTCCACGTCCGGAGCACGAAAACCACAAACAACGTCCGGTGAAAGGAGTGGGCCTTTCTCCGCTGGTTTGATGAGGTCCCAGATCAGCTCGGGTGTGGCCCTGATCGCGGTGGACGCTGACACGAAATACACGGGGGCTTCGGTCAGGGGCGACGGTACTGCTGACCTTTTGAACCAAGGACTCATGGCGTGAGTGTATATGGACATGGCGGGCCGGAAATCACCCCCTTGGTCTTCCGGAGCTCTGGCCGTTCCAACGTGTCCGGTGAACGATCCCCGTGCGGGCGTTTGAACACCGTGTGGACCCACCGGCTCACGGAAGCACCGCCACTTATCGCCGAAAGTCACAGCCCTTGACGCTACACGGATATGTGTTCCAACTTCCTTAGAAGTGGAACAGCCACGAGTGCTCGAGAACCCAGGAGCTTACAACCAACAGGAGCTTGATTCACTCCTTCACGAAAAGGACGTCGCGCGCATCTCTAAGTCCTTGGACGAGGAAAAATACGTTCTCATTCCAGAAGAGCCATTGTGGAAGCTGTACGACGGTTGTGTCCCCCCGAGGGTGTTCCTGCCAAACAAGCCGACTTGGTGGCTCAGGTACTTCGACTACCTATAGATACCTACGACGACGCTGACGACAGTTCTAGGCATCCATGCCCCTCCACATTCCCGGGCTATGTTCCCTGCTCTTTGTCCGAGGAAGCGCGCGCCCCTAGCGGATCTCTCACCGGTGGGGCCCAGCTCTGCAAGGGACAGGTCCTTGGAGGGGCCTTTTGTATCTAGCTTATTGTGAACAGGCCTGTCGCAGTGGCGTAGCGAATGACCGGGGCACCTCTTGACCCCTCGTCTCTAAGGACTACATCTCGACGAATCGTTGCTCCGAGCTTGCGCATCAAGTGGGCTAGCCCGTCAACTGCGGCCTGGTCAACGAGTTCCCGAAGGTCGACGTCGAAATATACGCCGTCGGGTCCTCGGAAGAAGTTGACGCGCACTCCATCGATCGGCCAAACGGCAACAATCTCAAACTCGGCAAGCCCGTGCCTATCGGGTGGAAGCGGCGAATGGCCATCACTGGTCGTCACCTTCCAATCGCTGTCGTGCAGCATCGCAAACAGCAAATCCCAGTCGTGTTCCTCACTCCCGACCACCTCTCCATCAGGGAGCACGCCGGGATTATCCCCGAAAGCTTCGTGGACGCGCGCCCAATCAAGTTCAGATGTCATGGGAACCATACTGGCGCACATCAGGCGTCCGTAAGTCTCTTCTTTAAAACGCCCCATAATATGTCCGCATAGCCATCGGCTTACGGGGCGGGTACTGGGGTTAGGGCCCTAACGGTCGAGTACGCTAGCCAATGTCTGCGTGGACCTATACAAACCATGCCGAGGTGCCAGCGGGGACTCAACGCACCTTTTGGAATCAGGAATCAAACGTCCTTATGGACGACTACCTGAATGGGTCCTTGGTACGTCACGAATCCCGGACCGCCCTTCTTCGCGAATTCATCCAGGTGATCGTTGGCGTCTTGTAAGGACGACCGTAGTTCATCGCCTTTGCCATCAATGGCGACAATGAATGGGGTCCCTTGGGTCTGCCACCTCTCGGTGATGTTCGGGAGGGGGGAGACGAATGTTTCACCCACTTCCGATGGTGCTGAGAGTCCACGGGCAATCACGACGTGGCCGTTGGTGTTTCCAAACCATTCGAGATCCGAGATGAGCGATATTGCCGCGTCCAGTCCCGATGTTGGGAAGGGATACATAAACTCCTGAGCCAGGTAATCAGCCAGCGCTACGCGGTCAACGAGCCCCGTGAGGTCAAGTTGAAAGACCATCATTTGACGCGTAGACGCATCGCGGGTCAGGCGTTCAAACTGCGTCTCGTCCACGCCGAGGTGAATGGTGTACGGCTGCGAGAGATCTATCGTGCTCATGGTCGGATCCAAAGGGTGCGCGGAAGTTAGTCTCAGAAGTATAGGTTGAGCTGTGCTCTGTGGAAGCGTAGCCCTCTGCTTCGCCTCCACCTAATACGGGCGTTGCTTCGACCGACAGAATGCGGGGTGCCCTAAACGCTACACGGTTAGCTGTCCCACTTCCTTAGAAGTGGGACAGCTACGGCCCATGCACGGCATTGCCATGCCAATAGCGCCCCAAGTGCGGGCCGAATAGCTCCAGTTTCCCTTGATCCGGAATTTGGTCAGGCTCTTTGGTGCCGGGCCACCGGTCAGGACGCCTGCTCCGTGCGTCCGTTATCGTTGGCCATCAGCCCTTCGAGCATGTGGGTGCGGGCGCGCTCGATGCCTGAGGAGACTACGTGCCGGATTTCGTCTTCCGTTCCGGTGCGGATGATGTCAACGATTCGTCCATGATTAGTGGCCGTGTAGGGACGCCCCTGTGCACCCCGGAAGTTAAGAAATCGCTCGATTTCCTCATGAAGAGAATTTATGGTTTGTGCGAGCAGTGGTATGCGTGACAACTCCGCGATCCGGACATGGAGGAGCCGGTTCCTTTCGTTCAAAGTCGCCGCATCCGCGTCGGGGCTGACGCTGGCCTCACCGAGCTCCGCCAGCGCATCAAGCTCTTCAGCATTGGCACGCCGGGATGCCAGAACCGCCGCCTCCGGTTCAAGAAGTTGGCGCATCCGGTAGGTGTCTTGGAGTTCCCCGAAGTCAATCGGCTTCACGAGGGTGCCCCGCTTTGGAATCACCACAACCAAACCCTCGCGACGGAGCAGATTCGTAGCCTCGCGAATAGGGGTTCTACTCATCCCGTACTCTGCGGCCAGATAGGTATCCAGGATGGCGCTGCCAGGCCTGAAACGGCACCGCAAAATGTCCCTCTTGAGCATTTCGTATGCCCGATCCGCCATCGAAACCGGCTTATCCATCACTCCTGGCCTTCCCAAGCGCCGCAGCGCACGCCTTGCCGCTCGATCTTCTGTTTTCGCGACTGCTATTGACAGCAGCACGTGACCAGCCTAACATCCCTGTTATATATAACACGAATAACACTTGCATTCTTGAGTCGATGTGCCTTGTAGTTCAGGCCTTAAGCGACGACGCTGAAGGTGTCGAGCTCGAGCGGACCCATCCACTCAGGTAGTCCACCCCAACTCCCCCATTTCCATATGATCCACCTGAACCAGACAAGGCTTTGAGCGATGACACAAGCTCCTGTCGATACGACAATCGATGTCCCTACAAACCGTCTCTATCGGGCTCTCAGCGCCATAGAGCGTGCCGGCAACAAGCTCCCCCACCCGTTTTGGCTCTTTGTCATTCTGATAGTGATTCTCGGTGCGGTGAGCGCGATACTCGCTGGCCTGAACGTCACTGTCACCCTGCCAGGCAAGAACGAGACAGTCGCCGTCAAGAACCTCTTCTCCATGGAAGGGGCCAAGTTCGCTGTTGAGTCCGCGCTGACCAACTACGCCACGTTCCCGCCACTGGCGACTGTTGTCGTCGTTCTGCTCGGCGTTGCCGTCCTGGAACGCAGCGGGCTTCTGACAGCTCTACTCCGGGTCACCATTGGGCGGTTGCCGGCCTCAGTGCTGACCTTCTCCATTGCTTTCAGCTCAATGATCGCCCACGTCATGAGCGACTCCGCCTACCTCGTCATGATCCCCCTCGGCGCACTGGCCTTCCGTGCGGTAGGCCGTAGCCCTGTCCTGGGCCTCATGGTCGCTTACGCTGCAACTGCCGTTGGCTTCAATGCGAGCCCCCTGGTGACACCAGCTGATGCCATTCGGTCCTCGTTGTCGACCGCGGCAGCCCGCCTTGTCGACAAGGACTACGTCATCACCCCGGTGGCAACATACTTCTTCACGGCTGCGTCTTCGGTAGTTCTGGCCGTTGCCATCGCTTTCATCGTGGACAAGCTCCTGGCGCGCCGCCCAGAGTTCGGTTCATCCACCCTCGAAGCTGATTTCGAGAAGGCCGACAAACTCTTCAACACCTCAGCCAACGCCAACAGTGCAGTGAAGCTTGCCCCAATTGAAGCGAAGGCGCTCACGGTATCCGCTGTGACCTTCCTGTTATGCGTGGCGCTCATCTCGGTGATGCTGTTGCCGGGCTCACCGTTCCTTGGTGAAGGCGGCGACCTCGTGACTTCCGTCGTCGTAAAGAACATCGCCATTTTCCTTTGCATCATCTTCGCCGTCCTTGGCATCGTCTACGGGCGGATCACAGGCTCAATCCCTAAACTCAGCGAGGTCCCCGTGGCTATGGCCGAGGGAATCCGCAATCTTGCACCCGTGCTCGTGCTCTTCTTTGTCGTGGCTCAATTCCTGGCCTATTTCGCATGGACAAACATCGGTTCGGTCATCAGCGTCAACGGCGCCCAGACGCTTAAGTCCCTCGAAGCACCGCACCTGGTCATCCTGCTGGTGATCGTGCTGGCCATCAGTGTCCTGAACATGCTCATCACCAGCGGCTCGGCAATGTGGTCAATCCTGGCCCCAGTGATCATCCCCATGGTGATGTACGTCGGGCTCAAGCCCGAAGCCTCGATGGTGGCCTTTATGATCGGCGACTCCGTCACAAACTGCGTCACGCCGCTGAACGGATACTTCGTGCTGGCCCTCGGCTTCGTCCAGCAATTCCGGAAGGGCGCAGGCATTGGAACCATGCTCTCCTTCACCATTCCGCTGGCCGTCGGAGTCCTCGTGGTCTGGACCGCGTTCTTTGTCCTCTGGTACGCCCTCGGAATCCCTCTCGGACCCGGCGTCCCTGTCCGCTAAAGCAGCGGCCCCTTGTACCTGCGCGGAATAGCTCGTTTCGCGTACCTCATAAACGAAGGAAACATACCCAAATGGGAAGTATCGCAATTGTTGGAGCAGGAAACGTCGGCCAAGCAATCACCGGCCACATGGTTCTCCAAGGACATGACGTCCGGCTCTTCTCACGCTGGGAGAAGGATTTCGAGGCAATCATTGCCAACAACGGAATCGATCTCTCAGGCGATGTTGAAGGTCACGCAAACAAACCGACGCTGACAACCGACCTCGGCGATGCCATCGTTGGCGCTGACGTCGTCATCGTCGCTGCGCCAGCGTTCGCCCATGCCTACCTGTCAGAGCGTCTCGCCGCGTTGCTGGAACCAGAACAACTGGTGGTGTTCCAGCCCAGCGTCCTGGGCAGCTCCGTCGAACTCGCCAGGCACTTCGCCCTGGCACAGCGAACGCCATGCCTCATAGCCGAAACCCCGACAAGCCTATATACCTGCCGCCTCCGTGGCCCGGCGCAGGTCTTCATCGGTGCAATCAAGCAAGCTGTTCACCTGGCAACCATCCCCCACGCATCCTCCCAAGACGCACTCGACCGCCTAAGCCACTACTTCGGCGACCGCTACATCGCCGGCAGCGATACCTTGTCAGTGGGCCTTGGAAACTGCAACGCGATTTACCACGTCCCCCCGGCAGTGCTGAACATCAAAACCGTCGAAGATGCAGACTCCCGGCCCCACCACACGTTGGTAACCCCCCGCGTCGCGGAGGTCATCAACGCGCTCGATCAAGAACGGCTCGCCCTGGCGGAGGCTCTCGGGGTAAAGACGCCAAGCTTCTGGGAATTCCTCGAAAGCGCCTACGGCGTCACCGAGGGATCCCATGTGGAACGAATTGTTCAAGGCTACGGACGTCAAGCATTCCCGGAACCCGATTCCCTAACCCACCGGTACTTTACTGAGGACATCCCCTTCGGTTTGGTGATCTGGAGCTCGCTGGCAAAACAAATCGGGCTCCCCCTCCCACTGACTGACTCCTTCATCAAGATCAGCGGACTCATCTGCGGAACTGACTTCGAAGCCGAAGGCCGGACAGCGGACATACTCGGCCTTGAAGGCCTGGACGCTGCAGCAATCAAAGAAGCCTTCCTAAACGGCGTGACTCCGCTAGTTACCGCGTAAGGAAACCACTGCTGGCAGGGTCAGATCTTCCTTCGAAGGCCTGACCCTGCCGGTTCAGATACAGCTCAGCTCGTGCGTCCCGGATTGCGCCCGGACCAAGTAGCGGCACCTGATTCGCGCAGACTGGACAGACAGATGGATACGCCACGACGCCGGCCCGGGATTTCACCGCGATCAACTGAAGACACCGCCGGCCCTATCAGCCACGGCGAGAGTGCAGCCATCAAGGACCTCACCCACCGCGACGGAATGCTCCGCGTAGACCGGCTCACTTCTACGGTCCGGGTCCAGCGCCACGACGGCTACGACGCCACGTACGACCTCGACATAGGCCAGCTGCTAGCAGCAACCGGAAACATAGCAACGCTCCCCTCCCCGAGCTACACAGTCAGTAGTTCGGCAATACGAAAGTGATCCATTGATGGAGCTTCACCCTCAACCTGACTGGCAGCGGGCTCATGGCCAATACGTCGAAATTCGGCGGTCAGGAAAGACAGTTCACACAGGAACCGTAGACGCAGTCATGCCCGACAACTCCATACTCTGGATCTCCGCCTCTGGCGCCTACCCGCGGACGATGTTCGAAAAATCTCAAGGCGACGAGGTCTATGCCCGATACTCATGGGACACCCCACCCTAAAACCGGGTCATTCAATCGCCAAGCGCTCTGTCCGAGCCGGCTCCCCAGCGAGCGTCACGGTTCTACAAAGGTATCCCACAACCTTCGAAGTGGGACACCTCCCCTGGGACACTCCCCCATCCATCCGAATTGTCGTTTTTGGAAGCTGACTGCACTGAATGTCAGAAGTCGTCTGCACTGCGATTGTCTTTCCTATGGGGATCCTTGACCGGGCCGATACGCCGGCGCTGATCGAGTCGAGCCAGGACTCGCGCTGAGCTTTGAGAATTCAGGTATTACTAGGCGACTAGAAGTTGGCGGACCCTGTCACGGAGGGCAGCGAGAACTTCGGTGTCCGGATTACTGCGGGCGAGGGCTGTCAGACCGCGGCAGGCAAGTCCCGCGTCGGTAAGTTCTCCGCTGACTAGCAAGTCAATGAGTTCTGAAACGGGAAGAAGTCGCACGTGTCCAGATTCGGACTCGTCCCAGGTCGCTTCATATGTCTTGGATGCGTTGGCCGCGATGACGAGATGCTTACGTCTTGATGAGTTCGCAGCCCACCACTCTGAGCCGGCGTAGAAAGCTGATTCTGAGTGGTATCCAGTTTCTTCTCGTAGTTCTCGAAGTGCTGCATCGGTGGGCGGCTCGTTGTTGTTGAGGTATCCACCAGGGAGCTCGAGTAATGCCTTCTCTGGTCCAACACGGAACTGTTCGAATAGGACGACGTGGCTTGCTGAAGGCGTGAACGCGAGGGTTGCCGCCGAATCACGGCCCGTAATAACGTCCCAGTCAGTCACGGCCCCATTTGGCTCTTCGTAGGTATCACGGTTGATCGTTACAAAGCCCTGGTATGTGATCGTCGATCGGATTTTTGCCCACTCACCGGCAATAGGCATTGTGCTCCTTCTCTGCGCGGCTGCGCTCCACAGCTAACCGTCGAGCTAGACAGTCTAGCCACGCCGGGCTGACATTCAGAGCGCCCAAATGCCGATCCTCTACCGGGGCAACTCATCATTGGGAATTCAGGCAGGCCTACGGTGGTTGAAGTTAGCGCCGCCGCGGTGTCCACCCTGACGGAAGCATGCCAGTGATCTTGGCTCGTTCAGAATCAGCCTCTGCTGACCAACCTTGAGCTGCCAGTGAGTTCTCGAAGACACCCCGAGCCATGCGCAAACCTAGGTCTGGGTGGCTCATACCAGGGGCACCTCCGCGCCGAGTCGAAGCGCGCACGCTCCACGGCTTGTCAGCAAAACCTCCCCCACGGAAGACACGATAATCTCCGTAGCGGGCAGGATCGAGCAAATCCCAGCACCATTCCCAGACGTTTCCAAGGGTGTCCTGAAGTCCGAAGGCATTGGGTTGTTTCAGTCCCACTTCTGCAGGGTTCTCCAGCTTGTCATTCGCTGTCCATCCAATGGCAGAGAGGGGTCCGTAGTGCGGACCCACTGTGCCAGCGCGGCATGCATATTCCCATTCGGCTTCGGTGGGCAGACGGTACCCAGAAGCATCGGTCCTCCAAGTTACCTGGCCTGCCTCGAAGACGTATGCAGGGGCAAGACCTTCGTTCAATGAAGCTGCATTGCAAAGATTGATGGCTTGCAACCAATTAATGTCTGCCAAAGGAGTTTGGGAACCCGTTTCGCTATCACCCATCAGCTGCGCAAATTGAGCCGTGGTGACCGGGGCAGCAGCAATCTCGAATGGTTCCAGATGGACGACCCAGCGGCGCTTTCGTCGTGCGTCATGCAATTCCACTTGTCCGGCCTGTAGCGGAAGGAGATCAAAGGTAGCCATTCCTCAAGGCTCCCATGTCGTGCCCGATAGCCGGTCCTCCACCGGCCGCCACGCAGCCCCATATAGCGCTAAGCAAAACTCGCGTCATTCTGCGGAACCAGAATTCCCGTAAGACCCGCCCGCAAAACTGCCCGGTGAGGGTGCCCTAAACGCTACACAGTTTCCGGTCCAACTTACGGCAGTGTGGAGCACCCTCGGCGGGAGGACCCAGATCGAATAAGGCCGGTCAGTTACTCCACCGTCACTGCCACCGACTGCCAGCCCGATGCCCCGTCAGGTACGGGGTCGGCGCGCTTGTCCGTCTGAACTTCCCCGGTGCTGTCGGTGGCGCGGGCCTTGACGTAGTGCATGCCGGGTGTGGCATCCCATTCGTAGGACCACTGGCGCCACGTGATGGTGGATGCTTCGGTGGAAAGCGTTGCTTCCACCCAGTCGCCGTCGTCGATCTGTACTTCCACCTTGGTGATTCCGCGCGTCTGCGCCCATGCGGTGCCACCCACGGCCACCTTCCCTGCCTTCAATTTCGCGAAGGACCCGGGCACGTCCACACGTGCCATGGTCTTGATGGGGCCGCGCTCTGACCAGCCGCGTTCCGTCCAGTAGGCCTTGCTGTCCGCGAAGCGGGTGACTTCCAAGTCCACTACCCACTTGGTGGCGGAGACGAATCCGTAGAGTCCCGGAACCACCATCCGTACGGGGTATCCGTGCTCGATGGGAAGGGGCTCCCCATTCATGCCGATGGCCAGCATGGCATCGCGGTCATCCTGCAGGACCTCCAGTGGTGTGGAGGCACTGAACCCGTCGATGGATGTTGAGAGCACCATGTCCGCGCCATCTTTTGGTTTGGCCATGGCCAGGACTTCGCGGATGGGCATTCCCAGCCATTTGGCGTTTCCGGCAAGCTTTCCGCCCACGGGGTTGGACACGCAGGTGAGGGTCACGTGCGATTCGATGAGATCGGCGTCGAGCAGGTCCTGGAAGGTGAGGGTTACTTCCTTCTCAACCATTCCGTGCACCCGCAGTACCCAGTCTTCGACGTTGATTTCGGGGACGCTCAGGGCTGTATCAATGCGGTAGAACTCGTTGTTCGGTGTCAGCCAGGAGGAGACTCCTGCCACTGGGGACTGGACGCCGGCTGGGACAGGGGGCGCTGCCTTCAAAGGCGACGGCAGCGTGAGGGCATCACGGGCCTGAGCTATGTTGTTGCGCGCGGCTCCGAGCAGCCGCCCACCGGTCGCCGCGATTCCGGCAGCTACCGCGGTGATACCGGCAGCAGCGAAGAAACGACGGCGGCTGGTGCCGGCGCCGCCAACCTGGCTGTCGGCGTCGGCTGCTACGTCAGCGGGGGCTTCCGGCCACGATTTCAACCCCCACAACGGTTTGATGAGGAGGCGCAGGACGATGAGGCCGGCGATGGTGCCCACGATTGAGGGGATGGCGTCGGCGGGTCCCACACCGGCCCGGGTCAGGACGCTGGCCACTATTACGGCACCCATGAACAGCACACCCAGGACGCCAAGGGCCCACTTCTTGTAGGCCACAACGCCCAGAACGCAGGCAAGCAGGGCGATGGTGACCCCCATCCCCACAAACAGTGCGGCTTTGTCGTTCGTACCGAACGTGGCGATCGCAAAGTCCTTCATCCATGACGGCGTGAAGTCGATGAAGGTGGATCCCAGCGCGAACACCGGGGTTGCCCTGGCGGTGAAGAACGCGCCGATCAGCTCGGCTACGGCCAGCACGACGGCGGCAGACACCACGCCTGCCAGCGCTGCCATGGTTTCGGGGCCTTTGGTCCGGAGTCCGAGCTTTTTCATGTGAGGAGTTCGTAGCGGGCGGGACCGGGGATGGGTGAGAGTATCCGGCCGACACACAAGCCCACTTTGAACATCTGTTCATAATTTTCCTTGAACAGATGTTCAAAGTGCACTAGCCTGCTTCGTATGACCCAAGCCACATTTTCCGATTCCGCCTCCACACTTTTCATCAACGGCGTGTGGGAACCGGCCTCTTCCGGCGCGGTGCGCGAGATCCGCAACCCGGCCGACGGCGAACTGGTCGCCACCGTCTCCGAAGCCGGCCGCGAGGACGCCGAGCGAGCCATTTCCGCAGCCCGCGCAGCCTTCGATTCCGGCGTTTGGGCAAACGTTCCCGCTCCGGAGCGCGGCGCTTTCCTGCTCAAGGTCGCCGCAGAACTGCGCGAACGCCGGGAGAAGTTCGCCCGCGCCGAATCACTGGACACCGGCAAGCGAATCATCGAGAGCCGTATAGACATTGACGACATCGCCGCCTGCTTCGAATACTTCGGAAGGCTCGCCGGGCAGTCGGCGGGCCGGGTGGTGGACGCCGGGGACCCCGCCGTCGTGAGCAAAATCGTGTACGAGCCCGTGGGCGTCTGCGGCTTGATCACGCCGTGGAACTACCCGCTGCTGCAGGCAGCCTGGAAGATCGCGCCGGCACTCGCTGCTGGTTGCACGTTCGTCCTGAAGCCTGCCGAGCTGACTCCGTCCACCGCCATCCTGACCATGCAATTGCTGCAGGACCTGGGTCTGCCGGACGGCGTCGCAAACCTGGTGACCGGCGCCGGCCCGCAGGCAGGCGCACCACTTTCTGAGCACCCGGACATTGACTTGGTTTCCTTCACCGGTGGCCTGGAAACCGGCAAGCGCATCGCCGCGGCCGCGGCCGCCACGGTGAAAAAGGTGGCGTTGGAACTCGGCGGCAAGAACCCCAACGTCGTGTTTGCTGACGCTGACTTTGATGCCGCCGTCGACAACGCATTAAACGGCGCTTTTGTGCACTCAGGCCAGGTCTGCTCCGCCGGTGCCCGGCTGGTGGTGGAGGAATCCATCGCGGAGCGCTTCGTGGACGAGCTGGTCCGCAAGGCTCAGGGCATCCGCATCGGCGGCCCGTTCGATGAGTCCGCCGAAACCGGGCCGCTGATTTCCGCTGCCCACCGGGAGAAAGTGGACGCTTACGTTCAGCGTGGCGTGGCTGAGGGCGCGCGGCTGCGGTGCGGCGGCGCCGCCCCTGAGGGCGAAAAGTTCGACGCCGGGTTCTACTACCAGCCCACCGTTCTGGACCGCGTGACCCGGGGAATGTCGGTAGTGGTCGACGAAGCTTTTGGCCCGGTAGTAACAGTGGAAACGTTCCGCACGGAAGACGAAGCCGTAGCCACCGCCAATGACACCATCTACGGACTGGCGGGCGCGGTCTGGACCCAGGATGCCGGAAAGGCCCAGCGGGTTGCGGGCCGTTTGCGCCACGGCACGGTGTGGATCAACGACTACCACCCCTACCTTCCGCAGGCCGAGTGGGGCGGTTTCGGCCAGTCCGGCGTAGGCCGCGAACTCGGCCCCACGGGACTGGGCGAATACCAGGAAGCCAAGCACATCTACCAGAACACCAGCCCGCAGGTCACCGACTGGTTCGCAGACCACGGCAAGGAGAAATAGATGCACGTTGACAACATCCAGAACCTCAGCGAGCGCGGGTTCGATTACGTCGTCATCGGTGGAGGATCTGCCGGAGCTGCCGTCGCTGCACGGCTCAGCGAGGACCCTGCCGTCACCGTGGCCCTGGTGGAGGCGGGTCCGGACGACCGCAACCTGCCCGAGATCCTGCAGCTGGACCGCTGGATGGAGTTGCTGGAATCCGGTTACGACTGGGACTACCCGGTGGAACCGCAGGAAAACGGCAACTCGTTCATGCGCCATGCCCGCGCCAAGGTGATGGGTGGCTGCTCCAGCCACAACTCCTGCATCGCTTTCTGGGCTCCCCGCGAAGACTTGGACGAGTGGGAGTCAAAGTACGGTGCCACCGGCTGGAATGCTGCTGCCGCCTGGCCTTTGTACCAGCGCCTGGAAAGCAACGAGGACGCGGGTCCGGACGCTCCCCACCACGGCCACGACGGCCCAGTGCACTTGATGAACGTGCCCCCGGCAGATCCAGCGGGCGTCGCGCTCCTGGATGCTTGCGAACAGACCGGTATCCCCCGGGCGAAGTTCAATGACGGCACCACTGTGGTCAACGGCGCCAATTTCTTCCAGATCAACCGCCGCTCGGACGGGACACGATCTTCGAGTTCCGTCTCCTACATCCACCCCATCATCGATCGCGAAAACTTCACGCTGCTGACCGGCTTGCGGGCCCGGCAACTGGTGTTCGACGCGGACAAGCGCTGCACCGGCGTCGATGTTGTGGACTCGGCCTTCGGCCGGACGCACAGGCTGCACGCGCATCGCGAAGTCATCCTGTCCACCGGCGCCATTGATTCCCCCAAGCTGCTTATGCTCTCCGGCATCGGTCCGGCCGAACACCTCGAGCAGCATGGCATCCAGGTTATGGTGGATTCCCCCGGTGTGGGCGAGCACCTGCAGGACCACCCGGAAGGCGTGGTGCAGTTCGAGGCCAGGCAGCCCATGGTGCAGACGTCCACCCAGTGGTGGGAAATCGGCATCTTCACCCCCACTGAAGAGGGCCTGGACCGGCCGGACCTCATGATGCATTACGGCTCCGTGCCCTTCGACATGAACACCCTGCGCTACGGCTACCCCACCACGGAGAACGGCTTCAGCCTGACTCCGAACGTCACCCACGCCCGTTCGCGCGGGACGGTTCGCCTGCGCAGCCGGGACTTCCGCGACAAACCCATGGTGGACCCCCGCTACTTCACCGATCCCGAGGGGCACGACATGCGCGTCATGGTGGCAGGCATCCGCAAGGCCCGGGAAATCGCGGCTCAACCAGCCATGGCCGAGTGGACCGGGCGGGAACTCTCCCCCGGCATCGAGGCCCAGAGCGACGAGGAGCTGCAGGACTACATCCGCAAAACACACAACACCGTCTACCACCCCGTTGGCACCGTCCGCATGGGGCCTGCGGACGACGAGATGTCGCCCCTTGATCCTGAACTGCGCGTCAAGGGCGTCACCGGCCTGCGCGTGGCAGACGCCTCCGTCATGCCGGAACACGTCACCGTAAACCCCAACATCACCGTGATGATGATCGGCGAGCGCTGCGCCGATCTCATCAAGGCCCGCCTCAGTGCCCACCGGACGGAGGAAACCACGACGGCGGAAGCCGGCTTTAGCTTGTCCCACGCCTAAGAAGGCGCCTGCTTTTAGACCAACGCAACAAAAAATGGGGGAAACGGCCGTACGCACACCGTGGTGCCCGGCTTTTGATATCCACTGCGTCCAATGGCGGCCGCGGGCTATCACCATTCATGCATGTCTGAATTAGGAGTTCGAATGTTAGAACCCAGCAAAATAGGACCCTGCAAGAGCGATGCAAGCGGTATGGACGAGTTTGGCTACGCCCAAACCCTTGACCGCAGCATCGGAAAGTTTGCCAGCTTCGCCGCCGGCGTCAGTTACATCTCCATCCTCACCGGCGTTTTCCAACTGTTTTACTTCGGATTTTCGACGGCGGGACCCGCCTACGCGTGGTCGTGGCCCATTGTTTTCGTAGGCCAGCTCATGGTAGCCCTGTGTTTTGCGGAACTGGCCGGCCGATACCCTGTGGCCGGTTCGGTCTATAACTGGGCCAAAAGGCTTTCCACGGGAACGTGGGCCTGGTTGGCGGGCTGGTTACTACTGCTCTCCTCCATCATGGCGTTGGGATCTGTTGCCTTGGCCCTCCAAATCACGTTGCCGCAGATTTGGAGTGGCTTCCAGCTGGTGGGCGATGGCACCGGCCCCTACGACTTTGCGGTCAACGGAGTCATCCTGGCTAGCATCATGATCGGCATTTCCACGCTCATCAATGCCTTCGGCGTAAAGCTCATGACCATGATCAATAGTGTGGGCGTTTTTGTGGAACTGGTTGCCGCTGTTCTGCTCATTGCGGCGCTCATGTGGCACTCGGTGCGGGGACCTGAAGTCCTCCTTGATACCGCTGGATTCGGTCAAGAACATCCGATGGGCTTCTTCGGAGTATTCCTCATCGCCGCCATGGCTTCCGGTTATGTCATGTACGGATTCGATACCGCCAGTTCCTTGGGTGAAGAAACCAAGGACCCCAAGAAAACCGCGCCCCGCGCTATTCTCCGCGCTGTCACGGCATCCTTCCTCCTGGGAGGTTTGCTCCTGCTGGGCGGAATCCTGGCGGCCCCCGATCTTTCCGATCCCAAGCTTGGAGCGGCCGATGGCGGGCTGCAGTACATTGTGCTGTCAGTGCTGGGTGGCCCCTTCGGCAAGGCGTTCCTGGCGTGCATCGTGGTAGCTGTTGTGGTCTGCACGCTGGCCGTGCACGCGGCAGCTATCCGGATGATGTTTGCCATGGCCAGGGACAACAACCTTCCCTTCAGCCGTCAGCTCAGCAAGGTGCATCCCACCCGCAAAACCCCCACGGTGGCTGCAATCGTCATCGGTGTAGTGGCAGTGATTCCCCTGATCGTCAACATCTCCCAGCCAGCCATCTTCACCATTCTGTCCAGCATTAGCATCGTCCTGATCTATCTGTCCTACCTCCTGGTGACCGTGCCCATGCTGCGGCAAAGGTTCCTGAAAAAGTGGCCCCTGAAGGACGACGAGACAGAACCGGGATTCAGCCTCGGCAAATGGGGTCTCCCCGTCAACATCCTGGCCGTGCTGTGGGGTGGCGCCATGACGCTGAACCTGGTCTGGCCTCGACCGGAGATCTACAACTCAGTGCCGCCGTTTGAGTGGTATCTGCAATGGGGCGGCGTCATGTTCGTTGCCGCGGTGATCATCGGCGGAACCCTGCTCTACCGTCTCCGCATCAGGCACCACACCGGAGTTCTGGCCGAGCATGCGGCGGCTGGACCACGCATCTTGACTCGCGTGCAATGAGGAGGCCGGCGTTGGCTCCTGCGCTTGGTGAAACTCCTAGGAGCGCTGGCGTGGCTGGTTCGGCTTGCTTGCCAGGGACCCAAGTTCTTCCACCAGCCGGCTGGACGCAAGCTCGGCAGTAATGGACGAGGAAAGTTGGGCAGCCGCGAGCCGGTAGCTGTCCCGTTCCAGCACTTCCGCCACTGCACGCCGGATTTTCTCCGCCGACGCGTTGGGAGCCAGCCGTACGCCGGCACCGTGGTGGACGATCCTGGCTGCTGTGTCGTCTTGGTCCCGTCCCATGGGCAGGCAGACCATGGGCACGCCAGCGGCAAGGGCTTTCAGGGCAGTGCCGTGCCCGCAGTGCGTCACCACCAAGGCAGCTTTTTCCATGATGGGTCCGTGGGGCACCGCACGCACCACGCTCACGTTGCTGTTTGCTGTCAGCGCATCAGGGTCGATCATCGGTCCGGTGGTCACCACCGCACGTACAGGCATGGTGGAGAGGGCATCGATAATGCGTTGCAGCAAGTCTCCCTGGTTCTGGAACGTCGAACTGAGGCCCACAAGAATCAGGGGCCGAGCGTCATCCTCTGACCAGGGCGGGACCCATGGCACTGCCCACTGAGGTTCGTCGAGCACCGGCCCGGCGTAGCTCACATTCGCCGGCACAAACGGCGATGCGTAATCAAAGGTGGAACTGGAGAGCACAAAAATACGGTCGACACCCAAAACCTGATCATAAAAGGACCGCAGGGGCCGCAGCCCGTGGCGGGCGCGCACCTGGTTGAGGGCCGGCAATCCCTTGGCGAAAACCCGGTTTACGAGGGCGATGAGCATGGCGTCGCGGACACGTCCGGGAACGCCCTGCGCCAAGGGGAAACCGGCGGCGATCGGCGGAACGCCGCGCACGGGCAGCGCCCAGATATTGGGCATCACAGCGGCTACTGGCAGCCCGGCTCCTTGCGCCGCGATCATAGCGCCAAACATGAAGTAGTCCGCCATGAGCGCGTCTGGTGAATAGTCGCCAATCTGCTCGGCCGTCTCGCTCGCCACAAGCTCCGCGGGTCCGCCAATGAGCCTGTCACGCATTCTTCGCAGGCCTTCGAAGGGCGTCCGCACCTCCCAATCCTTCACCACGTCCCCGGACGGATCGTTTGAAGTGCGATGGGGAGCCCGAACCCATGGACTGAACGTGGCACCCACCGCGGCCACCTGGGCGCGCAGGGTTGGGTCGGCCAGAACCCTTACCTGATGGCCATTCTCAATGAGTCGCCTGGCAACTCCGAGCTCCGGCGCCACGGCTCCTCCCCCGTCCCAGATAGCGAACAGATAGCGGCTCATGTTCCTAATCCTTTCCGGCTGAACTTTCGGATGAACGTTTCTCCGGACTCCCACCCAACACTCCGTGGACCAGCCGGAGGATCGTTGCTTCAGTCTCCGTCCTGGACTGCCCAAGGTCGCGGCGCAGAAGCTTCCAGAGGGTGACGTCGGTGGCAGCATAGAGCGCCAGGACCAGCCTTTCATCGCCGGTCACACCGGGGATCAGCGTGCGTTCGATCCACTCACGGTGACCTACCCGGGAGATAGTGAGCAAGTGGTCGATCGCAGGCACGCGACCTTCGAGTTCAAGCATGCGAATGTTGGCGTTGCCCATGGTCTCGTAGCGGTCCAGAAGCTTGGCGATTGCTCCGTCAGCATCTCCGGGCGTAGCTTCGCGGAGGGCGTCCTCACCGGGTTTCTGCCAGTCGGCTACCGCGAACGCGAGTTCGTCCTTGGTTCCGAAGTGGCGGATGACGGTCTGCCTGGACACTCCCGCGATTTTGGAGACGGCATCAATGGACACCTGGTCGTAAGGACTCTCCAGCCACAGCTCGTAGGCGGCGGACAGTATCCGCTCACGGGTTGCGGCAACGGCTTCCTGCCTTGCGTTCATCCGATAAGCACGCGGCCCCGACTCCCGATCAGGCGCTTTCATGTTACATAGTGTAACACGAATAGGATCTGCACAGTGGCCGAGAAAGCACCGCCGGCGGATCCCTAAACGAACGCCGACTTCCCCGTCACCGCGCGGGCCACGATCATGGAGTTGATCTCGTAGCTGCCCTCGTAGGTGTAGAGGATTTCGGCGTCACCAAAGAGCTTGCCCATCTCGTAGTCCGTGGTGATGCCGTTCCCTCCCAAGAGGGATCTGCCCATCGCCACGGATGATCGGGCCAGCCGCGTGGTAGTTGCCTTGCACATGGCAGCCTGCACCATTTCGAGTTTCCCGGCCTGCTGGATCCGGGCGAGCTCAACCATCATGGACAATGAGGCGTTTGCATTGCCCAGAATGTCCGCGAGCTGCTGCTGGACAAGCTGGAAGCGTGCCAGTTCCTTGCCGAATTGTTTGCGCTGCAACGCGTAGGAACGGGCTATGTCAAAGGCTGCCAATTGGATCCCCGCGGCCTGCCATCCCACCCAGGCACGGGAATCGCGCAAGAGATCATTGGCGCGGGAGAACTCAGTGGCGCCGGGCAGGAGGTTCTCCGAAGGAATGCGGACCTCGTCCAACACGATGTCCGCATTCTGCATGATGCGCAGGCCGATCTTGTTCGAAATCTTGGTGGCCGCATACCCGGGGCGGTCGGTCTCCACGATGAAACCCTTGATGTGCCCGTCGGATTCATCACGAGCCCAAACCAAGGCGAAGTCGGCAATCGTCCCTGCCCCTATCCAGCGCTTGGCACCGCTGATGACCCATTCGCCGCCGTCGCGCCGCGCCGTCGTCGAGAGCCCTCCGGCGATGTCCGAGCCGTGGTCCGGTTCGGTGAGCGCGAAAGCGCCCAGCTGGGTGAAAGCCTCAAGCCCGGGCAACCACTTGCGCTTCTGCTCGGGGGAACCTAGCTCATCAATCATGCCGACAATGAGCTCGTTGTGGATCCCCACCAGCGCTGAAAGAGACACGTCCGCGCGGGCCACCTCGGTGTACATGAGGCCCTTGAACAGCTTTGAGGAACCGTCGGTTTGAAGCCCGCCCAGCCCGAACTTAGCCATGTCCGCCAGCAGCCCGAACGGGAATTCCTCCCGGTTCCAGTAGTCGATGCTCGCAGCCCGGATCCGCGCCTGCAGGAACTCCCTGATCTCCAAGTACCGGGCACGCTCCTCCGGGGGGAGCAGGTCAATAACATGCATCAAGTCCGCCTCCGGGTAAGGAGGCAGGACGTGTTCTGATGCCGCACCGTTGGTAACGGTGCCGGCAGCTTTTTCGTCGAGCATTAGACCCCTTCGTCATGTCCCGCATAGGCTCTTCCAAACCCTTGGATGTCCTAGTATATTGCAAGGTGATGTGGATCACTAGGCGGGATGCTTCGGCGAAGGTGCCAGGGAACCCGAAAGCGAAAGGTGGACTATGACAGTCACAGACGACTTCCGTGCGGCCCGGGACAGGCTGCTGGAACTGCGCGAAGACTACAAACTGGCTCACGCCGAGTTCCAGTGGCCACGCTTTGAGGAATTTAACTTCGCCCTCGACTGGTTCGACCAGATCGCGGCAGACGAGACCAGAGGCAACAAGCCCGCGCTGGTGATCGTGGAACAGGACGGCAGCTCCACGCGCCGCACGTTCAAGGACCTCTCGCAGCGCTCCTCCCAACTCGCCAGCTGGCTGCGCGACCAAGGCGTCAAACGCGGCGACCACATGATCATCATGCTCGGCAACCAGGTTGAGCTGTGGGAACTCATGCTGGCAGGCATCAAGCTGGGCATTGTCATGATCCCCACCACCACCCTCATGGGCGCCCGCGATCTTCAGGACCGGGTGGAGCGCGGCGGTGCCACCTGGGTGGCGGTCGGGAGCGCAAACATCGGCAAGTTCGCCGACGTCGAGGGCGGCTACACGCTGATCGAGGTCGGATCCGAGAGAACCACCGCCGAGGCAAGACAGTACGCAGACTCATACGACGCCGGCACGGAATTTACGCCCGACGCTCCCACCCTCGCTGATGACACATTGCTCCTCTACTTCACCTCCGGAACCACCTCGCGCGCCAAGCTGGTGGAACACACGCACACGTCCTATCCGGTGGGTCACCTGTCCACCATGTACTGGATTGGGCTGGAGCCTGGCGACGTCCACCTGAACGTCGCCTCTCCCGGCTGGGCGAAGCACGCTTGGTCCAACGTCTTCACACCGTGGATCGCCGAGGCCACCGTCTTCATCTACAACTACCAGCGCTTCGACGCCGCCGCCCTCATGAACCAAATGGGCAAAGAAGGCGTCACAAGCTTCTGTGCCCCGCCCACCGTCTGGCGCATGCTCATCCAAGCCGACCTCACCCAGCTCACTCACCCTCCGCTTAAGGTGGTCTCTGCCGGTGAGCCACTCAACGCGGAAGTGATCGGCCAGGTGGAAAAGGCCTGGGGCGTCACCATCCGCGACGGCTTCGGTCAGACCGAGTCAACGGTCCAGATCGCCAACACGCCTACGCAGCCGGTCAAAATCGGTTCCATGGGACGGCCGCTCCCCGGATACGACGTCGTCCTGGTGGACCCGGTCACCGGGGAGGAAGCCGACGACGGCGAACTCTGCTTGCGCTTGGACCCCCGGCCCGTGGGGCTCATGAAGAGCTATTTTGGAGACGAAGCCAAGACGGCCGAAGCATTCCGGGATGGTTACTATCACACGGGCGATATGGCCAGCCGGGACGCCGACGGCGTCATCACCTATGTGGGGCGGGATGACGACGTTTTCAAGTCCTCCGACTACCGCTTGTCTCCCTTCGAACTCGAAAGCGTCCTGATCGAACACCCCGCAGTGGCCGAAGCCGCCGTCGTTCCTTCGCCTGATGCCGTGAAGCTGTCCGTGCCCAAGGCGTTCGTCGTGTTGGCCGCGGGCTATGAACCCGGGCCCAAGGTTGCGGAGGACATTTTGAAGTATTGCCGTGAGCATTTAGCACCGTTCAAGCGCATCAGGCGGCTGGAATTTGGCGAACTTCCCAAGACGATTTCCGGCAAAATCAGGCGCGTGGAACTTCGCGGAACCGAGGTCGCAAGGCACGGCGACGGCCCACTGCCCTCCGGATTGGGCGTGGAATACACGGAGGAAGAGTTTCCGAACCTGAGAGACTAGCCACCCGGGACACTAGGCCGATCACGTAACCGAAGGAGGCCCATGGGCACCCCACTCCCCCGCGACCCCATCGCCGACGCCCAGCGCAACTGGGAACGGCATGGCTGGGGCGATGTCGCCGCGCCCATGGCCGCCATCACTGCGATCATGCGCACGCAACAGATTCTGCTCGCGCGCATCGAAACAGTTCTGAAACCGTTCGGGCTGACGTTCGCGCGCTACGAACTGCTGGCGCTGCTGAGTTTCGCCCGCAGCGGCGCACTTCCCATGAACAAGGCCAGCGCGCTGCTGCAGGTCCATCCCACGTCGGTAACCAACGCCGTGGACCGCTTGGAAAAAGCCGCCTTGGTGGCTCGTTCCCCGCACCCAACAGACGGGCGCACCACCCTGATCGAGCTCACCGCAGAGGGCCGCACCTTGGCGAAGAAAGCGACGGCGGCGCTTAACGCCGAGGTTTTCGGCAAGTCCGGCTTTGGGCCCGACGACGTCGATCACCTTATCCGCGTCCTGGGCACCTTCCGCAGGGATGCCGGGGATTTCACGGAGGAATAGAGGGTTCACACCCTCGAAGCGTTTTACGTCCTGGAGGGCTGATGCCCTGGAAGGGGTGGGGCTTTGGATTGATAGGTGTGACCGGTGGGGGTGCGGATTTCCAAGGTATGGACGCTGTAGTTTTCGCCGGGCAGGGATGTGGTGCTCCAACCGGGGTGTTCCTTGGTGTGATTGCACGCCTCGCACAACCCCGCGGCGTTGCTAAGGTTCGTTTTCCCTCCTGAACGCCACGGAACCACATGGTCGATATGCCGGATGGGCGCATCACAGTAGGGCGTCCGGCAGGTATCGTCGCGAGTCTCAACGAACCGCCGTAACCTGCCGGTGAAGAGCCGGGCCTTGGAATCCGTGGCCAGGAGCTCTCCCGTAGCAGGGGCTGTGTAAAGCCGGCGGAGCCACACAGCGAACTCTGTGTCCGGCGGTGCCTGTGCTGCCTGTCCTGCCCGTGCCTGTGGTTCGTCCACTGCCCGCCCGGAACCGGGCCGCGGACTTGGGCTTCCGGCCGGTCCCAACCCCAGCAGTTCCCTCCCCCACTCTGCCGGGACGATTCCGTACCCCTTGAGCCGGGCCGGTTCACTGTCCCCTTGAAAGAGCGTCCGGTCGGTCATGACCAGATCCAGGTTGATCCCCGAAAACCCACCCGGAGTGCCGGTAACCCGTTCAACCAATGTGTCCGCCATGACCTGGCCACGGGTCGGGGCTACTCCACCAGACCCGACACCCCCACCAGTGCCAGCACCACCTGTGGAACGGGCAGTATCAGCAGCCCGGGACAACGCAGCATAAACCGCCACCCCCCTGAGCTACCGGCAACAGCGCCGTCAGGTACGTCATGGTGTCCGGCGCCGGACGCAAACTCACCGTCCGCTCAGCAGCGGCACGACTGGCACGACCCACCACCGACCGCGGATCACGCCGATACGCAGCCGCCTTCACCGCCGCAATGATCGCTTTGTCGCCCTTGCCATCAAAAGTCCCGGTATCGGCGGCGAGTTCCTCATCCACCGCACACCGATCCTCAACAGACAAACACGCCGTTTCCCTCACCAGCAGCGTGGCGCGCCATTCATTCAACTGCCCCGACCGCAGAGCCGTCAACGTCCGCGGCATCTCCAACACCAGCGCCTTCGCAAAACCCAACAACCTCGACCCACGGTTCGGGGACTCCCGACGCGCCAACGCCACCTGCGCCCCCACCCCCTGACCACGCTCGGACGCAGGAACACCAGCCTCGGCCTGCTCGGCGCGCTGAGCTAGATCAAACGCCACCACAACCCGCGCCTGCAACGCGGTGATAGCCGACTTCATCTCCTCCAACACCCGCAACTGCTCGATCAGATTACTGCTGACGGTGCTGGACGGAGCCGCGAGTTGAACGTTCGCAGGGGAGACAGAAACAAGGGCATCGGATAGCGCCGTACCCACTCGACTCTCCCGAACCTGTTCCATGAATCAACCATGTCAGTAGGCACCGACAATATAACGTCGTTGATCGCCCGGGCGCCCTAGTTGGGGCAGCTCACCGAGGGAGTCCCTCAGAGGACCTCCCTTAAGCGGGACTCCCTAACACCCCGTAGACCTGATGTTCTGAAGTCATGACCACCACCATTTCCACCGTCAAGACCCGGCGTCTGCCACTGGTGACGTACGTTCTGGCTGCGGGTGTGTTCCTGATGGGAACCACCGAGTTCATTGTGGCGGGGATCCTGCCTGAGATTGCGGGCGACCTTGGGGTGTCCGTAGCCAACGCCGGCCTCATGATCACGGTCTTCGCCGTAGGCATGATCGTTGGAACGCCCACCATGTCAATCCTCACGCTTAAGCTGCCACGACGCCTGACGCTGAGCCTTGCACTGCTGGTCTTTGCGGCTGGTCACGTCGTGGTGGCGCTCACGTCTGACTTCACACTCATTCTTGGCGCACGTTTCCTCACGGCTTTGGCGACGGGCGCTTTCTGGGCGGTAGCCGCCGTCGTAGGTGCAAAAGCCGCAGGTGCGGCGTCGGCATCCCGGGCGTTGGGCGTGGTGTTGGGCGGTGGGATGCTGGCAAATGTTGTTGGCGTACCGCTGGGCGCTTTCGCAGGTCAGGTGATTGGCTGGCGAGGCCCTTTCTGGGGTCTGGCACTTCTTGCGCTGGCGGGGGCTGTTGTTGTGTACCGGCTAGTCCCGGTGGGGCCGGAATCCGGGCCCATACCGTCCGTTCGCGCTGAGCTCGCCAGCATGCGCGACACGAGGGTTTGGCTTGTCCTGGCCGGCTGCGCGATCGTTTGCGGCTCGTCCCTGGCTGCCTACAGCTTCATTTCGCCACTGCTTACTGAGAACACCGGAATGGCCGCCTCGGTGGTGCCGCTGGTTCTGGTGGCGTACGGTGTGGGAGCCTTCATTGGCTCCAATCTGGGAGGTCATTTCGGCTCTCACCGCCCCTATCCGGCGCTGTTCGTCGCGGCAGGTATGACCTTCCTGGTGTTGGGTGCCCTTTCCTTCCTCTCCCATAACGCCGTGGTGACAGTGGTCCTGATCTTCCTGCTGGGGCTCTTCGGCATGGCCACCAATCCGATTCTGATCGGCAAAGCCGTAGGTTACGCGGGGCACGCACCCACGCTGGCTTCAGCTCTCAGCACCTCAGCGTTCAACCTCGGCACAGCCGTGGGATCGTGGATGGCCGGTTACGCCTTGGAATCCGCACTTGGTGCCACAGGCCCCGTGCTGGTGGGAACAGGAATCGCCGCGCTCTACTTCGTCCCACTTACGCTATTGATGCTCAAGGACCGGAAGGAAGGTTCCCACTCATGAAGCACCCCACCGCCGGAAAACTGCTGCTGGTGGCGTTGGCACTAGTCAGCTGCAGCCCATCCCCCGCCGTGGAGACGACACCGGGTTCGGCCAGAGGGACCTCAAAACCCAGTGAGGCAGCCACCTCCGCCGCCCACAACGTAGTAGGTACCGTGGTGCACTTCAGCGCCGGTTCGGCGTCACTGGACGTCACCATTGGGGAGGATAATCCCGCCACCCGGGACTTCCTGAGCATGCTGCCGCTCACCCTCAGCATGAAAGAGTTCGCCGGCCGGGAGAAGATCGCGGACCTGCCCAGGCCCCTCCACTATGAAGGGTCACCTGGGTCCGACCCCGAGGACGGTGACCTGATCTACTACGTCCCCTGGGGAAACCTCGGTTTTTACTACAACGCGTCAGGCATCGAATACTCAGACCAAACCATTCATTTGGGACGATCCAAAGCCACCCGGGAAGAGCTTGCGCGCTTCGAAGGCCAGGAAGTCCGCGTAGAAGTCAATCGCTGACCGTCTGCCATCGGCGGTAGCGCGCGGCAGCACCGCCGGCGGTCAGCTGTCCGTTCGGGTCTTCTCCGACGCCGGGCGAACGCCTTGGGCGTATTCGCTCGCCGCCCAGGAGGCCAACAGTTGGAGGCGCTCGGCCGACGGCGACCCGGGTTCAGCTGCGTAAATGGTCAGGGTCAATCCTGGTTCTGCGGCCATTTCCAAGCCCTCGAAGGCGAGCGTCATTTCGCCCACCACCGGGTGATTGAACGTCTTGAAACCCGTGCCGTGGTGCCGGACGTTATGTGCGCCCCAGCGAGTGCGGAATTCCTCGCTGCGGGTGCTGAGCTCACCAATGAGATCGTGCAATTCCTTGTTGTGCGGGTCCCGTCCGGCCTCCGTGCGGAGAATGGAAACCGTTATTTCCGCAAAAGCGTCCCAGTCCGGGTAGAACTCGTGGGCGCGCTGGTCCAGGAACGTGAACCTGGCGATGTTGGGCGTCTGGCCCGGCATGTCGTAACAGTCCTTGTAAAACGCCCGGGCCAAGGGGTTCACGGCCAAGAGGTCCATCCGGCCGTTCCGGACAAACGCGGGTCCGGCCGTGACAGCATCCAACTCCCACTGCAGGCTCTGGTGGGGCACATAGGATTTCGAGTTCCGGCGCCGTGGCGGCCGGGCAACTGGACTGGCGGCATGCGCAAGGTCGAACAGGTGTGCGCGTTCAGCGTCGTCCAAGTTCAGCGCGCGGGCGATGCTCTCAAGAACCTGCGGCGAGGCGCCGCTAATGGCGCCGCGTTCCAAGCGGGTGTAGTACTCAACGCTTAAGCCGGCAAGGGTGGCCACTTCGCTACGGCGCAGACCCTTAACCCGCCGGTTGGATCCCGCGGGCAGCCCCACCTGCTCCGGGGCCACGTGGGCACGCCGGGAGATCAAAAATTCGCGAACTTCCGCCCGATTATCCATGCCCTCCACCATAAGTCCGGTTCATCGCCGGAGGGAGTCCCTGTGAGGGCCTCCGACGACCAACCAGCTCTGCGGTCTCCAGGGAAGACTGAGCCCTAAGAAGCTTCGGAGCCTGCCTTGCGACGGGAGACCAACACGGGACTATGGGCGTGGTGGAGTACTGCGTGTGCCGTTGAACCTATGGTGCCCTTGATCAGTCCATGTCCTTTGGTCCCCACCACTGTGATGCGTGCCGCTTGTGAGGCCTTGACCACGGCACGGGAGAATGAAGCATCCACCAGCAGCTCTCCGCTCACCGCGCTCCCGGGAGCTTTGTGGCGGGCCCGGCTCAGCACGGCATCGAGCATCGCTTCTGCCTCGGGATAGGCTTCCACCGGCTCTCGCAACCGCCGGTATCCTTCGGGTTCGTGCAGGACGTGAATGATCCTGAGCTCGGCACCCGTTGCGGCCGCGAAAAGGCAGGCGTCGTCCAGGGCTGCCGGTGATCCCGAGTCATCAACAGCCAGCAGCACTGGACCCTCAGGGTGGTCATCGGCACGAATCACTGCGACGGGGCACTCTGCGGTTGCCGCCATCTCCAAACTCACGGACCCCACCAGCAAGCCCATGAACCCACCAAGGCCGCGGCTTCCAAGGACCAACATCTCCGCGCCGGCCGAAACGTGCGCAAGATGATCGCGCGGCATTCCGTGAAGCAAAGTGGCGTGGACCTCCAGATCGGGCACGGCCTCCTTTGCGAGCGCCGTCCCTTCTTCAAGGACTTTCTGGGCGGCCCGCTCCAAACCACTATCGGCGATGCCAGGAACGGGGCCCCTGTTTTGGGATAGCAAGACCCACAGGGAACAGTGCACAACGTGCAGTGAGCAGTTCCGCAGGATGGCATGATGTGCGGCCCATTGGACGGCCCGGTGTGATTCTTCGGATCCGTCATAGCCAACCACGATCGTCTTCGAAGCGTGCTCGTTCGTCATGGCCAGAGCCTACGCTGGCGCCGGGACCGGCACCAGAGCGTAACCCCCGCCGGTAGGGCGCAATACGCTGCTAGGCTCCGATGCTGACACCTCAGGAGGAAACACCGTGGGCTTTGCCGAAGAACTCAAGAACCAGTGCGCCGAGGATTGGGACGCCGCCGTCAACCATCCTTTTGTGGACCAGCTGCTGGACGGGTCCCTTCCCGATGACCACCTGCGCCGCTACCTTGTTCAGGATTACCAGTTCTGCGACGCCTTCACAGCGCTCCTCGGGCAAGCGGTCGCATCGGCGCCTTCGCTGCCTTCGCGTCTGGTGTTTGCCGCGGTTCTTGGGGCTTTCGCTTCGGACGAGAATACGTACTTCCAGGACTGCTTCAACGAACTCGACGTTCCCGAGGCGGATCGAACAGCCCCCGCGCTGGGATCTGCCACCCGGGATTTCGATAACCTGATGCGCAGCGCCCTCGCCACCCGTTCGTACCCGAAAGTCCTGGCAGTGCTGCTGGTTGCCGAGTGGCTCTACGGAGACTGGGCTGCCCGCGCCGGCGATCCCACACACTGGCCCGTCCACGCGAAGCACGCCGAATGGATCCGTCTCCACAACAACCCCGAGTACAACGCGTGGGTGACGTGGCTACGCGACGAGTTTGACGCCGTCGAGCCTGTTGACGCCGCGGAACGACAGGGAGTTGCCGCAACCTTCGCGGAGGCCGTGCGGCTGGAGCGGGCTTTCTTTGACGCTGCGTTGGTGCCCGCGGGCGCTTCGGTTTAGGGGCGTTTCCGGACTGTGTAGCTCAGCTCCACCAAGCCTTGGTCGTAGCTGTTCACTTCCTGCAGTTTCAGCAGTGCGGGGTTGTGTCCTGCCGGGAACACGCCCCTGCCTGAGCCTTGGTCTCCGAGCGTCACTACCAGCCGGACGGCGTCCTTCGCGGACTGCCGCTTGATGCGACGGATCGCCTCTATCGCGTCGCCGGATTCAAGGTTCGACGGCGGGAAGTCACCCCAGGGGCTGCCTTCAATTGACGTGAGAAGACATGACGACGCAAGCCGTTGAGTGCGGGCGCTATGATCTCGCCATCGGAGGCGGGCGTAGGCCAATACTCAACGAAATACCGGTAGGTGTTGGCGCCCAGCACCATGGCTTCAACGGTGCCGAGCCATTTGAGCTGGGCGCGGTCAAACTCAGCGGTTCCCCCTTCCAGCAGTTCGTAGGCCTTGAACTCGTTGTTGGTATCAGCGGCGTATCCATCGGCGGTCACAAAATTCTGGACGATCAGCTGTCCCATGAGCGAACTCCTCCATCCGGTTCCGGCCCGAAGGAGCCTACGCCGCGAAGAATGAGCCCACAAGCCCTTCCCAGGCTTCCTCCTCGGGGGTCTCCCGGCAACTTTCGGGCGTGGCCGGCCCTCGGCAAGGATGGGCGGGCAAATACTGGCACGCCCATATGACGCAGCTACGACCTCTGAGCAAAGGACCTGTTAGACATCTTCATCAGTTCCCGGGTGTGGACGCTGGAGGAAGAAGTAGGGGTCGCCTTTTCCATCGCGTTCCAAGTCGTAGTGCTTTATGGCATTCTTCGCTTGATAAACCGAGATCGCCCGCGGGAATCCAGGTTCCGTGCACTGCTCACGGAGACGCTCCAACGCTCCGACCCGTGCTCCTGTCTTCTTGTCCGTCCGTACACCGATATCGGCGGTAAGGATCCGAACACCTTCCGGGTCACGGGCAATGAAGCCCTCCAAGCTGAAGTGCAGCTCAAGAGTCAGGTACTTGCTGGCTATAACCGCCCGGGCCAAGTCCTGCGTGGTGCTGGTGAAGTGTTCAAGGGCAATATTCGGAGGCTTCTGAAACATGGTTCATTCTTACCACCCGACTATGACAACGACGTTCCGCGCAACCAGCTACCTGTGCTTGAACTCCGGCTGGCGCTTCTCGCTGAACGCTGCCATGCCTTCCTTCTGGTCCTCCGTGGCGAACAGGGAGTGGAACACACGGCGCTCAAACAGCACACCCTGTGTCAGGCCCATCTCGAAGGCTGCGTTCACGGCTTCCTTGGCTACCATCGCGGCGGGCTTGGACTTGGAGGCGATGACTTCCGCGGCCTTGATGGCCTCATCAACCACCTCAGCGGCAGGAACCACACGGGACACCAGGCCGGAGCGTTCGGCTTCTTCGGCGTCCATGAACCGGCCGGTCAGGATCATGTCCATTGCCTTGGCTTTGCCCACGGCGCGGGTGAGCCGTTGCGAACCGCCCATTCCGGGAATCACTCCGAGGTTGATCTCGGGCTGGCCGAACTTTGCGTTGTCGCCGGCAATGATGATGTCGGCCATCATGGCCAGTTCGCAGCCGCCGCCCAATGCAAAACCGGACACTGCCGCGATTACGGGTATGCGCAGCCGGGTGAGGTCCTCCCAGTGCCGGAACCAGTCCGCTGCGTACATGTCCATGTAGGTGTTGGAGGACATTTCCTTGATGTCGGCGCCGGCAGCAAATGCTTTGGCCGATCCCGTGATCACCACAGCCCCAACATCCGGATCAGTGTCCATCAAAGAAACAGCGTCCACGAGTTCGTTCATGAGTGCAGTATTGAGCGCGTTCAGCGCCTCAGGCCGGTTCAACGTCACCAAGCCCACGCGTCCCCGACGTTCCACCACAATGTTCTGGTACTGCTCCGTCATGCTTTCCCTCTCGTAAAAACGCTCAAGTACACGGACAATCTCTCACACCGACTTATCGCGGATCTCCGTGATGATCCCGGAGAAGTCCCGCCCGGCGCCTTCTCCTGCGGCGAAAGCGTCGTAAATCCGCGAGGCCAAGGGACCCATTTGGGCAGCAACCCCCGTGCTTTCCAACGCGTTCAGAGCCAGGCGCAGGTCCTTGGCCATCAACGCACCGGCGAAGCCAGGCTGGTAGTCGCGGTTGGCGGGGCTGGTGGGAACCGGACCCGGAACTGGGCAGTTGGTGGTCAGCGCCCAGCATTGGCCGGACGCGTTGGATGCGACGTCGAACAGTGCCTGGTGCGTGAGCCCCAGCTTCTCACCTAGAACAAACGCTTCGGCAACGGCGATCATGGACACACCCAGGATCATGTTGTTGCAAACCTTCGCGGCCTGACCGGCCCCATGATCACCGCAGTGAACGATCCTCTTGCCCATGAGCTCCAAAATGGGCTTTACGGTCTGGAAGTCCTCTGGCAAAGCACCCACCATGAAGGTCAGCGTCCCGGCCTCGGCGCCCACCACACCGCCGGACACAGGCGCGTCGACGGAACGGTGCCCGGCATCCACGGCCAGCGCGGCAGCCTCACGGGCTTCGTCCACATTGATGGTGGAGCAGTCCAGGAACAGCGTGTTCGGTTTGGCGATGGACAGCAGCCCCGGCCCGTCCACGCCGCGGTAAGCGTCCAGCACGTGCTTGCCGCTGGGCAGCATGGTCAACACCACTGCGGCCTCCGCCGCAGCCTCATGCGCCGTGGAAGCCATGGGAATTCCGTGGGCCAAAGCAGCCTCGACGGCCGCTGGAACGGGGTCATAGCCGATCACATCGTGCCCGGCCTTGATCAGGTTAGCCGCCATAGGCCCGCCCATATGGCCCAGCCCAAGGAAGGCGATGAGGCCGGTTGCTGCTGCATTCTCTGTCATGATCGTCTCCTCTAGTTCGACTGGACTGGAGCGGCTGAAAGTCCCAGCTCCCGCTCGCCGAGCGGCGCAAAGTAGCCCTCGACGTCGGACTCCCGGACTTCGGCGAGACTCGGCGGCTTCCATTGCGGGTTGCGGTCCTTGTCCACCACTTGCGCGCGGATGCCCTCCCGGAAATCGGGCCCGGCCAGGCATCGCAGGCCCACGCGGTATTCCTGGTCCAGCGATTCCTCCAAGGAGAGCCCGCGGACGCGTCGCAACGATTCCAACGTGACCTTGACCGACGTCGGTGATTTGGCCTCGATGGTGTCGGCAGCAGCAGCTGCCTCGTCGCCCAAGGTGCGAAGGCTTCGGACGATCTCCTCCGCGTCGTGGTGCGCATACGCTGCGTCGATCCAGTCCCGCTGTGCCGCAAGTGCCGAGTCCGGCGCCGCTTGGGCAAAGTGCTCGACGGCGGCCTCCGCCGTCGAGCTTTCCAGCGCTTCCGCCAACGCGGGGAGGCTTTCGGACGGGACGAAGTGGTCCGCGAGCCCCAGGAACAGGGCGTCCGCACCGGATAGGTGAGCCCCGGTCAGGGCTGCGTGCGTGCCTGCCTCCCCCGGTGAGCGAGAAAGAAGGAGCGTGCCACCGACGTCGGGCACGAAGCCGATGGTGGTTTCCGGCATTCCGGTCCGCGTCCTTTCGGTAACCACGCGAACGGAGCCGTGAGCCGAAACGCCTACGCCACCACCCAGGACCAGCCCATCCATGAACGCGACGTAAGGCTTGGGATAGTGCGAGATCAGCGCGTTAAGCCGGTATTCGTCAGCCCAGAATTCGGCTGTCTCGGAGCCACCGTGGAGCATGTCTTTATAGATAGCCACGATGTCGCCACCGGCACACAGCCCCCGGTCGCCCGCGCCGCGCACCAAAACGGTGGCAACGGCGTCGTCGTCGGCCCAAGCGGCCAGCTGCCGAAGCATGGCTTTCACCATCCCGGCGTTCAGCGCGTTGACTGCTTTCGGCCGGTTGAGCGTCACGATTCCGAGGTGGCCGCGACGCTCAAAGAGAACTTCGTCTTCTGTCTCCGGAGCCCCCATCAGCTGCCCGCCGGCATGATGAAGCTGGCGCCTTGGCGAATACCGGAGGGCCACCGCGACGTCACGGTCTTGGTCTTGGTGTAGAAGCGGAAAGCATCGGCGCCGTGTTGGTTGAGGTCGCCAAAGCCGGACGCCTTCCAGCCGCCGAACGTGTAGTAAGCGATGGGCACGGGAATGGGCACGTTGATGCCCACCATGCCTACCTCCACGCGGCTGGCAAAGTCCCGGGCGGAGTCGCCGTCGCGGGTGAAAATTGCGACGCCGTTGCCGAACTCGTGCTCGCTGCAGAGCCTGAGCGCTTCGTCATAGTCAGCCGCACGCAGAACGCTGAGGACGGGACCGAAGATCTCTTCCTTGTAGATCTTCATGTCCTTGGTGACGTTGTCGAAGAGGGTGGGGCCCACCCAGAAGCCGCCGTCGTATCCATCCACGGAGAGGCCACGACCATCAGTGACCAGCGTTGCGCCCTCGTCCACGCCGGACTGGATGTAACCCTCGATCCTCTCCTTGGCAGAAGCAGCCACCACGGGGCCGAAGTCCGAATCCTTGTCCAGGCTGTGGCCCACTTTGAGGTCCTTGACGCGTTCGGTCAGCTTAGCCACCAGCGCATCAGCGGTTTCCTGCCCCACTGGAACGGCAACGGAGATCGCCATGCAGCGTTCGCCGGCGGAACCGTACCCGGCACCAATCAGGGCGTCGGCTGCCATGTCCAGATCGGCGTCGGGCATGATCACCATGTGGTTTTTCGCGCCGCCGAAGCACTGCGCGCGTTTGCCGTGCGCCGCGGCCGTTGCGTAGATGTACTGGGCGATGGGCGTGGAGCCCACAAATCCAATGGCTTTGACCCGCGGATCTTCCAGCAGCGCATCCACGGCTTCCTTGTCACCATTGATCACGTTGAAGACGCCGTTGGGCACGCCTGCCTCGCTGTACAGTTCCGCAAGGCGCAGGGGAACGGAAGGATCCCGTTCGGAGGGCTTGAGGATGAAGGCGTTGCCGGCTGCGAGCGCCGGACCGGACTTCCACAGCGGAATCATGGCCGGGAAGTTGAAGGGAGTGATGCCTGCGACCACGCCCAACGGCTGGCGGAGCGAATGGACATCGATCCCCTGCCCGGCGTTGTCCGAGAATTCGCCCTTGAGCAGGTGCGGCGCCCCGGCCGAGAACTCCACTACCTCGATGCCGCGCTGGATATCGCCCTTGGCGTCCGCGAAGGTCTTGCCGTGCTCGGAGGACAAGAGCCTGGCAAGTTCGTCCATGTTCTGGTTGACCAGGTCCACGAACTTCAGGAGGATGCGTCCCCGGCGTTGCGGGTTCATGGCCGCCCATTCGAGCTGGCCCTTTTCTGCATTTGCGACGGCGTTGCGAACCTCGTCCGCGCTGGCCAGCGGAAGCCGTGCCTGAACTTCGCCCGTGCAGGGATCGTAGACATCACTGAACCGGCCGGACGTGCCGTCGATCCTCTGGCCGTCTACGTAGTGGGAAAGCTCGCGCACCATGGTGAAATGCTCCTTTGCATCGGTGAATGACTGCCGTGCCGCCGGGTGCTGTGACCGTTGCCGAACACGTGACCAACTGTGATCCAGGTCATCTCTGAATCCGAATATACTCGGACTTCCTACTAATTTCCAGAGGGGTACTAGTGGACCTCCCTCATCTCCTTGTACGCCTCCAGCGCTTCGGCCCGCGTGGTTTTGAGGTCCACGATTTCCTCTGCGTACTCCGGTGTCCCGAACTCCGGAATCCAGCGGGCGATGTACTTCCCTTGAGGATCGAATTTGACGCGCTGAGCCTCCGGATTGAAGATCCTGAAGAACGGTGAAGCATCCGCGCCGGAGCCGGCTACCCACTGCCAGTTGGCGGGATTCGATGCAGGATCCGCATCCACCAGGGTGTCCCAGAACCACTGCTCCCCCAGCTGCCAATGGATGCCGAGGTTCTTCACCAGGAAGCTGGCGGCAACCATGCGGACGCGGTTGTGCATCCAGCCCGTATGCCACAGCTGCCGCTGCCCCGCGTCCACCATGGGGAAACCGGTGCGGCCCTGCTGCCAGGCCCGGAACTCCTCGGGTGCCGACTCGTGGCCGGGATGCTTGTTACTGCCATTTTTGGCGCTACCCGGCCACGCCCACGGGAAGCGATCAAACTCAGTGCGAAGGTTGGCCGTTGCCAACTCCGGGTTGTGGAAGTACTGGTGCCAGCAGAACTCACGCCAGCCCAACTCGGAAGCATAAATAGAGGCGCTTTCGGAGCGTTTGGACCCCAGGGCATGCCACACCTCGAACGGGCTGAGCTCACCCCAGCGAAGGTAGGGCGAGAGACAACTGCTGCCATCGGTATCGGGGCGGTTGCGGCCCTCGCTGTAGTTGGACAGGCCGTCATCCACGAACTTGGCGAGCCGCTTGTGCCCGGCAGCAGCTCCCGGCGTCCACATCTCGGCCAGCCCACCTGACCAGTCCGGCGTTGTGGGCAGCAGATGCCACGAATCCAGCTGCTCGTAGGCGGGCAGCTTTCCCGTGAATCCGTGGCCCGCTTGGGGGACAGCCAAGGGCTCGCGGAAATCCTGCGCAGAAACGGTCCGCCAGAAAGGGGTAAAGACCTTGTACTGTCCGCCTGTTTTGGTGGTGACTTCCCACGGCTCATGAAGAAGGGAGGCCTGGAAACTCGAGACGTGCAGTCCCGCCTCGCCCGCCCAAGCCTTAATGCCGGCGTCCACCGTCCGCTCAGCGGAACCGTACCGCCGGTTCCAGTACAGCCCGCCGGCACCAATCGCCGTCGTGGTCTTCTGCACGATGTCCGCCGCCGGGCCACGGCGGAGGAGTAATGGAACACCGAGCTTGTCCAGCTCCTCACGGAGGCTGGTCAGCGAGTGGTGGAGCCACCACCGCGAGGCCCCGCCGTGAGGGCGGATGCCCGGCGATTCTTCGTCAAGGACGTAGAGGGCAACGGCCGCACCGTCGTCGACGGCGGCACGCAAGGCCGGGTTGTCGGCGACCCGCAGATCGTCGCGAAACCAAACAATGGACGGCTTCATGAGTACCTTTCAGCGAAAACCCTGGGAAACAGGAACAGCCCATGCCCCCTAAGAAATCCTAGGGGCATGGGCTGAGAGCTCGCTGGTATGAAATCAGGCGATGGATGCCAAGGCTTGCTGGCGGATCTCGGAAACCGGAATGTCGGTGGCAGTTTCGGTCCACATCGGGACACTATTTACCACGTAGTCCCTGGCGGCCGGTCCAACCATGGTCATGCCCGGGTAAATCCGCCGGCCATTTTCCTTGACGGGCTTATGGCCCTCGAGTTCCAGAGCGGTCTTGAAGGCGGAGTCGGGAATGGGGATTTTGCGTCCGAGGACGCACCAGCTGATGTACAAGCCATAGAACGTGTCAAAGTCCAAGCCGTTGTCAGTGTCGTCCTCAAACACCACACAGTCGCGAATAAAGCTACCAATTTGGGTGTCGGTCATTACGGGGCCTCCGGCGTCGGAAGAAATAACGGGCCGCCGGTCTGCATCAGCGAATGTCCTGTTCCCTCACTATAGACCCGTTCCGGGGGTCTGAACGAGGAAATGAGATTAACTCTGGGTTGCGCACGGCCAAATGCCCGTGCTAATGCGGGAAAACAGGGATGATTAGGACTAAGCGTCAATCACCATATCGGTCCGCGCGGTGGAGCAGCAGGGAAGGAACTTGCCTGCATCAATCTCACGTGCCCGGATTCCGCCTTGGTGGTTCATCTCCACTTCACCCGAAAGTTTCACCACCTTGCAGGAGCCACACATACCCTCTTTGCAGTTGGCACCGATCCTGACGCCGGCACGCTGGGCAGGGCCCAGGATGTGCTCAGTGGGATCCACCCGAACGTTGATCCCCGTGCGCATGAAGGACAAGGTGAGGCTTCCCGTTCCTACTGTCTCAAAACTCGAAGCATCGGGAGTTGAAACCTCCGCCCCCGCATCCGAACCGTCGTCAGAAGCTTCAGGTGCATCCGGGTCAACCGTTTCCAGCGGCATCCCCGTGGCCTGCAGGGTCCCCTCGGCGTCGTAGCCGGGCTCGTAGAGCCCGAACGCTGCGGGCTGGCCCTCATAGTAGTCCTCCGCGGAATCCGCGATTTCCTCTGCGATCTCCTCAGCAATGTCCACCGCAAGGGCCAGCTCTGCCTGATACTCAAGGATGGTCTGGCGGTCCCCGGTGAAGAACTCCATATGGATGGAGGTGTCATCCACTCCCACGTTCCCCAACAGTTCGGTGGCCGTGTTCAGGTAGCCCTCGGGGCCACATGCGTAGACCTGCCGCCCGTTGGCGTCCGGCGCAACCTCGTTCAGCATGGCCGCCGTGAGCCGTCCGCTCAGCCCTTCCCAATCCGCGGGTTTGGCGCGGTCGCCCAAGGAGTAGAAGACCTTGATGCGCGAGTCCACCGAGGCGATGTAGGCGAGCTCCTTATTAAAGGCAAAACCCTCGTCCGCCGCCCCGTGGTACAGCACAACCACATCGGCCTGTCCGGGCAGAGAGTGGATGGTCCGCACCATGGACATGATCGGCGTGATGCCGGCGCCGGCGGCCAGCAGGAGGTAGCGTGCCCGCCGGTCAGCGTCGGGCAGGTGGAAGGCACCCACGGGTCCCAACATCTCAAGGACAGTGCCGGGCTTGATGTTCTGGTGCACCCACGGCGAAACCAGTCCTGTGGGATCGCGTTTGACCGTGATGTCGAAAGTCCACGGCTTGGTGGGTGCGCTGGACAGCGAGTAGCTTCGGTCCGCCGGATCCTGGTCCTCGCCGTTCACGGGGAAGGCAACGTTCACGTACTGGCCGGCCCGGAACGCCAGGGGCGCACCGTCGCAGCGGCGGAACACGAAAGTCATCATTCCACCCACTTCGGGAACGATTTCCACGCATTCGGCCATGAACTCCTGCGGATGCCAGGGACCCAGGGCGCGGGCTGCGCTGGCGGGTCCCTCGGTGCTGCCCATCACCCTGTTCCACGGCATTTCAAGACCGCGAATGCGATGTGGCTCCTGGACGATGGTCTCAGTGAGGAGTTCGGTCATGCCAGGTGCTCCTGGACACGCTGCACGTACCAGTTGATGAATGCCTCCACCTGGTATTCGCTCTTCATGTACGGGCCGGGCTCGTAGGCAGGGCTGCCGGCTCCGGTCTGGCACAGTTCCACGAACGCTTTGTCCTGCAGGTTGGTCTGTTTCCAGGTGTAGGTGAGTTTCTCCAGGTCGTAGTCCACGCCTTCCACTGCGTCGTCAGCTACCAGCCAGGTGGTGCGAACCAAGGACTGGTGTTCGTTGATGGGGAAGACACCGAACGTAATGACGTGATCGCTCTGGAAGTGGAACCAGCTGTTGGGCTGCAGGTGCATCGAGCAGCGGCCAAGGCGGAAGTCCGGCAGATCACCAAGCAGTTTCTTGGAAAGCCTGCGCCCGTCGGCCGAGAACGATTCGCCCTCACCGTCGAGGGATTCACGTGAAATACGGATTCCTGCAATGCGGGTGTCCAGCTCCTCCACCACCTCGTAGGGAAGGCCATAGCGGCGGCAACGCTCCTCAAGCGAGGATTGTGCTTCCTTGTTGCGGTCCCACACTTCCTCAAGGTGGGCCGGGATCAGGCCCTCCGTCAGTCCCCACGTGGGAAACAGCGAACAGGCGAGCTCCGGGTGGCCGTCGCAGTGGTAGCACTCACGGTTGTTCTCCATGACGAGCTTCCAGTTGCCCTCCTCGATGATGTTCTGCTGGTAGGCAATCTTCGTCTTGGACAGATCGTGGGGCGCAAGGTACGGCTCAAAGATCCTTGAGGTTTCGTCAAAATCGGTGGGCGGCTCATCGGCAATGCAGACGAAGATGAGCCCGGCAACCTCGCGGCCGTGTGCCCGCTTCAGGGCGAAGCAATTCTTGTCGAACTTGGCCTCGCCGGGAGCGGAGGCATGGATCAGGTTGCCCTCGGGGGAATAGGTCCAGGAGTGGTAGCCGCACACCAGGTTTCCAGTGGCCCCTGCAGCCTCGGTGAGGACCCGTGCGCCGCGGTGGCGGCAGACGTTGTGCAGGACGTTCACGCCGCCGTCGTCATTGCGCAGAACGATCAGGGAGTAAGGACCGTAGTCAACCGTGATGTAGTCGCCCGGCTCCGGTAGCTCGGCGACGCTGCCGGCAAAGATCCAGTGCTGGCCAAAAATGGCTTCCATGTCCATCTTGAAGATCGTGGCATCGGTGTAGAAGGGCGCGTCGAGGGAATAACCCTTGCGCCGGAACTCGAACAACGCGCTGATCTCTGCCAGCTGCTCTGCAGGCAAAGAAGAGGCGAGTTTTCCGCGTGAGTTGAGGGGCAAGACTGGAGCAGACATATGTTTTCCTCCCGGGAGGCGTGGGTCAGAGTGTGTTTCGTGGGGAGCACTGCTGCTTGGGGGGCGAGCGGCGATGTCGAAAACCTTGTATTCATGAGATTAGGGATCATTGAACCACAACAAAAGCGCAAGATTCAGAAGATAACCGTGCACAATAGGTGCATGATCGATGCGAGGCTCATCACACTCCGGGTGTTTGCCCGCTGCGGCACCATTGGCGCCACCGCGGAGCTCACCGGATACTCTCCTTCCGCCGTCTCCGCTCAGCTGCGGGAGCTCCAGCGCATGCTGGGAATGCAGCTACTGACCAAGGACGGCCGGGGCGTGCGGCTGACCGCCACGGGCCGCTTTCTGGTGGCCGGTTCGGACACCCTCATTGCCGAATGGGAGAGCCTGCGCGCAGCGGCGATGGAGGCCGGCGATCAGGTGCAGTCACGTTTTGGGCTCGGCGGCTTCTCGACGGCGGCCGCCCAGTTGCTGGCGCCGCTGGCCGCCACCCTTCGCTCCACGCGTCCCCTGCTGGAGGTGCAGGTGCTGGAAGCAAATCCGGCCCGCTGCTTCGATTTGCTGGTGGCCGAGCGAATAGACCTTGCAGTGATTGTTGCCATGCAGTCAGACACCTACGTGGAGGACGATCCCCGGTTCGAACAGACCGTCTTGCTGGACGATCCCCTGGACGTCATCATTCCCGGTACCCACCGGCTGGCATCACGGGAAACTGTGACCCTTGAAGAACTGGCTGCAGAACCATGGATCACAGAAGCCGCCGGATCCACGTACCACGCCCTCTTTACAGCGGCCTTTACGGCTGTAGGTGTAACACCGCGAGTAGCTCATGAGGCCGTTGAATGGGAAACCCAAATCGCTTTCGTGGGCGCAGGGCTGGGCGTTGGCCTGCTGCCGCGACTCGCACCCCTGCATAATGCCGAGAACGTGGTCCGGCTACGCATTACCGGTAAAGGCAAGCCCGCACGCCGAATTGTGGCAGCGGTGCGCAGGGGCAGCATCGCGTCGCCTTTGATCCAGGAATCGCTGGGCATCCTGCAGGAGAGCGCACAGAGGATCCTCACGGCCCGGCCGGAAGACGACCGCTGACAATCCGGCGCGAGGCTGCAGACGGTAACTACGCCGCGAAAAGGGCCTGACGTACAGCATGCTCAAAGCCACTGACGTGCACGCGGGCCAGCTCAGCAGCCTTGTCCTCTTCACCGTCAAGGACAGCCTTCAGCAGATCCAGGTGCTCACGCACGTGGTGCTCAAGATCCGGCAAACGATCCAGGACCATGCACCAGATCCGGGTTGCCAGATTGTCGTAGCGAATCAGGATGTCTTCGAGGTGCGGGTTCGCGGCCGCCGCGTAGATTCCCCGGTGAACGCTGGCGTCGAGCCGCAAAGTTTCGACCACCGACGCAGCATCGACGTCAAAGTCCTCCACTGCGCGCATCACTTCACGAAGATGTTCTTTGGTGGCAGCGGATGCAACGCGAGCCGCCCTCGCAGCAGCGAGGGGTTCCAATTGTGCCCGGATCTCGGAAATAAAGGCCAGGTCAGTCACATCCACGCGCGTGGCAAACGTCCCCCGCCTTGGATAGGTAATCACCAGCCGGTCCAGCTCCAGGCGTTTCAATGCTTCCCGCACCGGAGTCCGACCTACCTCCAGGTCTTTGGCCAGCTGATCGTCGTTGAGGAGCTCGCCGGGCTTGATGTCCAACATCAGGAGCCGGTCCCGGAGGCGTTCATAGGCGATGTCGGCCAGGGATTTCTTCGTGTCGTCACCGGCGATTGCCAGAGTTCCAAAAGTCACGGCGCCTTCTCCTTCCAACCAAAAGAAATCTATTGACCTGCCTGAATGACCAGTATACGCTGAATCCAATCCTAATATATCAGTTCGGGACTCAGGAATATATCTAAAGGAGGCGACATGACCCTCATGGCGACAGACTCACCCGTAAGCACACTGCCCAAGCCGGAAGCGCTCAAAGACGAGCAGGCACAGAAGTTCGTACTCACATTGTCGTGCGTCGAACGGGCCGGGATCGTTCAGGCAGTCACCACCTTCCTGTTCGAGCGCGGTTTCAACATTGAAGAACACCAGCAGTTCGACGACGGCCTCCGCCAGACGCTGCACCTGCGGACCGCTTTCTCCGGACCACTGTCCTACTCGCCGGAGCGGCTCGAAGAAGAATTCAGCGCAATTGCCGACCGCTTCGAGATGAAGTTCAGCTTCCACGACCAAACCAAGAAGCGGGTCCTGGTGATGGTGTCCAAGTTCGGGCACTGCCTGAACGACCTCATCTTCCGTTGGCGGGGCGGCAGCCTCGGCGGTGACCTGGTGGTGGTTGCCTCAAACCATGAGACCCACCGCGCCATGGCAGAAGCCGCCGGCCTGCCCTTCGTCTACATTCCCGTCACGCCTGACACCAAGGCTGAAGCCGAGCAGCAGCTCCTGGACCTGGTGGAGGAGTACAACGTGGACCTCGTAGTACTGGCTCGCTACATGCAGGTGCTTTCGGACGACTTGTGCCGCGCCCTCGAGGGACGCGCCATAAACATCCACCACTCCTTCCTGCCGGGATTCAAGGGCGCCCGTCCCTACCACCAGGCCTACGACCGTGGCGTGAAGCTGGTGGGTGCAACCGCCCACTACGTCACCGCGGACCTGGACGAGGGACCCATCATCGAGCAGGAAGTCATCCGCGTCGATCACAGCTACGGCCCCACCACCCTCTCCACCGTGGGCCAGGACGCCGAAGCCCTGGCGTTGTCCCGCGCCGTGAAGTGGCATTGCGAACACCGCGTGCTGCTGGACCAGACCAGCACAGTGGTTTTCCGCTAAACCACGCCCCAGAACACCAGCAGACTCACCCCTTTTTAACTTCAGCAGGAGAACCCCATGGCATCCACGCCTCGCATTGTCATCATTGGAGCTGGGATTGTTGGCACCAACCTCGCCGACGAACTGGTCACCCGCGGTTGGAACAACATCACTGTCCTGGACCAAGGACCCCTGAACATGCCCGGTGGCTCCACGTCCCACGCACCGGGCCTGGTTTTCCAGACCAACCCGTCCAAGTCCATGGCACTGTTCGCCAAGTACACGGTGGAAAAGCTCCTGTCCCTCACGGAGGATGGCCAGAGCTGCTTCAACCAGGTGGGTGGACTGGAAGTAGCCACCACGGAGACCCGCCTGGCTGACCTGAAGCGCAAGCTCGGCTACGCACAGTCATGGGGCATCGACGGCAAGATCCTCTCCCGCGAGGAGTGCAAGGCGCTCTACCCGCTGATCAATGAGGAAGACATCCTCGGTGGCCTGCACGTCCCCACCGATGGCCTGGCGCTTGCAGCCCGTGCCGTGCAGCTGCTGATCAAGCGCACCGAAGCTGCCGGGGTGAAGTACATCGGCAACACCGAGGTCACCGGAATTGAGCAGACCAACCGCCGCGTGACCGGCGTCGAAACCGCCGACGGCGTGATCCCCGCGGACATCGTGGTTTCCTGCGCCGGTTTCTGGGGCGCCAAGGTGGGCGAGCTGATCGGAATGTCCGTTCCGCTCCTCCCGCTGGCTCACCAGTATGTAAAAACGACGCCGGTTCCCGCCCAGAAGGGCAAGAACGAACTGCCCAACGGCGCCCAGCTGCCCATCCTGCGTCACCAGGACCAGGACCTTTACTACCGCGAGCACGGCGAGCGCTACGGCATTGGCTCTTACGCTCACCGCCCCATGCCCGTGGACCTTGACGAGCTGGGTAGCTACGAGCCCAGCAGCATCAGCGAACACAATATGCCCTCCCGCCTGGACTTCACGCTGGAGGACTTCCTTCCTGCGTGGGAGGCCACCAAGCAGATCCTGCCGGCACTGCGCGAAAGTGAAATCGAGGATGGTTTCAACGGCATCTTCTCCTTCACCCCGGACGGTGGCTCACTGGTGGGCGAGTCCAAGGAAGTGGACGGGTTCTTCGTTGCAGAGGCCGTGTGGGTGACCCACTCCGCCGGCATTGCCCGCGCTGTGGCCGAACTGCTGGTGGACGGAAAGTCTCAGATTGATCTGGGAGACTGCGACATCCACCGTTTCGAAGAGGTTCAGCTGACCCCCGAATATGTCAGCGAAACGTCCCAGCAGAACTTCGTGGAAATCTACGATGTGATGCATCCGCTCCAGCCCAAGCTCTCCCCCCGCAATCTTCGCGTCAGCCCCTTCCACGCCCGCCATAAGCAGCTGGGCGGCTACTTCCTGGAAGGCGCCGGCTGGGAACGTCCGTACTGGTTCGAAGCCAACGCTGAACTCCTCAAGGAAATGCCGGACGATTGGCAGCCCCCGGCCCGTGACGCCTGGTCCGGAATGTTCAGCTCGCCCATTGCCGCAGCTGAAGCCTGGAAAACCCGCACAGCCGTTGCCATGTATGACATGACGCCACTGAAGCGCCTCGAGATCTCCGGCCCGGGAGCCGTGAAGTTGCTACAGGAACTGACCACCGGTGACATGTCCAAGAAGCCCGGCGCGGTAACGTACACGCTCCTTCTGGACGAGGCCGGCGGCATTCGAAGTGACATCACGGTGGCCCGCCTCAGCGAAGACACCTTCCAGCTGGGCGCCAACGGCAACATGGACACCGCCTACTTCGAGCGGGCAGCACGGCACCAAACGGAGAACGGCGACGCCGGCGACTGGGTCCAGGTGCGTGACACCACTGGCGGCACCTGCTGCATCGGCCTGTGGGGTCCGTTGGCCCGCGACCTCATCAGCACCGTCAGCAGCGACGACTTCAGCAACGACGGCCTGAAGTACTTCCGTTCCAAGAAGGTCACCATCGGAGGGGTCACTGTCACTGCGATGCGCCTTTCCTACGTGGGCGAACTCGGCTGGGAGCTCTACACCAGCGCAGACAACGGGCAGCGCCTCTGGGACGCCCTGTGGAAGGCCGGCCAGCCGTTCGGCGTCATTGCCGCAGGCCGTGCCGCGTTCAGCTCGCTGCGACTGGAAAAGGGCTACCGTTCCTGGGGCTCGGACATGACCACCGAGCACGATCCTTACGAAGCGGGCCTCGGGTTTGCCGTAAAAATGACCAAGGAAAACTTCGTCGGTAAGGCCGCTTTGGAAGGCCGCACCGAGGAAGGCTCAGCCCGCCGCTTGCGCTGCTTGACCGTCGACGACGGCAGGAGCCTGGTGCTGGGCAAGGAACCGGTGTTCTACAAGGACCAGGCCGTGGGTTATGTAACCAGCGCCGCCTACGGCTACTCGGTCCGCAAGCCGATCGCCTACGCCTACCTGCCCTCTGCAGTGTCCTTGGGGGACTCCGTGGAAATCGAATACTTCGGCCGCCGCATCCAGGCAACCGTCACCGAAGATCCGCTGTACGACCCCACCATGAGCCGGCTCCGGGGCTAATCCATGATCAGTTCAGAAGCCATCAACGATTACCTCTCCAGGCTTGCCTCCCGCCAGCCCACCCCCGGTGGGGGCGCGGCCGCAGCCCTGCATGCCGCCCAAGGTGCCGCTTTGGTAGCCATGGTGGCCAGATACACCACCGGCGCAAAGTATGAGGAACACGCCGCTCTGGTCAACCGGATCACCAGCGCCGCCGACCACCTGATGGTGGAGTCCTTGCGCCTGGCGGACGCCGATGAGCACGCTTTCCAGTCCGTCATCGACTCCTACAAGCTCGCGTCAGACAGCGATGAACTTAAGGCAATAAAGTCTGCTGCCATCCAGGAAGCGCTGGTCCAGGCGGCCCACACTCCCGCGCAGTTGATCAACGTTGCCGGTGAAGTGGTGGACCTTGCCACCGAACTCTTTGATGTGGCCAACCCCAACGTCATCAGCGACGTCGCGGCTGCCGCGGACGCAGCACGCGCAGCTGCAACCACGGCCCGGGTCAACATCGACATCAACTTCGTGGCCATTAAACACGGCCAAGCCCGCTCCCGCCTGGCAGAACAGACGGACGGGATTGAGGAAAAGGTGGTGCTGGCGGCAGATGCCTTGGCGAAGCGCGTCCGCGAAAGGATCCTCTCATGACCGCAGTGCAAGGGAACACCGAAGTACTTTCCGGCAAGCCGCTCGCTGCCCTCATCCAGCAGCGGGCCCAGCAGGAGTCAACCCTCCTGGACGATGAGGGCCTCCACCCGGTGCTGGCTGTTGTTGTGGCAACGGACGATGAATCCACACACTGGTACGTTCGGTCCATTGAACGTGCAGCCGGGCGGGCAGGCATCGGCTGCAGGATAGTCGATCTTGGCCACGACGCCACCGAGCAGGTCATGGCCAACGTCCTTACGGACCTCAGCGCCGAACCCACCGTTCACGGCATCATCCTGCAGACTCCCCTGCCCGCTGCCGTGCGACCTGACCGGCTGGTGGGGCTCATCGCCCCGGATAAAGATATCGACGGCGCCAATCCCCTCAGTCTCGGTCGCTTGGCTGTGGGACAGCTCGCCTTCGCCCCCGCTACCGCCCGGGCAGTGGTGGAACTGCTGGACCACTTCCAGATCCCGGTAGCGGGACGGAACGTGGCCGTCGTCGGGCGTTCCGCCGTGGTGGGCAAGCCGCTGTCTTTGCTGCTCCTCGCGAAAGACGCGACCGTCACCGTCTGCCATTCCAAATCCGGGGCGCTGGAACACTACACCCGGCCCGCCGACGTCGTGGTTGTTGCTGCTGGGCGGACCGGGCTCTTGACCGGGAATCACGTCTCGGAGAAGACTGTGGTGATCGACGTCGGCACGAACGTCCTGGCCGACGGTTCCCTGGTGGGAGACGTTGACGAGGCCAGTGTCACCGGCGTGGCGGCCGGGCTGAGTCCGGTCCCGGGCGGGGTGGGATCAGTGACCACCGCGCTCCTGCTCCTGCACACTGTGGAAGCCGCCCGACAGCAGTCCCACAGCGGGTTGCTGGCCGCTTCCACTTCCCGGATCTGAAGGGGTTCCCATGCATTCCAAAGCTCCACGCGAGAACATTGACGAGTCAAAGCTGACCGTCACCAAACCCAAGACCAAGGCCGTAGGCATCCCCGCTGTTGCCAACGCCCTGAAAATTTCGCTGGAACAGATGGGACCGCTGCGAAGCGTTCAGACCCTTCTAGCTGTGAATCAGCTGGACGGGTTCGACTGCATGGGATGCGCCTGGCCCGAGCATGAAAAGCGTAATGCGGCAGAGTTCTGCGAGAACGGCGCCAAGGCAGTGGCTGAGGAAGGCACCCGCCGCCGCGTCACGCCGGAGTTCTTTGCCCACCATTCCGTTGCTGAGCTCAAAACCCGCGATGACTTCTGGCTGGGCCAGCAAGGCCGGATCACCCACCCGATGTTCCTCGATGAAGGCGCTACTCACTACAGGACCATTGACTGGGAAGATGCCTATGACCTCATGGCCGAAGAGTTGCGGGCCATGGAACACCCGGACGAAGCGGTTTTCTACACCTCCGGCCGGACCTCCAATGAAGCCGCGTTCGTGTACCAGCTCTTGGTTCGCGGCCTGGGCACCAACAATCTCCCGGACTGCTCCAACATGTGCCACGAATCCTCCGGCTCCGCACTGGTGGAAACCATTGGCATCGGCAAGGGTTCCGTCAGCCTGACGGACCTGGAGACGGCGTCACTGATCTTCGTCGCTGGACAGAACCCCGGCACCAACCACCCGCGCATGCTCAGCGCCTTGGAAAAGGCCAAGAAGAACGGCGCGATCATCGTGTCCGTCAACCCGCTTCCCGAAGCCGGGCTCCTGCACTTTGAAAACCCCCAGCACCTGGCCGGAATGATTCAAGGGACCCAGCTGACGGACGACTTCCTGCAGATCCGTGCCGGTGGAGACCAAGCCCTGTTCCAAGGACTGGGCAAATACCTTCTGGAGGCCGAAGCTGCGGGACGGAACACTCCGGGCCTGGACACCGTGCTGGATCACCACTTCATCAACAACCACACCGTGGGTCTCGATGACTACCTGCGCTACCTGGAGAAGGTGGAGTGGGATGACATTGTGGAGGCAACCGGCCTGACCCTGGAGCAGATCCATGCGACGGGTGAGCGCTTGCTCGCCTCCAGCGCCACCATCGTGTGCTGGGCCATGGGACTGACCCAGCACAAACATTCCGTCCCCACCCTCCGCGATGTGGTCAACGTTCTCCTGCTCCAAGGCAATATCGGCAAGCCCGGCGCCGGCGTGTGCCCCGTGCGCGGGCACTCGAACGTTCAAGGCGACCGCACCATGGGCATCTTCGAAAAGATGCCTCCGACGTTCCATGACCGGCTGGACCAGGAATTCGGGTTCCGCTCCCCCCGGGAGCATGGCTACGACACCGTGGCAGCCATCCGCGCCATGCGCGACGGGAAAGTCCGTTTCTTCATGGGGATGGGCGGCAACTTCGTGCGGGCCGCCCCCGATTCAGAGGTTACCGAGCAGGCCCTGGCCAACACTGGCCTGAGCGTGCAGATCTCCACCAAGCTGAATCACTCACACCTGTCCACGGGTCGGCGGGCTTTGATCCTGCCCACCCTCGGCCGCACCGAGAAGGACACGCAACGCACGGGCGACCAGCGGGTCACCGTGGAGGACTCCATGAGCGCCGTCCACGCCTCACGGGGACGCCTCAAACCTGCAAGCGACCACCTCCACTCGGAAGTGGCGATCGTCTGCAATCTCGCGGACAGGTTGTTTACGGACGGTCACGGGCACCTGCCCAACACGCCCCAGGCATCCTGGCTGGCCATGCGGGACGACTACACCCTGATCCGGAAGCACATTGAGGCCGTCTTCGATGGTTTTGAGGACTTTGAAGCACGCATCCAGCACCCCGGCGGCTTCGTGCTGCCACACCCACCGCGCGACGCCAGGAAGTTCCACACCGCATCCGGGAAAGCACACTTCACGGGCAACGAGCTGGAGTTCATCAAGATCCCGCCCGGCCGGCTGGTCCTGCAGACCCTGCGCTCACATGACCAGTACAACACCACCATCTATGGCAAGGACGACCGCTACCGCGGAATCCACGGTGGCCGTCGCGTGGTGCTCATCAACGCCGACGACATCACCGAGCTGGGATTCTCCGACGGCGACATGGTCCACCTGATTTCCGAGTTCCAAGGGACGGACCGGCGGGCCGAGAACTTCCGCATCGTGTCCTATTCGACGCCGAAAGGGTGCGCCGCCGCCTACTACCCGGAAACAAATGTCCTGGTGCCCTTGGATTCCGTGGCCGATACCAGTGGAACACCCACCTCGAAGTCGGTGATCATCCGGCTGGAGAAAGCGTAGATCCAGAGCAGATTTTCCACTTGTCAGTTTTTTACCCGTCCGGTGGGCCGTAATTGGTGCTTCGGTGCCTGAAACCTGGGGAGGTATTTCCTCATCGAAGCACCGTTTTCGGTCCATTGGGCAGCAATGTCAGTAACAGCCAAAGAATAGGGAGTGACCATGTCAGGAAACAGAGCAGTCGCCTACAAGGAACCCGGTGTCGTTGAGATCATCGACACTGACTACCCCACGTTTGAGCTCAAAGACGGACCAGGCGTCAACCCTGCCAACGTCGGAAGGAAAGTACCGCACGGCGCGATCCTCCGGACGGTGACCACCAACATCTGCGGTTCGGACCAGCACATGGTCCGCGGCCGCACCACGGCTCCGAAGGACCTGGTCCTCGGCCACGAAATCACCGGCGAGGTGGTGGAGGTGGGACCCGACGTCGAGTTCATCAAGGTAGGCGACATCGTCTCCGTGCCGTTCAACATCTCCTGTGGCCGCTGCCGGAACTGTAAGGAACAGAAGACCGGCATTTGCCTCAACGTCAACCCCGACCGCCCCGGCAGCGCCTACGGCTACGTTGACATGGGCGGATGGGTAGGCGGACAAGCAGAGTTCGTGCTGGTTCCCTACGCTGACTGGAACCTGCTGCGCTTCCCGGACCGCGATCAGGCCCTGGAAAAGATCATGGACTTGACCATGCTCTCGGACATTTTCCCCACCGGCTTCCACGGCGCGGTTACTGCCGGCGTGGGCGTAGGATCCACGGTTTACATCGCTGGTGCCGGGCCTGTGGGCCTTGCCGCCGCCGTCGGCGCCCAGTTGCTTGGCGCCGCCGTCGTGATTGTGGGCGACATGAACGAGGACCGGCTGGCGCAGGCGCGATCCTTCGGCTGCGAAACCGTCAACGTCTCCAACGGCGATCCCAAGGAGCAGATCGCACAGATCCTTGGAGTTCCGGAAGTGGATTGCGGCGTGGACGCTGTTGGTTTCGAAGCCCGCGGCCACGGCAAGGATGCCTCCCACGAGGCTCCGGCGACCGTGCTGAACTCCCTCATGGACATCACCGCCGCCGGCGGCTCCCTGGGCATCCCGGGCCTCTACGTCACTGGCGATCCGGGTGGAATCGACGAGGCAGCCAAGCACGGCTCCCTCTCACTGTCCCTCGGTACCGGCTGGGCAAAGTCCCTGTCCTTCACCACCGGCCAGTGCCCCGTCATGAAGTACAACCGCCAGCTGATGATGGCCATCCTCCATGACAAGGTCCAGATCGCCAAGGCCGTCAACGCCAAGGCCATCCCGCTCGAGGACGCTCCGCGCGGCTACGCCGAGTTCGACGCCGGATCGGCAACAAAGTTCGTGCTGAACCCCAACGGCTACGTGAAGGGTTAATACAGTACGCATCAACTGATACCGGGGACTGCGCGGCACGCATTACGGGAAGGCCGTGCAGTCCCCGGTATCTGCGTTGGAACAGCAGCACTACCCCAGGAAGCGAAGAACCATGCTCACCCAAGAAAGAGTCGCCCCCGGCACCACCATTGTCCGGCGGCATGCGCCTACCTGGGCCGAAGCGCGGCAGCTGTCCTACACATGCGCCACGCCGCTACCCTCCGTGGCAGTTACCCTCCGCGAAGCAATCGGCGGCACGCTCACCAGCCCCGTCACCGCGCCACGAAATCTCCCGCACTATGCCTCATCAGCCATGGACGGTTGGGCCATTAACGGCGGCGGCCCATGGAAGTTAACCACGCCGGGTGGGCCGCTCGCCGCAGGTCAAGCCAGCGTTATCGCCACCGGAGGGCTCGTCCCCGCAGGTGCCACGTCCATTCTGCGCAAGGAGAGCGGCCGCGTCTCCGGCGCCGGGCACCTCACCCTCAGGCCCAATTCAACGCCCGACGAAACACTCCCCGGCCGTCACATTCGTCCGGCCGGAGAAGAAGCCACCACCGGCGACGTCCTCATACCCGCCGGCACCCTCCTCAACCCGGCACACATCGCCCTGGCCGCTGTAGCAGGCCACGATTACGTCCGGATACAACGCAAGCCGAGGGTCGCCGTCGTACTTACCGGTTCCGAAGTAGTCACCTCAGGTGAGCCTGCACCGGGACAGGTCCGCGACGCCTTCGGTCCTCAATTGGATACTGTCATTTCGCAACTGGGCGGGGAGCCTCGCGGACAGCAAAGAATCGGCGACTCGTATGACGAGTGGATGGCGGCACTGAGCGGCGCTCCTGAAGGCTCAGTTCCCGACGCCGAACGGCCGGACGTCACGATTACCACCGGCGGAACAGGGAAATCCGGCACAGACCATTTCCGCGACGCCGTTGCGGCGCTGGGCGGCAGGCTCCTACTGGACGGGATAGCCATGCGCCCGGGACATCCGGCAGTGCTGGCGGAACTTCCTGATGGTCGGTTCATCATCGGGCTTCCGGGGAACCCGCTGGCGGCCATGATGGCGCTGATGACCCTTGGCGAACCCCTGCTGGCTGCGCTGGGAAACAGGCCCCTCACTGAAGCCAGCCCCATGACGTCCGGGGCTGACATTGAACCGGACCCACGGCGAACACGGCTAATTCCTTGCACCGTAGTTCATGACCTGGTGTTCCCGGCCTCCCACACGGGTCCGGGAATGATGCGTGGGCTTGCCTGGGCACATGGATACATGGCAGTGCCTCCTGAAGGCGTGGCAGCCGGAGCGCCCGTGCCGGTGCTGCCGCTGCCCTGGACTTAGCCGGTCGCTGCCCATGGTGTGAGTCGAGGCCCGTGGTGTGAATGGGTCCGTGGTCCGAGTCGAGGCCCGTGGAAAACTCCGTCTAGGATGAGGAAAGACGAGGGTGCAGGCCGAACATGGCTACCGGCTTACGGCGGCCTGCTTGGACAATGACACGAGGCACCATGGCCGCAAACAACAACCCGGACCCTGACAAGGACGTGGACGCCCCAAATGGCGGCGTGCAATCGGTGGACCGTGCGCTCCAGATCCTGGAAATCCTGGCCCGCGAAGGCGATGCCGGAGTGAGTGAAATCGCCGAGGAAATGGGCATCCACAAATCCACGGTGTCCCGGTTGGTGGGGTCCTTGGTCAGCCGTGAGATCGTCCGGCAGAACAGTGAACGCGGCAAGTATCAGCTGGGTTTCGGAATCCTCCGCCTCGCATCGTCCATTCCTGGCAGGCTCAGCGTGGTGCACGAGGCACGCCAGGTTTTGGAGTCGCTGGCCGCCGAATACAAGGAGACGGTCAACCTCGCCGTCCTGCGGTCAAACTACGCCGTCAACGTGGATCAGGCCATGGGGCCCTCAACGCTGGCCACGTACGACTGGGTGGGAAGCCTGACGCCGCTGCACGCCACCTCCAGCGGCAAAGTCCTTCTTGCGGCTTTGACCGCCGATGAACGAGCCCAGGTTTTCAAGGCAGTGGGCCTGCCCGCACGGACGCCTCGAACTGTCACAAACCGCGGCGAGCTGGAGAAGCAGCTGCTGGACGTGGCCCGGAACGGGTACGCCACAGTCCACGAAGAGTTCGAGATCGGCCTTACTGCCATTGCCGTGCCGATCTTCAACCACGCCGGCAGCGTCATAGCTGCCGTCAGCATTTCCGGGCCGTCGTTCCGCTTTTCTCCGGAGGAACAGCCCGGACTCATTGAGGGCCTTCGGGAGGCCGGACTGACCATCAGCGCCCGCATGGGTTACAGGTACCGCTAGCCCTTCGGCCATAACCTCACAACCGTCCGGGGTGACTGCCTACTGCGGCTCCTTCTTCGATGCGCAATTCGCAACGGAGCCCATGATACGCAACATATCTACTTCCAGCCAATTGATATATCAATCTGCTGTTAAAGAGCTAAAATCCCTTGACTTTGCATGTGACGGAGCGCACTCTGTTGCATAGCGCGGATGTTGTTGATTCCTGCGGAACACTCCGCGAAGCACCCCCCACCTCCCCATCCAATCCATTAACCAAGGCCCCGTAAGAAACGCAGCCTCATGACACGCCGAGCAAAGGACCCGCTCATGGCTATAAACAGTGACACAAAACCGCTGACACCCGAGGAATTACCTACCGACCCCGAAACCACCTTGGCCGCGCTCAACGCTGAGGACGGAGGCGCAGAGGCACTTCCTGATTCCGCAGAACACGAACAGATCATGGAGGAGCTGCGCCACGCCAAGACCGAGCAGGCTGTTGCAGCCCGCCGGAACCGCAAACTTACCCTGGACAAAGTCACCTTCGGGATCACGGGCGCCATCGCCGTCGCCTTCGTGATCTGGGGCTTTGTGGGACGCGACAGCCTCTCCGATACCTCCAAAGGTGCCCTGAACTGGGTCATGGAGTACACAGGCTGGCTCTTCATGGTCCTCGCCTCCTTGTTCGTCGTCTTCGTCCTGTGGCTCGCCCTGGGCAAGTTCGGCAACATCCCACTGGGCAAGGATGGTGAGAAGCCCGAGTTCCGAACCGTCTCCTGGGTGGCCATGATGTTCGCCGCCGGCATGGGAATCGGACTCATGTTCTATGGTGTGGCCGAGCCGCTCTACCACTACATTTCGCCACCGCCGGGAACAGTGGACGGCCGCACACCGGCCGCAATCCAGACTGCGATGGCCACATCCATCTTCCACTGGACCCTGCACCCCTGGGCCATGTACGCAGTAGTTGGCATCGCCATGGCTTACGGCACCTACCGGCTGGGACGCAAGCAACTGGTCTCCGCAGCCTTCACCTCACTCTTTGGCATTCGCATGGTGGAGGGCCCCCTGGGCAAGTTCATCAACATCCTGGCCATCTTCGCCACGCTCTTCGGTACCGCAGCCTCACTGGGCCTCGGTGCCCTGCAGATCGGCAGCGGCATGACCTCCAACGGCTGGCTGGGTGAAATCGGCACTCCCGTGCTGGTGGTCATCGTTGCCATCCTGACGTTCTGCTTTGTGGCATCAGCAGTATCCGGCATCAGCCGCGGCATCCAATGGCTGTCCAACATCAACATGGTGCTGGCGGTAGTCCTGGCCCTCATTGTGTTTGTTGCAGGCCCCACCCTGTTTATCCTCAACCTGATTCCCTCGGCCGTTGGTGACTATGCCCGCGATCTGGCTGAAATGTCCTCACGCACCGAAGCCGTGGGAGACGACTCCCTGCGCAGCTGGATGACCAGCTGGACCATCTTCTACTGGGCATGGTGGATCTCCTGGACGCCCTTCGTAGGAATGTTCATCGCCCGCATCAGCCGTGGACGCACCATCCGCCAGTTCGTCACCGGCGTGCTGCTGGTGCCCAGCGTAGTTAGCGTGATCTGGTTCGGTATCTTCGGCGGCGCTGCCTTCCACGTTCAGCAGGAAGCGGACAAGGCCGGCACTCCCGGGCTGGTGACCATGGTGGACGGCGCTCCCTCCATCAACTTCGACGGCGCTCTCTTCGACCTCGTGAAGAACCTGGGGATGCCTGGCTGGCTGACCGCAGCCGTGATCGTCCTGGCCATGGTCCTGGTGGCGATCTTCTTCGTCACCGGCGCAGACGCTGCCTCCATTGTGATGGGATCCCTTAGCTCCAACGGTGCTGAGCACCCGCGGCGCGGAGTGGTGATCTTCTGGGGAAGCCTCACCGGCGCCGTGGCAGCAGTCATGCTGCTTGCCGGCGGCGACAAACCCTCGGAAGCATTGTCAGGCCTTCAACGGGTGACCATTGTGGCTGCCCTGCCATTCATCATCGTCATGCTGCTGCTCTGTTTCGCGCTGGTCAAGGACCTTCGGCGCGACCCCCTGCAGTTGCACAAGCGCTTGGCCACCTCGGTGGTGGAACGGGCCATCCGGACAGGCGTCGAGCAGCACGGCGGCGTTCAGTTCGACCTCGTCACCAGGCACGAGTGCGCTGAAAAGTGCACTGAGACCGAATGCGTCGGAGGAACAGGCACAGGCACCATCCCCTTGGTTGGCAAACCCGAGCAAGACACCAACAGATAGTCCCCAACACAACAAAGCAGGCGCCGGATTCCGGCGCCTGCTTTGTTGTTGGTATTGCTTTGTTGCTTGTGTTGCTAAGCCCTATGGCTTATTTGGGCATCAGCACCGAGTCGATCAGGTAAACCGTGGCGTTGGCGGTCTTTACGCCACCGCAGATCACGTTGGAAGCTCCGTCAACCGTGAGGGCATCCTTGGTGCCGGCAACCGTCACTTCGCCACCCTGAACAGTCTTGTGGGTGCCGACGATCTGGTCCGGGCTCAGCTGACCGGGGACTACGTGGTAGGTGAGAATCTTGCTCAGCAGGGCATCGTCCGTCTTGAGCGTCTCGATTGTTGCGGGGTCGATCTTCGCGAAAGCATCGTCAACGGGTGCGAAGACCGTGAATTCGCTGCCATTCAGGGTGGAAACAAGATCAACCTTGGGGTTGAGCTTGCCGGAAACAGCGGAGGTCAGTGTCTTGAGGAGCGGGTTGTTCGACGCTGCCACGGCTACCGGATCCAAGGCCATGCCGGCTACCGAACCGGCACCGTCCGGAACCTGTGCGGCGTAGCCGGCGCAGCCAGGGCCCACCAGGTTAGCGGCCGGATCCATGGCTGCGCTGCTCATGGGGGAGGAGGACGGCGACGGTGCCGCCATGGAGGTTTCCGGAGCAGCAGAGGAAGCTGCCGGGGTGCTGGTGGTGCTTGAACCACCACAGGCAGTAAGTCCGAGAAGGGCGGCTGCAGTGAGGCCAACGAAGGCGAGGGCGGGGCGCTTTGTGGACAACATGTCATTCTCCTTGTTTTTGGAACCAGGGCGTTGGATCCATTGGTTGGTGGGACGCGGGTTGCAGGTGCTGCTTTTGCTTCACCTGCGGTTTGTGTCTCACCAGCTATTCGGAGGGTGGGACGGGGTGGATGGGTCCGGATTGAAAAAGTTTTGAAATTTGTTCGGATAGGCAGAACGCAGGCCCACCGCAGGTGACAGGATGGTCCGCATGGCTATCGAGGTTCGCCCGGCAACGGTGTTCGATGACGTGAAGACGATGGTGGGGCCCAAGAGCCCCGATTCCAACGTGTGCTGGTGCCTGAGCTACAGGATCCCGTCGAAACTGAACCAGGAGCTCCAGAAACAGGAGCGCGGGAAGTTCGTGAAGAAGCTGGTGGCCGAGGATCCTCCTCCCGGCGTTTTGGCGTACGACGGCGACCAAGTAGTGGGGTGGGCAGCGGTCCACCCTCGCGCGGACACCACTTTCGCGAAGAACCGAAAGATCCCCCACGTGGACGAAACCAACGTGTGGTCGGTGTGGTGCATTCGGGTGCGCCCCGGACATCGAGGCAGAGGGATCTCTCACGAGCTGCTTCGCGGGGCAATCGACTTCGCCAAGAGCCACGGAGCGCCCGCCATTGAGGGTTATCCCGTGGATAACAAGGGCTCCAAAGTGGACCTGACCATGGCCTACGTGGGCACCCGCAGATTATTCGAGAAGGCTGGCTTCAAGAAGGTGACCGAGACGACGTCGGTCCTTAATGGCTTCCCACGAGTCCTGATGCGCCTGGACCTCACCCAACCCACCCCAACCAGGTAGCAGCACAGCGCGTTTTGAGCGCTCAAAACGCGCACAAATGCGACTCAGTTGGGTGCGGTGGCCTGCAACCGCGCGCTCATTCGGTGTGCTTCCTCGAGCAGCAGCTTGCCAAGGAAATCCTGGCGGTCCGGGCGGAACCTGGGTTCGATTCCCGTCAAGGACAGAGCCCACGCCGGCCGTCCCTGCTGGTCGAATACGGCAGCACCCATGCCCCAGCTACCTTCAAGGATTAGCCCGGGATTGACGGAGTAACCGGTCAGTCGGGTCCGTTCGAGATTTTCCCGCACTACATCTGCAGGATGTCCCACGGCGAACTCCCCGGCATGCGCTGGCCAGTCCCCCAATAGGAGTTCCTGCTCATCGGGAGGCAGGAAAGCCATGATCGCCATCCCCGCTGACGCCACTCCCAACGGAAAGCGCACGCCTTCGTGCAGCACGAAGGACCGTACCGGGAAAGAACCTTCCTCGCGCAGCACGCACACTGTTTCATTTCCACGTCGAATGGAAAAGAAGGCACTCTCCCCTGTCTCGGCAGCCAGCCGGCGCAGCGACGGCCGAGCAATGTCCTCCATGGGGAAACGCGCAGCAGCCACCGAACCCAGCAGAAAGATCTCCGGCCCCAGAACCCACTTTCCAGAGCCCGAGTCGTGTTCCAGCAATCCCCCAGCAGCCAGCGACGTCAGCAGCCGGTGCACTGTTGGCCGGGTCAACCCGGACTCACGTACCAAGCCAGCCAATGACGTGCCTTCGGGCTTCCGTCCCACCAGCCGCAGCAGCAGGGCTACCCGACCCACCACCTGCGCTCCCTGAACCACCATGAGACCCCCTCAAGAAGAAAACATCCACAATATGGACAGCTTTCAGTGTACCGTCCACACCCTGAGTCTCCTTCCGCAGTGACGATTGACCGTCCTGCCCGGCAAAACTAGGCTCCTTCTCAAGAGACAGCACAGTCCACAAAGTGGATCACCTGAAAAGAACTCAAAGAGGAGCCCAGCATGGCCAAGATCCAATCAAGCGCAGCCCAAGCGCTCCATGACCTGATGGCAGACGGCCTGACCATCGCCGTCGGAGGTTTTGGCTTGAGCGGCATCCCCGCCGACCTGATCGACGCCGTCCGCGAGTCGGGCGCCAAGGACCTCACCATCGTCTCGAACAACATGGGTGTGGATGGCAAGGGCCTGGGCGTGCTGATCGAGGCGGGCCAGGTCCGCAAAGTCATTGCTTCCTACGTGGGCGAGAACAAGCTCTTCGCTGAGCAATACCTGGCTGGCCAACTCGAAGTCGAGTTCACCCCGCAGGGCACACTGGCCGAACGCCTCCGCGCCGGCGGCGCGGGTATCCCGGCCTTCTACACGCGCACCGGCGTGGGCACCTTGGTTGCCGAAGACAAGCCGCTGGAAGAGTTCGACGGCGTAACTTACGTCCGCGAGCGCGCCATCACCGCCGACGTCGCGCTGGTTCATGCGCACACCGCGGACACGGACGGGAACCTGATCTACCGCTACACGGCGCGGAACTTCAACCCGGTGGTGGCCACGGCAGGCACAGTGACCATCGCCGAGGCGGAGGTCATTGTGCAGCCGGGCGAGCTGGACCCTAACCACATCGTCACCCCGGGCGTCTACGTCCAGCGGCTTGTCCAGGCAACCAACCGGGTCAAGGACATCGAGCAGCGAACCGTCCGCCAACGCCCGGAAGCACAGCGCGCTGAAGCACTGACGGTCTAAAGCAAAGGAGCACATCACCATGGCATGGACACGTGACCAGATGGCCGCCATCGCGGCCGAAGAATTGAACGACGGCGACTACGTCAACCTCGGTATCGGCATCCCCACTCTGGTGGCCAACAACCTGCCCCACGGCGTGCGGGTGGTCCTCCAGAGCGAAAACGGCTTGCTTGGAATGGGCCCCTTTCCCTATGAGGGCGAAGAAGACGCGGACCTCATCAACGCCGGCAAGCAGACCGTCACCATCACCCCCGGCGGCAGCATTTTCGATTCTGCTACCTCGTTCGGCATGATCCGCGGCGGGCACGTGAAGGTGGCCATCCTGGGCGCCATGCAGGTGTCCGGCAGCGGCGACCTTGCCAACTGGACCATCCCCGGCAAGATGGTCAAGGGTATGGGCGGCGCCATGGATTTGGTGGCCGGGACACCGCGCGTCGTGGTCCTCACCGAGCACAATGCCAAGGACGGCACGGCCAAGATCGTCACCGAATGCACGCTGCCCCTCACGGGACTCAAGTGCGTGGACAGGATCATCACGGACCTGGCCGTTTTCGACATCGTGCCTGACGCTGAAACGCACGACGGCGGCACGCGCCTGCTGCTGACACGCCTGGCACCGGGCGTCACGGTGGAAGAAATCCGTAGCAAGACCGAGGCTGAGTTTGCGGTGGCGCTTGCCTCTAAAGAACCCACCCCTGAGGAACACACGCTTGAAGGAGCCAACGCATGAGCCTGAAAGACCAGTTCGGCAAAGACATCCTGCTCACCGGTTGGGGGCACAGCAAGTTCGGGAAACTGAGCGATGAGACATTGGAGTCGCTGATCGTCCAGGTTGCCGGCGAAGCCATCAGCAACTCCGGCCTGGACCCCAAGGACATCGACGAGATCTACCTTGGACAGTTCAACTCGGGCATGCAGCCTCTGGGATTCACGTCGTCGCTGGCACTCCAGTTGTCTGCGGACCTGGCCAACGTCCCCGCAACGCGCACTGAGAATGCTTGCGCCTCCGGATCGGCCGCGTTCCAGCAGGGCGTCAAGGCCGTCCTCGCCGGAACTGCCCGGAACGTCCTGGTGATCGGGGCCGAGAAAATGACCGACGCTGGCGCGGACGTCGTGGGAGCAGCCCTCCTCGGTGCTTCGTACGAGATGGCCGGCAAAGCGTCCTCCACCGGGTTCACGGGCCTGTTCGCGGAGGTGGCCAAGCACTACGGCAAGCGTTACGGCGCTGGAATCAGCGGCCCGGGTTTTGAGAACGGCCTCAGCGATGTCCTTGGCTCCATCGCCGCCAAGAACCACCACAACGGCATGGACAACCCGTACGCCCAGATGCACCGGGACTTCGGCGTGGAGTTCTGCCGCACCGTCTCTGAGAAGAATCCCATGGTGGCCGAGCCCCTGCGCCGCACTGACTGTTCGCCGGTCTCGGACGGTGCTGCCGCCGTCGTGCTTTCCACGTCCGCTACCGGCGGCGCAACTGCACCTGTGCGTCTTGCTGGTTTCGGTCATGCCAACGACTTTTTCCCGGCGGAGAAGCGCGACCCCACCGAGTTCGCCGCCACCCGAGCCTCGTGGGAGCGCGCCTTCACCATGGCGGGCGTGGGCATTGAGGATCTGGACTTCGCCGAGGTGCACGACTGCTTCACCATCGCCGAGCTCATTATGTACGAGGCCATGGGTCTCACTCCGCGCGGCGAGGGCGCGCGTGCCATCCAGGAAGGCTGGGTTTATAAGGACGGCAAGCTTCCCGTCAACGTCTCCGGCGGACTCAAGGCGAAGGGGCATCCAGTGGGCGCGACGGGCGTGTCGCAGCACGTTATTGCCGCGATGCAGCTCAGCGGGACCGCGGGCGACATGCAACTAGCGAACGCCCGCCGCGGAGCTGTGCAGAACATGGGCGGCGTGGGCATCGCCAACTACGTGAGCGTGCTGGAAGCGCTGTAGCTAGCGCGCCCGGATCAGCGCCGCGATCTCCGTGAATCCGAGCCGCTCTGCGTTCTGCAGGGCGGTTCGGCCTTGGGGGTCGCGGATGTCCGGGTTGGCTCCGGCTGCCAGGAGTTGCCGGACCACGTCCTGCTGATTCGGACCGCCATTGTTGAGCAGGATGGCTTCCTGCATGGCGGTCCAGCCCAGGTTGTTGACGTGGTCCACGGGGACACCCGCCGCGATCAGGATCCGCACGGTGTCCGTGTGCCCATGCTCGCTCGCCGGGATCAGGGCCGTGCCGCCGTACCTGTTGATGCTGCGAACGTCCGCTCCCGCAGCCAGCGTCAGTTGCAGGACCTCGTTGAAGCCCTCAGCACCGGCATAGAGGAACGCGGAGTCCTGGATGTCGTCCTTGGCGTTGACGTTGCCGCCAGCCGCGATCAGTTCGCGCACCCTCGCAGCGTCGTTGGCTTTCGCGGCAAGGATCAGGAGTCGGTCAGTTTCCAGTTGGGCCTCCGGTGACAGTTTGGGCGGCGCTGAGACTTTGGACGGTACAGCAGCCGACGACGACGGGACGGGACTTACGCTCGACGGCGCGGCTTGGGTGGGGACTGATTGAGTCGGCACCGGGCTGGAAGGCGCGGCCGGGCTGGAAGGCGGGGACGCCGCCGTCGTACATCCGGACAGCAGCCCGAGCACCAGCACGCCTGCCCCCACCACCCGCGTTTTTGTACAGATAACGCCCCTAAAACGCTCCCATAAGGGCATCATCTGTACAAAAACTTCAAGGGGGTTCATGGCTACTTCGCTGCCACGGCCAAGGCATCGGCGCCGGCGGTTGCACAGGCTTCGTCGAGGGCGCCGTCGGGAGCACCGCCCACACCGATCCCGGCAACGGAAACTCCGTTGACCTTCAACGGAACGCCGCCGGCCAGGAACAGGGTGCCGGGGAGGTCGGCGATGGACGGGCCGTTACCGTTGATGCGCTTTGCGAGTTCGCTGGTGGGAGCACCGAAAGCTGCGGCCGTGTAGGCCTTCTGCTTGGCGGCCTCGATGGTGTGCTCGGCGGCGTTGTCCCCGCGGAGGAGTGCCTGGACGGTGCCGAAGCGGTCAACCAGGGCAACAGTCACGAACGGCAGCTTGTCTGCCTGGCACTTGGCAAGCGCAGCGTTGACGGCAGCGCTTGAGGCGCCCACGGAGATGCGGTTCTGGGCTACAACGTTCTCCGGTGCCGGTTGAACTTCTGCGGCAACTTTCACGGGCGCGGCGGGTGCGGCGGCTGGTGACACGGCGTTGGCCACAGCAGTGACACCGCCGGTGAGCAGCAATGCTCCGGCAGCGGCGGCGGCAATCATCTTGTTGGACTTCTTCACAAGGTTCTCCTGGTAGTTGGCATCGGGTACATCTCCATGCTTCCGCGAGCGCCCCCACGCCGCATCGGCCGGGCGCCGCTCCCGGTCTCAGCCTTTCCGCCACCTGTATCAGCCAAAAGGTGGAGAGACCAATGACTGCGTGGGATCTAGCATGGAAAGAACGCCTTCCACCCAAACCCGGAACGGGAACCACCCATGCCAACTGCTCATCCTAGGCTCGAACCTGGCAACCAGCTCAGCAGCCGGATTGATGGCCGCATTGATGCTGTGGTGCACTTGGGCTTCGCCGTCCTGATGGTGGCCTCCGCGGTCCGGTACGTTATGCGTCACTCCCCCGCGGACAACCTGTGGACCGTTGCTTTGGCCGTGGCCGTGTGCGCGCTGTATGCGGTGACCGCGGTGCTGGCTCACCGCCAACCACTGGCTCACCGGCAGCCGCCGGGTCAACGCACTCACCGGTTGTGGATCCCGTGGATGGTGGCGTTAGTGACAGCGTGGGCCGCGTTGGTGGTGGTCGCTCCGAGCTTCGCATGGTGTTCCTTCGCCATTTTCTTCCTCACGCGCACGGCCTTCCGCGGTTGGGCCGGCTACGTGGCGGGAGGCGCGACGGCGGCCGCTACCGCCGTCGGGCTCTTCCGCATGAGCGGCTGGACGGACATCGCCATGCTGCTGGGGCCTCTCGCGGCGGGCGCCCTGCTCACGCTGATCTACGACAAGATTGAGCGCGATGCGGCACTGCAACGCAGGCTCTTCAACGACGTCACCCGAGCCCAGGAGCAACTCGCCGCCAAGCAACGCGAAGCCGGAATCGCCACCGAGCGCGAGCGGGTTTCCCGTGAAATCCACGACACCGTCACCCAAGGCCTGGCCAGCAGCCTGCTCCTCCTCGAGGCCGCCCAACGCTCCTGGCCAGCCGAATCCGCCCACAATGACGTCCGCAAAGCAACAGATTTGCTCAGGCGCAACCTCGCAGACACCCGCAGCCTGGTGCACGAGCTCTCCGCTCCCGGCCTTGAGACCGGGCCGCTCCCGGAAGCCCTGGAACATGCGGCACGGCAATACTTTGAGACCGTCAGCATCCACGTCACCGGTGAGCCGCGGCCCCTTCCATCCGAGGTGCGTCATGCCCTGCTCCGCGTCACCCAAAGCGCCGTGGCCAACATCAAACTCCATGCCCGCGCGGACCATGCCAGCGTGACGCTCGGTTACCTTCCGGATGCGGTCACCTTGGACGTGTTCGACGACGGTCGCGGTTTTGATCCCGCAGCGGTACCTCCGGCGTCGGCCAACGGAGGGTACGGCCTCCGTGCCATGCGGCAGCGTGTTGAGCAGTTGGGCGGAGAATTGTCCGTGGAAAGCTCGCCCGGCGAAGGCACCATCATCGCGGCGCAGTTCCCACTGACCCAGCCAGCTGATCCGGCCCATGCTTTGAAGGAGGCCCTGTGAACACTATCTCGGTGCTCCTCGTGGACGACCATACGGTAGTTCGGAGCGGACTCAAGGCGCTGCTGGGCACCCAAGGTGACATCGCCGTCGTCGCGGAGGCGTCCTCCGGCGAGGAAGCCCTGAAAGCCACCCAAGAGCATTCACCCGCAGTAATCCTCATGGACCTGGCAATGGGCGCTGGAATGGATGGCATTGAAGCCACCAAACAGCTGCGACAGCGGAACCCGAAGCAAGCCATCATCGTGTTCACCACCTACGATTCGGACGCTGACATTGTGCGGGCCGTGGACGCCGGTGCCATGGGCTATTTACTCAAGGATGCTGCGCCGGAAGAAATTTTCGCAGCCGTTCGTGGCGCGGTGCAGGGGAAAAGCGTGATGAGTGCGCCGGTAGCTTCCCGCCTGTTCCAACAATTACGGAATCCGGACGAAATTCTCACGCCCCGCGAAGCCGAACTGCTCAGCCTCCTAACCCAGGGCCTCAGCAACCGTGATCTCGGGAAAAGACTGTTCATTTCCGAAGCGACAGTCAAAACCCACCTCGCTCATATCTACGCCAAACTCGGCGTCGAAACCCGTGCCGCAGCAATTGCCACAGCTATCCGGCGTGAGGGGATGCGGTAAAGGCACGCGGTTGGTTACGCTGAGCCGTATGGACGATGCAGCGGATCGCAAAATGTTCAAAAACCCGGGAACTGCTTTGCTGGTCCGGGGAGCCCTTTCCATAGTTTTTGGCCTCTTGATCTTTGTTGTGCCCAGTGCCACCGCTTTGGTGGTGGTTGTCATGTTCGGTGTTTTTGCGATCATTGACGGCATTACGAGCGTTGCCCATTATTTCTACGATCCCGCTGGCCGTTCGCGCTGGACCATAGTGGGTGGGCTCATCTCCATCGCAGCCGGCATTGTTGCAATTGCCTTGCCGGGAATTACGGCGGCTGCAATCGGTGTGCTGATCGGATTTTGGGCCCTGGTCCTGGGTCTTTCCCAAATTATTCTTTCGCTGGCCGCGAGGACCTTCATCCGAAGCTGGGGTGTTTGGTTCCTGACCGGCCTGATCACCACGGTGTTCGGGATTGTGGTGCTGGTGAATCCGGGTCTGGGCCTCTTGGGCCTGGTGTGGATGTTGGCCGGATTCGCGATCGTTACCGGGTTGCTCCTGATCGCATCGGGCATCGGGCTCCGCAAACTCACATCCTCCTCCGCACTTTACGTCCGCTAGTTAGTCAGGGTAAAAACCCGTCAGGGGATGCGCTCAGCCCCAAGTTCGGTAAGTTAGTGGCTGTGAAGATAGCTACCTGGAATGTGAACTCCCTCCGCGCCCGTGCCGACCGCGTTGAGGCTTGGCTTGAGCGCAGCGACTGCGATGTCCTGGCCATCCAGGAGACCAAGTGCAAGGACGAGAACTTCCCGTGGGAGCTCTTTGAGCGCATGGGTTACGAGGTTGCGCACTTCGGCGTGAACCAGTGGAACGGTGTAGCCATCGCTTCGCGCGTGGGCTTGGAGGATGTGCAGCGCACCTTCCTGGACCAGCCCGCGTTCGGTAAGGCAGGCAAGGATCCTGCCCAGGAAGCCCGGGCCATCGCTGCTACCTGTGGCGGCGTCCGCATCTGGAGCCTGTACGTTCCCAACGGCCGCTCGCTGGACGACGAACACATGCCGTACAAGATCAAGTGGCTGGACGTCCTGCAGGGCCATGCGGCTGAATGGCTCAAGTCCGAGCCCACCGCCCAGATCGCCCTCATGGGTGACTGGAACATCGCCCCGTTCGATGAGGACGTTTGGGACATCGAGCTGTTCCGCAACAACAACTACACCCACGTCAGCGAACCCGAGCGCGCCGCCTTCCACGCCTTCGAAACCGCCGGGTTCACCGACGTCGTCCGTCCCTACACCCCGGGCCCCGGCGTCTACACCTACTGGGACTACACACAACTGCGCTTCCCCAAGAAGGAAGGCATGCGCATCGACTTCTGCCTCGCCTCCCCGGCCCTGGCGTCACGGGTCACAGGCGCCTCCATCGACCGCGAGGAACGCAAGGGCAAAGGCGCTTCGGACCACGCTCCGGTCATTGTGGAGCTGGCGGACTAAGTACAGGCTCACTGACGAAAAGGGGCGGTTGATATGACTGGAAACCTGTACCGGGGCCAGGCGGGTCTGCCGTTCTCTTCGTCACTGCGCATTTACGAGCCCATCGAGGCGTTTCCGCCCGAACAGCAACGCCAGCTCGTGGCGGAAGGCACCAAGAACGGTTCCCGGGCCGCCGTCGAAAATGCGGAGCTCCAAGCCTCCCTGGGACGCATCACGCGTTCCGGCGGCGATCCTTTCCCCACCGGCCGCACGGACTTGGTACGCATGACGCGCGTGCCCACCGGACGGCACGCTGCGGCCCAGGATACGGAAGATCACGACGCCGGGCGGCTGCTTTTCTGCCCCAGCCAACTGGTGATTCGGGCTGGCTTGGCGGCCAACGCGCTCATGGATGGCGTGCATAGTCCGCTGGCCGATCTCCTCATCCCGGTCTCGCAGCGTGACAAGCACCAGGCCAGGATCGATCGCATCAACGCCGGGGAGGCCGCAAAACGGGTGCACACCCGGGCTTCAACGTGGGGCATTCCGTTCAGCTGGTTCTCGCTTTTCAGTGAGTCGGACCGCAAGGACGTGGTGGAGTCCGAGGGGCGCATCCTCACCGTCCGGGTATGGACACCCATTACTGAAGCCTTGGATAGGGCACGCTTTGCCGTGGCCCATTTGGCCTTGGCCGCGCCTGATTTGGACATGCTGGACGACCTGACACAGCTCACGGAATGGCTGGAACTTTTCCACGTCCAGTCCATGGTGGAGCTGGATTATGGTGCCGTGGCTGACAAGGTGTATCCGGACGAGTCCCCCATGGATGTCCGGCTCGGCATCGAGTGCCTGGCTGAAGGGGACATGACCGGAGCGGCCGCCGCCTACCGCAGGCTCGCCTCGCGGTGGATTCCCATCCGGCAACTGGCGCGGGCCTCCTAGCTGGGCTCGTGCTTTTAGCTGGGCTCGTGCTTTTAGCTGGGCGGGGCCGTCGTCTCGCGGACAATCAGCTTGTGGGGGGCCACCTCTGAATGAACTGCTCCCGGGTTGCCGTCCAATTCGTCCAGCAGCATCTTGGTAGCCAGCTCTGCCTGGTTGTCGGGCCGCTGGCCCACGGTGGTCAGGCCAATGGATGACGAGAAGTCGTGGTCGTCAATCCCGATGACGGAAAGGTCTTCCGGCACCCTGACGCCATGACGGCCCGCCTCAAAAATGACGCCCATAGCCATCTCGTCCGAGGAGCAGAAGATGGCTGTTGGTTTGCGGCCGGGTTGGCTCCAGAGCCGGTTAAACGCCTGCTGTCCGCTGGCGACAGTGAAGTCACCCCACTGGTCCCACTCGGGGCGGACTTCCAGGCCGGCGTCGGTCATGACTTCCTGGAAGGCGCGGATACGCACGCGGGGAACGTCGAAGTTCAGGTCCGTTTCGTCGTCGCCATGGAGCAATGCGATGTCCTTGTGGCCCAGGTCCAGCAGATGCCGCACGGCGGTGGACGCGGCGTCGTAATCGTTGATGCCGATGTACGCGCAGTCCTCAACGTGGCCACCCACCACAACCAGCGGGATGTCGATTTTGTGGAGGTGTTCCAGCTCTTCCTCTGTCAGGGACATACAGAGCACCAACAGTGCGTCGATTTGTTTGTAGACCATGGTGGAGCTGAAGAGCCGCTCACGGTTGCTGCCGTGGCCGCCCAGGTTGAAGAGGGAGAGGTTGTACTTGCGTGAATGGAGTTCCCGGTCCGCGCCCTCTATGGCTTTGGAGAAGAACCACCGGCTCACAAAAGGTGCCAGGACTCCGATGGTGCGGGTGCGGCCCGTCGCCAAGCCTGATGCCGATGACGACGCAACATATCCCAGTGAACTGGCAACTTCGAGGATTTTCTCGCGGGTGGCGGGAGACACCCGCGGTAGTCCCCGCACGGCGCGTGAAACGGTGGCCGTGGAAACTCCGGCGGCTGCAGCGACGTCCTCAATACTGACGCCGGTATGGCCGCCGCGTTGGGATCTACCCGTTGTTTTTGACACAGGCTCCCCTCTCCGGCCGCCGTTGCTCCGCCTTCAAACCCTAAATGTGTATTTGTAGATTGCCGCCTCGGTTACGCAGGCGCGTAATGCGCTGCGTAACCGAGGCCGCAGTCCTAACCCTTGAGGCCGCCGGACAGCAGGCCGCGCACAAAGTAGCGCTGCAATCCGAAGAACACCAGGAGCGGGACGATGATGGAGACAAACGCTGCTGCCGGGTTCAGGTAGTCCCTGGCACCGCGGGTACCGGAGATCTCAGCCAGACGCTGCGTAATGGGTGCAACGTCTGCCGTTCCACCGGAGAACACCAACGCCACCAGCAGGTCATTCCAAACCCACAGGAACTGGAAGATCGCCAGCGAGGCGAGTGCCGGTACCGACAGCGGCAGGATGATCCGCCAGAAGATGGTGCTGTGTCCGGCGCCGTCCACCCTTGCCGCCTCAATGACTTCACCGGGAATTTCGGAGATGAAGTTATGCAGCAGGAAGATACCCAGCGGAAGGCCGAACATGGTGTGGGCAATCCACAGCTGGGCGTACGAACCCGCCGGGAGCTGCAGGGTCTGCGTAAAGAACTGCAGCAGCGGAATCAGGGCCATCTGGAGCGGGATGATCTGCAGGGCAAAGACGAAGATGAAGAGAGCGTCACGGCCCTTGAACTTGCCCCACGCGAAAACGTACGCAGCCATGGACGCCAGGACCAGCACGAAGATGGTGACCGGGATGACGATCGCGATGGAGTTGACGAAGTACTGCGAGAGGTTGGCGGACTGCGACCCCGCCGGGGTGAGGACATCCGCGTAGTTCTTGAACGTGAACTGCCAGTCGACGAACGCATTCCACCAGCCGTCGGACCGGGGACCTACCTGCTTGGCGGCAGGACGGAACGAGGTAACAAAGAGCCCGAACGTCGGCACGGACCATACGACGGCGATGATGATCGCTGCCGCTGTTGCCCACTTGGAAGTGAGCTTGGTCTTGACGCGGCGCATGATGGGCTGGGCGTCCTCCGTGGGGTCGGATCCAGGACGCTGCCGGGTGGCCTTCGAGGCCTCTTTCGGGGCTGGCGTGGCTGTCAATGGATCTCCCTTTGCTTGCGAAGGACTCGAGCGTTGTACACGACGATCGGCAGCACCATGAGGAACAGGATCAGGGCCAACGCGGCACCCCGTCCGGGCTCACCGGCGCGGAAAGCCTGCGTGTACATTTCGTTGGCGACTACGGAAGTGTCGTAGTTGCCGGCGGTCATGGTTCTCACGATGTCGAAGACCTTCAGCGTTGCGATGGTAATGGTGGTCAGGACCACCACCAGGGCTCCACGGATGCCGGGGACTGTGACGTTGCGGAACTGCTGCCAAGCGTTGGCACCGTCCAGGCGGGCCGCCTCGATGAGTTCCACAGGGACACCCTTGATGGCCGCAGACAGGATCACCATGGCGAAGCCGGTCTGGATCCAAACCATCACGATGATGAGGAAGATGGTGTTTTCCGGGGCATCCAGCAGGAACTGCTTGGGATCCATCCCCAGGGCGACCCTGAAGAAGTTGATGACACCGGTCTGCTCGATGTTGGGGCCACGGTAGTCGTAGACGAGCTTCCAAATGATGCCGGCGCCCACAAAGGAGATGGCCATCGGCATGAAGACCAGCGATTTGAGAACCCGCTCGCCGCGGGCCTTATCAATGAAGACTGCGTAGGCGAGGCCGAAGCTCGTCGACAGCAGTGGAACCAGGACGGTCCAAATGACGGTGTTCCGCAGCGTGGTCAATGCCTCAGGCTGCGTGAACATCCACACGAAGTTATCAAAGCCATTGCCATTGCCGCTGGCATCCGTGAAGGCCAGCATTGACGTGCGGATGGCCGGATAAACCAGACCCACCAGCATCAGGATTGCCGCAGGAGCAAGGAATCCTGCCACCGTGACTTTGTCTTTGACTGACTTAGGCGCCCTGTCCACCAGCAACATGATGAGGCCGATGACCGCTGCGAATATCGCAAGGGCTATCACTACTTGTAGGAGTTTTTCTCCAATAAATTCCATACCCAACCTCCGGGGCGTGAGTGAATCACTAAGTTCCGGGAAAAGCACTGCCTCCCCGGCTGGGTCAACCAGTCAGGGGAGGCAGCACTCTGGGAGTTAGCTCTTAGGCCAGCTGGATTCGATGCTGTTGGCAACATCCTGGGAGGACGTGCCGTTGATCCACTGCACGATGCCCTTCCAGAAGGAGTTGGAACCAACTGCGCTCGGCATGAGGTCCGAACCGTCAAAGCGGAACACGGTTTCCTTGTCCTGGAGGATCTGGACGGTCAGCTTGTCCAGGTCAGACTGTGCGTTGTTGGGGTCCAAGCCCTTGTTGGCACTGACCACGCCGCCAAGCTTCACGCGGTTGTTGGCGAAGTCGGCGCTGGCCAGGTATGCCAGGAACGACTGAACTTCAGCGGTGTCCTTGTAAGCACCAACCATCTCGCCACCACCGGTGACTGCCTTGCCCTTGCTTTCGTCAATCGGCGGGGTGATGAAGGCCCAGACGTCGCCGTCTTCAGCCACGTTGGTTCCTGCAGGCCAGTTGGCTGCCTGGAAGTTGGCCTGGTGGTGCATGGCGCAGGTGCCGTCGAGGACCGGCTGGCCGGCCTGGGCGAACCCGGTGCTGAGGATCGAGCGAACGTCACCGAAGCCGCCGTTCACCATTTCCGGGTTGAGCAGGATATCGCCGGCCTTGTCGAAGGAATCAACAATCTTGGGGTCATTGAACGGAATCTGGTGAGCCACCCACTGGTCGTAGACCTCGGGGCCGTGGGCGCGCAGGACAACGTCTTCGATCCAGTCCGTGCCGGGCCAGCCCGTTGCTTCTCCGGACTCGAATCCGGCACACCACGGCTTCATGTTCTTGTCATCCGCGGCGATCTTCTTGGACAGCTCGATCATTTCGTCCCACGTCTTGGGGACTTCCCAGCCCTTGTCCTTGAAGGTCTTGGGCGCGTACCAAACAAAGCCCTTGACGTTCGCGAGCATCGGAGCGGCGTAGAACTTACCGTCCACCGTGCCGTACTTCTTCCAGTCCGGGGACCAGTTCTTGTCCACAAGGTCGGACACGGTCTGCGGTGCGGGCTTCAGGTAACCGGCCCGTGCCTGGGTGGCCAGAAGGCCGGGCTGCGGGAAGATCGCAACGTCCGGGGCGGTGCCGGACTGGGCACGCACGCCGATCTGCGTTTCGAATTCCTTGCTGCCCTCGTACTTAATGGTGATGCCGGTGCAGGATTCGAACTGCTTCCAGGATTCCTCGAGATTGGTTGCCTCGACGTCGACGATGGTGGAGTAGACGGAGACGGTCTTCCCGTCATGCTTGCCATAGCTTTCGTAGGCGGAGCAATCATCCGAGCCGGCGGTTGATCCCCCACCGCCACCATCTCCGCTACAGGCGGAAAGGGTAAGTGCCAGAACACCGGCGGCTGCGACCGGTAGCAGGTACTTGGTTTTCTTCATGCTAAAGACTCCTCGCTGAGTACAAAGATTCGGCGGCGCAATTGATGTGGTGACGCTCACACTAGCCATGATTCGCCAGTCAATGCAAGCGCTTACACATAACGTGATCGCATTGATACCAAGCAGCCTGCGCTTCTCCGCGGGCGGCGGTCCTCGAGCGCTCGGTGAGCTGGTTGACGGCCTGCTCCACGCTACTCCGCGCGGCCTGACGAGCCTCGCTGATTTGATTGCCTACTATTGCCTATGGAAAAGTAGGAATCGTGGATGAACTTGAAGCACTGCAAACCATAGGCCGCCTGATCAAAGAAGAACGCTTGGCACAAGGGCTGAGCCAGGTTCAGCTGGCCAAGCAGGCAGGTACTGCCATCAAGACGGTCCGCACACTGGAATCCGGGACCCGGCGAACGCAGGAGATCAACCAACGCAAGCTTGAGCACGCCTTGGGCTGGAGGGCCGGCTCCGTGTCCGAGGTCCTCAAAGGTAAATCGAACTTCGCTCCGGAAATGATCACCCCCGACGACATGCGCTCAGGCGACGAATCACGGCAGGGACCTCCCCGGGTTACCGTTCCCAGCGCTCCCATTGCCCGGGCCTCGCACCTCTCCGATGAAGAGCTGCTCGCCGAGCTCACCTACCGGATGATGCACCGCAACCGAGGCTGATCGGCCACACTACAGTGCCTGGCGACGCACCATCTCATTGATCCAGGCCGGCGCGAACGGCGACGTGCAATTGGGCGGTGTGGGATAGTCCTTCAGCACTTCCAACCGCTCTCCGATGTCCAAAGCCCTGGCCCTGTGTTCCGGGAATTCAATCCCGATCTGCGCCAGGCAGTGGTTCATGGCCCACTGAAGGCGGTCCGGGGCTTCCTTCATGTGGCTTTCAATAACGTCCAGCAGTTGCACAAGATCCAGGCCTTCGGGCTTCTTGACGACACGCTCAGAGGTCAGCGCCCAGCCGGCGCTTGCCACCACGGGATCGGAGTCAGCGAACCAGGTAACCCGCAATTCTTCGGATTGCGGGCTTTTCTTGACGACGTAGTTGACAAGCCAGTCCTGGACTTTGGGGGTCCGTGCTTCCCGCAACATGCTGTCCAGTTCGTCCCGGTCAAAGGCCTTGGGCCGGCATATCAGGAGCGCCAGCAATCTGGCTGCAGTGTCACCGGTGTTCCACAGCTCGCGGGAGAGCTCCTGCTGGGTCTTCAACCTCTTCGCGATGGCACGCAGCTTGCTGAGGTTTACCCCGTGGTCATCGCCGTGTTTCTCGTTCACTTCGCGGGCCCGGGGCTCTTCCAATGCCGCAAGTTCCGCCATGAGACCGGACACCGTCGATTCGAGCGTCAACTCTTGGGCCGCCGTCGTTTGAGCCACCGTGGCCTCCTTTCCTTCGGGTGTGGGATTCAGGCTACCCGTTGCTGAATGCGAGGGCAGCGCACGGCTGCGCATCAACCGCTTGGACGGCTCAGGAACTTAGCGAACCCCTCACGATGCTCACACTGGAGTGGCCGGGATTTCCATCCAGCGGTTCATCAGAGACGTCGACGATAGGAAAATCGTCCAAATTCAGATCTGACGGAAGCGGGAAGGTCCCTGAATCCGAGCTCATGATTCCCAGACTGATCAGCCGTTTAAGGTCCGTGCCGATGAGCCAGACCTCCTGGTAGCCCTGTGCTTCATCTTTGCTCAGCTTCACTTCCAGGTTTCGTGATCCGTCCGCGGACTCAAGGACTGTCGCTGATCCTGTGGCAGTGTGCTGTGCGAGTGGGGACAACTCTGCCCGCGCCAATGGCGTTGCCGCTTGATTGAGGTTCCACAGCGTTCCACCCGCGATGACCAAGGCCCCCGCCGCAGCAACTGCCAACCAGGTCCCACGGCGTTGCCACCCCAAGGGACGCTTCTTGACGGAACGTAGGTCTGTGGGTGGCGCCGGGGGGTGCCCTGGTTCGGGCGGATCGGTGTGGCCGGCTTTGCTGGTTTCAGTCCCAGTTGCAGAGCCTGCTGCAGATCCCGTTGCGGAGCCCGTAGCTGGGCCCAGGGGGTCCGCCCGGGTTGCATCGGACAGACCCAGTTCCCGGTGAATCCCGCTCCACACGTTGGGGCCGGGCACCTCAAAGCTTGTGCTGTCCGGTGTGGTTTTCATGGCGTCCACGGCGCGGCGCAATGCGGCGTACTCCGCCGAGCAGGCATCGCAGCTATTGAGATGCCGTTGGCCCTCCTCATCGAGCCAAGCACCGTACAGCGCCAGGAGGCTCAACTCTTCCGGATCAATGTGCGGCACGGTCAACCTCCAGTCTGCTTCTTAGGTGGATCAAGCTGCGTCGAATGTGGCTCTTGACGGTACCAAGGGGTAGTTCAAGCCTGCGGGAAATCTGCTCATGCGTCAGGTCCTCGTAGAACGCTAATTTCATGATGGCGCCCTGCGGTTCACCAAGCCGGTCCAGTTCTCCGTCCAGAAGCAGCCTGTCGGCCACTACCTCAACCGCTTCCCCTGTTGGAGATGCCCCGCCAGTGTCCTGGACCTGGGCGACGGCAAGGATTCTGCGAACTTCCCGGTTAGAGGCAGAATGGGCGTCCGCAATGGCGTGGCGTGCAATGCCCACTATCCAGGCCGGCAGTCGCGAGACCTCCGGGTGGAAGGTGTCGCGGTGTCGCCAGACCCTAATGAAGACCTCTTGCGTGACGTCGTCGGCTGCCGAACGGTCTCTCAAAGACCTCAAGGCGAGCGTGTGCACCAGCGGGGCGAACTCCCTGTAAGCGGCCACAAGTGCGGACTCATCCCCCGCCATAAATGAAGTGGTCAAAGCATCGTCCCACGCGGATGAAACCTCGTTTGGGGATACCAAAGGAGACTCCTTCCCGGCGTCAGCGACGAGGACCACGGCCGGGTTGGGGTACTTATTCAAGGACCGCGGTGACAATGACATTGTCGCTGTAGTCCATTCGTTCGTCCAGCCACCTGCCCCCGCACGTGACAACCTTGAGTTCGTGCGGACCCGTGCGACGGAACAAAGATTCGCCGTCGAAGGCGTCCTTGGCCATCAACGTGACGGAAACAACCCGATAGTTGAGTGCGGGAGCACCCTCCCGTCCTACGGTGATCAAGGTTCCGGCCGGTAAGGATTTCAACTGGGAGAACGGTGCTTGGTCGGAGGTGGTGTCGATGTGTCCGGCAAGCACAGCCGAGCCTTCCGCGGCTCCGGGCGCTGGCCCGAACCGATACCAGCCTGCCTCATAGAAGGTTTCCGGTATCTCCATAGCACCACCGGGCGCGACCCCCACGGGTACTACGCCCATATCAATGGACGTACCAGCCACTTGGAGTGACACAGGAGGGGGAGTCGCCGCGGGCTGCGTTGGAGTTGTGCCCCGCAGCTTGACTTCGACAGGTGGCGGAGAAGGCTCGGCGGGAGGCATCGACGGTTGAGTCTGCTGCACGCTGGGGATCGAGTCGCTTGTCTCGCTAGAGGCACTCGGTGCCGTGGACGGCGTCGGGGTCCCGCAGGCCGTCAGAAAGAGCACAGCCACGGCGGCCAGCGCTCCCATCCATTGGTGCGCACTGCGACGGCGGCCTGTACCGCTTTGGAGGCGCATAGGGCGACTTTGGTGTGGCTCACTTGATGTCATCACGCGTTTTCCTGGGGGTCTGCGGCTAGATGCTGCGGCTGCCGTTGTTGATGCGGGGCACGCCCTGGCCATCGCTGCGGACGGCCAGGACGTGTTCCAAGGACTTAGGACTTGATCCCGGAGGTGACAGCACGAGCCCTACGAATCCCCAGAGCGATCAGCAGCAGCGTTGCCGCAGCGAGGCCACCGCCCAGCATCAGCTGTTCTGTGGAGACATCACCTGCCGAGGCACCTGGAGACAAAGCGCCCGATGAGCCGTCCAGTGCGCCGGGTACCGATCCTGGTGCCGAATGCAGTCCGTCAATGGTCTGCACCGCCAATTGAAGATTCTTGTCGGTGAGGCTTCCCCACGCGAAGACGATGGTGTGCGTTCCTTCGGTCACTGTCACATCCGCAGGGCCAATGACAGGTGCCGTGGTGCCCGCTGCAGCCACTGCGGCTGAGACCGTACCGGGGTCTAGTGTGAGTGTTTGCTCGTTAGGGTTGGCCAGATTGCTCACAACGGCCGTGCCGCCGGCCAGCACATCCACAGCCGGTGCCGCAGCAGTGTGTCGGACGGTCAACTTGCCTTTGCCTGCATCGATGCGCGAGACGTCGTTCGTGAAGAAGTTCGCTGTTGGCTTTCCTGCCGCATCGAGGTTGGCGACGGCGGTGTAGTTGCCGTTTGCAGCCAAAGTCACCGTCACGGGCCCAATAACAGGGGCAGAGGCATCGGCGGCGTCCGAGGCAGTAATTGCGAGATCGTACGCTCCCGGCGGAAGTGCCAACGGGCCGGCCAGTGTGCCTGGAGTGAAGTCGTCCAAGGTTCGTGCTCCGTTGACCCAAACGTCAACGGTCAACCCAGGCACACCGTGAAGTACAGACAAATGTGCGTCGCCCTCCGCCGCTTGCGCGGGGACAGCCAAAACGATTGCTGCTGCCAATGCCGCGGCACTGGCTCCTGCTCCTGCCGTAAGTATTCTGCTGCGCATGTCCTTCTCCTCGATCGGCCCGACGTGCGGGGTTTTTGCTGATACCCCTACTACCGACATGAGGATGGTTATGGATGCGGATGCACTCGATTTTTTGAGGGTGTGTTTCTCAGCGGACCCTCTCGGCCTTGGTAAACCTTGCCCGGGCACCGGAAACCATGTGCACCAGGACGGGGGTCTTCTGGCCGATGACCAGGTCCAACGCTTCAACCAGCTGAGACACTTCCGCAGCCAGGATATGGGGCGCCACACCCTGCCGTGGTTGGATGCGGATGCGCAGTCCGGGCTGGCCCTTCACTTCGAGGGTGGCAACGGAGGCGCCGGCGAGGTCCGTCCTTTCAGCCAGGGCGGACCTGAGCGCCTGCTCGGCCACGCCACCACCGATCCGGACTTCGCCGTCAACCGCGCTGTCATCGTCGCTCGCCACCAGAAGGTTGGCGCGGCCTTTTCCTTGCTGGGACACCCAGGCGATCATCCCAATGATGATGGCCACCAGGACGACGCCGGCCACAATCCACAGCCAGCTCTCTTCACGTCCGGGGAGGTGAGTCTGCCTGAAGGCATTCTCAGCGCCCGCCCATACTGAAGCAGACCAGCCGTGCCACCATGTGGCCACTGCAGGCACGGTGGCCAACAGCACGAGAAGCAGCCCGATGGCCAGCAGCTTCACACCAATGATGAAAAGAAGTATGCGGTTAAGGGCCCGTGGTGTTCCGTTCACGCTCCGATCACCCCCGAGGACGCCAGATTTACCCTGACAGCTGGCATCGGCACCGGCGACATTTCCTCAAGTTCGGCCTGGACGGCAGTTAATACTGCTTCTTTGCTGACACGGCTGCCGGACGTTGGCCGCACGTTCACCACCACCAGTTGCCGTGAGACCACCACCATCACCTGTTCCTGGGTGACGTTCGCGGCAGTTCGTGCCCGACGTGCCAGTGCCGAGGCCAGGACCTCGTCATCAACCACGACGGCGGTGCGAGGGTCCCTGAGCAAGTGGCGGGCGCGCCTGCCCGGCAGGACGGCGTGCAGCAGGAAGAACAGCCCCACCATGGCGATTACCGCACCACTGGCCCCAAGCAGCAGCGGTGAGATGCCTTCCGGGAGGGCGATAATGCGCTCCGCGGCCGTGGTGGGATCGATAAGCCATGGCGGCTGCCCTATGGCGCGGACTCCTGCTTCGAGCAAAGCGTAACCGCAGAGCACGATCACCAGAACGGCCGCGATCACGGACGCTCCCGCGCGGGACGAATGCGTCTCACGGCGCAGGATACGGCTCATGCTCGGGTCTTCCCCGGCCACCGGGCTTGCTCCCCTGTTCGGGTCCGCTGCGTTCACTCTCTGTGTTTCCTGATCCTGGGTCACTGGACGCGGCCTCCCTCAGTGACGTGAGCTCCGCTGATTCTGATATCCACCCTGCTCAGTTGGGATCCGCTGAGCTGGGTCACGGTTTCAAGAACGAACGCCTTGGCTGCCACGGCGCGGTCCCAGATGGAGCCTCCAAAGCCTTGGACCCGCCGCGGATCACGCAACACCTCTGTCAAAGCCGGGACGCTGATAGGTGCCACGATGGACAAAGCCAACAGGCCGTCGTCGTCCGCCCAATCAGCGCGGATGTGGCTGGCGTCAACGCCGAGCGCCTGCGCCGCGGCGGCCCGAGCCAACGATGTCAATGCCTGGGTACTGATCCGGTTATGGCCGGCCAGGCTGGTGGTGTATTCCACAGCCTCAGCCACGCTCATGACGAAGAGCGCCGGCCCGTAATGGCATCCAGCACACTGCGAAGATCCAGTTTGCCCTCAGCCGCGCGGCCGAGCAGGGCGCCTATGCCCATGAAAAGCAGGGAGATCAGGAAACCCCATAGCCCGAACGAGAAGGACATGAAAGCCACGAAAGCGCCGATAGCAATCCCCACCACGGTCATGCTCATTGGAGTGCCTCCCTTTCCACTACCACTGCCTTGCTTACGGCGGGTTTTGCCGGCGGTGCAATGAAAACATCGGTGATTTCGATATTGACCTCAATCACTTGAAGACCAACCAATTCCTCCACGGCGCGGTATACAGCGGCCCGGACCTGGTTGGCGACGCCGTGCAGGGGATGACCGTAGAGCGCAACCAAGGTGATGTCCACCGCCACTTGGGTTTCCCCCACCTCGGCGCGAACCCCTGCTGCGTGGTCCGAGCTGCCGACGGCGTCGCGAATAGCGCCCAGCGCTCGGGACGGAGCGGAGCCCAAGGAGTAGACGCCAGGCACTGTGCGGGCAGCGATACCCGCAACTTTGGCGACGGCGGCCTCGGAGATGATGGTGCGTCCGGTGCCAGGGATTTCGCCCCCGGGCACGGGATCAAGCTGCACATTCTGGTCTTCCATGGAGCACTCCCCTTCTCTTGATTACCACCCTAGCGTCTAGCTCCGACGCTTTGGGAGAAGCGTCGGAGGGAAGGGAACGCGCCCGGCTCCCGCTACGTGCAGTTCTTATCGGTCCAGTCCTGGATGGGCTTCATAAGTTCCTCAAACTGCCCGTCACCGTATTTGCTGAAGTCCGAGCCGGCGGACTGCGTGAAAACACGACGTTTCTCGGAGACTGGCTTCAGTTCTCCGGGCATTTTGCCCTCCATTTGCGACAATTCCTGCTCCCGTGGATGCACTCGGGTTCACGCTGGGATTCACGCCTAAGTCTGCATTCGAGGACACTTCCGCTGCGCCCGCCTGCCATGCCAGCGACGCAAGAATGCGCCGGTGACCTTTGCGGCGACCATAGGCAAGTTATCCACAAGCGAGAATTTCCGGCTGGGTTGCCAATGTTTGACCCACCTAGACTGACGCACAGATCACCGAAACAGCTGCTGGGGAGCCGCACCATGCCACGCCAAACGTTTATGTCCTTTCCTTCTGTCCGCGTCCGGCAGGCAGTAGCGGCTCTCGCCTTCGCAGTGCTTCTATGCGGTTGCCAAGGCAGTATCACGCCCGGCAGCCCAGCCTCCCCAACAGGCACGACGACGGCGACACCCACCTCGAGCGCTTCGTCACCGATTGCTCTGCCAGGGAGCGCGACCACAGAGACGGCGCCTGCCTTGTACAAACCCGCCGATGCCAAGGGGAAAGCACAGAACGTGCCCGTTCCCGTCATGCCCGACCTGGCGAAGGAGAACTCGAAGGCCGGACTGGAGGCGTTCATTGGGTACTGGTACGCGAGTTACTCGTACGCCATTGAGACGGGCGATTTGGCCGCCTGGAAGCTGGCTACCAACACGCAGATACCAGTTGCCATTGCCCATGAGGAATCCGTAGATCGCAATTACGTTGACGGCAGATGGATAGTTGGCGGTAAGCTCACGACCCCCGTAATTGATGTCTCTTGGAACAGCCCTGAGAGTGGTACTTATTCAGCCAAGGTGCAAGTGATTCAGGATGCAATCCAATACTTCGACGCTGATGGCACCAAAGGCCCAGAGGATTCAGCCGCAACAAATACGGCCGACGCCGTCTTCGCTAAGTACGTAGATGGCGCTTGGAAGGTCGTCGACTATGGATCGATCGTAGGTTAGCCGTGCGGATTTTCATTTCTCGTGTCGGCATCCTGTTTCTCGTTCTGCTGCAGATCGTGTCCTCGCCTAACGCCGCCAATGCTGACGACACGCGTGTGAGCGCCGACCGGCATGAACGGCAGATACAAGTTGGGGCCACATTCACGTTCAACCCCGTGACTGGAAAGTCTGAGCCCAAATCCCAGGGTTCAGTGGCAACCGACGACCCCAATCAGTACATGGCCGATACCCATTGCCGGGCCGACGGTCCCGATACGAAGGACCCTGGCTGCGATGCCCTCGAATGCCCGGCCACCGCGCCCGGAGGCGAGGAGGGCACACCGGTCATCTGGAAGGAGGCCCCCAAAGCAATCACCAATCCGGGCTGGACGGACTGGATCCCGGTCAGCGGCCCGACGTGCCTCTATGACCCCGAACCCGAAAACGTCCTGCCCAAAATCGCCGCGCGGATCCTCACCGACTTCCGCCAACTACCCGTCAACCCCGGAAACCTCCAAGCCCAACCCTTCCCCCACACCCTCAAAGGCGGCCCCACCAACTTCTACACCACCACCAACGACCAAACCTTCGACCTCACCATCCTCGGCCAAACAGTCCACCTCACCGCCACACCCACCAACTACACCTACACCTTCGGCGACGGCACCACCCTCGGCCCCACACCAGCCGCCGGCTACTCCATCCCCGAAACCGAATGGCTCAACAACCAGACCCGCACCAGCCACATCTACACAGAAACCGGCAACTACCAAGCAGCAGTCACCACCAGCTTCACCGGAACCTACTCCGTCAACAACGGCCCACCACTACCCATCAACGACACCCTGGACATCACCACACCCACCAAAACCATCCACGTCTGGAAAACAGAAAGAGCACTCGTCGCCGACACCTGCCAGGAAAACCCCAACTCCTGGGGCTGCCCCGGCACGGAATCTCGCTAAGCCCAGTACGCACACGTCTACTTGCCCACTCCATCCGCGAGACCACGGATGAAATACCTCTGCCCCGCGAAGAACAGCACGATCACCGGAATTGCCGCAATGGCCATACCTGCGAAAACCACGGGGTAGTCCGTGCCGTGCTTGGACATCAGATTGGTGAGCCCCACGGGAAGGGTTTGTAGCGCTCCCCCGCTGGTGAACACCATGGCGAATAGGTATTCGTTCCAGGTAAACAGGATGTTCAGGAGAACCGTCGAAACCAAGATCGGCTTGCACATGGGCAAGATGACTTGCCAAAACGCGCGTGCCTTTGAGGCCCCATCCACTGAGGCGGCTTCATCCACCTCTGCGGGCAGATCCATCATGTAGGCCCGGATGAGGAACGTCGTGAAGGGAACACGGAAGGCTGTGTACAGAATCAGAAGCGCCCAGAGATTGTTGTACAGTCCCAAGCTCTGGAACATCTTGACCAGCGGGATCAGTGCCACTGTGGGAGCGAGCATCAGGCCGCCAAGGATGAGAATCAGCACCACCCTGTTGAACGGGATATTTACCCGGGTCAGTCCATAGGCAGCCCAAGCGCTGATAAATACCGTGGCAATGGTGGAAGCAACAGTGACCAAGACGCTTGTAGTGAGATAGTCGCCCACCCCTCGGTTCCATGCGGTGACGTAGTTGTCCCATTTCCACGCGACCGGCAGGGCGAAGGGATTGGAGAACAGTTCGGAGTTGGACTTCACGCCGTTGAGCAGCATCCAGACCAACGGATAAACAACCACGACGGCGAGTGCAATGAGGAACGCTTTGACGAGGACCCTACCGAGCACCAGCAGCACAGCTGAGCGCGTCACCATTGGACCCTCCTTTTCTTGGAGATACGAAGCTGTATGACGGCCAGGACCAACGTGATGATGAAGACAGCAGTGGCGACGGCGGCCGCGTAGCCAAAGTCATTGCGGACGAATCCGCTTCTGTAGAGCCACGTGCCAAGGACCTGGCTTGAATTGTTGGGGCCTCCACTGGTCATCACCATGACTTCGTTGAACACTTGAAAGGCCCCGGATACGGTGACGATCATCATCAGCCCGGTCATTTCCCTGACGAGTGGCAGGGAAATTGAGAAGAACCGCTGGAGGGGACCGACGCCGTCGATGGACGCCGCTTCATACAGTTCGGAAGGGATCCGCTGCAGTGCCACGGAGAACAGAAGCGTGCAATACCCGAAGCCTTGCCATTGGCTCATGGCGATGATGGCAAAGATGGCCGTGTTCTCCTGTCCCAGCCATGCCTGAGTGAAGTTCCCCAGGCCAAGGACATCCAACGCCGCGTTAAGGATGCCCATCTCTGGTTCGTAGATGAAGTAGAACAAGAGGCCTGCCACCGTCAGTGAGATAGCAGAGGGTACGAAATAGACGGCTCGAAGGATTCCCCGCCACCGCTGGCTTCGTAGTCCCTCGATCATCGCTGCAAGGATGATCGCCCCGAACACTTGGAAAGCAATGGAGATGATGGCGTAAAGGGTGTTGTTAAGGAGTGACTTCCAGAAGATGGGGTCGTTAAGCATGCGGACGTAGTTGTCAGCGCCAACAAAGGTCTGGCGGCCACTGTAGATATCCCACTTGAGGAAACTGAAGCCCAGGTTCTGTACCAGTGGCAGGTAAGCAAAGACGCCTAGAAGCAGGACCGCTGGCAACACCCAAACGAAGTTGCGCCAGCGACGCGACCGGTCTGACTTGTTGGTGCGGTTTCGAGGCGACTTAGCGGAAACGGGCGCCGGCGGCGAAGCCGCGGGCTTCCAGGCAGTATCGGAAACAGTCATGACGTTGCCGGCTACTTTGCTGCACTGGAAGCAGCCCGAACAGAGGCAAGAACCTGATCCGGGGTTTGCGTTCCAGCCACCAAGGCCTCCCCACCAGCCAACCAGGCGTCAGCAACAGCAGGAACAGTAACCGAGTCCAGCCATGTGATGGCTGCGGAAGCTTCGTTCACCTGCTTGATACCCTCGATGACGGGTCCGGAAGAGTTCTCCGTGGAAACCGCGCCTTTGACCGCACTGGGCTGGCCGTACGGCGGGGCAGAGAGCTTGGCAGCGTTCTGGCTGTTGGTAACGAACTTCATGAAATCAGCTGCAAGTGCGGCGTTCTTGGAACGGGCATTGATGATGTAGCCCTCAGGGGAACCTTCGATCGCTTGTGTATCGCCCTTGGCATCCGCTGCGGCGGGGAGCTTGAAGATGCCCAACCCGTCCTGCTTGAGTTTTGAGTCGGCAGAAGCAGTGGAGTCGAATTCAAGGATCTCCTGGTAATACATACCTGATTTACCCTCAGCCAAGGCCTGCTGCGCCGTGGTGTAAAGGACTCCGTTGGAGTCCTTGCCGCTGCCGGTGCACTCGTTGACCAAGCGGGTGAACTGGTCCATTGCCTTGAGGTAGCCCCGGTCCTCCAGCTTGGCCGTTGCCGGACTGAAGTCGGCTTGCAGCGTATCGGCCGGCACTTCGTAGGCGAACAGTTGCTGCAGGTAGTGGAGCCCCGGCCAACCGTCCTTGTTCCCGAACGAGATCGGCTCGTAGCCTGCTCCCTTCAGCACGGAGCAGGAAGAGATCAGTTCATCGAATGTGGACGGCGGTGTCAGGCCCAGCTCTTTGAAGATGCGCTGGTTGTAACCCATGAACTTGCCATTGTTGTAGAGCGGAACTGCGAAGTACTTGCCGTCCTTGGCGAACGCCTTGAGCGCGGACTCGCCAAAGTCATTGCCCCACTCCGTCCCCGGGGCAATGATCGGGGTCAGATCTGCTGCGAGTCCCCCATCAATGAAGTTGTTGGCCCAACTGCCAGCCCACGTGAAATAGATGTCGGGCATGGCCTGGGAGGCAGTCAACGTCTTGGTCTTGTCCTTGATGCTCTGGTCCGTCTCCTGGATGAGCTCAAAGGACACTTCCGGGTGTAGCTTCTTGTACTCCGCGGCTAAATCCTCAAAGTACGGCTCAAGCGGGTCACCGCCGAACTTCGTGAGGATGCTGAGCGTTCCCGTGTACTGGGGTTCAGCGCTTGGGTCCAGGGCAGCGGCCGGCTGGCTTCCGCCGTCGGAACAACCAGTAAGCGCCAAAGCGGCGGCGGCCAGCAACGCCATCAGTGATTGGGTGCTTTTACGCATCATTTCTTCTTTCGGTAGAAGGGCCGATTCAGCCGGGTCCCCTACGGGAGTGGGAAGTCACGCCCGCCGTTGGGGGTGCACTTCACCGCTGACGGGCTGAAGGGGTAAGTCCTGAGTTGGAACATGGGGGGTTGGAACGTGTGATACCGGTACCACAGTGAATCATGATTTGGCTCAGCGCGGAAGAGACCTAGCGGAAATTAAGGGTGTGGATTTACGAGTCGCCGCGAGCAGCGCGCACAGGGCCGTCTGATGAACGGGCCACGAGCTGCGAGGGCAGAACGTGCTTCTTCGGTTCAGAAGTGTCGCCGTCGATCCTTGCGATGAGCTGCTGGGAGGCGACAATGCCCATCTGGCGCATGGGCTGCTGGATCATAGTCAACGGAGGGTCCATGACGGCCGCCCAAGGGCTGTCATCAAAGCCGATGAGGGAGACATCCTTCAGTACACGCAGGTTTTTGGCACGCAAAGAATGAAGAGCCCCCACCGTCGCCTCGGTTTCGGTAGTGAAAATGGCAGTGGGCGGATCCGCGAGGGCCAACATTCCGCTAACAGCCCGCGTCGCCTGGCCCTCATTCTTGAGAACGTGGGTGATGAGCGCGGTGTCGAAAGGAATTCCTGCCTCTTCCAAGGCATCGAGATAACCCCTCAGCCGCTCACCATCACTCCACAGCGCTTCATCCAGGATGCTATGCATCTGCTTCAGGTCCGTCGCCGGACTGAGGGTGACGGGCCCCCATGCGAACGCTATCCGCCGGTGACCATTCTGTATAAGCGATGCAACGGCAGACCGTGCAGCCTCCCGGTTGTCGATCACCACCGAATCCGTCTCCAGCTTGTCCACCAAACGGTCTATGAGGACTACAGGAGTCCCGCGATGAATGGCATTGGATAGATGTGAAACGTCATCGCTTCGACCTGCAGCAGACGCCACCACCAGGCCGTCCACTTGCTTTGCCAGCAGGACTGCGATGGCATCGCGCTCCAGCTCAAGCTTCTCGTCAGTGCTCAGGATGATGGCGTCGTAGCCAGCCATTTTGGCTGTTTCCGAGATGCCCTTGAGCACGCCTGAGAAGAACGGGTTGGCCACATCCGCCAGGACAATCCCAAGGGTTTTGGTGACTCCCGTGGTCATACTGCGCGCCAGAGTGTTCGGCTGATAACCCAGCTTTTCGGCCGCCCGCATCACCTTGGCGCGGGTAGCTTCACTGACCGATCCATAGTTTCCGAGGGTTCGGGCCACCGTTGCCCGTCCCACTCCGGCAGCTGCTGCTACTTCGGTAATGGTGGGGGCAGCCGGGTGGTTCTGATGATCCGTCGCCATCCGGCCCCCTTCAGTTGTGGAATCCGCGCCCGCAGTTCCGTCCGTTGATTTGTCCCTGCATCAGATCCTAGTTGCTCCCTCTACGACTAGTTGCTGCCTCGACGGCCCGGCCGTAACCGAACGCGCCCTCCACATAACACTGCGCCGCGGCATGCTCAGCTCCTCGGGCCAACGCTCTCTGTAAAGCGTCGGCCGGCGGCCGATACGTTCGACTCCAACCGGAGCCAAGCAAATTGACCACGAGTCCGGCCAGAAAAGCATCACCGCAACCCATCGTGTCCGCAAACCGGCGTGGATCAGTAGGTGCCGCTGCCTGCGTGAGGAAGCGTTCGCCGTCGTACATCATTGCCCCTGACTGCCCGCGCGTCCCCACCGCGAGCGGAACGCCCGCTGCATGTACTCGCCTGAGGTCATGCTCGACGGCGGCAACAGTCATGTTTCCGCACGACAAAAGGGCCAGGTCCACGTAGGGCGCCGTTAGTTCCAGATAGGAGTCTGATCGACGTTCCGGCTCCGACGAGTAGTCGAAACTGACTAAGGCACCAGTGCTGCGGACCGCCGGTAACTGGGTCTCCGACGCGGAATAGACGCTCGAATGCACCAGATCGGCGGAGGCCAAGTACCTGAGGTGTTCAACGTCAAGCATGAAGGGATCACTTGTGGTGACGCCCCCTTCATTCCACCCCAGGAAGATACGGTCCCCGTCCACTACCTTGATTTCAGTGATGCCATTGAGGCCGTCACGGATGATGCACTTGCTGGTATCAACACCCTCCGAATCGATGGCGTTCCGGACAAAAGCACCCAAGGGATCGGAGCCGAAAACGCCCAGATAGGCGGACTCGATGCCCAACCGATGGGCAAATACCGCGACGTTAACGCAGTTTCCCCCGGGGTACATCACTTTGCGGTCGAGAAAACGGTCCACAATGTTGTCCCCGAATCCGATTACTTTCATGCTCTTCCTGTCTCGAATCTGCGGGCCCGGACAGAGCCGGGCCCGCAGCGTGGCGATCCTCCCCTTTCGGGGTGCGGCGAACGGTCAGTACTCCACCAATCGGTAGTAGCGGCGCAGATCCAGGGAGTGGTTTCGGACGCGTTCGAGGTGCTTGCTGAACCTATCCAGGACGGTATCCAGAACCAACGGGGACAGGAGCGCACGGAAACGGGGGCTGACGCCCGGCAGATCGTAGTCCTTGCTGTCCAGCAAGGTGGTGTTCTTGTTGTAGTTTTCGGCGAATTTGGCAACGCGGTCCATCAGTGGACGCGTCTCGTCCTCACCCACCAGCAGCATGAGGCTGGTGTCTTCTTCGATGAGTTCCAAGGAGCCGTGGAAGAACTCAGCACCGTGCACGCGGGTGGTCCGGAGCCACTGCATTTCTTCCAGGATGCACATGGAGTAGAGGTAGGTGAGGCCCCACAGGTTTCCGGTGCCCACCAGGAAGTGATAGTCAGCGTCTTTGTTCTTCTCCGCAAAGGCTTCTGCCACTGATTCTGCTTGCCGGGCGACGCCCACCAGGCTCTCGGGGACGGTTTGCAGCTCGGCCGCCAGTTCTTCGTACCCCTCAAATTCGCCGCGAGCAGCAAGGAGGCGGGTGCTCAAGAGAATCATGGGGATATCAAAGGGCCAGGTTTTAGGTTCGGTCACCAAGGCAACGTCGAGGGCTTTAGCAAACGGGCTGTCCCCGAATCCGGTGAAGCCTATGGTGTAGGCGCCCTTGGCCTTGGCAAATTCGATGGCCTCGATCACGTCTTCGGTGGTGCCGGAGACGGAAGCGAAGACAGCTACGGAGCCGGGGCCGAACGTGGGATCCTCGGCCAACATCAGCTCTTTGCCGATGGATGCACGGACAGGCAACGTGGAGCGGGACCGGATGAAGTGCTCGTACGGCAGCATCGCGGCGTAGGTTCCGCCGGCACCAATGAGGAACATGTTGGTCAGCCGCCGTTCCTGGATGGAGTCGACTACCGATTCGATCTGCCCCTGCAGCGCCAAAGCACTACGGGTCTGTGTGAGGAATTCCTCTTCTTTGAAGCCAAGCACGGATGGTCCTTTCGAACGACAACTTTTGGAGTGTTGGAACATGTTGATACCGGTATCAATATGTGGTCATCATGCTGTCATGGGAATTCTGAAGCGTCAATAGCTTGGCTTCGGCATCTCTTGGCAGCCCGGTTGCGCGCTCGGGCTTGGCGGACTGCTCCGCGCAGCACCTGCAAACGCGGCGACTGGCTGCGCAATAAATTACCTGTACTTCTATGACACGCCTTGGTACAAAATTTCCAGCGTCAACGGAACCACTGCGAACTACAGCAAAGCGCACTATGGAGTCCGGGGTCATTTTCGTTCCGAAAACACGTTGGGTAAGTCGTGTGAAAACGCAGTGTTGTTCCCTCCCCGGATATGCTCGTGAGTGTGGGGAGCGAATCGATCCGAGCCGCGTACGGGGCCCGTGCCGCCGAGTACACGCGCATTCTTGGTTCTGTTGAGGACATGCACGAAAAGGATCAGGAACGCATCGGACGTTGGGCCGCCAGTCTCGACGGCCAACTGATTGATGCCGGGTGTGGCCCTGGTCATTGGACCGACTTCCTGTATCAACGAGGGGCGTCTGTGCAAGGAATCGACCTTGTTCCGGAATTCATTGAGAGCGCCCGCGTACGCTTTCCTGAAGTGCCTTTTCGCGTTGCATCGTTCCGCAATCTAGACGTACCAGCTGGATCACTGCATGGCGTGCTGGCCTGGTACTCCCTCATCCATGTGCCACCGGGCGAGTTGTCCTCGGTGCTCAGGGAGATCTCTCGCGTCCTTACCCAAGGCGGGGAACTACTCGTTGGATTCTTCGATGGTTCTCCGGGCGATTCTTTCCCGCACGCTGTTACAACGGCGTACTACTGGTCCCCAAAGCACCTGGGGGGCCTGCTGAGCGAAGCGGGTTTTGAGGTGCTCGAGGTGGAGACACGCCAGGACCCGGGAAGGCGGGCTCACGCAGCCATAACTGCCGCCGTCCGGTAAGGATAAGTCAACGGACACGAGCCATCATTCTTGATGGCTCCGTCAGCTCGGTGAAGCCGTGTTGGGCGTAGAGGCCGTGGGCATCGGCAGTTGAGAGCAGAACGCGTTTCAGCTCTAGAGGTTCCAGGTCCGCCATGACACCGGCTGCGAGCATCTTCCCAATGCCCTGACCTCGGACCTCCGTCGCAACGAACACATCGCAAAGCCAAGCAAACGTAACACCGTCAGTTACGACGCGAGCGTAAGCCACCTGCTCTCCAGTCCCGATGTCGTAAACGCCGTAGTTCCGGGAGGCGTCGATGGCTGCATCCTGTTTCTGACGAACCCGACCTTGCGCCCAATAGGACTGCTCACTAAGCCACAGGTGTACACGGGTGCGATCCACTCTGTCGGCCTCGGCGGAGAAGACATAGCGTTCAGTCATGACAACACTCTAGAGGAACGAAACAAGGAGGCTCGAGACAATGATGCCAACGTCCGTCCAGATCAAGGATCCGTTGCCAGGTAGCCCTAAGTCCGTACGAGCCAGTCCTTGACTAGGGCGGCGGTGAGTTCCGGGCGTTCAAGATGGGCATTATGGCCAGCCGAATCCAGTACCGCGTAGGTTCCTCGGACATAGTGGTCGCGGAGTTTCCACCCGTCTTCGTAGCCCATCACGTGATCCTGACGCCCGAAAAGATGAAGCGAAGGCGCTTCGAACGGAGCGGGATGCGCGATCTCCGGTTCGACCGAGAGCGCATACTGCTCTGCCACCCGTTCAAGAATGGTTTGGTTCGCGCCACGGAGTCCAGGAAGTACATACCGGGTGAATGCGGTAAGCGTGGCCTCGCTCTGAACGACGGCCATCTCTTCGTAGTCATCCCTCGCCCGGCCAGCCAAAGCCAGAACGGAGGCGTCCTCTCGGACAACCTGCCGACGGGGCAGGATGCGCGCCTGATGGGTCGGCTCGTACACGCCAGCAAGAGTAGCCAGCCCAAGGACCTGATCTCGACGCTCGTGAGCGACGTACCGGGCAATCATGCCTCCAAAGGAATTACCTATCACCGCTAAGGGCCGACCGCCAAGACAATCATGAATGTCATCCAGAGCACCCTGTGCGACATGGTCTGCGCTAGAGGCGTTGCTGTCAGCATTTCCTTCGGCCCACGGCAGGTCGATATAGATGCGCTGCCACGCGGATTCTTCAACGGCGTCCTCCAACGGCAGCATGATCCGATGATCAGGATCACGACTAGCGGAAGGCCTTCTCCTAAGACTTGAGCAATCACGACCAGAAGCTACAGGCCTAGCTGGAGCCCAGTCAGCGTTTCCGCCATTGGCGAGCAATAGTCCCGCCCGCAAGCCGGCCAATCACCGTGTCTGGCAATACCGCTGTCACATTCCGCGCGCTTGCTCGAAACGCTCTCCTTACCCTTGGCGTTGAGGTAAAGCAGATCTTCGTCAATCAGGGATTGACGGCAGCGAACCGGGTGCGCCCTCGGCTCCATAGAGCGATGGCGGCTTGCCGGGCCGGCGATAGCCTCGTGGTGACCGAGTGCTCAATCTAGGCGGCAGCACCCATGATCCGACCAAAGCCGACAAGGTCATCGCATGTTAAAGAAGAAAAGCACCAGTTCCGAAGAACTGATGCTTCCCAGTGGTGGCTCCGACCGGCGTCGATCCGGTGACCTTTCGATTTTCAGTCGAACGCTCTACCAACTGAGCTACAGAGCCTAGGTGACATGTCACCTTGAGAACCGAATTTCTTCGGCGCTCAGAGCGACCCTGACGGGACTTGAACCCGCGACCTCCGCCGTGACAGGGCGGCGCGCTAACCAACTGCGCTACAGGGCCTTGCGTTTACAGTATCTCTACCGCGTTTTTTTCAAGGCTTCTAGCTTACCAGACTTTTTTCATCCGGTTTACCACTTCCTTGCGTACCCCCAACGGGATTCGAACCCGTGCCGCCGCCGTGAAAGGGCGGTGTCCTAGGCCGCTAGACGATGGGGGCCTGAACTCAATTCGGATTTCGCAAAGAAAAGGGACGCTTTACGCGTTCTTTCCGTGTCTCGCTCGTCCGAACTGGACTCTAAAACTTTAGAGCATAGATGGCGATATTCCCAAATCGAGGTCTGCGCAGTGTTCCGGGCCACAAACTGAAGGCTCACCGAGGGGCGACGTCTCACCTCAACCAAGCACCCATAGAGTCGAGAGCTCACCCCTCGCCAGTACGGCAAGGGTACGGGCTGGCGACATTGGCAGGATCTTGCCCTGACGTGTCTGAAAACCGCCAGCCACCTCCGCCGCGTGCCGGATAGATTTGCCCTATGACAACCACCACCCCGGCCGAACCCGGCCAGCCTTCCCCGGGCCTGCCCCAGCGCACCACCCCCGCGCCGGGAGCACCCATCAGCAAACTCGGCATCGCGGCCGTCATCATTACGGTGGTCCTGTGGGCTTCGGCCTTTGTGGGCATCCGCGCAGTGGGCCCAAGCTTCTCCCCCGGTTCCTTGACGCTCGGACGCTTGGCGGTTGCCGCCGTCGTGCTTGGAATCGTGGTGCTGCCCACGCTGAAGGTCTGGCCGAGCGGCCGCGAGTGGTTGCCGATCGTGGCGTACGGGGTGATGTGGTTCGGCGGCTACAACGTGGCGCTGAACGCCGCAGAGCACATGCTGGACGCCGGCACCAGTGCCATGCTGATTAACGTCTCCCCCATCCTCATCGCGATTCTTGCCGGCATCTTCCTCAAGGAAGGCTTCCCGCGGTGGTTGCTGATCGGCAGCGGCGTGGCCTTCTGCGGCGTCGCCATGATTGCCTTGGGTTCCGGACAGCGTTCGACGGCGGACGTGGCCGGTGTGCTTTTGTGCTTGCTTGCCGCTGTGCTCGCCTCGGTGAGCGCGATCCTGCAGAAACCCGTTCTGCGGAAGTTCACCGCAGGGCAAGCGACGTGGTTCGGCATCATGGTAGGTGCCATCTGCTGCCTTCCATGGACGGGTCAGCTGATCGCAGAAGTCCAGGTAGCGCCGCTTCCCGCCACCCTGGGGCTGGTGTATTTGGGTATCTTCCCCACAGCCATCGCCTTCACCACGTGGGCTTATGCGCTTTCCCTGATCTCGGCTGGAAAGCTGGCCGCCACCACCTACCTTGTCCCGGGCACCACCATCCTGATTTCGTGGGCGGTACTCCAGGAGGTCCCCACCATTTGGGGATTGATAGGCGGCGTCATCTGCCTGATCGGCGTCGGGTTGACGCGACGCCAGACCCGCCAGCCCCGCCAGCCCCGCCAGCCCCGCAGTTAGCGGGCCATGCCCATCAGTAGTTCGCGGTGCGTGGGCGGGTTTGCACCCGGCCGGCCCACAGCAATGGAAGCAGCCATGGAGGCGATGGTGCCGATCCGTTCCAGCACCGTGGGCGCCAGGCCGTCGCTGCCCCGCAGCAGCAGCCCCATGATGAGCGCTGCCGTATAGGAGTCTCCGGCGCCGATGGTGTCCGCCACGGTAGCCGGAACGGCCGGAACGTTGAGTTGAATGTGTTTGGTGGCCATGAGCGAGCCCTTGACTCCTTGGGTCACCACAGCAAGCCCTGTGCCAAGGGCCAGCAGGTGGCTCGCAGTGTCCTCGAGCGCTTTGCCAGGGTAGAGCCACCGGGCGTCGGAGCCGCTGAGTTTAACTACGTCCGTCAGGGGCACTATTTCCTCGAACAGTGAGAGTGCCTCGTGGTGGCTTCCCAGAAGGTCGGGACGGATATTGGGGTCGTACGTGACCATGCACCCGCCCTGGGCCTGTTCCAACAGGCTCCGGACAACGCTTGCACCGGGCTCCAGGAACGTGGCGATGGAACCGGTATGCAGGATTCTTGGCGCATAGGGCAAAGCGAGTGGAGCCAGCGCCCAGTCAATGTCGAAGGTGTAATCTGCTGAACCATCGGCGGTTATCCTGGCTGTCGCCGTCGCTGTCTTGCCCGCGGACATGGAACCGGGCAACAACACAACACCTGCTTTTTGCAGGTGCGCAGCGATGGCGTCACCCCGCTCGTCACGACCGATCGCTGTGAGCAGGCCCGTTTTCACGTCCAACAAGCCAAGGCCATAGGAGACATTCGCCGGCGAACCGCCGGGGTACTCCTTCTGCCCGTTCGTCGACTGGACGATGTCGATCAGGGCCTCACCCACTACGACGACGTCGAGGGGCTCAGGTGCAAGGGAAGCGGTGCCGGTCATGCGGTTCCTGTGTCTGTCGAAAAGAGGATTGAGTTCAGTATCTCCCATCACACACGGAGCCATTGCTGCGTTCGCGGACTAAAGTCGAATCATGCCCGCGAATCTTCCTCCCGGCCTGCCCATCATTCCCGACGGCGAGCGCCCCTCCTCACCGCTCCGGGAACGGAACGCAGTGCACAGTCCTGTCGAAAACAGGCGTGTTGATGATGTTCCAGGGCCTTACGAAATGTCGGCCGAAGATTTTGAAGAAGCCGTCAGTGACGCCCTGCAGCTGATCCCGCCCAAAGCGGCCAGCGCCATGGACAATGTGGCCATCTTCATCGAGGACGACTACACACCACAGCCCGGAGAAGATCCTGGCACCGTGTTGCTGGGGCTCTACGAGGGCGTTCCGTTGACCGAACGGGATTCCTGGTGGGAAGCAGGTTCCCTCCCTGACCGGATCACGATCTTCCGCAAACCCATCCTGAACATCTGCAGCACCCGCGAAGAAGTTATTGATGAGGTGGCCATCACCGTGGTGCATGAGATAGCTCACCATTTTGGGATAGACGACGACCGCTTGCATGAACTCGGCTGGGGCTAGCCTTGTAGGCATGGGGCACGACCACAACCACTCCCACGGAGTCACAGCAACCGGCAAGCACCGGAAGCGGCTTATCGCCGTCCTGGCCATCACCTTAGGGGTGGTGGGCATCCAGGTGGTTGGCGCCGTCGTGTCCGGATCCTTGGCGCTGCTGGCTGATGCCGGACACATGCTTTCTGACGCCGCTGGGGTGTTCATCGCCCTGATGGCGGCGTGGATTGCCACGCGCCCAGCGAGCGACCAGCGAACATACGGCTACCAACGAGCTGAGGTTCTGGCCGCGCTGGCCAATGCCCTGATCCTGATTGTGATCGCTGTGGTGATCATGATCGAGGCCATTCGCCGCTTCGGCGAACCCACGGAAATCCAAACGGACGTCATGCTGTGGGCTGCCATTTTGGGTGCTGTGGCCAACCTCGTTTCCTTGCTGATCCTCCAAGGGGCGCAGAAGGAAAGCCTCAATGTCCGCGGCGCCTATCTTGAAGTCCTGGGCGACCTTCTTGGCTCCATCGCCGTCATCGTTGCGGCCGTGGTGATCATGACCACAGGATTCAGTGCTGCTGACCCGTTGGCATCGGTACTGATTGCCCTGATGATCATTCCGCGTGCCTGGCATCTGCTCCGTGACGTGGTGGATGTGCTTTTGGAAGCCACACCCAAGGGCGTTGATGTGAACATGATCAGGGAACACATAGTTGCCGTGGACGGCGTGGTTGATGCCCATGACATCCACATCTGGACCATCACATCCGGCGTTCCGGTGTTCTCAGCCCACGTGGTGGTGGAGGATGCGGTCCTCAACGCGACGGGGGCGGACAACATCCTGGACCAGCTGGGCTCGTGCCTTGGCCGGCACTTCGACACGGAGCACTGCACTTTCCAGTTGGAGCCCGTGAGCCACTCCGAGCACGAATCACACCAGCACGCCTGAGTCTCCTCAGCGCTACGGGGTTTCCGTACTAACGGTCCCCGCGGCTCCGTCCACGGTGATGTGCTGTCCCGTGCTGATGCGCGAGGTTGCATCGGGGACGCCCACCACCGCAGGTATGCCGTACTCGCGGGCCACCACCGCTCCGTGGGAATTGGGTCCGCCCATCTCCATCACCAGCCCTCCTGCGGTGAGGAACAGGGGCGTCCAGCCAGGGTCCGTTGACGGTGCCACCAGGATTTCCCCGGGTTCCAGGTGCGCACCCACCGGGTCCATGATGACCCGCGCAGGTGCAGACACCAGACCTGCCGACGCCGGACTGCCGGACAGGGTTCCTGGCTGCACGATGCCCCGGCGCTGCTTGCCACCGCTCCCGACTGCCGTAGCCTCGGGTTCGGTCCCATCAGACAACAGCACTCTGGGAATGTGCCTGCGGCGGAGTTCCTGCTGGTAAGCCGCACGGCGTTCGGCAACCACGTCGCGGCGGTCATCCCCTGCCAGGGCGGCCTCGACGTCGTCGAGGTCCAAGAAGAAGACATCCTCGGCTCTGTCAATCCGTTGTGCTGCCGCAAGCTCGTTCCCGATCAGAAGCAGCTGCTCCCTCGCCGCCCCCAACCCCAGGACGAGGTTGTACTTGGGTAACTCCCGCAACCCGGCGAAGCGCCGGGTTCGGTCCAAAGCAATCTTGACTACCGCTTTGTGCAGCGGACTCTTCGCCCTGGCACGGGCCACGAAACGGGCCACTTGCTCATCGGCTTCACGGGCTGCCCGGCTGAACTGTTGATCCGGGGCCTCCGCACCCTCCGCGAGCCTCAGATAGTTGGCCACCACGCCCAGGATGTGGGTCGGGTCATCGGACCAACGGGGCATTCCGAGGTCGATCTCGGCAACGGCTCTGTGCCCGTACATGCCCAGGAACCTTGCCACACCGGATTGTGCAATTGGGGGAAGCTTGGCCGCCCGGTACTGTTCCACCAGCTCTGCTGCCGTTTGGCCGACCATGGAGGCAACGGCGTCGGGATCCTCCCGGATCTCCGAGGCGAGCTGCCATAACGCCAGGTCCATTTCCGTGGTGACGTTGTTGGGTAAGCCGCGGAGCACTGTTTGCAGCTCGCTGTAGGGCGCCTGCTCGCCAAGAAGGCGCCGCACCAGCGCCAGCATCGCGAAGCCGAGCGCAGGAAGGGGCAGCACCTGCGGCACTGTTGCGAAGACTTCCTCTCCCAGGATTCTCTGCACGTGGGCAAGCCGCTGATGGGACGTTGCTTTCCCCGGCACAACCAACGTCTTATGCAGTTCCGCGGTGAGTTCCTCCACCCTCTCCATCGCCGCAGCCGGCCGGAACAGTCCCCGGATCACTGACTCGGGAACGCGGTATTTGGCCGCAACCGGCCCCACATGGCGAATCAGCTTCAGGGGTGTCTTGATGGTCACCGTGAAGCGTGGATCCTCGAAGAGACCCCGCATGAGTGCGGCAGAGCGGGCCTCCATGACATCGAAGACCCGCGGAACGATGACCCTCCCGACCCGGCTCCGCAGCACCGGCGTGAGGTCGAAGAAGATGCGCTGACCGGCCTCATAATACGGAGGAGGGCCGGACCTGGGATCAGGTACATCGAAGGCAGCAGTCCTGGCTACACATGAGGCGATGAGGCGGATACCGGCCAACCCCATGGGCGTCATTGGCCTGGTGAGGCCTTGTGCCAGGCTGAAGTTCAGGAACGCGTGCTCGCCCGGCGCAGGAGGCTTTCGCGTAGTTTGCGGGTACAGGGTGGTGATGGGCCTGGCCTGGGTGAGCCACATCTTTCCCGCGGGATCGATGGCCCACTCGGTATCCTGCGGGGCGCGATAGTGCTCCTGAACCTCACGGCCCAGCTCGACAAGGGCAAGCACCTGACGATCACTCAGGCAAGGCTCCACGTCTGAATCGGCAGAACGGCGCCGCTCGAGTCGCTCCGTACCGCCGCCTGGAACGGCGCGGATCTCCAGCTGTCTGTCCCCCAAGGTCCTGCTTACAATGCCGCCCTGCAGGGTGTCCACCACATAGTGATCCGGGTTGACGGCACCGGAGACTACCGATTCCCCCAAGCCGGGGCTGGCATCAATGACGGTTTCATTGCGATTCCCCGTCACGGGGTTGGCGGTAAACATGACGCCAGCCGTAGTGGAATCCACCATCTCCTGCACCACCACGGCCAAGGCCACCGTGGCGTGGTCAATCCCGTTGGTGGTCCGGTAGGCCACGGCACGATCTGTCCAGAGCGAGGCCCAGCAGCGGCTTACGGCGTCCAGGACCGCGTTCACGCCGACTACGTTCAGGAAAGTGTCCTGTTGTCCGGCGAAGCTCGCGAACGGCAGGTCCTCGGCGGTGGCCGAAGACCTGACAGCCACTGCGACGTTATCGCCCAATTCCCCGTACGCCAATCTCACCGATTCGGCGATCCCGGCCGGCACCCCGGAGTCGAGAACCAAAGACCGGGCACGGGTGGCGATCTCACTCAGCCGGTCCAACCCCGCCGCATCAGCCTCCGACAAAGCCGCAAGGACAGGCTCCAGAGCAGCTCCCGAGAGCGCCCGCTGGTACGCAGCAGTTGTGAGGCAAAAACCGGGTGGCACGGGCAGCCCTGCATTAGCTAACTCGCCAAGATTGGCTGCCTTGCCACCGACCTCCGGAACCATGTCTCCACGGATTTTTGAGATGTTCCGGACGAACACCGAACCCGAGGCGCCGAGGCTGGCGCCGCGATCCTGATCCGGATCTTCGGGCTCCATACTGTCCATGGATGTGCCAGGCGCCGACTCAGGCAGCGCCGAGCATGGGTCCAAACTTGTGACGGTCCGCCAGCCGGGGATCTTCCCTGTCCGGAACAACCAGCACTGGCCCCTTGGCGTGGTGCAGGACTCCGTCTGATGTTGACCCCAGCAGCATTCCCGCGAATCCGCCTCGGCCACGGGTTCCCAAAACAACCAGCTCGACGCTGCGGCTGGTTTCCACAAGAACATCAACGGGCGAGCCATCCCGGAGGTCCGTCTCAATAGCCAACGAAGGGAAGTGGCTTCTGAGCCAGGCAACACCGGCGTCAAGCTGGACCCTGATATCGGCGAATAGGGCATCGCGGTCCAACGGAGCCGGAACCCACGCCAGGGAACCGCTGTACTGCGGAACAGCGCAGATGACGCGCAGTGTGGCTCCCATACGCTGCGCTTGCTCGGCAGCTTCGAGCACAGCAACGCGTGCTTGCTCGGAGCCGTCAACGCCTACTGCAACCACGTTTTCCACAGTGCGCGGGCCCGTTTTGGCGTGCTCGGCCTTGATGTGTTTGTCCTCGGTGTTCTCACCGAGGCGATCAGCGCAATAGAGCGGGACCGTCACCGTGGGGCATTTGGCGTGCGCGGGCAGGGCACTACTCACCGAACCCAGGAGGCGCCCGACGAACCCACCGCGACCCCGGCTGCCGAACACCAGCAGCGCGGCCTCCTCGGAAAGGTCCAACAAGACACCAGCGGCATCACCGTTTTCCACGGAAGCATCGACGTCAATGGCATATCCGGAGACTTTGTCCAAGGCTTGACGAACGATCGCATCAGCGCCTTCGCGGATGACGGAATCGTCAACTGTTGCGTAGCCACCGTCCAAGCCGGAGGCCGCGAAAATTGGCACGGAGTACGCCGTGACAATATGCAGCGGAAGCTGGCGGCGCTCCGCCTCCCGTGCGGCCCAAACCAAGGCGCACTGACCGTGCTCTGAACCATCCACCCCGACGACGATGCCACCAGGTTCCACAACCTGGTCCTGGCCGTCCGGTGACTCTTCACTGTGTCTTCCGTGCTGGTCCATGGGGGCCTGCCTCTCCACCTACTGCTTGATGTTCCGGCTATTCTGCCAGAGGATCCCGGCCTAGAACTTCCAGACTGTTTTGTTGCCAACGGCCGGGGCAGGAGAAACCCGGAAATTCCTCCTCCCAATGCTCACTATTCTCGGTCAGCAGTGGCGAATCAAGACGACATTGGGCTATGTGCATAACGGTCAGGGCTCGGTTCCCGGCGGTCCCTGGGGTGCTCGCGGCGAAGAGACAAAACGCGCAGGCGGAGAGGCTATCCATGGCCGAAAAAGTTCGGTAGTGTTCGAGTCACCGAATGGCCGGAAAACGTGTCTCACACCACACGCCCCGGTCATTTACTTGCGGCCGCTTGGGGAACTCGGACGCGATCCCACGCGATGCCGAAAGGCACACACGTCAAGGAGGAACCAAGCAGTGTCACTCACGCCTGATTCCGGCACGGAACGCACCACCACCGTGATCATCGGAGCCGGCCTGTCCGGCTTGGCAGTTGCCAGCGAACTCAGCCGCTACGGCGTGGGTTCGATCGTGGTAGACGGGTTCGGCGCGTTATCCACTACTGGACCGTCCGTCCATACAGGCATGCTCCAACGCACCGACGCCGCAGATCCGACAGCAATGCAGGAACGCAACGAAATCCTTCGCCACCTGAGGAACTACGCTGCCAGTCATCAACTGGACGTTCGTAACACCACTCGCGCTGTCCGCTTGGATTTCCTGGGCTCAGATCCCTCACGGCATATCGGATACGGTGTGGCCGCCAGCATGACAACCACAGGCCTGAGGACCGGGCTCCACGCATCCGGCCCCCACGAATCCCATCCTCGCCAGTGGGCAATCCACACAGCCCAAGGCGTTCTTCTGGCAGACCACGTAGTAGTGACACGCTGCGCCCAAAGCCAGCTACGGCGCATGCTGGCCGAACTTGGCATTGCAGTCGGACAGAATCTTGCCGCGGCCATGCGGGCCGTGGGAATGCACCTGGTGGGCGTCGGAGACCTCATCACTCCGTCCCCCAAGGAAGTGCTGCGGCAAGCCAAAGCAGTGGGTCAGGCCATCTCCTCCAAGGTTGCCCTGCCGGCGGGTCCCGGCGTCGCCATCGCCTAGGAAGTCCCGCAAGCAAACGCGCTACCACCCCCGCAAGCCAGCCAAGTCCGCCGTCGTACGTCCCGCACTGAACTTTTACGAACAGAACTTAACGCCAAAGGCCGGTGCCTCCGGAGACATAAGTCTTCGAAGGCACCGGCCTTTGAACTGAAGCGTGAGGCTTTATGCGCCAGCGCGTACGTAGGTCAGGGGACCCGTTGCGGTCAACCAGCTGATCGGGTGGATGCCCGTCTGGTTGCCGTTGATGCCACCGCTGATGGCCTGGCCGTTGCCGATGTAGATAGCAACGTGGCCGGACTGGACGATCATGTCACCGGGCTGGGGATCGCTGACGACCTTGCCGTAGTTCATGAACTGCATGGGACCGAGGTCGCCTACGGGGATGCCTGCGGAACCAAGGGCCTTTTCGACCATGGCGGTGCAGTCCTGGAAGATACCGATCTGTGCGTAAGCCGAAGCAACCATGGCTGCGTTGACGCCGCCGGCGGCGGGGGCAGCTGCAGGAGCAGCGGCAACCGGTGCGGGTGCGGCAGCAACAGGAGCAGCAACCGCGGCCTGAGCGGCAACGGGAGCTGCAGCAGCAGCCGTGGTGACAGCTGCCTTCTTGGCTACAGGGGCCTCAACAACGGGGGCCGGCTTTTCGATGACCGGAGCTGCTACGGAAGCAACTGCGGGACGCTCAAAGTTGACGGTAGCCGTTGACAGGGCGGTAACAACCTTGGTGGGTGCCTCGGAAACGGTCTCGGCAACCGTTGCGGGGCTGGAATCGCGCTGAACCGGGGTCTCAGCTGCGTGAGCAGCAATGGAACCGGTCAAAACGAGGCCCGAGGCTGCTGCGATAACAGCTGCCTGACGACCAGCGCCTGAAGCGTTGCTGGCAACTGCCTTCGAGATGGAGATGAACGGATTAGGACGTACGCTGTCCGCCTTACGACGGCCGCGAAGAATGCGTGAAGACATGAAAGAGCCTCTCCCGATGCCTGCGAGGTTAGCTGTCGGATTCGGATGGGAGTCACCCGGCCACTATCTCCCGCTGTTCAGCGAAAGCATCGTGACTTCACCCCAAGGCACGCTCGAAAGCGACCTAAATTGGGTTCCCCGTCTCTGCCGTAGGTTTGTCTGCGAACGGATTCCGGACTGCGGCAGAGCTAGGCAATCAGGCCGGAAGTGCCCGCTACGTGGAACAGGCACAGGAACTACGGTACGCGATGATTCCCCCGAAGTCACATTTAAGTAACGGGAAGTGGGCTTCTGGCGTGTCGCGGTAACCGATTCGAGATATTCGCAGCTACGTAGAAAACCGCGCTATTCCGCGGGAGTATCGGCATCTGGCTCGTTCGAAGCCGCCAATTTTTTCCGTGCGGTAACGGCGAGATAAATTACGAGACCCACCGCCACAACAGCCAGCCCCACAATGCTCCAAGGGAAAGGTTGGGAGGCGTCGGCGGCTGGCTCATTGTTACCGGCAGTCCCTGGTGCGGCGGTGCCCACTGTTGGTACCGCAGCTGAGGAAGCCGAAGCCGCTGGTGAGGCACCCGCCGTACCACTCGCCGACGTCGAGCCTCCTGCGGTGGCTGTGAACGTGAAGGTGCCCTCAATCGGGTGCGAGTCGGAGCTGACCACGCGCCATACCACTGTGAACTCGCCGGCAGGGGCGCCCTCGCGGAGCTTCTGAACGGCCTGGTTGTCGATGATTTCGACCGGACCGTCCGCCCAGTTCTCGCCGCCAGCCGTCACCGTTACGCCCGATCCGATCGCGAGCGGGCGGTTGTTGAACGTAATGGAGACCGACGCCGGGACTTCCGCAACGCGGGCACCGTTGGCTGGCGCTGTGGACTCGGCGACGTCGTGCGCGGACGCCGGTGCCGCTGCAAACAGCAGGGCGGAAGCAAAAGCAAGAGCAGCGACGACGGCGGCCAGAAGCGGGCGGATGGTACGCATGGGGCGGTTTCTCCTAGTGTTGGCTTCCTTACAGACTAGGCGAATCGTTGGGAGGGCCCGCACCGGACAACATAGGATTTGAGAGCAAACTCCCCCTCGATCCCCGGAGACCTTCATGCTTAAACAAGGTTCTGCAGTCGACCGCTACTTCAAGATCTCCGAACGTGGATCCACATATTCGCGGGAAATCCGTGGCGGCTTCGCGACCTTCTTCGCCATGAGCTACATCGTGGTGCTCAATCCACTGATCCTCTCCGGACCCGATTCGAGTGGCGCGTCGCTGGGTTTCACCGCCGTGGCAGCCACCACGGCGTTCGTTGCCGGCATCCTGACCATCCTCATGGGAGCCTGGGCCAAGCACCCGTTCGCCGTGGCCACAGGCTTGGGCGTCAACGCGTTCGTCGCAGTCACGGTGGCATCGCACCCCGGGCTGACATGGCCGGACATGATGGGACTCGTGGTGCTTTCCGGCATCACCATGCTCATCCTGGTGCTGACCGGATTCCGGACTGCCGTGTTCAAGGCGGTGCCCGAAGCCCTCAAGACGGCAATCGTTGTGGGCATTGGCCTCTTCATCGCCCTCATCGGCCTGGTTAACGCCGGTTTCGTCCGGCGCATCCCCGACGCCGCCGGAACCACCGTTCCACTCGGTCTGGGCGTGGACGGCAAGCTCCTTGGCTGGCCCACCCTGGTATTCGCAGTGGGCCTGATCCTCACCATCGCACTGGTGGTCCGGAAGGTCCGCGGAGCCATCCTGATAGGCATCGTTGTGTCCACCGCGCTGGCTGCCATCCTCGAGTTCACTCTCCACATTGGCCCAAGCTTTGACGGCACCAACGTCAACCCCCGCGGCTGGTCCCTGGTGGCCCCCAAACTCAGTGAATGGGGCGCACCGGACCTGTCCCTGATCGGCAAGGCCAACCCGTTCGGCGCCTTTGAGCACCTCGGTTTCATCGGTGCAGCTTTGCTGGCATTCGTGATCCTCCTCAGCATCTTCTTCGACGCCATGGGCACCATGGTGGGCCTGGCCAACGAGGCCGGGACAGTGGATAAGGACGGGAACATCCCCAACGTGGACCGGGTCCTCCAAGTGGACGCGCTCGGAGCGATCGTGGGCGGTGGGGCCTCTGTTTCGTCCAACCAGATCTTTGTGGAGTCCGGTGCCGGGATCGGCGAAGGTGCACGAACCGGGCTCGCCTCGATCGTCACCGGCGCACTCTTCCTGGTTGCCATGTTCTTCACTCCCCTGATCAACCTGGTGCCGTTCGAGGCCGTGGCCCCCGCCTTGGTAGTGGTGGGCTTCATGATGGTCTCCCAGGTGGGCAAGATCGACTGGCAGGACTGGGGCGTCGGAATTCCCGCGTTCCTGACCATCGCGCTCATGCCGTTCACCTACTCCATTGCCAACGGCCTCGGCGCGGGCTTCATCTCCTACGTCCTGATCCGCACCTTCCAGGGCCGCGCCCGCGAAGTCCACCCGCTGATGTGGGCTGTGGCTGCTGCCTTCCTGCTGTTCTTCGGCATCGGAACCGTGGAAGAGCTGCTGGGCGTCAAGTAGCCCAGTCCGGGATTTCAGACACTCCCGGCGCTGGGTCACTGGTTTTTGGGCCCCGCGTCGGGTGTGCTGGAAGCATGGAAACAAGCGCCCCCACCGTTGACGTCAATCCCACACCGTGGACCGGCCGCTTTGATGGGGACGGCGCCGAGCACCGCCGCTGGTGGCAAGCTGTAGAACCCCACACCGTGTCCGGCACCGCAGCAGCCTCGCGCCCCGCCGTCGTGCTTGGTTTCTGCAGCGACGCCGGCGTCCTCCGCAACAAGGGCCGTGTGGGGGCCGCCGCCGCACCAGCCGCCATCCGTGCGGCTCTGGGTCCGCTGGCTTTCCACCTTGCCCGCGACGTGTTCGACGCCGGTGATGTGGTTGTGAAGGACGACTCACTGGAGTCGGGCCAAGAGCGAGCCGGGCGCGCCATTTCGGGACTGCTCGACGCCGGTAACCTCACCGTGGTGCTGGGCGGCGGCCACGAGACTGCCTTCGCCAGCTACCTTGGTGTAGCCGGCTCCGAAGCGGTACGCGGCAAACGGCTGGGTGTACTGAACCTGGACGCCCATTTTGACCTGCGCGACGAGCCGACGCCGAGCTCGGGAACGCCGTTCCTGCAGATGGCCAACGCGGAAGCTGCCGCTGGGCGCGAACTGCAGTACGCCGTCGTCGGAATTTCAGAGCCGAACAACACACGAACGCTCTTCGACACCGCCAACCGGCTGGGCGTGAAGTACCTCCTTGATGAGCTCTGCACGCCGGAAGCCGTGGAAGTGTTCGTTGCTGATTTCCTGGCCGGCGTGGATGTGCTGTACCTGACCATCGATTTGGACGTAATGCCGGCGTCGGTGGCGCCCGGAGTGAGTGCGCCCGCTGCTTATGGCGTGCCGCTGCAGGTGATCAGCGCCATCTGCCGCCAGGTTGCTGCGAGCGGAAAGCTGCTCCACGTGGATGTCGCAGAGTTGAATCCGGAGTTCGACATCGATTCCAGGACCGCGAAGGTTGCGGCCCGCTTGGTCAACACCTTGCTTGCCTAGATTTTCCCCGCCCCTTTTCCAGCCTTCCTCTTCCACTTAGCCTGTGGGGAGGGAAGGACGGCAATGAGCGCAACTCCTGTGCAGGACAAGTGGGCTTGGGTAGCCGGGCCGGTGGCTGTGGCCCTGGGACTTGCAGCGCACATGGTGGCTGGCGGCAGCGCTCCGGCCATCCCCGTCCTCGTGGCCTTCGCCGCCATCGGTGCTTTGGCTGCCCAGGTTATTGCCCGTTGGATCCACGGGCCTCTGCTGTTGTTGCTGGCGTCCGGGGTGGCGCAGCAACTCCTTCATTTCGGCTTTGCCGCGTTCGGGGGCTACTTCCCCGGCAACGGCTTACTGGATCACCTGCACGGCGGCCAAGACCTGGCGGACGTGCCCGCCGGGGCAGCCGCCAGCGGGGGCAACGTTCATCTCCTTCTCTACACGCACATGGCTGCTGCCATCCTGACGCTGCTCCTTGCTGCGGGAGTTTCAAAGCTGGCGGCACCGAAACGTGATAGGCCGCTCGGGCGGGCAACCCAAAGCCTTTAAACAACCATCGGGAGGGTGGACCAGGCGGACGCGCCGATCTCGGTTTTCCACTTACCCAGTGAGACTCCCAACGAGCACGCGATTTTGCTTCCTAATGAGCCTTTTACGATGCTTACGGCTTCACGGGCAGCAACCTTTAGCAACGGTTCGTAGCCCTGCGAAAGGCGGGGACACCAACTTTGCCCGGCCCGCGTTCAGGCACCTAGTGTCGTTTGCACGTGGTGTACCCAAGAGGCCAGGGAGCTGCCTGCAAAGCAGCGTACGCGGGTTCGAATCCCGCCACCACGTCCATGGGTTCAAGAGGGCGCCCCCCCTTCGCGGGATGTCACCAAGGCGGGCTCCAGGCGGAGACCCACGTCACTCGCCTGCCGGTCATCTTACAAATTTTCAGGTCCGGCAACTATGATTGACGGGTCGCCCTCGCATGCGGCACGTAATAGGAGGCCCCCAATGACCCCTGCAATGACTGCAGAACGCGAAATTCGCCTGTCCTTTTCGAAGGCAGACGAGATCCACGACGGACTCGACCGCGCCGTGGATGCCCTGATCGAAAGCGCAGCAGCGGATGCTAGCTGTGGAATTCTGGTGACCCGGCACGAGCCCGGCACCTACACCGTGGCTCTGGACGAATCCGTTCCCTTCGGTCAGACCCGCGAAGTCCTCGCCGCCTGATACACCCAACGTATTCTTAGGCAGCGACGCCAAAAACCGGGGCCCGTTCCTTTCCGCTTCTACTACCCGCGGAAGGGAACGAGCCCCGGTTTCTGTTAAACAAGTACCTCGGGCGGAACTGCCGCCTACGCCCGGCGGAGAGTGACGCCGTCGGACTTCATGAACAGTTCCTTGCCCTCTTCGGTAACGCCCGGCCCGGAGTGCTCGAGCCACACCACGTTGCCGCTGCTGGATACTTCCTCGATCAGACCGGCGGCAATCACGTGGGCGTATTTGACCACTTCCACCCGCTCGCCAACTTTCAGCGTCTTCCAGTCGGTAACCGTAGCCGTGTGAGCGCTTCGCCTGGACAGGACTGCTCCGCGTGCCTTCATTGAACTTCTACCCCTTTGTGGATGTTCTCTGTTGTGTATTGAGTTATTGAACGGTTGACCGTCAAGCCCACGACATCGTTGGCGTGGACGTGACGTACACCATAAGTTCTACTACATTTGCCACGCCCCGGTGATTGCGTTGCGAACAAAGACCGGGACGTGACAAATATGCCCATCAAATGAGCGTTTTATTCGACGTCAGGCCAAAATCCCGACGGCGGATTCGGCGGCCGCACGGACCGCACCGGAGCCAACCAAACGGTCAGCCGCTTCCAGTTCCGGCGACAGGAACCGATCGGTGCCCGGGCCCTGAACCACGTCACGAAGCACCTCAAGCACGGCCGTGCCGGCAGGCCCAGGGGTGAGTTCGCCGTCGGACAACTGCGTCCGCATGTCAATGGCGCGGGCGCTGGTGACAAGCTCGACGGCGAGCACCCGGCGGAGGTTCTCCACGGCCTTGCGCAGCTTCCGGGCAGCGTGCCAGCCCATGGATACGTGGTCTTCCTGCATGGCGGAGCTCGGGATGGAGTCCACCGATGCCGGAACAGCCAGGCGTTTGTTGTCCGAGACGAGGCCGGCCTGCGTGTACTGGGCAATCATCAGGCCGGAGTCCACGCCGGGATCCGCGGCGAGGAACGCCGGGAGACCGTGTGAGCGGGCCGGGTCCAGCATGCGGTCCGTGCGGCGCTCGGCGATGGAGCTGAGGTCCGCGACGGCGATGGCCAGGAAGTCCAGGACGTACGCCACGGGTGCGCCGTGGAAGTTGCCGTTGGAGGTGACGCGGCCGTCCGGGAGGACCACAGGATTGTCGATCGCTGCGGCGAGTTCGCGGGAAGCCACCAGCGCTGCATGGTCCACGGTGTCGCGGACAGCACCAGCAACCTGCGGTGCGCAACGCAGTGAGTAGGCGTCCTGCACCTTGGTGTCGTTGATCCGGTGCGAGGCCACGATGGGCGAGTTGGACAGCACGCGGAGCATGTTATCGGCGCTGGCTGCCTGGCCCGGGTGCGGCCGCAGTGCTGCGTGAAGCTCCGGCAGGAACACCTGGTCTGTACCCAACAGGGCCTCTACGCTGAGCGCGGCGGTGACGTCCGCCGTCGCCAGCAACATGCGGATGTCGGCAATGGCCATCAGCAACATGCCGAGCATGCCTTCAGTGCCGTTGACGAGGGCCAGGCCCTCCTTCTCGGCGAGGGTGACCGGCTCGATGCCGTGCTGGGCGAGCAGCTCAGCAACCGGAGGCTTGCCAGCGGTTCCGTACAGTTCGCCGTCGGGTCCTGTTGCTTCGCCTTCACCCATGAGGACCAAGGCGCAGTGTGACAGCGGCGCAAGATCGCCGGAGCAGCCCAGCGAACCGAACTCGCGGACCAGCGGGGTGATGCCGGCGTTGAGCACGTCCACCATGGTCTGCAAGACCACCGGACGAACACCCGTGCGGCCCGATGCCAGGGTCTTGGCGCGGAGGAACATGATGCCGCGGACCACTTCGCGTTCAACAGCCGGGCCCATGCCAGCAGCGTGGCTGCGGATCAGCGACTTCTGCAGCTGGGTGCGGAGATCGTTGGGAATGTGGCGGTTTGCCAGGGCGCCAAAGCCTGTGGAGATGCCGTAGGCGGGGACATCGCTGGTGGCCAGGTCATCAATGTGGGCACGGACCTTGGCCACGGTGTCCAGGGCATCCTGGGAGATGGTCACCTTGGCGTCGTGGCGGGCGACGGCGACGACGTCTTCCGGGGTTACGCCGCTGGAGCCGAGGGTGACGGTGAGGGGTTCATGGGTAGTGATAGTCACTTACTTGCCTTCGTTCATAGGAATACGGACGCCGCGTTCGTTGGCGACCTCGACGGCGCGGTCGTAACCGGCGTCGACGTGGCGAATGACGCCCATGCCGGGGTCGTTGGTCAGGAGCCGTTCAAGTTTCTCCGCGGCCAGGTCGGTGCCGTCAGCGACGGAGACCTGTCCGGCGTGCAGGGACCGGCCGATACCAACACCGCCGCCGTGATGGATCGATACCCAGGTGGCACCGGAGGAGGTGTTGAGCAGGGCGTTGAGCAGCGGCCAGTCAGCAATCGCGTCCGAGCCGTCAGCCATGGATTCGGTTTCCCGGTACGGGGACGCCACGGAACCGGAGTCCAGGTGGTCACGGCCGATCACGATGGGGGCCTTGACCTTGCCCTCTTTCACCAACTGGTTGAACAGCAGGCCGGCCTTGGCGCGTTCGCCATAACCGAGCCAGCAGATACGTGCCGGCAGGCCTTCGAACTCCACGCGGTCCGCGGCGGCGTCGAGCCACTTGTGCAGGTGCTTGTTCTCCGGGAACAGTTCCTTGATGGCCTTGTCAGTCACTGCAATGTCCTCCGGATCACCGGACAGGGCAACCCAGCGGAACGGGCCGAGGCCCTCGCAGAACAGCGGACGGATGTAGGCCGGAACGAAGCCGGGGAACTCGAACGCACGCTCGTAACCGCCCTTGCGGGCCTCGTCACGGATGGAGTTGCCGTAATCGAAAACTTCGGCGCCGGCATCCTGGAACTCCACCATGGCCTGTACGTGGCGGGCCATGGAAGCCTGGGCCTTCTTGGTGAACCCTTCCGGGTCAGCTTCGGCTTCGGTGTGCCACTCGGCTACCGTGATGCCCTCGGGCAGGTAGGAAAGGGGGTCATGCGCGGAGGTCTGGTCGGTGACCACATCAAAAGTGATCTCCCCAGCCTTGTGACGGCGGAGCAGCTCCGGGAACACCTCTGCAGCGTTACCGACGTAGCCAACAGACCAGCCCCGGCGTTCCTCCTTGGCCTTCTGGACCTTCGCGATCGCGGTATCCAGGTCCGTTTCGACCTCGTCCAAGTAGCGCTTGCCGGCGCGGCGACGCAGGCGGGTTTCGTCGACGTCCACAATCAGGCAGGCGCCATCGTTCAGCGTGACGGCCAGCGGCTGCGCGCCGCCCATGCCACCACAACCACCGGTCAGGGTCAGCGTCCCCGCCAACGGACCTTCGTTTGAGCCTTCAGCAGCAGGCGCCGGGTGACGTCCTTCCGCAGCGAGCTTGTTTCCGACGGCGGCAAAAGTTTCGTACGTGCCCTGCAGGATGCCCTGGGTCCCGATGTAGATCCAGGAGCCAGCGGTCATCTGGCCGTACATCATGAGGCCCTCGGCTTCGAGGCGGCGGAACTCGGGCCACGTTGCCCAATCCCCCACCAGGTTGGAGTTGGCCAGCAGCACACGGGGAGCCCATTCGTGGGTGCGGAACACACCCACCGGCTTGCCCGACTGCACCAGGAGGGTCTCGTCCTTCTCCATGGTTTCCAGGGTCCGGGTGATCGCATCAAACGCGGCCCAGGACCGGACTGCACGGCCAGTTCCGCCATAGACCACAAGATCGTCCGGACGCTCAGCGACCTCAGGATCAAGGTTGTTCATCAGCATCCGCAACGGCGCTTCGGTCTGCCACGACTTGGCAGTGAGTTCAGTACCCCGGGCGGCCTTGACCGGACGGGCACCAGTGGTGAAATCGGCGGGTGCCATGGTGACTCCTTCGTCTGTGGGAAGTAGGTGGTGGAAAGATCTTCTGCTTCTACTAAAGCCCCTTTATCACACGGCCGGAACGGCTTTTGGAGTGGCACCGTCCGGGATTACAGACATCTCCAACCTCTCGCATTTGCGCCACAATGAGCGCATGCTGGACCCATGGGAACCTACCGAGTAACAACGCTCGTCGCGGCACCGCCTGAGCGGGTTTTCGCAATGTGGACAGACCCGGACCGGTTCAAGGAGTGGATCGGTGGGGTCACCCGGGTGACTGACCGCGTCGGTTCAATGGATGAGGCAGGCAGCCGCTACACGGTGTGGTTCGGCAGGATGAAAAGCCCCACCGAAATCCTCGCAGTGGAACGGCCTTGGCACATCCGCACGCGGTTCGGCAATGCGATCCTCAAGGGCGAGTCTGATGTGCGGTTTGCGGCCGAGGGCGACGGCACCCGTATCCGGCAGGAGTTCGTGACCCGCGGATTCGTCGCGGCCATTGTCGGGCGGCTTTTCGCCATGGGCTCCTACAAGGGCAGCTTCAAAGGCGAACTGGAGACCTTCCGCAAACTCGTGGAGAAGGAAACCACGGGGCGAAGCTAGCGCCAGGTTAGGCTCCAGGCCGCCCGTGGATCCGCACCGATAGTTCGTCCGCCGCTTTCCGAATGCGCGCGGCAAGGACCGGCCATTGCTCAGCAGGCACTTTGTCCTCAAGGAACGTGACGGCGACTGCCGCCGTCGGCCATCCAACATGGTCCGTTACTGCGGCGGCGATGGAGCAGAATCCCGGCGTGATTTCGCCGTTTTCCGTGGCGTAGCCGCGCTGCCGGACCTGGTCCAAGTGCGACGACAACGCCGAATACTTCATGATGGGGAACTCCACCTCATGTCGCGAAGTGAAGGCGGCGGCATTCGGATACAGCGCACGAACCTGCGACTTTGGCAGGGCGGCAAGGATCGCGCGGCCCGACGCCGTGAGGTGGCTGGGCAGGCGGACCCCGACGTCGGTCACCAGGCTGGGGCGGTTCTTGGCGCGTTCCTCCACAATGTAGAGCACGTCACGGCCGTGAAGCACCGCCAAGTGCGCGCTCTCGCCGATCACGTCCACCAGGGCGGCGAGCATCGGCCGGCCCAGCCGGGACAAGGGTTCCTGGCGCGAATACGCCGAGCTGAGTTCGAAGGCGCTGATGCCTAGCCCGTAGCGCTGCTCTTCATGCAGGTGAAGGACGAACCCGTTCGCCTCCATGACGCCGAGCAAGTGGTACACGCTGGATCGCGGCAGGCCGAGCGCGGTGGCAATGTTCGACGCCGCCATGGGACCGCGGCGCGAAGCCAACAGTTTCAAAATCCTCAGCGTATTTTCGGCCGCCGGGACTTTGGACGTGGCTTTTCCTGGTGCGGTTGGCGTGGTTGTCATGGTTCCTCGCTGCTCGGGCTGCTTGCGGGATTAGTCCGGTGTATACAGGTACCGCTGTCCGGTATCCCGTACTCAAGCGTGCACCCTCGGAGAGTCAATCACCAGCGCGAATGCATTGATCGGTGTCTGGGATGCCGGACTCCCTTAGCGAGCCCGAACCTCTACCCCTAGGCAACGCGGCCCTTACGCGGAAGCGGCACCCTTACGCCGAAGCAGGAACGTGATGGCTCCGGCCGCAGCCAAGACCAGCGCCACGATGAGGCCAATGGTCCAGCCGCTCATTCCGGCAGACGAAGCGGCCAACGGGGTGGCTGCCTCCTGCGATTGCGAATCAACCGAGGCGGCATCATTGTCAGCCGACGCGGCCGGCGGCACTGAAATGCTGGGCATGGCCGACGGAGTTGCCGCAGGTGTTGCCGCCGCTTCGGCTGGCGTACCGGTTTCGGCGAGCCCGACGGCGGGAGCATAGTCGCGCGGCCAAGGAACGACGATCGGGGCTACTCCGGTTCCGGAGTGTTGCGAAACGTCGACCTGGCCGGCTGCAGCCTGCCCGGCCTGTCCACCAGCAGCGGCCGCGGCAGCTTCCGCCTGACGGGCAGCTTCAGCTTGACGAGCCGCTTCCGCTTCCGCGGCTTTGGCAGCGTCAGCCGCCTTACCGGCGTCGACGGTTGCAGTGTCTGCCAAACCGGCAAGCTCGGCGATCATGGCGTCGATGGAGGCAACGTGGGCAGTGGTTGCCGCGTCTCGATTCGCAGCCGCGGCCTGGCCTGTGGTCATGAAGGCCTCGAGATCTGCACGGCTGCCGTCAAGAGCAACGCTCGCTGCCGCACGAACCTCCGGCGTCGAATCCAACGCATAACTGGTCTGGATGCGATTATCCAGATTCCGGGCTTGAACAAAACCGTATTCCAGGAAGTAGCGGACGTCTGCGTGACTGACTGATTCGAGCGCTTTCCTAGCGGCCTTCTCCACAAATTCGCCTCCGACTGCCAGAAGCTGGAAAGAGCGTTGTCGATCCGCGGTGAATGCCGACGGCTTAATGGCGTCCAGCTCTATAGCTGCTGCGTGGCCTTCAATGATGAAAGCTTTTACGGAAGTATCTCCACCCGACAGCGCCGTTTCCGCGGCTTCCCGAACTTTGGGTGTCCCCACCAAGGCAAGATCCAAGGTGGCCTGACGGGCTTCGCTGATCAGCGCGTCAAGGTCGGTTCCGGGGGCATCCAGCTTGGTAAGGAGCTCCGGAATTTCACGGGCCGCCTTTGCAAAGGCGGCCTTCGCCGGCTCCTGCGATGCCATTTGAGTTTCGTCCGCGATCCGTCTCGGTGTGGCCTGCGATGAGAGGAGGTCCCTGTCTGTCGCGAGCCGCGATGAGTCTGCCGCCCTTGCCGCAGAGGCGGTGCTCCGGGCTTGTTCGACAGCGGTCTTCGCACGGTCCGCGACCGCAGCGGTGCCGTTGGGGTTCGAAGCAATGTCTGATCTGACCTTTTGAAGGAGCGCGGCAACAGCCGTCGACTCAGCGTCCCGGTCGGCTGCAACGAGCTGCCCGTAGCGAAGGAAATCAGCAACGATTTCCCTGTCGTCCGTCATGACCGCTGCCTTGGCCGCAGCGCGGACACCCACAAAAGGAGAATCAAAGAGTTGGAACGCAGCCTGGCGGTCGTCTATCTCTGCGGCTTCCAGCCAGCCCCCGAGAACGAACTCCTCAATTGCTTGGTCGCCTTTGTCCAAACTGTCGGAGGCCTGCGTTCGGATTGCGCCGTTCAGAGTTAGAAACCTGTAGGCAGTGATATCAAGGTCAAGCTGCCACGCTCCGGCCCAACCTGTCGAGAGAAAAGCATCGATGGCCGCCGGGTCGCTTAATGCCAGGATCTTTTGCGCAGATGAGCGAACATGCGCACTCCCCCGCGTCGTCAGCTCGGCGACCAACTGCTTGCGGTCCGCGGCGAGAGTGACGTCCTGTCCGGCGTCGAGGAATGCTTGAAGCGCATCTGCGCCACCCACCAGCGCGGTCGCAGCAGCGGCACGGGTTGCGGGGCCACCTGTCTTCCACAGCTCAACAACGCCGGCAGTATCAGTAGCCCGCTCCACGAACGGAACGGGGGCCTGCGCGGCGTGGGGCACCTCGAATTCGGGAATGTCATAGGCCTGGGCTGGCGCAGCGAAGAGCAGAGAAGCCCCAGCTACAACGGCTATCAGGGCAGCAGAAACACGGCGCCGGGTAGCGCGGAATGAAGAAAACAAGGGTCCCCCAAGTAACGGATGCGGCGGCAGCACGGAGTTCAATGGGGGCGACGCGGATGCGAGGGATGCCTGACCGGTGACGAGCTGTCCGCGGTCATCATATCCGACTGGGAACTATGACTTTTACCACTGTGAATGTCGACGCCGAAAGTCGACACCACTGACTGTCTGCAATCAAAGACACCAAAGGCCCGTGAGTCCCATCACAAGTCGCCCAAAAGTGATCTGCTGGATAGCGATCCCCTCCCAAAGACGAGAAGGTTTTACTATGCAACAAACCAAGCTGGCTGTGGAGAGCTCTGTCCTCCACGCCGCGGGTACGGCGCTCAGCCGAGGCCTCAACGTTCGTCACATTCGCTTCATGGCGCTCGGATCCGCGATCGGCACCGGCCTTTTCTACGGTTCCGCCTCCGCCATCCAAAAAGCCGGGCCGGCCGTCCTGCTGGCCTACATCATCGGCGGCGCGGCCGTGTTCATGGTGATGCGAGCACTGGGCGAGATGGCCGTCCGACACCCCGTATCCGGGTCCTTCGGCCAATACGCGTCCAAGTACCTGGGACCGTTCGCAGGTTTTGTGACCGGGTGGACCTACGTGTTCGAGATGGCCATTGTGGCCATCGCCGACGTCACGGCCTTCAGTATCTATATGGGTTTCTGGTTCCCACAGGTGGACAGATGGATTTGGGTACTCGCAATCATCCTGTTCCTGGGCGCCATGAACCTGCTCAGCGTGAAGGTGTTTGGCGAGCTCGAGTTCTGGTTCTCGCTGATCAAGGTGGTGGCGATTATCGCCATGATCGTCGGCGGTGCAGCGATCGTCGTGTTCGGCTTCCAAACGGGCGACGGCGGCGGCGTGGCACCGGGACTCGGGAACCTCGTGAATCACGGCGGGTTGTTCCCGAACGGTTTTGAAGGGCTCCTGGCCGCATTCGCCGTCGTGATGTTTGCCTTTGGCGGGATCGAGACGATCGGTATCACGGCTGGCGAGGCCACGAACCCCAAGAAGGTCATCCCGCAAGCAGTTAATACAGTGCCCGTCCGCGTTTTGTTGTTCTACGTACTGACGTTGGGCGTGCTGATGAGCATCTTCCCGTGGAACGAAATTGGCAGCAGCGGTAGTCCATTCGTGCAGATCTTTGATGGCTTGGGGATCCCGGCCGCACCGCATATCCTCAACGCCGTGGTCATTACCGCAGCGCTCTCGGCGATCAACAGCGACATCTTCGGTGCCGGACGTATCCTCTTCGGACTTGCCCAGCAGGGTCACGCACCCAAGAGTTTCAGCAAGATTTCCCGGCATGGTGTCCCCTGGATGACCGTGTTGATGATGGGCGGCATCCTGCTGGTGGGCGTCGTGTTGAACGCCGTGATTCCGGAGGACGTGTTCGTGCTCATTGCCTCGATCGCTACCTTTGCCACCGTGTGGGTTTGGGTGATGATCCTGGCTTCGCACGTTGCCATGAAACGGGAGATCAAGCGCAAGGGCTTGCCGGCGTCGGAATTCGGTTCGCCTTTGTGGCCTGTCGCTTCCATTCTCACCATGGCGTTCATGGCCATGGTGATCGTGATCCTGGGCGTCTTCGAGGACACGCGTGTTGCTTTGTACGTTGGTGGCACCTGGCTGGTGTTGCTGTTCGTGGCCTACAAAATGTGGGTCCGCGGCGGCGGGCTCCGCCGGGCCGAGCTGGTGGACGAGACCGCGCAAATGCCAATGGTGAAGGCAACCTAGTTTGCTGGCTGCGCTGTAGTTTGCTGGCTGCGCTGCAGTTCGCTGGCTGCGCTGTAGTTCGCGGGCTGCGTCTAGTTTCTCAGCCGTGTGGACTTGCTTCCCGGCAGCGGTGGCGCTTTGGATTTGTAGCTGTGCCCGGTGGGAGTGCTGACGCGGATCGTGTGCACATCACCGGGCATGCTCTTTGCGGTCCAGCCCGGAGTCTCCTTGGTGTGGTTGCAGGCTTCGCAAAGCCCGGCCCCATTGTTGAGGTGGGTGCTGCCTGCAGAATGCCAGGGAATGACGTGGTCGATGTGCCGGATAGGCGCATCGCAGTACGGAGTACGGCACGTGTTGTCCCGAATGTGGATGAAGCGTCTCAATTTTTGGGGGAAGAACCGTGCTTTTGAGTCCATCGTCAGGAGCTCGCCGCTGCTGGGAGCTGTGTAGAGGCGGCGGAGCAGCACTCTAAATTCGCTGCGGTCCGTGGGCTCCAGGTTCCCATGAAGCTGATCCTCATACCCTGATTGTTCATCAACCAGAAGTGCCCTTGCCCATTCAGCGGGTACGATTCCGTAGCCTTCGAGCCGAGCAGGCTCGGGGTCCCCTTGAAAGAGTGTGCGATCGGTCATGACGAGGTTGAGGTTGATGCCCGCAATGCCACCCGACGTGCCCGTTACGCGTTCGGTCAGGGTGTCAGCCATGACTTGGCCGCGGGTCCGTGTGTCCCCGCTGGAACGGACGGAATCAGCTGTCCGAGTCAGCGCTGCGTAGACGGCCACGCCTTGGGCGACCGGGAGCAGTGCGGTGAGGTACGTCATGGTGTCCGGCGCAGGACGGAGGCTGACCGTACGTTCCGCAGCCGCACGGCTGGCTCGCTGCGACACGGACCGCGGGTCACGACGATATGCGGCGGCTTTTGCAGCGGCGATGATGGCTTTGTCGCCCGTGCCGTCGAAGGTCCCGGAGTCCGGGGCGAGTTCCTCGTCCACCGATGCCCGGTCCTCAACGGACAGGCAAGCTGTTTCCTTCACGAGCAGCGTGGCCCGCCATTCGTTCAACTGACCCGACTCCAGTGCTGCCATGGTTCGCGGCATTTCCGTAACTAGCGCTTTGGCAAAGCCAAAGAGCCTGGATCCCTTATTGGGTGATTCCCGCCGCGCCAACGCCACCTGTGCAGCAACGCCCATGCCACGTTCAGCCGCAGGAACCCCGGCCTGGGCCTGCTCGGCCCGCTGCGCCAGATCAAACGCCACTGCAATCCGGGCTTGCCGGGCTGAAATGGCAGACTTCAGGTCTTCAAGATCCCGTAACTCATCGATCAGCGCCGAGCTATCGGCGGTGATCGGAAGTGACCCCAGCTCAAAGATGAGCTCCCGGATGCTCCCTCCGCTGACTGCCACTCCGGACGCAACCGCCACGGTAGGTGCAGAAGCCACTACACCGGCAGAAACTAGTGGGGGCGAAGCCACTGTTGCCCGCTGCGATCGCCGAATTCCGTCCATAAAGCCACTCTTCCAGCCACCTTCGCCGGACATCAGACCCAAAGTTGCCTATGTGGAAAACCCAAGAGACAGTTGGTTCCAATGTTCTCGCCGAACATTGGAACCAACCACCAATCGGCGGGTTGTTCTAGAGGGAGGCAGCGGCGGAACGTACGGCCTCGGACAGCGGAGTTGAGGGGCGGCCGATCAGCTTCTGGAGATCACCGCTGGTGACCAGAAGATCGCCACGGGCAATTCCCAGATCAGAGTCGGCAAGGATTTCGGCGAAGGCGTCCGGCACGCCTACGCCCACCAGGATCTGCTGGTATTCGTGGGCAGGAAGATCGTTGTAGGTCACCTCTCGCCCGGCAGCGGAGGAAATTTCAGAGGCCAACTGGTCCATGGTGAACGCGTGGTCCCCACCGAGTTCGTAGACCTTCCCGGCCTGGTCATCCGCCACCAGGACCGCCGCCGCGGCGTGCGCGTAATCTGCACGCGCGGCTGCGCTGACCTTGCCCTCGCCGGCACTTCCTGCAATGGCACCCTGGGCAAGGGTTCCCGGGAGCTGCTCGGTGTAGTTCTCCAAGTACCAGCCGTTGCGCAGCAGGACGAACGGAACACCGGACTCCTTGAGGAGCTCCTCCGTTGCCTGGTGCTCGGCGGCCAGTTTCATGCCTGTGGTGTCCGCGTTGGCAATGCTGGTGTAGGCCAGAAGGTCCACGCCCTCCGCCTTGGCAGCCTCAATAACCGTGCGGTGCTGCTCAACCCGCTGGCCCACTGCGCTGGTGGAGATCAGCAGCACCTTGGTGGCGCCCTTCAGTGCCGCGGCGACTGATGCCGGGTTTTCGTAATCCATCTCCTGGACTGTGACGCCACGTTCGGCGAAGTCAGCCAGCTTCTCCACCGAACGCCCGGTGGCCACAATGTCCCCCGCCGGAACGTTGCGCTCCAGGAGCGCCTCTACAACGTGGCGGCCAAGCTGTCCGGTTGCTCCAGTGATAACGATGCTCATGGGTGTTTCCTTTCAACGGAAGTCTTGCTCTGTCATGGTGGACAACGAGCCCTACATCCAGAAACTTCCCAAAAGTTAGTACGCACTTTAAGGTAAGGTACTGACATGAAAGTAAGTGACCTTCCAGCGCGGTTGCCGGCAACCATCGCCGACGGCGTTTTCCCGGCCGGCTGCCCCAGCCGGACAGTCCTGGATCACATCACCAGCAAATGGGGTGTGCTGATCCTGCTTTCCTTATCCGAAGGCGATCAACGCTGGAGCGAACTGCGGCGCCGGGCTGAGGGCATCAGCGAGAAAATGCTCGCCCAAACCCTGAAGACACTGGAGCGGGACGGGCTGGTCCGCCGTGACGCGCAACCAGTCATCCCGCCCCGCGTGGATTACAGCCTTACCGAACGCGGTCGAGAGCTCAGCACGCTCCTCATTCCTCTGGTGACGTGGGCCTTCGACAACGCCGACGCCATCATCGGCGGCCAGAACTAACCCGGCGGCGCCTTTACCGCGCCGACCACCCGCCGTCCATGGTGTAGCTCGCGCCGGTGACCATCCCGGCGTCGTCGGAGGCCATCCAGGCGGCCAACGACGCCACTTCGTCCACCTCCACCAACCGCTTCACGGCGGACTCTGTGAGCATCACCTTGGCCAGGACCTCCGCCTCGGGGATCTTGTGGAGCCGCGCCTGATCGGCGATCTGCTTCTCCACCAGGGGCGTGCGTACATAGCCCGGATTGATGCAATTCGAGGTGACACCGCGCTCGCCACCCTCCAGGGCAGTGACCTTGCTGAGGCCCTCGAGCCCATGCTTGGCCGAGACATACGCACTCTTGTAGGCCGAGGCCCGCAACCCGTGGACGGAAGAGATGTTGATGATCCGGCCAAACCCGTTGGCGTACATGTGCGGGAGCGCGGCCCTGATGAGGAGGAACGGGGCCTCCAGCATCAGGGCCAGAATCCGCCGGAACTCCGCGGGTTCGAACTCCTCGATCGGTGCAACTTTCTGGATGCCGGCGTTGTTGACCAGGATGTCGCAGTCCAGGCTCAGGGCCGCCAAGGCGTCGACGTCCAGCAGATCCACCGTCCAGGCCGTGCCGCCCAACTCATCGGCGAGGGCCGCAGCTCCGGAGGCATCGACGTCGGCCACTACTACCTTCGCCCCGCGGGCGGCGAGCGCACGGGCGCAGGCGGCCCCGATCCCGCTGGCACCGCCGGTCACCAGTGCTTTGCGTCCGTTCAAGGAGTTGTCCATGGAACTAGCCTTTCGAGGTTGCGGAGGCCGGTGTCAGACCGTGCCGGATGGCGTCGGCTTCGTCCACCTCTTGCAGCGCGATGCCCTTGGTTTCCTTGAGCGAAACGACTGCGACGACGGTAATCGCGCAGGCGACCACCAGGTAGATCGCTGTGGGAACCCAGGATCCGGTGTCCTTGAGCCACTGGGTTGCCAGCAGCGGGGCGAGTGAGCCGGCGAAGATCGAGGTAACTTGCGAGCCGAGCGAAACGCCGGAGTAGCGCATGCGGGTGGGGAAGAGCTCGGACATGATGGCCGGCTGCCCTGCGTACATGAAGGCGTGCAGGCACAGGCCGATAGTCACGGCGAGCACGATCACCACGGCGTTCTTGGTGTCGAACATGGGGAAGGCGAAGAACGGCCAGGTTGCGCCGGTGATGGCACCCACCAGGTACACGGGCTTGCGTCCCCACGAATCCACCAGGCGTCCAACCTGCGGGATGACCAGGAAGTGGATGACGTGGGCGATCAGGAGTGCCAGCAGGAGCGAGGACGTGTCGTACTTGTGCACGCTCTTGAGGTAGACGATCGCGAAGCTCACCACCAGGTAGTACATGATGTTCTCCGCGAAGCGCAGACCCATGGCCTGAAGGATGCCCTTGGGGTACTTGCGGATGACCTCGCCAACTCCGTAGCTGATGGCCTTGGACTCCTCCACCTGTGCCTTGGCTTCGAGGAAGATGGGAGCTTCAGTGACGTGGGTGCGGATGTAGTAGCCCACAAAGACGATCACTGCGGAGAGCCAGAACGCGACGCGCCAGCCCCAGCCGAGGAACGCTTCGCTGCTCAGCGTGGAGGACATGACGAAGAGGACCAGCGTGGCCAGAAGGTTGCCCACCGGTACTGCAGCCTGCGGCCACGACGACCAGAAGCCGCGGGACTTGTTGGGGCTATGCTCAGCCACCAGCAGCACAGCGCCGCCCCATTCGCCGCCGAGGGCAAAGCCCTGGATGAAGCGGAGAGCCACCAGCATGGCCGGCGCCCAGTAGCCGATGTCCATGAAGCCGGGGAGGCAGCCCATCAGGAAGGTGGAAACACCCACGATCACGATGGTCAGCTGCAGGGTGGGTTTGCGGCCCAGCTTGTCGCCGATCTGGCCGAAGACGATTCCGCCGAGCGGACGGGCCACGAAGCCGACCGCGTAGGTGATGAAGGCCTGAATGATGCCGTCCAACTCATTGCCGGTGCTCGGGAAGAAGTACTTGCCGAAAACCAGCGTGGCGGCGGTGGCGTACAGGAAGAACTCGTACCACTCCACCACGGTGCCCACCATTGACGCCGCGACGATCTTCTTAAGTCCGGAACCCTCGCCGGCGCCTTTCCCTGCCCTTGATGCGGAGCGCTGCTCTACGCTCATATCCATCTCCTCAGTGTCCTCTTTGACCCTTGTGAACGTGATGTGATCCACAACACGACATGCTCCACTGAGTATTGCTGCAGATTCTTCCGCACTCAATGACCAAAGTGGCACTGAGTATGTGCAAAATTGCAGATATGAATCCAAACCCCGACGACCTTCTCATCCTCCTGGCCGTCTCACGCTCCGGGAAATTTACGACGGCGGCACAAGCCTTGGGACTGAACCACACCACCGTTTCGCGCCGGATAGCGGCGCTGGAAAAGGCTCTGGGCGGCAGGGTCCTCGCGCGTGCGGCCGGTGGTTGGGAGGTGACGGAGCTGGGAGCCGAAGCTGTGTTGGTCGCGGAACGGATCGAAGCTGCGGTGGGCGCGCTGGGCCCCAGCCACCGGGCACCCGACCCCATTACCGGCGTCGTACGCATGACCGCGACTGATGGCTTCAGCGCGTATATCGCGGCTCCGGCCGTGGCGCGCTTGAGAAGCCAGCACCCCGGCCTCAGCGTTGAGATCGTCACAGTAACGCGCAGGGCGTTGCAACAACGCTCGGGGCTGGACATCGAAGTAGTGGTGGGGACGCCGCAAGTGCACCGGGCTGAGGCCATCAGACTCGGCGAATACCGGCTGGGGATGTATGCCTCACGCGCTTACCTGGCAGACAACGGGACACCCTCAAGCATTGAGGAGCTCACTCAGCACCAACTGGTCTATTTTGTTGATTCGATGCTGCAAGTGGACGATCTGGATGCGCCCCGCCGGCTGGTCCCCACCATGCGCGACGGCCTGAGTTCAACCAATGTGTTCGTCCATGTTGAGGCTACCCGCGCCGGGGCGGGCGTGGGATTCTTGCCGTGCTTCATGGCTGACCGGCACGCTGATTTGGTGCGGCTCCTGCCCTCGAATTTCGCCGAGCTCCTCCCCTACTGGATGGTCCTCCGCCCGGACTCCATGCGCCGCCCCGCAGTTGCCGCCGTCGTGCAGGCCTTGCGAGAGGAGACGGAGAGCCGGCGGGAGGAGTTGCTGGGTGCTAAATAGCGTGCCCGGGGTGGCGGGCTCGGTGGGCCATCCGACGTTCTCGATGTTAGGCAAGCCTTACTATGTTAAGCATGCCCTCCGGTTCCGCCACTACGTCCTGCCCGCCCGGGCTCAAACAGCGAGCACCTTGGACTGTTTCCCGTCTCTTCACCCTCACCTTGTTCGCCAATCGCCGCTGGAGGCTGTTGCTTGTGGGCTGCGCCGGACTTGCCCTGCATCAGATCAGCGAGGCTTTGGTGCCGGCAACTATCGGCGCCGCGGTGGACAACGCCATTGAACCGAACGACGTCGGCGCCCTCCTGAGATGGTTGGGCGCCTTGGCTGTGGTGTTCGTTGTGCTTGCTTTGTCGTGGCGCCTGGGCACGCTGGCCACTGAGCGATCCTTCAATTACGGCTCCCATGACCTCCGGCAACTGGTGGTGGAACGGACACTTCACCACCGCGGTATGGCCGTGCGGCGGGCACCCGGCGAAATTGTGGCCATTGCTTCTTCCGACGCCGACAGGGTGGCCGGGCTGTCCTGGCTGATCAGCGGTGGTCTGGCTGCCGTGGCCGGGGTGATCACCTCGGCCGTTACCCTCCTGTTAATCTCGGTACCCCTGGGCCTTGCCGTTCTCCTGGCAACCCCGGTCGTGCTGCTGGTGATGAACCGGCTCACTAAACCGCTCGAAAACCGCAGCGACATGGAGCAGTCCACGGCTGCTCAGGCCGGCGCCCTTGCCACCGATTTCATCACCGGATCGCGACCCCTCAAGGGCCTTGGTGCCGAGGATGCGGCCATCGCGCGCTACCGTGCCACGAGCCGGGAGTCCCTCACTTCCGCCCTGAAAGCCATTCGCGCCAAGTCCGCTTACACAGGAGCCAGCACAGCCCTGTCCGCAGCTTTCCTGGCCGGTATCGCCTTCTTCGCAGCCTGGTTCGCCGTTCAAGGAACCATCACAGTGGGGGAACTGGTGGCCGTTGTTGGCGTGGCCCAATTCGTTCAAGGACCCATGGCGTCATTGGGTTTCCTCAGCGTGGAACTCGCACGCAAACGCGCTTCGGCCGCACGCATCGCAGTCCTGCTTGAGGAACCAAACGCTGTACCCGCCCGGAACGCGGAAGAACGTACGACGGCGGCAGTTGGCTCAGCGGCAACACTCACCTCGCCGACGGAACCAGCGCCATACGGGGACCCAGCGCCGCTGCTCGAACTCAGCGGCAAGGCAGACAACAGCGTGTTCCCGCCCTTTACTGCGTCAATCGGCGAAATCGTGGGCGTCGTTCTTCCGGACGGTGACCAAGCGCGGAAACTCGTTGACACTCTCGGCTTCCGCACACCGGCTCCCCCGGGTCTGATATCCATCGATGGCCGCGATGCCGCCCATCTTGACCCCCAACACGTTCGTTCACGGGTCTTTGCCGACCGCCACGATGGCGTCCTGTTCCGCGGCAGTGTCCGCGAAAACGTGGCGGTGGCCAGCACGGAACTTGAGGAACGCGCCCTGGTGGCTGCCGCCGTCGAGGACTTCGTCTCGCAACTACCGGAAGGCACGGAAACTGTTCTCACCGGGCACGGCCAGAGTCTCTCCGGAGGCCAGCGGCAGCGACTGGTGCTCGGCCGCTCGCTGCACCAGAAGCAGGCGGTGATTGTCCTGCACGACCCCACTACCGCCGTCGATACCGCTACCGAAGCCGTCATTGCCGATGGCTTGCGCAACTTCCCGGACAAGGCCCTGGTGCTGGTGACCACGAGCCCCACACTGCTGGGCATTTGCCATCGGGTGGTGGTGGGCGGAGCCGATGGGCCACCGGAAACCGGAACGCACCGGGAGCTTCTTGCCACGTCCGCCGGCTACCGCGCAGTGGTGGGCTCATGAGCGCGGAAATCCTGCCCATTGCCACGCCACGTGAGACCCGGAGGGCCATGTGGCGCCTGTTGGCGCAACGCCCGGCCAGGCTCACGCTGACCATTGTGGTGTTGCTGGCGGCGTCCTGTTGCGGATTGGCGGCCCCGGCAATTTTGGGTGTGATGGTCAACATCGCGGCCTCTGGCGGGGACGTCATGCCCCTGCTCTGGCTGGCAATCGGGCTGCTGGTTGCTGGTGGACTCGGCGCCCTGCTGGGCATTCTGGGCCAGAACCTGCTGGCACGGATCTGCGAGGAAGCCCTCGCCGGACTGCGCGAGGAAGTGTTCGCCGCCGCCGTCCGGAAGCCGCTCGCCCAGCTGGAAAAGGCGGGCATCGGCGACGTCGTGGCCCGTGTGTCCGGCGACGTTGAAGCCGTCAGCGAGGCCATCTCTGGCGTGCTGCCGGCGTTCACCAGCGCTGCCTTCACCATCGCCGTGACGCTGCTGGGCCTGGGTGTGATCGACTGGCGCTTCGCAGTGGCCGTGCTCGTGGCGGCGCCCCTGCAGGTCTTCACCCTGCAATGGTTCCTCAAGCGAACCGCGCCCATCTACCGGACCGTTCGTATCACTGAGGCCAACCGGACCGAGCAGATCATTGAGACCGTGCACGGTTCGCCGTCTGTTGTGGCGCTGGGCCTTGGCTCTCGCCACGCTGATCTGGTGGCGGCCGCCTCCCACGCAAACATCGGCCATTCGCTGCGCGGGGTGGGTTACCTGACCCGTTTCTACAACCGCCTCAACCTGGCCGAACTCATCGGCTTGTCCGCGGTCCTGGTGGTGGGGTTCTGGCTTCACGCCGAGGGAACCGTGACCATCGGCGCTGCGACGGCAGCAGCACTGTACTTCTACCGGCTGTTCGATCCGATCGGGCTGGTTCTTGGGCAGTTCGATGAGCTTCAAAAAGCCGCGGCCGGATTGGGCAGGATGTTTGGGCTCACCATGGCTGCGGGGCCATCCACCGCCCGATCCTCGTCACCGGCCGCTGATGCCGGCATCGTCCTGGACAACGTCACCTTCGCCTACCCTGGCCAGCGGCCCGCTCTCCACGGAGTCTTCCTCACGGTGCAACCCGGGGAGCGAGTGGCCATTGTGGGCACCTCAGGCGCGGGGAAGACCACCCTCGCCAAAGTCATCATGGGCTTGGAACACCCTTACAGCGGGACAGCATGGGTGGGCGGGCTGGACTCCGCCGCTGCTGCCCCGTCAGAGCTCCACGAGCGCATCGCCATGGTCAGCCAGGAGGTGCACGTCTTCTCGGGCACACTCGCCCAGGACCTCAGGCTCGCCAAACCGGACGCGTCCGCCGATGAACTTACGCAGGTGCTGGAGGCAGTTGGGGCTACTTGGGTTGAAACGCTCGACGACGGACTGGAGACTTCCGTGGGCGCGGGGGGCCACCAGCTCACTCCCGAGCAGGCGCAGCAGTTGGCCCTTGCGCGTTTGATGCTAAAAGACCCACCCTTGGCAGTCCTGGATGAAGCTACAGCTGAGGCCGGAACTGGATCGGCCCACATGTTGGATCAGGCTGCCGAAGCAGCCTTGGCCGGAAGGACCTCAGTGGTGATCGCGCACCGGTTGTCCCAAGCAGCCTCGGCTGACACCGTGGTGGTCATGGAGCAGGGGCGGATGGTCGAGTCGGGTTCCCATCAGGATCTGCTGGCAGCCGAGGGCCGCTACGCCCACTTGTGGGAGGCCTGGAACAGCTCACTCAGCCGAAGCTGAAGGGCCCTCCCCCAGCGTCTCCACGGTAACGGGATCGTGCCGCACCGGGATTCCCTGGGCAAAAGCACGGACTTTGGCGTCGTCCCAGATGTGTGCCGGGACCCCGCCACCCAGGAGCCTCCGGGCCAACGTGGGGTCGTCGCCGAACGGCGCGTGGCTGCCGGCCATGATCATGTTGCCGTAGCGTCGCCCCTTGAGCATGGCGGGATCGGCAATGATCATGGTGTGCTCGAACGTGTCCGCGATGGTGGCGGCGTCGGCCCGGGCGTTCTTGAGGTCAGGGGCGTCGCCGGAATTGACCACATACAGTCCATCGGGGGCCAGGACTGAGTTCGCATGAGCAGTGAACTCCCTGGTGGTCAGGGCGCGGGGCGTGAAGGCCCCGGCGAAAACATCCCGGATGATGAGGTCCCGGCTGTCCGGGGTAAGGGACTCTGTGACCTGCCGTGCTTCACCCACGCGGATCCGCAGCATAGGTGCTTTGGGGAGGTCGAACCAGCCACGCACATATTCGGCCAGCTTCCCGTCGAGCTCAACAACCACCTGACGCGCTTCCGGGTAGGCGGCATGGAAGTACCGCGCCATGGAGCAAGCTCCCCCGCCCAGGTGCAGGGCACGCAATTTGGGTTTCTGCTCCCGGGGCCACCGGGATTCCACCAGCGCCGCAATCCAGCGCATGTACTCAAAATCGAGGTACAGCGGATCCGAGAGGTCAATGTGCGAGCTCATGACGCCGTTGATCTTGAGCAGCCAGCCATTGGAGTTGTCCTGGTCCTGAAGCAACTCGCAATCGCCGGTATCGATGTAGTAGACCCCCGCCACCGGACCGTCAGGCCGGGTGCCTGTGGGCACCTCGACGACTCCCGCCGTCGACCTTTGCGACTTACTGATCCTGCCGCGTTTCGCCACTACTTTCGTCCTGCCTGAGTCATACTCCAAGCCTAGTGGAGCACTGCATGACCTCTACCCGTCACAACAAAGTAAGGCTACTTACAGTTTTGCCTCTAAGAGCCATATGATCTCTACATGGAACTAGGAGCATCGGTATGGGCGGAGGTGTTGACCGTGGCGGTCGCTTGGCTGACGGTGGTCTGCCTCCTCCTGGCACGCGTGCCCAAACCACCCAGCCTGCTCGACACGTCACTGGACGGCTCGCCCCTGGACATGGATCGACCCGAGGAAACGAAACCGCGCTGAGGCTCCGGGGAGAGGTGAGGCCCCGGAAAGGTGCGCCCCCCAGGAGAGGCTGACGGCCGTTTCGTCAGGCAGACCGGACTGACGTCGGCTCGTAAACCACAACAGAACCCGTCGACGGCGCCAAGCACGTGAGCTGGCTCGGCACGGAGCGGCGGGCCAGCAGGTCCACCGTGATATTCGCCGGGCGGGGCGGCCTGCCGGTGATCTGAACACGCCACAGTTCGCCGTCGCGCACGGTTTCCGTGACCACATAGTGGTGCCGGCCGGCAGGACCGAAACGGGCCAGCACGGCCACAATGGCCGCTTGTTGCACCGGGGAAAGGTCCGTGTACCCGCGCAAATACTCTGCGTGGATGCGATCGGAGAAATGACTCTCAATCGTGGCTACGGACGACTCGGCGTCCAGACCTCCGTAATACACACCGTCCGGAGCCAGCACGGCGTTCGCAGCGAACCTGTCACCGCCAACATGGGAGCACTCCCACACCAGGTCCGGCCAACGCTCGCCCAGCGCACGCCCCACCGGCCGGCCACGCACTGCGCAACAGGGATCATGCCGGCCATGCGCGCAGATCAGGATGACCGGCGGGAGTCCAGGGTCTCCGGGGGATGCCAATGCAGGAACGATCCCCGCGAGGTCCGCATCCTGCTCCCACGATCCCCAGAGCTGCCGATGGGCGCCGGAGCTCTCATAACGCAATACTGCCCAACGTTTTGGACCGTGCCGCGGGCGGGGGCCTGGACGTCGCACTAAGAGGACCCTTGCACCAGCCGTCCGGGCTGCCGTGGAAACGAGGGCTTTGGTTCCGGCCTCAAGATCAAGGCCTTCGTAACCACTGGGCGGCCATCCGGCCCGATGCTCTATGAGGACCCAGACCGTGCCCGGTGACGCCGTGCCTGCCATCGAGTCGCCGCGCACGCGGGCGCTGTTGGCACAGAAGAAACCTGGAGTTGCAGCCACCGGGGACATCACGGCTCACCGTCCCTGTTCATCAATATCAATGTTCATCAATATCAATGCTCAGCGGGGACGAGGACTCCTGCGCGCAACAGCCTTTCCACGAGTTCAACCCCTAGATCCTCTGCCAGGTGCTCTCCTCCGTCCAGCAGGCGTTTCACGGACGGCAAATCGGCCTCGGGGAAGTCGAGCCACCCCACGCGGGTATTCAGCCGCGAGCCCTCGAGCCGGGCTTCCAGCGCGTCCCGGAGTCGAATCAGCGATCCTGGCCCGAGGCGCTGAACAGCTGCGAGCTGGGCCACCGGACCAAGCGGGGCCGGACGCCCCTGCCCCCTCCGTGCGCGCTGGAACTGGGAGCTGGTATCAGCCTCAAGCACGGCGGCGGCAAGGCGTTCACGGATAGCAGCGAGTTCCCCCTCGGGTCCATCCACGCCCAGGGGCAAAGATCCGCGCATCTCCGGGTCATCGCACAGCGCAGCAAGCGCGGCCTGCGCGAGCTGTTCGGCCAGCGCATGGCGAGTCCACGTGTGGACTCCCAACGTGAGGTGAATCGAAACTTCGCCCTGTGCCTGAGCCGCATGCAACCAACCACGCGGGAGATAAAGGACATCGCCGGGCTCGAGGACCGTGTCAATGTAAGCGGGGCCTTGAGCAGCCTCGACGACGTCCGAGCGGCGATCGGTCCACGGCTGGCTACGCAACGGGTCCACGTGGACAGGCTCGTGGATAATCCAGCGCTTGGTTCCTTCGATCTGCAGGACGAAAACGTCGTGAACATCGTAGTGGTCGTCGAAACCGCGGTTCTGAGGCGGCGTGATGTAAGCGTTGGCCTGCACAGGATGCCCCAACTCGGTGCTCAACTGAGCACTGAAGCGTGAAACTGGATCCCACGTTCGATGCAACGCCTGCAGAACGAGGGTGGCTCCGTCAGAAAATTTGCGCCACAGAGCAGTGTCATCAAGCTGGTCCGAGATGGTGGCCCCAACGCCCGCCGGGGACGTGAAAGAGGATTCGGGAAGCGTGGAGCCGCCCTTGGCGACGCGAAGAAAAGGGGTGCGCAGACCGCGACGCGAAATCAGTTCGTCAACGGCGCAGGCAGAAAACACGTCGGAGAAGTCGCTGACGCCACGGCTAAGCAGCGCGGTGCGCCCCCAGACGTTGCCGGCAAACTTTTCAAGGCCGACGTCGATCAGTCGTGTTTCCAGGACCCCGGCGCCCTTCACGGCGCCGGCTCCTGGAAATCAGTGCTGGTAGAGCTCAAATTCAACTGCCCTGTTGTTCGGCGCCGCCATCGGCACCGCCGTCAGCGCCGCCGTCGTGAGTGCCCGGAACGCCAGCCGCACCACCGTCCGCGGGGCCTTCAGCACCACCATCGGCGCCGCCGTCGGCACCACCGTCAGCACCGCCGTCGTGAGTGCCGGGGACGCCAGCCGCGCCACCGTCCGCGGGGCCTTCAGCACCGCCATCGGCACCGCCGTCGGCGCCACCATCAGCACCGCCGTCGTGAGTGCCGGGGACGCCAGCCGCGCCACCGTCCGCGGGGCCTTCCTGCTGGTTTGGATCCTGCTCTGGATCAGTCATGCTTCCTCCCGAGAATCGAATGGCGTACTCAGGCTCCGATTTCGGCGCCCGCTTTCAACCCGGGCGATCTTCAGCCGCACCGCCCGTGATCACCATATCCATATGGGTCAGCTGTGGGAACAGCTTGGGCGGATGTGATTCCCGCTAAGACACGACGCCGGGACGCACCATCCGATGTTCCGGCAGGGAGTACCAGGACGGGTCGCAGAGTTGGCGCTTTCCGTCCGGCACAAAACCGTTGCGCCGATAAAAAGCCTGGGCGCGAGGGTTGTCATCCAACACCCACAGGTAAGCAGGTCCGTCGCCGATCAAGGCCTTCACCAACGCCTGCCCCACACCCCGTCCATGAACGCTTTCCAAGGTGTAAAGCATGAACAGCTCCCGTTCGCACGGTCCGTCCTCGTCTTGTCCGGGACCTGCGGCGCCAAGGCCCACCAAGTGGCCGTCGGGGTCATGGGCCAACATCCGGGTGTGGCCCGCAGCGATGAACGCCCGGTACCGTTCGATGCGGTCCGGCAGTGCCGCTTCCTGCTTCTCGAAGAACTCCGGAGGCAGCAAGTGCCCGTAACTCTCCTTCCACGACTGGACGTGCATGTGGGCCATGGCCTCGGCATCGTCAACCGTTGCCGGGCGAATCGTGAAATCCATCGGCTACCGCACCCTGGCTATCGCGAAGCCGTCCCAGCCCTTGCTGCCGACCGTCTGGATGGCCGTGGCATCGAGGCGCGGATCCTGGCCCATCTTTTCCAGCATCGCCACGATGCCCGGCGCGTTAACGGGGTCCCGTGCAGGCTCCAGGATGGCCCCGTCCCAGATGACGTTGTCCACCACAATCACCGTGCCTGAGCGCCCCAAGCGGATAGCCCAGTCGAGGTAGTTGGAGTCGTTCTCTTTGTCGGCGTCAATGAAAACGAAGTCGAACGCTTCCTGCCCTGCCAAGGTGGGCAGGGTGTCCAAGGCAGCGCCCACCCGGATATCCACCTTGTGGCCCACACCGGCGGCATCAAGGTTGGCGCGTGCGACGTCCGCGTGCTTTTGGAGGAATTCGCACGTCACTATCCTGCCGTCGTCGGGCAGCCCCTGTGCCATCCACATACTGCTGAACCCTGCCAAGGTCCCGATCTCCAGCACCCGCCTTGCACCGGACATCTGCACGAGCATCCGGAGGAGCTTTCCCGCGTTGGGGGCGACTTCGATTGCCGGCATGCCAGCCTCCACGGCGGATGTCACGGCGCGCTGATGCGCAGGATCAGGACGAACGACGACGTCAGTGAGGTAACGCTCGACGTCAACCCAACCAGGCTCGGTTACGTGTTCAATCATGGCCCCCAGTCTGGCACTCACCGCACCTTGGGGGAAGGATCTACTCCGTGGCGGAAATGGCCTCTTCGAGCCGTTCAACCTTGCCGGTCAGCTCACCGCTGTAGCCGGGCCGGATGTCTGCCTTGATGACCAGGGAGACGCGGCTGCCGTAGCGGCCAACCGCCTCGGTGGCGCGCTTGACGACGTCGAAAACCTCGTCCCATTCGCCTTCGATGGTGGTGAACATGGAGTCCGTGTGGTTGGGCAAACCTGACTCGCGGACAATCCTGACCGCGGCAGCGACGGCGTCGTGCACGGAAGCGTCAGGGGTTGGTCCCCCGTTGGCGGCGGAAGCGGGCTGGCCCGAAGGGGCGACTGAAAATGCAAGCAACATGAAATCCAGTGTTTCATGTACCGGTTTGTCATATAAGAACGTACTCCCGCGTAACAACGGACCCGAGGCGCTCCATTGCTACCCTGACAAGCATGGAACAGCCCTCTGAACGCAAGCCCCTCAGGGCCGACGCCGCACGAAACGTGGACAAAATCATCACCGCCGCCCGGCAGTGCTTCCGGGAACACGGCCCGGAAGTACCGCTTCAGACCATTGCCGCCACCGCTGGAGTTGGCCCCGCAACGCTGTTCCGCAACTTCTCAGACAAAGAGCAACTGGTGCTCGCAGCACTCTCACGTCAATTGCGGCTGCACGTAGACCCGGTAGCCGCTGAAGCAGCGCAAGGTATGGACGCTGCCGAAGGACTCATCAAAGTCATCGACGCCGTGATGCAGGTAGCGAGCGAGGACGCGAACCTTCTTGGCGCCGTTGCCGGCAGACGCGGGCTCCTGATTGGAATCACCCGGGGCATCATCGGTTCCATGGAATTCCTCCTCAAGCGCGGTCAGGACCAAGGCTCCCTGCGGCGCGATATCACCATTGAGGACATGGTCCGGCTCGTCGCCATGCTGATCGGCGCCGTGGACACCATGGAACCTGGATCAGCGGCGTGGAAGCGTCCCGTGGCATTGATTGAAGACGCTATCCGGACCGAGCGGCCGTCCCGGCCCCTTCCGGAACAGTCCGCCATACCAGGCGTGACGCTGACCGAAGTTCACTAACCGCGTTCTACCCCCAGCCCAGCAGCCGCAGCAATGCTGCGGCTGCTGCACCTGAAATCACGACGACGAGGAACGGCGCGCGCAGCCACAGCGCGACGGCGGCAGCAACCAACGCGCCCATGCGGGCATCGAGGACCAGGCCTTGTCCCGACGCCACGGCGTTCACCACGGTCAGGGATGCCAGCAAGCCAATGGTCATGGTCCCGGCGACGTGCATGATCCTCGGGCTCTCCAGTAACTTGGCCGGAACAAAGTAGCCCACCAGCTTGGTCAGATACGCCAGCGCACAGGCAATGAGGATCCACAGCCAGAGGTTCATTTTCCGCCCCCGCGCTGGTGCTTCTCCGCATACGGATCCACGTCCGGTTCCAGACCTTCATCCAAACGTGCGTGGCTGAACCAGCCGATCACTCCGGCCACAACTGCGGCCACCAGAATGGGAACACCCGAAGGAACAAACGGCACGGCCAGGATAGTCGCAAGCGCACAGGCAGCGGCGATCGCCCAGGGTTCGCGTCCCTTCAAGCGTGGCCACAACAGAGCCAGGAACGCCGCAACGGCAGCCCCATCCAAGCCCCACTGTTTGGGATCACCCATGGCGTCCCCAGCCAACGCACCAATGGCCGTAAAAATATTCCACAAGATGAATATTCCGATTCCGGCTGTCCAGAACCCGCGTCGTTGCTCGTCGGGATCCGTCTGACCGGACGCCGTCGCCGTCGATTCATCTATGGTGATGTGCGCGGAAACGTAACGTTTCCACCCGCCGGGGCGGAGCATGGCGTTGATCTGCATTCCGTAAATACCGTTGCGAAGACCCAGCAACGCGCTGGCTGTCATGGCCGCTACCCCGGAGCCGCCGCCGGCAACCACGCCGATGAAGGCGAACTGCGAACCGCCGCTGAATAGCAGGAGGCTCAGCACCATCGTCTGCCAGAAATCAAACCCCGATGCCACCGCCAGGGCACCGAAAGACACCCCGTAGAGGCCGGTCGCAATGCTCAGGGACAGCGCCACCTTGAATGCCGGTGATTCCCTGAGCTTCATGGGAGGAGCACTGCTGCTCATTTCCGCAGGCTCCAGGACCACAGAATGAGCGGAATCTGCAGAGGCAAGCGGAGTGTGTGGATGCGCCGTTCGGCGGCCGTGCCCTTCGGACCGTAGGCGCGTCGCAGAGCATCTATATGCCCCGCAAGGAATGCAGTGAACATCGCTGTAGTGGCATCCGCGGCTACCTTACGGGTGCCGGGGATCAGGAGGCCGACGCCGGCAGTCACCTCAAGCAGGCCCGACGTCGCGATCCATTCCTCGCGTGACATCACTGCCAGCGGGCCGTTCGGACGACTGCCGGGCTCATCCTTGCGGCACAGGTAATCCGGAACCACCGGGTAATAGAACTTGGGCGTGCGGAAGTGCTTCGCGGCGCTGGCCAGAAGCAATGCGCTCAGAGCGACTGCGGAGGTGGTTCGGGTTGCTTGGGCTGACCAGCGAAAAGACATGAGACCACTCAATCACAGGCAGGGTGGCACCCAAAGCCGGACCCAACTGATCTACTTGGACACCATCAACTGTGCGAGCACCTGGGCCGGCTTGTTGGTGGTGATCTCGTGGATGCCGAGTCCCTGACACAGGGCCACGTCCTTCTCCGAGTCAACGGTCCACACCCGGAAGATGCGGCCCGCCTCTAACCAGCGCTGAACGTTGCGCGCGTGCTCACGTACGTAGTCGATGCCAGGACCCGCAATACCTACCAAGCCCTCATCCAGGACACGCTCCGCATCCTCTTGAGTTGCCCTCATGACGTTGGCAACAGCCCCTCCGGTGAAGAATCCCAGACCAAACTCCTCACGAATTTCCTTCGCCGTGAAATTGTCCACCAACTGGCAGATGTGCTTCCCGGGAACGGTCTCCAGCAGGCGCCCCACCGAGTCCGAGTCGAAGCTCATGAAGGAGATGTGGATGTTTTCCAGCCGTGACTCCTCCGGCGTCCAGCCCTCCTCTTCCAACCGGGCAAGAACACGATCTTCAAGTTTCAGTCCGTAGGGACTCGGGTGTTTGAGTTCAATGGCCAGGCCAATTTCGCGTCCAGCCTCACACAAAATGTCCAGCAGGTCCGGCAACGTGAGGAACTGATCCGACACACCCCCATAAGCCTCAGGGATCCGCGCACCCTTCCATGAGGAGAAGTCCAAGGCGCGGAGCTCCTCAAGAGTGCGCTCCGCAACCGGACCTGTCCCGGTGGACGTGCGGTCCAGGTCTGCGTCGTGGAGCAAGACGAGATGCTGGTCCCGGGTGAGGTGGATGTCGCACTCCACGCCGTCAGCGCCATCGGCAATGGCCTTCAGATAGGCGGCCCGGGTGTGCTCGGCAAACGCAGCACTGGCGCCGCGATGTGCATAGACCTTGGGCCGGCTTGGGGCGAAGTCGTCGCTAGTCATGCAGACACGTTAGCCCACACCGCTGCATGCTCGGGGGCTACGCTGGGCTAATGCAGGTGAACTCTGAACGAATCCCAACCGAAGACCTCACCAACCCCAATTCCACCACTGGCGCCGTGCCCCCACGCAGGGCTTCCGGCGTCGTCGCTCCCCCCACAGGAGACATGGAAAAAGCGGCAGCATTGCTCCGCATGAAACGGTTGGCCCTGGCACTACTGATCGCCATGGCGGTGATCTTCACGGTGGCGTTCGCGTTCCAGAAGCAGTACCCGTGGCTGGAATACGTCCGGGCGGCGGCCGAAGGCGGCATGGTGGGCGCCTTGGCCGACTGGTTCGCCGTCACCGCCCTGTTCAAGTACCCCATGGGCCTAAAGATTCCGCACACTGCCATCATTCCCCGCCGAAAGGATCAGATCGGCGAATCCCTCAGCGACTTCGTCGAAAGCAATTTCCTGTCCCAGGAGGTTGTGCAGGACAAGTTGGCGAGCATCGACATCGCACGCAAAGCCGGCACCTGGTTGTCAGCGCCCGGCGGTGCAGAGCGCGTAGCCAAGGAAGGCGGCGCGGTGATCCGCGGCGCCTTCACCGTACTGAATGACGACGATGTACAGGCGGTCATCGAGGGCATGGTCCGCAAGCACCTGCTCACCCCGCCATGGGGACCACCCGTGGGCCGCATGGCCGAACGGATCTTTGCTGACGGCCACCACCACACTTTGGTTGACCTCCTTGTAGACCGTGCGGCCGACTGGGTGGACGCCAACCATGCAACGGTGAACCGGCTCGTCTCGGATCGCTCGCCCCTATGGGTGCCGACGTTCGTGGACGGCCTGGTTGGTGACCGGGTTTACGTGGAACTATCCAAATTTGTTCGCGCTGTGCAGGCGGACCAAAACCACCAAGTACGGCAATCGATCGACGCCTACCTTGCAGACCTGGCCCAGGACCTGCAGCATGATCCCGCCATGATCGAGCGCGCCGAGTCCATCAAGGCACAGATCCTTGGCGACCCCGAGGTCCGCGAACTGGCGTCCCGCACGTGGGGAACGGTAAAGACTGCGCTGCTCAACGCCGTCGACGATCCCCACAGCGAACTGAGCCAGCGCTTCAAGAGTGCCGTCCGCGACTTTGGCACGCGCCTGGTCAACGATGACGAACTGGCCGGCAAGGTGAACACCTGGATTGGCGATGCTGCCGGGTACCTGGTGAATACGTATCGCTCGGACATCGCTGGCGTCATCTCCGATACCGTAGCCCGCTGGGACGCCGAGGAGACATCGCAAAAGATCGAGCTTCAGGTGGGCAAGGATCTCCAATACATCCGCATCAACGGAACCGTGGTGGGCGCCCTGGCCGGCTTGGCGATCTTCACTGTGGCGCATCTGCTCTTTGGCTAAGGCGCTGGAGCTATGAAGTCTGCCTTGGTAGCTTCAACGCATGCCTATCAAACTTGAAAACGTCGGTATTGCGGTTCGGGATCTCGAAGAAACCATCGCCTTCTTCACGGATCTGGGGCTCACAGTCTTGGGCCGGGATACGGTCAGCGGTCAGTGGGCCGACACCGCCGTGGGGTTGGACGGCAACCACGCAAAAATCGCGGTGCTCCAAACCCCGGACGGCACGGGCCAACTTGAGCTCTTCGAATACCTGCACCCTGACGCGATAGAGACAGATCCCACCCTTCCCAACGAGATCGGCATGCATCGCGTGGCTTTCTCGGTTGACGACATCGACCACGCCCTTGAGATAGCCGCCAAGCACGGATGCCACCCGCTGCGCGGTGTGGCGAACTACCAGGACGTCTACAAGCTCACGTATCTTCGCGGCCCCAGCGGGATTCTGGTCATGCTGGCGCAGAAACTCTAAAGGGAGACACGTCCATGCCACGCACCCTGATTGGGAACATGTGCTGTGGCACCCGGACGCGGTTCTGTGGGCAGAGCTGAGCTTTCCCCCTCAGCCCAAAAGATGCACCATTTGTCCAGGCCTGGCTTGGCCGATCAGGTCCAGGTCCTCGTCCCGGACCACTGCGATGACCGGGGACTCGGCAGTACCCGGGTGGCCGGCCAGGGCAACAACAGGAAGGCCCGACGGCGGCAGCAGGACAGAGCCCGATATTCGCGGTTGGGGTTGGCCTGATTCCGTAGCGGCATCCAAAGAAGCAGCAGCACCGTCAAGTGGTCGGCCAGCGAGCCGCGCACCCACCCGATCCGATTTCGGCGAGAGAATCCAGGGTTCACTGGTCAATCGAAGCCACGTACCGGCGTCGAAGTTCGTTGCCTGCGGCCCGCGCGAAATCCTGACCACCACCGGGCGTTCCGGATCCAAAGCACGCCGGGCAGGGTGGTTCACGTCGGGGAAACCATAACCATGCGGGCGTCCGAACTTTAAAGCCGCACCAGCGCGCAGCGCCTTTCCTTGTGGGGCCTCTCCTTGCGCCGACAGTCCGCCCTGGACCGCCAGGTAGTAGCGAATACCAAACAGGGCAGGGCCGAACTCAAGTACTGCTCCGGGCGGGACCCTAACGGCTTTGTTCAGCGGAAGTTCGTTGCCGTTGAGGGTTACCAGGCCCTCGGCACCGGTGACCGCCACAGCCGAGCCCGTCACGAACCTCAGCTTCAGCCCGCCCAGCAGCACCTCAAGTCCAGTGGCGGAGTCCGGGTTGCCCAAGAGGGCATTGGCCAGATGCATGGACGCGCGGTCCAGTACCTTCTCCTTGCCCAGAACCAGCGTGCTCGATCCCGGCTCCACCACTACCGCACCCATCGGACCTCCCCAGTCACAGGTTTACGGACACGGATTTATGCGAACGCTTCAATCTCAGCGCCGGCCTTCTCCAAGCCCTCCCGAACCGCAGCAGCCATGTTCACCGCGCCGGGCGTATCGCCGTGGATGCACAGCGAATCGGCCTGCACTGGCACCACGGTTCCGTCGATGGCCAGCACTTCCTTGCGCGTTGCGAGCCGCACGGCCTGGGCAACGACTGCGTCAGGGTCATGCAGCACGGCACCTTCCTGAGTACGCGGTACCAGGGTCCCGTCCGGCAGGTAAGCCCGGTCCACGAATGCTTCGCGGAACACCGGGTGCCCGGCTTCTTCGGCGAGCGTCAGCCACGCTGACCCTGGCAATCCGAGAACCGGCAGACCGGGATCGTAAGCATGGACGGCCGCCACCACGGCTTCTGCCTGCTCAGCGTCGCGGACAATCCTGTTGTAAAGCGCACCGTGGGGCTTGACGTAGTCCACCGATGCTCCCACCGCGTGGGCCATGCCGTCGAGGGCACCAAGTTGGTAAAGAACGTCCCCGAACAACTCGTCAAAAGTCATGTCCATGGAACGCCGCCCGAAGCCGGCCATGTCCCTGTACCCCACATGGGCGCCGACGCGGACATCCAGTTCGAACGCCGCACGGCAGCTGTCCAGCATGGTGAGGGGATCCCCGGCGTGAAATCCGCAGGCCACGTTGGCGCTGCTCACGATGCGGAACATCGAGGCGTCGTCCCCCATGGTCCAGGAGCCGAAAGACTCCCCGAGGTCAGCGTTCAGATCCACTGCTACCGCCTTCCAAAGTCGGGTTGTTCACGGTGTTCCTGGGAGCGTTTGGGAGCAGCTCGCCAGGGACGGTGTCCGGTAACGGGCCGAACGCTTCCTTGGCGGTGGACACCACAGCACGGCCCATCATCAGGTTGCCGCCGCCACCCACTACGGCGCCTATGCCGAACGGCAGGGCGCGTCCGAGGAACGCGGTTCCTTGCCGCTTCAGGAGGTTCTTCAAGAAGGCGCGCTGGATGGAGTCCCGGATGACTCCGAAGCCGCTTCCTGGAATCTTCTTGGTCAGCGTCCGGCCCCAGGCATTGGTCACGCCTTTGCCGCGCCCCAGCGATTGACCGCTCAGGGCACCCAGCATGGACGTGCCTTCTTCTCCCAGCATGATGGCCATGACCATGGTTTGCGCGCGCACAGGATCCGTCAGCCGAATGCCGTGCAGCTCCGCAAGCGACGACGCGTAGAGCGCTGTGGTCTCCAGGAAGCCCACGGTTGCGAGCGCGGATAGTCCCAGCGACGCCGCGGTTCCAATACCAGGCACGACGGCGGTAGCACCCACCGCCGCGCCCCCGCCGGAGATGGCCAGCAGGTAGTGGCGCTCCAGCTTGGCGGCCAGCTGCGCCGGTGAATCATTGGGGTGCCTCCGTTGGAGCCGGCGGAGGTTGGCCAGGACCAGGGGTCGCTGGACTTCCACAGCCTTCAGCAGCATATTGTGCACTCCGGGCTTGGTGTTGCCTTCAGCGTCAAAGACTGCGTTGTGGGCTGTTTCCTGGGCGATCTTCACCGCCGGGTTGGGGCGCTTGGGCATCTTCACCTCTCCTTGGCAGTTAGTCGTTTCACGGGGAACTGCTTGCTTCAGCCTATGCCACGCCCTCGCTTTGCGAGACACGGTAAAGGCCGTATGTGGACAGTATTCCGCGGAGAGCGGACCCCATCGACCATCCTCCGGGCGTAAACTGGGATGCACTCACGGAAGCAGTCCAATCAAGGACAGGGAGTATCCGTTATGAACGCCTCGGACAGGAACGAACATGCCGTCCGGCACCACGCCGACACACCGGCGGAGGGTGAAACTGAAGGCTGGGTTCCGCACGATACCGGTTTGCACAGCCAGGACCCCGCAGAAGGTGCGGACATCGACGACGACGACGCGCCGCCGTCGGGCGCTTCCTAACTGGAGTTTCCTCCCGGACCCGGGTTCGGTAACCGGGGTGCCAGGCACGCCACCAACACACAGGTTTAGGCTAGTGAAATGGCCTCGCTGAGAGCGTTGCGTCCCTTTGCACACCGGGAATTCCGGGTGCTGATTTCCGCGCTGTCCATTTCCATCTTCGGCTCCGGTATGTGGGCGGTGGCGATGGTTTATGAGGTGATACACCTTGGCGGCGGCCCGCTTGAACTGTCCTTGGTGGCCACCGCAGCCAGCATCGGGTTGGTGGGCTTCGTCCTGGCCGGTGGCATCGCGGCGGACCGGTTCCCGCAGCGGCTCCTGATCATCGCGGTGGAGGGCGCCAATCTGGCTGTCATTGCCACCATCACAGCGCTTGCCATGTTCAACGTCATTGAACTGTGGCATCTGGCCGTGGGTGCTTTCGTCATAGGTGTGGGCCAGGCATTCTTCTTCCCCGCGTATTCGGCCATGCTCCCGCGGATCCTGCCCGCCGACGATCTCCTGGCGGCAAATGGCCTGGAAGGAACAGTTCGGCCGGTTTTGCAGCAGGCGGCCGGTCCGGCCATCGCGGGAATCCTGGTGGCAGTGCTGTCCCCGGCACATGCAGTGGCCGGGGTGGCCGTTTGCCACCTGCTGGCGTTTGGGATGGTGAACCTCCTGAGCCGTCAAGCGCCACTCGCTCCAGGCTGGGGTGACGCTGGACCGGACGCTGCAGCGACTGGCAAGTCCTCACTATTGAAGGACCTTCGGGAGGGATTCAGCTATACCATCCGCACACCGTGGCTTCTGTGGACCCTCATCTGGGCCTGCCTGTCCGTGCTTTTCCTGATTGGCCCCATCGAAGTCCTGCTGCCGTTCGTCGTCCGCGATCAGTTGGGCGGCGATTCGAGGACGTTCGGCTTCCTGCTGGCAGTCATGGGGGTAGGCAGCGCCGCGGCCGCGCTGGCCACGGCAACGGTCCGCCTCCCCCGGCGCTACCTGACGGTAATGGTTGTGACGTGGGGCTTGGGTAGCCTCCCTGTGGCCGCCATAGGATTCATGGACAATTTCTGGGTGCTCGGCGCCGCCATGCTGATCTTCGGTGCCACCGAGGGAGTCGGCATGGTCATTTGGGGGACACTGCTGCAACGGCGGGTGCCACGGCATTTGCTGGGCCGGATTTCGAGCCTGGACTTCTTCGTTTCGCTGGCCTTGATGCCGGTGTCCATGGCGCTGGCCGGGCCCATGGCCGAGGTGGTTCCTATCTGGCTTATCTTCTTCGTTGCCGGTTTGGTATGCCCCATCATGGCCTTTGTGGCACTGTTCGCAGCACGCATGATGACCGACGAGATTGAGAACCCCTTGTCCTCCAGCACCGCGGATCCGGAATCTGCAGACACCCAGCCGGACTCCGTGTAGTTCGCTGCCTCAGGCTCTGATCGGGTTTCGGTTACTTGCCGGGAGCGAGCGTCCCGATCACATCCCCGCCCTGGCCGAACACTGCCAACTTTCCGTCTTCCTGGATCTTGGCTGTGGCCGCCTGCGAAAGCCAGGTATCGACGCACTCGCAGGCCATGCGGGTGGACGCGAAACCTCCGAACGAGATGGTCTTGCCGTCCTCTTTCCACGTTCCCATGAGCCTGTTGCAGCCATCTGTTCCGGTGGCACTGCCATCTGATGTGAGGTCCAGGGAGGGTTGCTTCGTCTCGCTGGTGTCACCCCAGACACCGACGAAAGGACTGGTGCCGCTTCCGGCGCAGCCTGCCATCACGATGGCAGCAATGAATGCCAGGGAAACAGCGCGGAGGATGCGGGGCTGGATGTGCGCCATGCGGTCAGTCTAGGTTTGCGCAATCCGGCAGTCTACCGGATCGTGCGGTCGGCCGCGACTCAGACGACCGACCGCACTAGCCCGGTTTACGCAGTGATGGCGCCCCGGGCGGGCCCCAGAACCCGCCACACCCACCACTGCTAACTCCGTCGGTGAACCGCAACGCGGCCGAAAAGGGCAACGGCGCAGTGCGCGATTCAACGACATGGGCACTGGATATGTGCTCTGACCTGCGGAAACGTGATGCAGAATTCGGACTAAAGTTTCAGCTCCAAAGAAACACGCCAAAATTGCCGACACTTTCCGGCTTTTCACAACACTCATCAGCAGTAGGAAAAGTGAGTAAATGACGCCCCGCAGGAGCAAATATGAAACTATCTCAAAGTCCGGCCTTCGTAACCACCCTGTCATTGACGGAACAGTCGGACATCCACCTTCTGTTCATGGCCGGTTTGGTCTTCGTTGCAGGCCTCGCCGGGTTGGGCACTGTTAGCCTGCTCCTGCTGCTTGCACCTTTTGCCACGCTCTTTCTGGGGCGCACCAGGCCCCGCAGGCTTGCCACAGTTTCCACCGCCCCTGCCCGCAAGCCCGACGGCGGTGCGCCGCGACCGCCGTCGTCACTTGGCGGCGGCAAGCAAGGGGCCGCTTGCACTGACCACTAGTCGTCAGAGCGCAACTAGTCGTCAAAGCGCAACTGATTGTCAGTACTGCCACTGAGGTTGGCGATGATTTCCGAGGCAACGGCGTGCAGTTTTTGGTTTCGGTGGCTTGACGCCTTGGTCAGCACGCTGAAGGCTTCGTCCTGGTTGCAACGGTTCTGGGCCATGATGACACCACATGCGAGGTCAATGACTGTTCTGGAGGACATCGCCGTCTTGAGGTCGGCGTTGAGCTGCTCCACCGCTTCGATCCTGATGGCCAGACGCAACGTGCTGCCCACTACATCGGCGAAGGCGGTAGCTTCAGCAATCACAGCATCCGTAAAGATGCCCGCTGTGGGTGCAAAGAAGTTGATGACCGCTTGAGATGTCTCGCCCAAGTCCATGGGAACGCCCAACGCACTGCGGACGCCCTCAGCTGCGAGCGCTCTGCTGTAAAGCGGCCATTTTGTGTCTGTGGCGACGTCAGCCAGAAGCACAGGATGCCCGGCGTCGAGGGCTTCCAAACAGGGTCCCTGCTGAAGTTCCTGTTCGATTTTGTCCAGCTGCACGGCCCTCTCGCTGCTGCCGGCAACTGTGGCGGTGCGTTTGCGCCGGCGCAGCGTCAAAGCGCAGTCGATGTTTTCGCCTGCTACCTTGCTCATCGCATCGCGGGCAAAGCCGGTCACCGCGTTCAAAATCCCGTGGATGTCGGAACTACCGACCACCAGCTCGTGCAGGCTTCTGATGTGTTCAGCATTTGCAGTGGGTTCCATGAGCCTAATCGTAGGAACACTTCGGCTTCCCGTCACCCATTGCCCGGGAATCCGAGCAGAAGGTATGGTTCATAAGTAAGGAACCTGATTAATCCACTCCGAGAGCGACCCGCCGCTTGCAACGGGACACCTGCCATGGAAGATCCACGCAAAACAGCGAGAGAGCTCATACGAAACCGGACCATAGATCTCGAAGACCTATGGATCAGGTACTGGGCCGAGGGAGGGAATGCTCCCGTCCTCGAGCTTGACGCCTACGTCTTTGAGATTCAGGAACGGCACCCCTTCGAGCTGCGGATATTGTCCTGGGCACTCGAAGACCTCGGCATCGACGCGCCACTCTGACCGGAAGCACCGTAACAGTCAGCGGACGACGGCGGGGACCTCCCGCCGTCGTCCGCTGATGCGGTGCGAGTTAGCCGGCTTTACCAGCCAGCGCGACCAGCACGCCGGCGGTGGCGAAATACTTATTGCTCCCGAGGTCCCTGACGGTCTTGATACCCAGTTCAGCGAGAAGTTCGCTGTGCTTGTCGGTAAGTCCGGCGAGCGCCGACGGCGGGGCCGCCAGGATTTCGTCAAGGGTGGAGTTCTCGTAGGCTTTATCGAGTGCTTTGCCCAATTCAACAGAAACAGCCAAGGCATTTCCTTTCATCGATACGGAACAATTGCAAACGTGCTGTAGAACATTAGCCCCTTTAGCTAAGCAACCTGCCAATTGAGGCAATGCGCCAATTGACGATCCGGGGCCGCATAACGATCAAGATAGCCCACAATGAGGCGCACTTGACCCCCGCGCCCCAAGGGAAATAAATATTCTCTGCCATCACCGGTCGGCGAATCGCTCAGCGTGTCCGCAGATGCGCCGACGCAAGGACGTAAGTACAGCTAGCGAAGTCCGGCCGAGTGCGCCAAGGCAATCGCCTCTGCCCTGGAACGCACGTCGAGTTTTCGGAAGAGGTTACGGATGTGAAACTTCACCGTGTTTTCGCTGATATGAAGAGCGCCCGCGATGCTCCGGTTCCGCTGCCCAGCGGTGAGCAACTGCAGAACTTCCAGCTCCCTCGGCGCCAGATCCCAGACGGCAACGTCACCAATGGGCGCTGCCGGCGGGTCCAGCGGCAAGACCACGGAGATATCCGCACCCCACCCCTGCATCACGTCAAGGGACATCCGCCCATCAACGGCCTGCACCCGCTGCTGCAACCGGGTGATGCTGGGCGAGTCCGGAGTGAGGGCTCCAAGGCCGTCGTCGCGCACGTTGATCAGCAGGTTCTCACCGTCGCAGTCCCACTGCGCACGGACGCGCCGGACATCCGGCTGCTCCGCGATGGCCAACACAAGGCCGCGAACGACGGCGCGGGCAGCATGGGCTACTTCGCCAGGCAGAGCACGCCCGTTGGCGGGCGGCTCGATGAACTGAATGTCGATATTGCTGAAGTGCATCAAGGGCCGAAGATCCTCGCGAAGCCGCTCGAACGCAGTCACCACCGGCTCTTCCACAAGATCGCTGGTCCGGTCGCTAACCGTCCGCAGGTCCACCAAAGCCTTGACCGCGAGGTCCGTCACTGAGGTTCGGGCCGCGGCGTCGTCCATGGAGGTCGACCGCAGGGCCGCCAGCAGGGTTTCCAGAGTGGTGGAGTGCTGGTCGATCAACTCGGCCGTCACACGGATCCGCTCAGCGGATGCCGCCCGCGATTCCAAAAGGTACGACGGCGGCGCGTCGGTTACTTTCTCCTGGATGCGTCGGGCGGTGAGTCGCCAAAGATAGCTGAGCAGACGAAGTGCCTCCTCTTCCTTTTGCGGTCCTTCAACCGGCGAAGGGTCGGTCAGGACCAGGAGCGCCTGACTGGGCCCATAGCCCAAGGCGAGAACTTCCCGTTCCTCACCGGCGATGAGCGCGGAAGTGCGCCATGGGACCTCGCCGGGCATCGCCGACCTCAGCCGGTCCAGTTCGGCGATGGATACGCGGCTGACCCACGCCTTCATCACCCGCCTTCTTCTGGGGCCGGCCGGTGCAGTCCTCGGTAAAGATCACCAGGGCACTGCTGGCGAGGAACGGGAGTGTGGCGGTGCGGAGGGCTTCGGCGATGCGGTTCAGCGGCGCGGCTGCCAGATCGCTAATGGAGTGGAGGAGTGCCCAGTTCTGCATCCGGCCAGCATACGTGCCCAGCCCCGGCAGAAACTACCCAAAGGGGTGGGAAGAGCCATCCCAAATCAGCGTTACGCCCACCCGGTTACTGCACCAAGCTGGAAGGGAAGCAGAACCACGGCAAGTAAAGGAGAGAGTGTGGACGCCGTAGTAGACAAGCCCTCCCTGAGCGCTACACCAGCCCAGGCCGCCCTCAACCTGTCCCTGATCCAGGACGAAATAGTGAGCACCACCAATGCAATCGACGCCCACCAGCTGGCAGCCCTGGCAGGCAGGATCCGCAGGGCGGAGCGGATCTTCCTTGCCGGCGCCGGCCGCAGCGGGTTGGTTCTCCGCATGGCGGCCATGCGCCTCATGCACCTGGGCTTGACGGTCCATGTTGCCGGGGACACCACCACACCTGCCATCACCTCCGGCGACCTCCTTGTGGTGGCCTCCGGCTCAGGGACCACCTCAGGCGTGGTCAAGGCAGCCGAAACAGCCATCGCCGCCGGCGCGGACGTGGCTGCTCTGACCACCAACCCGGGATCACCTTTGGCCGGCATGGCCGATGCATTGGTGATCATTCCCGCAGTGCAAAAGACCGATCACGGCTCCGGCCTTTCCCGCCAGTACTCCGGCAGCCTGTTTGAGCAATCCCTCTTCCTGGCAACCGAAGCAGTGTTCCAAACCCTGTGGGAGAACACCGAAGAGCCCGCCGAGCAACTCTGGCTGCGCCACGCCAACCTCGAGTAGCCGCACCAAAACCCGCTTCGCCCCAACACTCACCATCCGTTCCAAACGAAACCCTCCGAAAGAAAGAAGAACCCAAGAAACTGCAGGTAGCACTGGACCTCCTCACCGTCGAGGACGCCCTTGACCTGGCCGGCAAGGTGGCCGAGCACGTGGACATCATCGAGCTCGGGACGCCGCTCATCAAGGCTGCCGGTTTGACCGCCGTCACCGCCATCAAGGATGCCCACCCCACCAAGATCGTCTTCGCCGACATGAAGACCATGGACGCCGGCGAGCTCGAAGCGGATATAGCGTTCAAGGCTGGAGCGGACCTCGTTTCGGTCCTGGGCACCGCTGACGACTCCACCATTGCCGGCGCGGTGAAGGCCGCCAAGGCGCACAACAAGGGCATCGTAGTAGACCTGATCGGCGTGGCGGACAAGGTGTCCCGGGCCAAGGAAGTTCGCGCGCTGGGCGCCAAGTTCGTCGAGTTCCATGCAGGCCTGGATGAGCAGGCACAGCCCGGTTACAACCTGCGCACCCTGCTCAACGCGGGCGAGGAAGCACGCGTCCCGTTCTCCGTGGCCGGCGGGGTGAATGCTGGGACCATCGCAGCAGTGCAACTGGCGGGCGCCGACGTCGCCGTCGCCGGCAGTGCCATCTACAGTGCCGCAGATCCGGAGCTGGCCGCGAAGGAACTGAAGGCAGCCATCAACTGATCCAGCCCTCAACGAAACCGTCGACCTGCCCATCCGGGCAGGTCGACGGTTCTGTTGGCGCCGCACCGTCGTCGTACGTTGGTGAAGTACGACGACGGCAGGCGGCTTTCTGTTGAAAACGAAACCCTTAGAGGTTTTCCACCAGGGAGACGTCGCGGACTGCGCCCTTGTCTGCGGACAGCGCCATGGCGGCGTAGGCGCGCAGTGCGGGAGACACGTGGCGTTCGCGGTCCTTGGGCTTGTAGCCGCCGTTGACCAGGAGCTTTTCGCGGCGTTCGGCGAGGATCTCGTCGGAGACCTGCAACTGGAGGGAGCGCTGGGTGATGTCGATGCTGATGATGTCGCCGTTCTCCACCAGGGCGATGGTGCCGCCGGAGGCAGCTTCCGGGGAGATGTGCCCGATCGACAGGCCGGAGGTGCCGCCGGAGAAGCGGCCGTCCGTGATGAGGGCGCACTTCTTGCCCAGGCCGCGGCCCTTGAGGAACGAGGTTGGGTAGAGCATTTCCTGCATGCCGGGTCCACCTCGAGGTCCTTCGTAGCGGATCACCACCACGTCGCCTTCCTTGATGGTCTTGTTCAGGATCTTCTCCACGGCTTCGTCCTGTGACTCGCACACCACTGCGGGGCCTTCGAAGATCCAGATGGACTCGTCCACACCGGCAGTCTTCACCACGGCGCCGTCCGCTGCGACGTTGCCGCGCAGCACAGCCAAACCACCGTCCTTGGAGAACGCGTGCTCCACCGACCGGATGCAGCCATCTTCAGCGTCCGTGTCCAGGGAGGTCCATACGTTTGACTGCGAGAAAGCTGTGGAGGACCGGACACCACCGGGAGCGGCGTGCCACAGCGCTTTGGCTTCTTCCGTTGCCTTGCCGCCGCGGACATCCCAATCATCCAGCCAGCCGTCAAGGTCGTTGGAGTGCACCGAGTGGACGTTCTTGTGCAGGAGGCCACCACGATTCAGCTCACCCAGCAGCGCCGGGATGCCGCCGGCACGGTGCACGTCTTCCATGTAATAGGTCTTGTTGCCGGCAACGTTCGGGGCAACCTTGGCCAGGCAGGGAACCTGGCGGGACTTGGCATCCATTTCGGCCAGGCCATAGTCCACGCCTGCTTCCTGCGCCGCAGCCAGCAAGTGCAGGATGGTGTTGGTGGAGCCGCCCATGGAGATGTCCAGGGCCATGGCGTTGTCGAAAGCCTCGGCAGTGGCGATGGAGCGCGGCAATACGGACTCGTCGTCGCCGTCGTAATAGCGCTTCACCAGCTCAACAATTGTTGAACCGGCTTTCTCGTACAGCGCCTTGCGGGCGGTGTGGGTGGCCAGCACGGAACCGTTGCCCGGCAGGGCCAGCCCGATCGCTTCGGCCAGGCAGTTCATGGAGTTGGCGGTGAACATGCCTGAGCAGGAGCCACAGGTGGGGCAAGCGTTCTCTTCGATCAGGTTGATGTCTTCATCTGAGATGGATTCGTCCACGGCGTCGGAGATCGCGTTCACCAGGTCAAGGGAGCGGACGGATCCGTCTGTCAGGGTCACGCGGCCGGCCTCCATGGGACCGCCGGAAACGAACACCACGGGGATGTTCAGGCGCAGGGCGGCCATGAGCATGCCCGGGGTGATCTTGTCGCAGTTGGAGATGCAGACCAGGGCATCAGCGCAGTGCGCGTTGACCATGTACTCAACGGAGTCGGCAATCAGGTCACGGGACGGCAGCGAGTAGAGCATGCCGGAGTGGCCCATGGCGATGCCGTCGTCCACGGCGATCGTGTTGAACTCGCGCGGCACGGCGCCTGCGGCGAGGATCGCGTCGGAGACGATCCGGCCCACTGGAGCGAGGTGGGTGTGGCCGGGGACAAACTCGGTGAAGGAGTTGGCGACGGCAATGATCGGCTTGCCGATGTCCGTGTTGGCAACGCCGGAGGCACGCAACAGCGCGCGGGCTCCGGCCATGTTGCGGCCGTGGGTGACAGTTCTTGAGCGTAGTGCAGGCATGAATACCATCCTGCTGTCGTTCGTCACAGGGCGGAAGACGGTGCTGCTACTAGTACTGGTAGTACCAGAGTAATAGTGTTGAGCCCGTGAAAGATGAGAGACGCAAAGAACTGGGACTGTTCCTCAGGACGCGCCGGACCCAGGCCCTGCGTTCCGATTACGGGTTGCCCCCGGTGGGCAGGTCCCGGGAACGCGGTCTCCGACGGGAAGAGATCGCCTTCCTCTCCGGGGTCAGCGTCACGTGGTACACCTGGCTGGAGCAGGGCCGGGACATCAGCCCGTCGCGGCAGGTCCTGGAATCCATAGCCCGCGCACTGCACCTCTCGGACACCGGCCTAAGCTACGTGCTGTCCCTGGGTGGCTACTCCTCTGCCCTGCCCAAAGGGCCCGTGGCGGCCGATGCCCCCGCCCATGTGCAACGGCTTCTGGACGCGCTGGACCCCAACCCGTCCTATGCGTTGTCCCCGGACTGGGGCGTGGCCGGGTGGAACCGCGCCTATGAGGCGCTGTACCCGAATATAGGAACGTTCGACGCCGCGGACAGGAACCTGTTGTGGTTGGTGTTCACTGACCCCTATGTCCGGGACCTGCTCCCGGACTGGGACGTCACCAGCAAAAGGTTCCTTGCGGAGTTCCGGGCAGAAACCGGGCAGCGGCTGGGAGACCCGGACGTGGCCTACCAAGTGGAGCGGCTCAAGGAAGCCAGCCCGGAGTTCCAGGAAAGTTGGGACCGCTACGACATCCTGGGCTTTGAGTCCCGCGAACGGCAGTTTCACCATCCCGCCGTCGGAGTGCTGCAGATGGAGCACCACCAGGTCTCGCCTTCGGACAGGCCGGACCTGCACATAGTGGTCTACACCCCGGCGCCCGGGAGCGACGCCGGGGAACAGATGCAGCGGTTGATGGGGATTTTCGATACAGATATCGCCCGGAAGACGCGCTCTTAGGGGCATTAACTGTACTAAAACCCGATGATTCGGCGCACTATGGGGAGATGAACGCCCAATATACGGATGGCTCGGGGCAGGCCGGTTCCGGAAGTTTCCGGACCGGCCAGCACCCGTGGAGCCGTTATGTGGCTTTGGGCGATTCGTTCACGGAAGGTTTGGGGGATCCCGAACCGCGGAGCCCCGGCGGCCTCCGAGGCTGGGCGGACCGGGTTGCCGAGGAATTGAGCACTGGTCATGAGGATTTCGCCTACGCCAACCTGGCCATCAGCGGAAAGCTGCTCCACCAAATACTCGACGAGCAGGTGGGCCCGGCAATCGAGCTGCGCCCTGATCTGATCACCCTCAACGCCGGCGGAAACGACATCCTCTTCCACAGGAGCGATCCGGACAAGCTCGCCCTCGAGCTGGACGCGGGTGTTGAGCGGCTGGCAGCTACCGGCGCAACCATCCTGCTCTTTGCCGGGCCGGACTTTGGCGCTACCCCTGTGCTGGGGCTCGCCCGCGGCAAAGTGGCCATTTTCAACGAGAACATCAGGGTCGTTGCGGCACGGCATGATGCCCTGATCGCCGACCTCTGGGCATTACGCCAACTCACGGACCCCCGCATGTGGAATGCGGACCGGCTACATTTTTCCCCGCTGGGTCAACACACCATTGCCATCATGGTGCTCGATTCACTCAACGTCCCGCATTCCCTGGAACCGCTGACGCCCAAGGCCCTGCCTGAGCGGAACTGGCGTGAGGCGCGCGCGGGCGACATGATCTGGGCGCGGGAGCACCTGTTTCCGTGGGTGGTGCGCCGCTTGACGCAGCGAAAGGCCGACGACGGGCGGCACGCAAAGCGGCCGGAGCCAGGCCCCGTATTCGGAGCAAGCATGCCTCCAGGAGCATATATAGGCCGGGACCCGGGGACCATTCCTCAGCAGTCATGACATCAGGGGAATATTCCGCGGCATAACGGTGCACGGCTATGGAGTCCGTCACCCTTTGCCGCGCCTGTGGTGGTGTTGGCTGGATCGACGCTAAAATTTCACTTGCCGCAAGTACAAGCTCTTCGGCTTCAATCCGCGTTTCATTTCTTGGAAGCGCCATACCGTGAGTGGGGGAACCGACCAGTCATGACGGCAGGCAGTACCCCCAGTCCACATCCAGAGACCTCAGCAGCAGCAAGCCCGTCTACCTCCACTGCTACCAAGTCCCCGAAACCAACAACACCAGCAACAAAGCCCGTTGCGTATCCCGCTATTTTGCAAGGGTTCCTTGGCTCCTTGTTCATGTTTGCCGGTTCTATTGGCATCGGCTGGATCGCCAATGGCTCCCCCATGATCCGCCATCCCATAGTCATTGCCCTGCGCACTGAGGGCTGGGGCGTCACGGTCTCCGCTGTCCTCTTGACCGTGGGTGCCATGTTGCTGGTGCGTTCCTGGCTGCGTTTGGGCCAACGGATGGGCAGCTGGGAGGGGAACTCCCTCAAACCGATTGTCGCTGCGATCGGAGCCTGGTCGCTTCCCCTGCTGTTCGCTGTGCCCGTCTATTCGCGTGACGTTTATGCGTACATAGGCCAAGGCCGGCTGATGATGGAGGGCCAGGACCCTTACGACGTCGGCATCTCGGCTTTGAACAACTGGTTCGCCTTGGGCGCGGACCCGGCGTGGGCGGAAGCCCGTACTCCGTACGGGCCGTACTTCTTGTGGATGGCCCACGCGGTGGTTGCCATCACGGGCGCCCAACCGGACGTATCAGTCCTGCTGTTCCGGCTACTTGCCGCAGGCGGGGTGCTGTTGTGCGTCATTTATGTGCCCAAGCTCGCGGAGCTGCACGGCATCAACGGTGCTCGGGCGCTCTGGATCGCGGTGGCCAATCCACTCTTCCTCATCAGCTTCGTGGCCAGCGCCCACAACGACGCCATCATGGTGGGCTTCGCCGTTGCGGGAACCTACTTCGCGGCCACCAAGCGGCCTCTCCTGGGCATCCTGCTGGTGACACTGTCCATCGGGATCAAACCGGCCACCGTTCTGTTGCTGCCCTTCATTGGTCTGATGTGGGCAGGCGCAGGGGCCTCCTGGCCGCGTAAGTTCGGAATCTGGGCAGCAACGGCAAGCATCAGCTTCGCCATCCTGGTGGTCAGCGGTGTCCCTTATGGCCTGGGGCTGGGCTGGGCGTGGGCTATCACGGATCCCACCCCGGGCTTTACGGGCTACTCGCCGTCCGGCTTCATAGGCCAGCAGATCGAGTTCCTCGGCAACGCCTTGGGGCTTCCCGGCAATGCCATGGCGGACATTCTGCGAGCCGCCATGAAGTGGGGCGCTGTGGCCTTGGTGCTGGTGCTGATGTTCCGCGGGGACCATTCCAGGGTGGTTCGGAGAATGGCGCTTGCCTTCGCGGCGATCGTGCTGCTCTCCCCCATCATCCAGCCGTGGTACATCCTGTGGTTCGTCCCGTTCCTGGCTGTGACGGGGATCAGGGATGACTGGCAGATGCGGTGCCTCTACGTGGGGGTGACGTTCTTTGTGGTGTTCGGAGCGCAGGATCAGTTGTCGGTATGGTCCTTTGTGGAGGTCTCCGTGGACCTGTCCTCGCTGGCATTCGCCATTGCGCTGCTATTCGCGTTCTACCTGGTGTTCCTGGACATCCATACCCGCAGGCTGCTGGTTCAAGGCAAGTTATCGCGCTGGGTGGGGCAGACTGACCGTCGCCTGCTCCACCGCCCTCCGACTATCCGCTAGAGCGCTTTCGGGACCACCGGGGCGTCGTCGTGCTTTACTCGCCGCCCGAGTTCCACTGTCCGCTGCACCGACCACCACAGCAGTACCACCAGCAGGACGTTCCGGGTGGTCAGCACCGCAGCCATGACCGGGTGGGCGTGAATGAGCGGGGTGTAGAACAGCGGATAAATCACGAACGTGGTCATGGCAATGGCCATCAGCAAGGCTGCCGGCACCTTCCAACGGTTCCAGTCGTGCGTCAGCCCGGCAATGATCACAGGGGCCAGCCAGATAATGAACTGCGGCGAGCCCACCTTGTTGAACACGATGAACGCGGTAGTCATCATCAAGGCGCCCTCGAGGAACAGTTCCTCGCGCTCCGCTCCCCGCCTCAAGGCACGGATGAGAAGGATGGCGGCCGCGATAGCGGCAACTATCAGCAATGGCTGCATCAGGAACGCAGCAACCTCGGCACCGGGCCCGTAAACCTCCGTGGAGTTGATGGCCGTATTGTCCGCCATTTTGGATCCGGCAATGTTGAAGACACTGAGCCACACCCAGGGCGTGGAGAAAGTAGCTTCCAGTTGCATGCCGCGCTCACCCTGGTTGATCAAGAAGTCCAGGATGTGGCTGAAGCCACCGGCGAGGTACGTTCCAAGGCCTACGACGACGGTGACGCCCACCCCGGCAGCGACCATCTGCAGCCGGTTCTTCGAAGCAATGATCATGGGTGCCAGCACTGCTGCCGGCCACACTTTGATCCACGTCGCGATGCTCAGCAGGACGGACGCAACAACGGGCCTTTGGGCTGCGCAGATCAACGCGATCAGCACGATGGGGGCTGTGATGCCCTCAACCCGGGCAAAGCTGAGATACCCCATGAACACGGTGAAGAACAGCCACCACCATGCGGGCGCGATCCCGGTAACACGCCGTGGGCCGCGCGTCAGGTACCAGAGGCCCAGGGCGTTGAGGGCAGTGATCCCCAGGGTCCACATCAAGAGATAGAGATCCGGACCGGCAATCCCTGCCAGGAAGATGGGTATCTGGGCCAGCACAGGATAAACCCAGGGGCTGATCTTCCCGCTGAGGTTCTCCGGGTTGTAACCCTCCATGGCCCACTGGCGGTACTGCTCGGTGTCGCTGAAGGTGTTGCCGCTGAGGAAGAAGGACGCCATCCAGCACAGGAAGTAGAAGTGGACCGCAGCGAATCCCCACCACACACTGGAGGGGCGGGCGAACCACGCTACAACGGCAGGGGGCAGGACCCGGCTGCGGAGATGGACCATCCGGTCAAAGAACGTCGCGGAAATCTTAGTGCTCCTTGCCCGCAGGTGCAGTGACCTCGGATGGCTTACGGCCCAGCGAGTACAGGCGACGCGCTGACCAGAAGAAGAGGACCACCAGTAGCACGTTGCGGATAGTCAGGACCAGCGCCATCCACGGATTGTTGTGGCTCAACGCATCGTAGAAGAGCGGATAAATGAAGTAGGTGGCAACCGCGATCACTATCAGCATGGTGGCCGGCACGCGCCACTCTTTCCAGTTGTGCGCAAGTCCCACAGCCACGGCCGGAGCGAGCCACACCATGAACTGTGGTGAACCCACCTTGTTGAAAACGATGAAGGCGGTCACCAGGGTGAGGGCTCCTGAAAGGAGGAGTTCCGTGCGGTCCACGCCTCCGCTGAGCTTTCCCTTGTGCAATGCCCAGAAGGTCAAACCGGCGACGGCGGCCGCGGCCAACAGCAGCAGCGGCTGCATCAGCACAGACATGAACGCTGTACCGGGTCCGTCAACCTGCATGGAGTTGATGTCGGTGTTCATGTACATGCGCGAATCCCCGACGCCGAGGACCGACAACCACAACCATGGAGTGGTGAAGGTCGCTTCGAGCTGCATGCCACGGTCTCCCTGTTGTGTCAGGAAGTTCAGCAATTTGGGCACGGCGCCAACTGCCGCGGCCAGCCCAACCACCACCGCCGTCGTCGCAATTCCTGCCGCCACAACGTGCAGGCGTTTCCTGACCACCGCGAACAGGGCCAGCATGACGGCCGCGGGCCACACCTTCACCCAGGTGGCGACGCTGAGGAGGATCGACGCGACGAAGGGCCGTGTGGCGCCGTAGACCAGTGCCACCAGCACTATGGGGGCAGTCAGCCCGTCAACACGGGCGAATCCCAACCAGCCCATGAGGAAGACGAAGACCAGCCACCACCAGGCAGCGGGGATTGCTTCCTGCCGACGGCCGCGGTCAGTGAGCTTGAGGACCGCCCAACCGTTCAACAGCGTGGTGAGCAGGACCCACAAAAAGAAGAAAGGGCCGGGGCCGGCAACTGCTGCCAGGCCCATGGGAATCAGCGCCAGGATGGGGTACACCCAGGGGCTGGGACCACCGCTCAGGTTGGCATCGTTGAATCCTGCGAGCGCCCAGTCACGGTAGATAAAGGTGTCGCTGAAGGCCTCCCCGCGCAACGACAGCACGGCGGCGAAGACCAGAAACACCAGGTGAATCACCACGAAGCCCCACAGAAGGCCCCGCGGGGAGTTCATGCGTGCCGCCAACCTCGCTGGGATTGTTTTATCGCGAAGATCCGCGAGCATACTGAAAAAACTGTCCATCAACGAAGAACTTCCTGGCTAGGTGGGTCCCTGCCTTAGCAGTCCCCGATTTTTTGGGACCGAAAAACCCCCGCATGCTACTTTACGCGAGTCACCCAAATGCCGGGCAGTTGGCTAGCCTGCGGGCTGTGCTTCGGTCTGCGCACGGATGCTCCACGCGGACCAGTCCAAGGGGTGAACGGAGGGGCGGCCCAAGAGGTACCCCTGCGCTGCCGTCACCTTCAACGCAGTGACTTCATCAAGTTCGGCGGCCGTTTCGATGCCTTCCGCGATGATGTCCGCACCGATCTCCCGCGCGAGCTCCACGATGGCCCTGGCCCGTGTCTTTTGGCCGTCGTTGCTTTCAATACCTTCAATCAAGTGGCGATCCAGCTTGATGATGTCCGGGCGCAGCTGTTCAATCCGTTCCATGGAAACCAGAGCGGCTCCGGACGCGCTGATGGCCAGGCGCAAACCCAAGGCGCGCAGAGGGCCCAGGCCGTCGGCGCCGGTTTGCCCTCCCACCACGTCCAAACTGCCCGTCAGTTCAATAATGATCCTGTCCGGGGCGAGCGTCGCCGCGGCCAGCAGGTTCCGCACACGGGGGTCGCTGGACGTTGCGGGAGTGAGGTTCAGCGCAACGGACATGTTTTCGGGGACATCGTGTGCGGCCGTCAGGGCGCAATGCAGTGCCGCAATTTCGAGTTCTGTGCCCAAGCCGGCTGCCGCTGCCTCGTTGAACCACACATCTGCACCGGCGCCATCTTCACCGACGAACCTGGTGAGCGCCTCCACACCCACCACTTCGCCGCCGGGCAGCGCGTGAACAGGCTGGAAGGCTGTCAACAGGAGCTTGTCCGCGAGGATGGATTGGATACCTTCGCGGACTTCATGACTGACGGGGACCGATACGGTCCGGGCTATGTCCGAGGACTCCAAGTGCAGGCTGGCTGCTTCACGCTGGACCGGTACCTTGGCCGTTGAGCCCTGCGTCTTGCGGGTCCCCAGCAAGTGCTCCAGCAGAACGCGCTCCGGGTCTTCGGGGCGTGCATCAAGCAGCGCGCGAAGATTGTTCCTGACGCCTTCGCTCCGCGCATCGCTGTCGGCAAGGATGGATTCGATGATGTCCAGCACTTGTTCGCGCATGGTCATGTCTTCTCCGGCCGGTGATGCCTCAGCGTCACCCTTTGTGGAGTCGCCGCTTTCCGGTCGTGAAGAGCCCGCGTCTTGAGCCATAAATTATTCCTTTGTGTGTCCCCCACTGGGCAAAGCCAGCCATGACCGGCCCCACGAAAACATGTGGGCCCTGTCACGAATCTTACAGACGAATCGCTGCACCTGAGACACCGGGATGACTCCTGACGAGGGAAAACATGTTGCCGGACACGAACCCCTGACATGCTGGAGGGGTGACAACCATGTCCATGGAATTGCCCCGGACCGCCCTGACCTGGAAGCTGCTGCCAGCGGCGCTGCTTTCCTTGTCCGGCGTGCCGCTCTTTGCCTTGGGTAACGGGCTGCTCGGTTACGGCTTGCTGGTGGCCAGCGTACTGACTGCGGCGTTCATCGACCACCGGCTGATGCGGCACCTCGCCTTGATCGCGGCCGGCATGACCATCTTCAGCCTGGTGCCCCTCAACGCTGACCTCAGCACAGAGCACATGGCACTCATGGGTGGCGCCCTGGCGTTGGCTGTGCTGCTGCCGTGGCTCGTGTCGCGGTTCCTCTACCGGGAAGACATCATCAGATTCCCGGTGAACACGGGCCGCAAGTGGCCGCTGGCCGCGAAGCTGTACCTCATAGGCGTGGTTGCACTCGGGTACTTCATCCTGCCGGTGTACCTGATCAGGACGGGCGTCTACCAAAACTGGCCGGATGCTTCCGATCCGGAGATCTTCTGGAGGCTCTTCCTTGGCGTTAACGCCGTGGGAATCTGGGACGAACTGTTCTTCATCTGCACCACGTTCACCCTGCTGCGCCAACATTTTCCGGACTGGCTGGCCAACCTCCTGCAAGCAGCGGTGTTCTCGTCATTCCTGTGGGAGATCGGCTACCAGTCGTGGGGTCCGCTGTTGACGTTTCCCTTCGCCCTGCTCCAGGGCTACACGTTCAAGCTCACCAAATCCTTCACCTACGTGGTGTCCGTGCACTTGCTCTTCGACTTGGTGCTGTTCCTCGCGCTGGTTCATGCGCACAACAGGGACTGGCTGCCGATCTTCCTGTACTGAGATTCCTGAACTGAGCGTCCAGCACTGGTGCCGGGTTCCGTCCTAAACCCCGGGCTGCGCCCCAGAACCAGCCCACGCTTCACCGGAAACCTCGATCTCTTGCGCCATGTCATCCAAGAAGCGCGCAACCGTCTTCCGTTCGGAGGGGGTGAGGCGTGCTGCGGCCAGGAACCGCTTGGCTTGCTGCCGGCCGACGGTCTTCATGGCGGCCGCGTGCGTTTCGGGAGTAATGGCGATGGCGAGCGCGCGGCGGTCGGAGGGGTGGGCGTGTCGTGTGACGTGCCCGGCGCGTTCCAGCCGGTCGAGCAGCTTGGTGGTTGACGCCGTCGAGATGTGCAATCTGGACGCGATGGCGCCGGGTGTGGCAATAACACCGTGATTGGCGCAGACAATCAGATAGTGCAGTGCGCGCATGTCCGATTGGTTGAGTTTCATGTATCTGAGCGAGGCGTCGGAGAGGCGTTCTTCGGCCTCGCGCAGCCGTCCCAGCGCTGCCATGAGCTCGCTGATCTGCTCAACGTCCTCGCCGGAAAGGCCGGAGCGATCCACCAGTTCCTTATGTGGGTCATTGGCGTCCAGATGATAAATGCCGGCAGATACCGGGGTCCCGGCTTCTTCGGGTATATCTTCAGATCTGGACATGTTTGGTATGTTACACCTAACTTCCTACATGGTAGCCTTTCTTCTAGCTTGTCTAGCAATATTCAGGTTTAGGCAGAAACGAAGGTGTGGAGGAAGGCGCAACATGAACGCGACAGAGATGGTAGTCCTCCTTGACGACGAAGGAACGCCCATTGGGCAGGCTCCCAAAGCAGGAGTCCACACACTCAACACCCCCCTCCACCTGGCATTCTCCTGCTACCTGCTCAACGAGGTCGGGGAAGTTCTCCTCACCCGCCGTTCACCCGAGAAAAAGACGTGGCCCGGGGTGTGGACCAACAGCTTCTGCGGCCACCCCGGCCCCGGCGAGGAATTCGAGGACGCCATCCTCAGGCGGGCACAGTTCGAACTCGGAGTAGACGTCACCAGGATTGACCTGGTCCTCCCGCACTTCCGTTACAGGGCCGTAGACCCCCTGGGGATCGTCGAGAATGAAGTTTGCCCCGTATACACAGCCCGCATCGCCGGGGTGTTGAAGCCAAATCCCGCCGAAGTTGCGGACTGGGCCTGGATCTCGCCTGCGCTGCTCGCCGACGCGCTTGAACACACGCCGGCCGCGTTCAGCCCCTGGCTTGGACTTCAATTCCCTCAGCTCCTCGAGGCCGACGCCTTGCCACTCCAAGCTGGAGCCCAAGCATGACCGTCACCTCAAACACCGTCCGTGGCCGGACCGATCTCTGCACCGCGATCGAGAACGAGCTCAGCGGGCTGATCGGCAAGAGGGCCAGCGCAGCAACAGCCTACGGACCGGACTTCGCCAGACTCTGGGCGCTCGCCGGCCAGAACGTCCTCGGCGGCAAGTTCGTTCGGCCGCTCCTGCTCATGGAGACCTACGACGCCCTACAGCAGGAACACCGCCGTTCCGCACAACCACGCCACCGCGAAACCGCCATCAGCATCGCCGCCGCCATCGAACTCCTGCACTACGCCTTCCTCCTGCATGATGACGTGATCGACGGCGACCTCGTCCGCCGCGGACACCCCAACCTGATCGGATCCCTCCTCGCCGAAGCCGGCGAAACCGCCCGCGCCCAAACCGCCGGCGCCCAAACCACCGGCGAAGATAGCGCCCGATCCGGCAACGGCCTTCATTGGGCCCAGACCGGCGGCATCCTGATGGGCGACATGCTCCTTGCCGCCACACACCAGTCCTTTGCCCGCGCAGACCTCCCCCACGAGCTCCGCCTGCGGCTGCTGGACCTCCTGGAACACACCATCAACGAGACCGTAGCGGGCGAACAATTGGACGTGGGCCTGGGCGACGGCATTATTGCCCCGGACCTCCAGACCATCCTGGTGATGTGCGGCTACAAGACAGCGACCTACACGTTCGAACTTCCGCTACGAGCCGCCGCTACGCTGGCCGGCGCCGACTTCGGGATCGAAAATGCGCTGGCAACAGCCGGCAGGCATCTTGGCCTCGCCTTCCAACTCCAGGACGACCTCCTGTCCACTTTCGGGGATCCTCGCCGGCACGGTAAGGATCCCTTTTCGGACCTCCGCGAAGGCAAGGAAACGGCCATCATCGCCCACGCACGGACCACCATCGCGTGGACGGATATCCAACCCTTCTTCGGCAGGCCCGAACTCAGCGTCGGAGACGGCGAGCATGTCCGCCGGCATCTCACCGACTGCGGGGCCGAGGCATTTGTCCAAAGCCTCATCGAGGAACAAATGCAGGCATTCAACCATCAACTGACCAGCACCATCCCGGAAAGTGTCCGCAACGTGATGCTCGATCTCGCGGGACAGCTGGAGGGGCGGCAATCATGAGCGTCGCGACGGATACCTCATTCACGCATTTCACCCGCACGGCCGAACGTGCCGCCAACCAGGTCATCTCCGCTTACTCCACCTCGTTTGGCCTGGCGTGCAGGCTCCTGGGTTCCCGGCACCGCCAGCACGTCCGCAACATCTACGCCCTGGTGCGGGTGGCCGACGAACTCGTTGACGGAGTGACGGCCGAAGCCGGCCTGAGCTACCAGGAGCAGTGCGACGCCCTGACCCACTTCATTGACGAGACACACAGGGCCGTCCAGCTCGGCTACAGCAGCGACCTCATCATCCACGCGTTCGCCCAGACAGCCCGCACCGCAAGGATTGATGACTCGCTCATCGATCCGTTCTTTGACTCCATGCGCATGGACCTTGGCGAGCACACTGAAGGCTCGCCCGTTGTAGCCCCACAGCAGGCCCCACAGCAGGCCCCGCTGCGCTTCGACGCCGACGCCCACGACGGCTACGTTCACGGTTCCGCCGAGGTGGTGGGGCTGATGTGCCTGCGCGTCTTCATGCGGGATGAGAGCATCGACGACGGCGACGCCGCGGCTTTGGAGTACGGCGCCAGCAGGTTGGGTGCTGCTTTCCAGAACATCAATTTCCTGAGGGACCTGGCCGACGACACAACCCGCCTGGGCCGAAGCTACCTTGGCACCTCGGACCATCTTGAGGACCGCGAGCGCATGGAATGGGTCCGCACCATCCGTGCGCAGCTGGCCGATGCCAACGCCGTCATTCCCCTGCTGCCGCGTGACGCCAGGGCCGCCGTCCGGAGCGCCTCAGCACTGTTCCAGGCACTGACGGACAGAATTGAGCAGACCACTGTGGACGAGCTCTACCGATCCCGGGTCCGGGTACCGGACACGGTAAAAGCCGGGCTCGCCGCCCGTGCCGTCGCCTCAACATGGATGGAGCTCCAGCGATGACCCGGACAGTGGTGATCGGTGGTGGCATCGCTGGGCTTGCCACCGCCGCACTCCTCGCCCACGAAGGACACGAGGTCCAGCTCCTCGAACAACGCCACCAAGTGGGTGGCCGCGCCGGAAGCCTCGAACGCGACGGCTTCCGCTGGGACACCGGCCCCTCCTGGTACTTGATGCCGGGCGTCTTCGATCACTTCTTTGAGCTGCTCGGCACCAGCACCGCCGAACAGTTGGATCTGCGCACGCTCAGTCCCGCGTACCGGATCTTCAGCGAGCCAAACCACGACGGCGTGCGGCCGGACCCGCTGACCATCCCCCTTGGCAGCGACCAGGTTCTGGGCACTTTCGAAAGCGTTGAGCCCGGCAGCGCCAAGGAACTCCGTTCCTACCTCGCTTCGGCGCAACACACCACAAAGATGGCTGAACGGTTCTTCCTCTACAACCCGTTCACCAAACTGCAGGCACTGCTTCAACCGGACGTTGTGCGGAGCCTGCCCAAGCTCGCCCAGCTACTGCTGACGCCCTTGGACAAATACGTCTCGCAGCGCTTCCAGCACCCCGTCCTTCGCCAGGTCCTCGGTTACCCGGCGGTCTTCCTGGGCACCAGCCCGTCCGCTGCTCCGGCGATGTACCACCTCATGAGTGCCTTGGACCTGGGCGACGGCGTGCAATACCCAATGGGCGGTTTTTGGGCGCTGGTTGAACGCTTGGAAACCCTGGCCATCGACGCGGGAGTCAGGATCCACACGGGGGCCGAAGCCCTCAAGATCACCACCCGCGAGGCGGCCCACCCCAAGAAGATCGGGCGCTTTGACGGCCTGGAACTTCCTGCATGGTTTACCGGCAAAGACAGCAGGGAAGTCACCGGCGTCAAGTGGCGCGACAGTTCCGGCGCGGAGCACTACAGCGTTGCCGACCAAGTAGTATCCGGCGCCGACCTCCACCACACCGAGACACAACTACTCGGAGTCCAGGACCGGAGCTACAACAAGAAGTACTGGCAGAGCCGGACCAGTGGGCCCGGCGCAGTCCTGGTGATGTTGGGCGTGAAAGGTTCCCTGCCGGATCTTCCCCACCACTCCCTGTTCTTCACCCGGGATTGGGAGGCCAACTTCGCCTCAATCTTCGGGGACGACCCCAGCATCCCGGATCCCGCCTCCATCTACGTGTGCAAACCCAGCGCCACCGACCCCGGCGTCGCACCCAAGGACCACGAGAATCTTTTTGTTCTGGTTCCCATCCCCGCCGACCCCTCGCTGGGAGCAGGCGGACCCGACGGCGCAGGCGACGAACTCATCGAACGGACCGCCGACGCCGCCATCGACCAGATCGCCCAGTGGGCCAACATCCCGGATCTCCGCGAACGAGTGGTGGTCCGGCACACCATCGGACCGGCCGACTTCGCCCGGGACTACAACTCGTGGCGCGGCGGCATGCTGGGACCGGCACACACCCTGAAGCAAAGCGCCATGTTCCGGGCCCAGAATGCTTCCAAGCGTGTTCGCGGCCTGTACTACGCCGGGGCTACTACCGCTCCAGGCGTGGGCGTGCCCATGTGCCTCATCAGTGCCGAGCTGGTCCTGAAGCGAATCCGCGGCGATCACAGCACCGGCCCTACCACTGTGAGGCCTGTAGCTAGCAGGATTGGCTGATGGGTTTTCTCTACTTGGCGTCGTTACTCATGGGCATCACCTGCATGCTTCTGCTCGACCACCGCTTCCGCCTGTTCTTCTGGCGGGACGCAAAAGCGGCGGCGATCGTGACCGCCGTCGGGGTCTTGTTCCTGCTCGGCTGGGACGTGGCCGGCATCGGCCTGGGGATCTTTCTGCGCGGCGAAGGCACCATCGCCACCGGGCTGCTCCTGGCACCAGAACTGCCAATAGAGGAACCCGTATTCCTGCTTTTCCTGGTGCTGTGCACCATGGTTTTGTACACAGGCGCACGGCAGCTTCTTGACCGGACTCCGGCCAAACGCAGTGAAAGAGCACGGGAGCGTGAGAACGTATGACCTACCTGTGGCTCGCGCTCGCTTTCATCGCCGCGGCAGTCGCCGCGGGTGTGATCTTTGCTCGTCAGGGCGCCCGTCCTGGTGAAAGCGGCAAACACTGGAAAGCCGTTGGCCTCGCGTTCGCTGCGCTCGCCGTCCTCACGGCGGTGTTCGACTCCGTCATGATCGGCATGGAACTCTTCCACTACGACTCCGCACACATCCTTGGCCTCAAAGTAGGCCTGGCACCCATCGAGGACTTCGCCTACCCCTTGGCCGGCGCCGTGGCATTGCCTGGTCTGTGGATGTGGCTGACGCGCAAGCGTTCCGGAGAATCCAACCGTGGGGGTAACCTCAAAGGCCTTATCCCACAGGCGTTACTCGCATCACGACCGGTCAGCTGGATCAACACGGCCTACCCGTTTGCCGCGGCCATGCTCCTCACCACGCGGGAAATCGACTGGGTGTTGATCGTGGGCACCTTCTACTTCCTGATCCCCTACAACCTGGCCATGTACGGGATCAACGACGTCTTCGACTACGAGTCGGACCTCAAAAACCCGCGCAAAGGCGGCATGGAAGGCGCGCTCCTCCAGCCGAGGCTCCATCGCCCCATGCTGTGGCTCGCAGCCATCACCAACGTTCCCTTCCTGCTGGTGTTGGCATTCGCCGGCGGGCCTGCGGCATGGATCAGCCTGGCCGTCAGCGCCTTCGCCGTGGTGGCCTACTCCGTCGCAGGACTCCGCTTCAAGGAACGCCCTGTCTTGGACTCGCTGACGTCCAGTACGCACTTCGTGAGTCCCGCCGTCGTCGGACTGGCCTTGGCGGGGGCGGACGTGACACCCGGCTTGGTGGTCCTGCTTGTGGCGTTCTTCCTGTGGGGTATGGCGGCCCATGCGTTCGGCGCCGTCCAGGACATCGAACCCGACCGTCAGGCCGGGATCGGCTCCATAGCAACAGTCATCGGCGCCCGCCGGACGGTGAGGCTCGCCGTCGTGCTCTGGCTGGTTGCCGGACTGGCCATGCTGGCCACTCCGTGGCCCGGACCGCTCGCGGCGATCATCGCCGTCCCCTACATCATCAATTGCGCACGCTATTGGAACGTCACGGACACGACGGCGGCACGCACCAATGTGGCATGGCGGCGGTTCATCTGGCTTAACTACGGTTCAGGATTCCTGGTGACGCTTATTTTCATCCTGCAGTGGAGCCTCACGTCATGACTGGGCGGGCCCCTCAGGATGCGCACCGTCTTCAGTCTCGTCATCGATCGTGTCGAGTGCTTCCCGCATGTGCTGCAGGAAGCCCACCACCACCCGGGAATCTTCGGGGGTCAAAGCGCAGGCCGCATCCAGCATCCTCCGATGCATGCCGCCCAAGGTATGCCGTACTTCCTGGTCCGAGCCAGGCGTTGCCTTCAGGATCAGTGCACGGCGATCGGTGGGGTGGGGTTCCCGCCGAATATGGCCGGACTCCACCAAACGGTCGATCAGGGTTGTCATGGACGCCGACGTTATGCCGAGCTTGTCGCCCAGATCCTTCGGCTTCATCACCTTGCCGTCGGCCTCGGCTTCGAACAGATAGCGCAGCGCCAGGAGGTCCTTTTCGCCCATGCCCATGGACGAACGCGTCCTGCGCCGCATCGCTTGCTCGGAAGCACGGTAATCCCGCAGGGCGTTCAGCACGTCGATGGCTATGGCCTTTTGACCAGGGTCCTTGCCGTACCAATAGCCCTTTGCGTGACTTTGAGCGTCCATCCCGTGTTCCTTCGATAAGCGTAAAGCTCGTTTCACTAGCAATTTGATAGTAAGTCACGTACCCCCTGAATGCATGACCCCGCACATCCCACCCCCGTATAGCACCAGGAAAGAGGCACTGCACATGGCAACCCAAAGCCCGGATCTTCGGCGGCAGATCGCAGTCACTGTGAGCTTGGTGATCTGCATTGTTGGTTCCATGATCGGCGTCGGAGTCTTTGGCGGGACCCCGATCGCGCAGGCCGCCGGCGGCGCCCTAGCCGCGGACTCAACCCTGCTGGCGCCAGCCACGCCTGCCTTCTCCATATGGTCCGTGGTGTACACCGGGCTTGTTGCTTACACGGTGTGGCAGTGGTTGCCCTCGCAGCGGTCCTCGGAACGGCAGCGCTCCCTTGGCTGGATGGTTGCGGCGTCCATGATTCTCAATGCGGCGTGGATCCTGTCCGTGCAGGCGGGTCTTCTTTTGGTCAGTGTTGTGGTGATCCTGGCCCTGCTGGCGACGCTCGTGGTGGCATTCCTCCGCTACAGCCAGACCCGCGCTGGCTCCTGGCTTGAAGCTGTGGTGGTGGACGGGACCCTGGGCCTCTATCTGGGCTGGGTCAGTGTGGCCACATGCGCCAACATCGCGGCGGCTCTGAAGGCATCTGGTTTTCAGGGCTTTGGGTTGCGTCCCGAAATTTGGTCCGTGGCTGTGCTGGTGGTGGTAGCCGTGGTTGGAATCGCTTTGGCAATCAAGGGTCACGGCCGGCTCGCGTTGGCGGCTGCAATCGCGTGGGGCCTCTTGTGGATCACCGTGGGCCGCAGCGCCGACGCACCCGAGTCATTCCCGACGGCGGTGGCCGCGGCTGTTGCTGCTGCTCTAGTTCTCGGGGCAGCCGTCACGGTGCGGGCCAGGAGCGTGATGGCTGGGGCTGGAGTTGGAGTTGCGAGCGACCGCTGAGGGGCGAGATCTCAACTCTTTGCCGACCGGGCACTTGTTTTCCTCCAGGGCACTGTTTTCCGCACGGGCACTGTTTTCCACATAGGGCGTGGTTTCCACATACGGAAGTTGTGGTCTTATAGCGCCTGCTGCGTGCTGGAAGAGTTGGAGCATGGAGCAGATCCGGGCCACGCAGACGCCGTCACACGATGATGAGCTCGGGCGCGCCTGGGAAGCACTACCCGGGCACTCCCACTCCGCACTCCCTGCTACGGGGCCTCTGCCAGGCTATTCATCGCCCCGGGTGTCTGACCTCATTGCGCTCCTTGGCTCTGTTCCGCTTGCCGGCTCCAGTGGCGAGCTGATTGATCAGCTCCGGGGGTTGGAGGAGCTGAAGTCCGCCATCACCGGCCTGCAGGCGCGGGCTGCTGTGGCCTTTGATCATGCGCAGCGGGCCGAGCAGGCCGCTGCTGGTGTTCCTGCGTCCGAGCAGGGTCAGGGTGTCGGGGCGCAGCTGGCGTTGGCTCGGAGGGAGTCTCCCAATAAGGGTCCCCGGTTGTTGGGCTTGGCGAGGGCGTTGGTGACGGAGATGCCCCGCACCCTGGCCGCCCTGGAATCAGGCCAGCTCAATGAATGGCGGGCCATGCTGCTGGTGAAGGAAACAGCGTGCCTGTCCGCGGAGGACCGGTGCGCGGTGGATGAGGAACTCGCCCCCGATTGGGGGACGTTCGAAGGCAAGGGCGACCGGGCCATCATCGCCGCGGTCAAGGCTGCCGCGTATCGTCGTGATCCCCGCTCGGTGGCCCAACGCGCCAGTCACGCAGCCACTGAACGGACCGTGAGCCTGCGACCCGCCCCGGACACCATGACTTACCTGACCGCCCTCCTGCCAGTGGCCCAAGGCGTCGCGGCGTATGCGGCCCTGACCCGTGAGGCTGATACTGCCCGGGCCGGCGGTGACTCCCGTTCCCGCGGTCAGGTCATGGCTGACACCCTGGTCGAACGCGTTACCGGAACCCCGGGCGGGGTCGCGGGCATCAACCTCGATCTCGTGATGACGGACCGGACCCTGTTTCAGGCAGACAGCGAACCGGCCCGGCTCAAAGGCTATGGAATCGTCCCGGCCCAGTGGGCCAGGAAACTACTTCGTGAACCTCAGGGTAGTAAACGTCAGCTTGGTGAACATCAGGTTGGTGAACGTAAGGAAGGCGAAGCCAGTGGTTTGGCGACCAGTCAGGAAGGCGAAGCAAGTGGTTTGGCGACCAGTCAGGAAGGCGAAGCAAGTGGTTTGGCGACCGGCCGGGCGGGCTCACCAGTTCCGGACCGCGACTTCACCGTGTGGCTCCGGCGGCTCTACACCGCACCCGGAACGGGCGAACTATTGAGCATGGACTCCACAGCCCGACTCTTCCCGCCCCGTCTCCGACGATTCATCGAGGCCCGGGACGACACCTGCCGCACCCCCTACTGCGACGCGCCCATCCGGCACATCGACCATGTGCTCCCCTGGCGCTCCGGCGGAACCACCACACCTAACAACGGCGCAGGACTCTGCGAAGCCTGCAACCACACCAAAGAAAACCCCGGCTGGAACAGCAAGAGCGTGACCGGGGACAAACAAGGCGGCCACACGCTCCAGATCAGCACACCCACAGGCCACGCCTATGTATCCAAGGCGGCCACCACTGCCGGGGCATGAGCGGGGATCACCTCAACAGCAAGGTCGAGATCTCACCCGGATCTAGGTGCACGCCGGAGGAAGGTTGAGCGAAGCAGCAGCTACGGTGCGCAGGCGTCCTTCAGTGCCTGGACTGACTCAGCCGGCACTTCGTCTCCTGCTTCCGCGATCTGGTTCAACGGCGTCGTAATCTCTGCGGGGACACCGGCAGCTTCGGCGGCCGAGACCAAGCCGACTAGGAGTTGCTTGTCCTGAACGCTGACCAAGCCGTCCTGAACTACAGCACAGACCTGCTTGGTCACTTCATCGGCGGCGGCCGTGGCCACCTTCGAGGCGGCGTCGCTGGCAGCGTTTGTGGCAGCTTCCTCCACGGCTCCACACCCGACGAGCAGCAACAACAACGGGGCGGCGGACAGGGCGGCTAGGCGACGGGTCATGAGTCCAGCCTAGCAATCGGAACGTGCTGGCAGATATCCCTATGCCATCATCTCCATGGTTGGTACGCTCACCGAATGCGGATCCGCCCGATCGATCTTGTGGATGTCCTGGTCTATCTGGTGGTGTTGGGCGTTTTTATCCAATTACTCCCGGCTGTTATTTCCGAGTCGTTCCTACTGGCCCTGCTGACGGCAATCCTGCTCAAGATCGTGCTTGAGATTGTGCTGCTCGCCAAGAAAAAGATCGTGGGGCGAATTCGGGGCGGGAAGACCGTCGTTGTCCGGGTCATTAGCATCGTGGCGCTGCTCCTTATCCTGCCAGGGAGCAAGTTCCTGGTTCTCGAGCTGGTGGCGTTCGCCTTTGGTGACGCCGTTCAGCTCGGCGGATTCTTCGCAGTTACTGCACTCATCATCGTCCTGATGCTGGCGCGCGGAGGCATGCGGCGCCTGTTCGGGCAAAAGGATGAATGACTAGGGCGGGCTACCTACCGCGAGCAAGACGGGCCGGCGATGCGCCCCACCTATGCTTGACGAATGGGAGAAAAGCCAGTGAACTTTGCGGCGTTGGCCGTCTGCATGATTGACATTTCGTCAGATATCCGGCGCAAGTCACTCAATGAGACCGGCCTGCCACCCATCTCAAACGGCGTCCTGGAAATTCTTCGCGTGGTGGAAGGCCACCCGGGCGTCACGGTGGCGGAAGTCGCTGCACGCCTGGGACGCCAACTCAGCAATGTCAGTGTCCAGCTCCGTGAGTTGGTTGCTGCCGGGCTGGTCACGCGCGTAAAAGACGCATCGGACAAGCGCTACGTTTCCCTACACCCCACGCCCGAATCCAAGAGGATCAAGGCCCTCTTGGACGGGGTGTGGGCCAGCGTTCTGGACAGTGCCAGCGAGCGACTCACCCCCGAGGAACGGGCACTCATCCAAGCCAGCCTTCCGGCGTTGCAGAAGCTGGCGGGAATACTATCCGAGCCTGAGCACCACGTGAACGGCCCCGCCACCAAGTCCACCCGGGCGTAAGCGACGTCACGCCACCTACGCTTACCGTCATCTCCAAAAGTACTTATACTTTTGTAAGTATTACTACTTCGATGATTGGTGCCCCGTGACCTCACAACTGCTCGATAAGACCACTCCCTCGGGGGGACCGGACGGGAAGAAAGCGATGGGTTGGCGGGCCCTGCCGTTCCTCGCGCTTGCCCAGTTCATGGTGGTCCTAGATGGAACCATCGTGAACCTGGCACTCCCCCGGCTTCAAATGGAAATGGGCATCAGCGACTCCACCCGAGCATGGGTGGTCACGGCCTACGCACTGGTTTTCGGCGCGCTTCTGCTCCTAGGTGGCAGGATCGCTGATTTTTGGGGCAGGAAGCGGACCTTCATCACCGCCTCCGCGGGCTTCGCGATCGCCTCACTCATCGGTGGCCTGGCCCAGCAGCCTTGGGAACTGATCGGGGCCCGTGCCGTGCAGGGTATCTTTGCTGCACTCCTGGCACCCGCAGCCTTGGCCCTGCTGACGGTCGCTTTCCCGGGAGGCAAGGATCGCGGCACCGCATTCGCCATCTTCGGTTCCATCAGCGGGGTGGGCGCGGCCGCAGGCGTCTTGCTTGGCGGCTTCCTCACCGAGTTCGTTTCGTGGCGCTGGTGCTTCTTCGTCAACGTCCCCATCGCCATCATCGCCCTCGTTGGCGTCTGGACCCTGGTGAGCGAAAGCAAAGCGGGCGGCTCCACCAAATACGACTGGCCCGGCGTCGTTCTTGCCGCGTCCGGCCTGGGCGCCCTCGTCTACGGTTTCGCGAATGCCGAACACGGCTGGGCGGCTATCGAGTCATGGGGCTTCATCGCCGCAGGCGTGGCCCTGCTGGTCCTGTTCGTCGCCGTCGAGCGAAAGGTCAAGAATCCACTGCTGCCGTTGCACGTCGCTACAGAACGCAACCGGGCGGCTGCCTTCCTGGCCTCATTCTTGGCCGGAGCGGTGCTGATTGGCGGCATCCTGTTCATCAATTTCTATCTGCAGATCGTACTGGCCTTCGCGCCCTTCGCAGCCGGAATCGCTTCGCTACCCATGACCGTGGTCCTGATCGTCACTGCTGGCCTTATTGCGAAGAACCTCCCCAAGCTGGGGGCAAGGATCCCCAGCGCGTTGGGGCCTATCTTCATTGCTGCAGCCATGCTGTGGCTTACCCAAGTCACTCCCGGGGGAACATACGCCGTCAACATGCTGCCGGCCCTCATCCTCATGGGCGTAGGCCTCGGAATGGTCTTTGTCCCCATGCAAAACCTGGCCCTGTTCGGAGTGGGCAAGGACGATGCCGGCGTCGCGAGCGCGCTGGTCAACGCATCACAGCAGATAGGCGGCTCGCTGGGCATTGCGCTTTTCAGCACCATCGCGGCGGCGGCCACAGCAGCGCTCGGCGGCGGGACGCTGGCTGCGCTGACCTCGGGCTACTCGCTGGTGTTCCTGTGGGCCGCCGGAGTGGCGCTGCTGATCGTCCCCGTCGCACTGCTCCTGATCAGGATCGACCGTAGGACCTTCAGCGGAACAAGCGATACCCCGCACGTTCACCTGGGTTGAGCCTCAGGGCCATCATCGTGTCGATGCTTTGTGGCGAAATACCTCTTCCGAAGGAGAATGGGACCATGCACAATCGAGAGCTGCCCGGCCTGGACGAGTTGCTGGCGGACGGCGAACTCCTGACCGTGGCGAAGGTAGCGGAATACCTCGCCGCGCATCGCATGGCGACCGCGAACTGGTTCGGTCCGACCGGCCGTTCACAAAACTCCACCTGGATCGACCGCGACGGCACGGGCTGGCGGGTGTGGGACACCGACGAACGAGCCGGGATCATGGACTTCACCATCCTTCGCACCCAGTCGGAAACAGAGGCGCTGCGCAGCTTTCTCCGCCGGGCGCGGCATCACCGCGACCTGGACAGCACGGCGGTCCGGCGCAACTATTGATGCGGTGCCGCACACAGGACACGGGGGGCCGCCGCGGCGGAACGGTTCTGCAATGACGACGGCGGATATCTCCCGTTAATATTGACATGACATAAGTCACATTCTGTAAGCTAATTCCACAGTCAGGCATCCGGCTTCCTTCGCCCTACCCGGGGAGGTCCTCACATGGCCCCGAATTCACTTAAGGCCGAGAATCTCATGGCCCATGGCGTCGCGCTGTCGGCGGCCACGATCGCCAGGCGACGGGCCGCCGCTCAGCACGGCAATCATGTAGTGGCAAACAAGCCCGATGCCCTCCTCGGAGCAATAGCCGTCCGGCAACTGTTCCACCGCTGGCCCTTGGTGCCCTCCCGCGAACTGGAACGCATCCGACACGTGCTGATCCACTGCGACCAACTTGGATCACCGGACACTCATCACTTATCCGAACCGGCGCAGGCGCTGCTGGATTTGATCAACTGCGAGTTGGAGCGTCGGCGCCTGGCAGGTAGCCAGGCGTCCGGAACGGCGCCGGTCGGTGACGCAGCGGTGGAAGGACAGCCGCCATCCGCCCCGGACAAGGATGCCGCCTGAGGCAGGCAGGCACCGTGGCCCCGACATTCCTGAGGGTGCGGTTGCTACGGGACGGCCGCTACGACGTCGATCTCCACCAGGAAGTCGCCCAGGAACGAACCCACGGTGGTGCGCGCCGGGTATGGGGCAACAACGTACTTTTCGTAGATGGCGTTGAACCCGTCAAAGTCGCGCCCCGGGTGGTGCAGGTGCACGGTCGCCTTGACTACGTGGGAGAAGTCCAGGCCGTGGGCACCCAGGACTTCGCCCACGTTCTTCATGGCCTGAATGGTTTGTTCCTCGATGGTGATCCCAACCCGCTCGCCCGTGATGGGGTGGTGGGGTGTTTGTCCCGCGGTGAACAGGAATCCGTTGGCCACGATGGCCTGGGAATAGGGGCCGGCCGGGCTTGGTGCGAGGTCCGTAGTGACTTGGAGTCGGGTCATGATGGTGATGCCTTTCGTGGTGCTTGGAGTTCTTACAAAACCGATGCTTACAAAACCTTGGAGAGGAACGCCTTGGTGCGTTCGTGCTGCGGATTGCCCAGCACTTGCTCGGGCGGGCCGCTTTCGACCACCACGCCACCGTCCATGAACACCACCTGATCGGCCACCTGCCGGGCGAATCCAAGCTCGTGGGTGACCACCACCATGGTCATTCCTGCTTCAGCCAGGGACTTCATGACGTCCAGGACCTCGCCCACCAGTTCGGGGTCCAGCGCGGACGTGGGTTCATCAAAGAGCATCAGTTTGGGTTTCATGGCCAGCGCCCTGGCGATCGCGATGCGTTGCTGCTGTCCACCGGAGAGCTCCTGTGGGTAGGAGTGTCCGCGGCTGCCCAGGCCTACCCGGTCCAGAAGTGCCTGCGCTTCCACCACAACCTCGCGCCGGGGCCGGCCAAGCACATGCACGGGGGCCTCGATGATGTTCTCCAGCACCGTCATGTGGGGGAAGAGGTTGAAACGTTGGAACACCATGCCCGCGTTGAGCCGCGAACGGGCCGTTTGGCGTTCCTTCATTTCGTAGAGCTTGCCGTTGCGTTCGGCGTAGCCCACCAGGTGCTCGTCAACATAGAGGCGGCCGGCGTCAACCTTTTCAAGGTGGTTGATGCAGCGCAGGAAGGTGGTTTTGCCGGAACCGGACGGGCCGATCAAACAGGTCACCGATCCCTTTTCAACCCTAAGGTCAATGCCTTTCAGGATTTCAATAACGCCGAAGTTCTTCCGGACTCCCCGGGCCTCCACCATGGCGGTAGTCATCATGCTGTCCTTGTCTTAGGCTTGCGGATCCGTCGCGGCGCTGAGTCGAAACCCCGCCCGTATCTGCGTTCAAGTTTGTTTTGGAAGAAGCTCAGGACAGTGGTCATGAGCAGGTACCAGAGGCTCGCAACGATCAGCAGCGGAATGGTCTGGTAGTTGTTCGCATAAATGATCTGAGCTGAGTAGAGCAGGTCCGAGATCGCCAGGACACTCACTAGGGAGGTGCCCTTCAGCATCGAAATGACCTGGTTGCCGGTGGGGGGAAGGACCACGCGCATGGCTTGCGGCAGAATCACCCGGCCCATCAGCTTGCCACCGCTCATGCCCAGGGCCCGGGCGGCGTCGTACTGGCCTTTGTCCACCGAGCCGATGCCGCCACGGATGATCTCGGCCATGTACGCAGCCTCGTTAAGGGACAACCCCAGCAGCGCCGCACCCAGCGGAGAGATCAGCACATTTGCCGATCCCAACACCACGGATGGTCCACCGAAGGGAAGCCCGAAAGCGATCACCGGATACAGCGCCGCAATGTTGTACCAAAAGATCAACTGGACCAGCAGCGGCGTTCCGCGAAAGAACCAGATGTAGCCGCGGCTGATGGTGCTCAGGATCGGGTTGTCGGAGAGCCGCATGATGGCCAGCAAAGTACCCAGGGCTATGCCAACGGTCATGGACACCACGGTCAGCAGGATGGTCAGGCCGGCACCGGCAAGAATCTGCGGTGCAAAAATATAGGACACCACAACGTCCCAGCGGTAGCGTTCGTTCACTGCGACATCCCAGGCAGCACCCAGCGCCACCAGAATGAGGACGATCGCCAAGGCCAAACGGACCGGGTGCTTCAGGGGCACCACCGGGATGGAGTCACCGGCCGCTGATGTGGCCGGCTCCTTGGTATCGGGGGCTGAGGGTTGCGTATTCATAGCAGTCACCTCTTTCACTACTGGGCGAAGTTGACGCGGGCGTCGGTGATGGCACTGGATTCAAGGCCGTACTTCCCGAGGACCTTGACGTAGGACTCGCTCTTGATCACGGCATCCAGTGCCGCGGATACGGACTTCACCAGGCCGGATTCCTTCGGCACGCCCACCCCGACGGGAGCGAACTCGTATGTCCGGGCAACCTCGATCTGCGGGTTCTGGGTGGCGGCGTAATTCAAAATGGGCGAGTCAGCCAGCACCGTGTCCAGGCGTCCGCTGGTCAGCGCGGAGATGGCCTGCCGGGTGTCCTGGAATTCGCTCTTTTGAATGGCGTCTTTGCCGGCGGCTGTGCAGGCTTGGTCATAGGTAGGGACATTCACGGTCAGCTGGTAGGAGCCCGTGAGGAGTCCTACTTTCTTGCCGCAAAGCGCGTTCTCGTCCTTGACTCCACCAGGGTTGCCTTTGGGCACTGCAATCGCATTGCCTATCTGCATGTAGTCAACAAAGTCCAGGACTTCCATCCGCTTCTCCGTGGGCGTCATGGAGGAAACAGTCATGTCGTAACGGTCAGCTGCAAGGCCCGGAATGATGGAATCGAAGTTGGCCACCTGGATGTCCACGGTGACACCCAAAGCCTGGCCGATCAGACGAGCCACGTCCGGGTTGGTTCCGGTCATTTCCTGCGTGCCTTCGCGGTAGAACTGCGTCGGCGGCTCGTTGGTGGGGATGGCAACGCGCAGCACCTTGGAAGCCTTGATGGACTCCGGAAGAAGGTCGACGGCGGCATGGCTGACTTCCAGCGCAGGGACACCGGTACCCGCTGCGGCAGCGCCGGCGGACGGGTTCGACGCCGATGCGTTGCCGGCGGGGCTGCACGCCGTCACTGACAGCATCAGCGCTGCAGTGACAACGGCAACCGGAAGGCCGAGCTTGGTTCGTTGTAGCGTTGGGGAATTTTTCATGTCAGGGTGCTCATTTCTGCAAAGCCCAGGTGGGCTCCGTGGGTTGGGTGCGGGTGAACGCTTCATTGCGGTGCCGGATCAAATCCCGGCCTTCAGTGCGCAGTTCTTCGATGGTGGACACTCCCAGGAGCATCATGGTGCGGGTCATTTCTGCCCGGAACAGGGTCAGGACGTGGGCCACCCCCGCCTCGCTGGCGGCAGCCAGCCCATACAAGTAGGGGCGCCCGATGGAGCAGGCATCCGCGCCGAGAGCCAGCGCCTTGACGACGTCGGAACCCCGGCGGATGCCGCCGTCGACGATGATTTCCATTCGGCCGGCAGTCCTCTCAACAATGTCGGCAAGGACATCCAGCGGGGCCGCCATATGGTCCAATTGCCGTCCGCCGTGGTTGCTGACCTGGATGGCGTCGATTCCCATGGAAGCCGCCAACGCGGCGTCGTTCGGGTTGACTACTCCCTTGAGGACGATCGGCCCGTTCCAGCGTTCCCGCAGGTCCCGGATGTCATCCCAGTCGGTGGGCTCATACGAACCGGCAAGAAGCGTGCGCCACATGTCCGGCGAGCTAGCCAAGGGACCGGCCGGAACCTCAGCGTCCAGGTTGGGGAAGGCAATTGCGTCATTGGCCAGGAACCCCAGCGCCCACGCAGGGTGCAACATTCCCTCCACAACCGTCTTCGGCTTGATGGACGGCGGGGCGGTAAACCCGTTGCGGTAATCGCGCTCGCGGTGTCCGATGGCCCTGCAATCGACGTTGACCAGCAGGGCCTCGTACCCGGCGTTGGACACGCGATCCAAGACGGCCTGCAGGAGACCCTTGTCCGAGGTGGGTTCCAGGTTGAACCACCGGCGAAGTCCCGGTGCCGCGGCACTGACGTCTTCCATGGTGGTGGTGCTCAGGTGCGCCAAGCCGTACGGGATGCCGGCGGCGAGCGCTGCGCGGGCGACGGCGGACTCACCCTGGGGGTGGAACAGCCGGGTACCGCCTGTGGGCGAGAGGGTCACCGGCATGGAAACCGGTCCGCCGAGGAGGGTTGAGCTCAGGTCCAAGTTGTCCACCGAACCCCATTTTGGGAGGAAGGACCAATCGTCGAATGACGAGCGATTGCGGCGCAGCGACACCTCATCTTCGCCGCCGCCTTCGATGTATTCGAAGATGCTCTTGGGCAGGCGCTTGGCTGCCAGCTTCCGCATGTCCTCCACGCTGTAGCACTTACGTGACAGGCGCTCCGAGACGGTTCGGGCAGGTCCCTGCACCGAGGCGAGCGCCTTGATGTCCTTGAGTTTCATGGTGTGTCCTTTGAGTTCCTGCTGGGTTACCCGTCCAGCTTCTTTCCCAATAGTGACGCAGATCTCCTCCACTCAATATGTGAATTCCTCCATAAGATAAGAAATAGGCTTGTGATAACGTCCAGCTATGGATCCAGCAGAGACGCTTCCAGAGCCCCAAATCACCGAGCGCTCCCAGTCCGGGACGCAGCAGTCCGGCATGCAGCAAACCACTGTCCGGTTGTCCGATTGCATCCAGCTCATGCAGGCCGATCTGGTGCACGCCAACCCCACGCCTGAGAACCTGGGGCATCCAGTGTCAGACGTACTGATGTACGACCCCTTGGACAACTGGTCCAGCGTGGACGACCGCATCATCCTGGCCGTGGGGTGCACGTACGGATCCCCTGATTTTGACCAACTCCTCCACAGGGCAGCGAACAGCAGCGCAGCGGCGGTGATCGTCAAAGCGCACGGGGCCCGGATGGAGGAGTTGCGTGCAGCGGCAGTCCGGCACAGCCTGTCACTGCTCGTGGCGCCGGATCATGCCGACTGGACCCGATTGGTGGCGCTAGCGCGGGCCTCGGTGATGGGCGCTGCCGCAGACTCGGTGTCCGGGGTCCGGTTGGGTGACCTCTACGCTTTCGCCAATGCCGCGGCTTCCATGACCAACGGCGCGGCAAGCATTGTGGATCCGCTGGGACGCATCCTGGGCTATTCCACACTGCCCGGGCAGCCAATCGATGAACTCCGGCGCATCACCACGCTGACCCTGCAGGAAACCATCCAGCCAGCTTTCGACCAGGATTTCAAGATGGTCTACGACGCCCCGGGAGCGGTGATGGTACCGGCGCTCGACGACGGTATGGCGCGACTTGCGCTGGCCGTCCGGGCAGGCGGAGAGCTGCTGGGTTCCATCTGGATCATCGACCCCGGCGAGGAGAAACGCGTCACGGCTTTGAATGCTTTGGACCGGATGGCGCCCTTGGCCGGGTTGCACATGCTCCACGCCCGCTCGGCCTCCGACTTTGGGGAACGGCGTAACGCCGACCTCATCCGGACGCTCATGGACGACACCCCGCACGCATCGTTCGCGGCCGCGCAGTTGGGATTGGATACCGCCAATGGCCTGGCCGTGGCAGCATTTTCAATTGTCCGTCCGGAGACCGGCAGCCTGGAATCCGTGCGCGACATCCACCGGCTGCTTCACTTGGTAACAACGGTATGCAACGTGCAGTTCGGCACCAGCCACAGTGCTCTGATCGGGTCAGTGGTGTATGCGCTGCTGCCCTGTAACGGGACTGAGCCGCGAGCTGCGCACGGGCGGATCATCCAGGAAATCGAAGCATATTCGCACACCATCAGCTCGTTCCCCGTTATCGCGACAGTGGGTGGGATCGCCCACGACATCGAGCACCTGCCCCGGTCCAGGTCCGAGGCAATCCAAACCCTGCACTACCTGCTGAAGCTTAAGTCGAGTCAGGGGAAGTCGCGGCAGGGGAAGTCGCCTGGCGTGGCGCTCCATGAGGACTTCCAGATCCCCCTGAACCTGTTGAAAATCGGGGAGTTCATTGAAGACAACGGGCTGGGCGGCGCGGACCAGATCGCCAGGATTCAAGCCCGCGATGCCGAGCAGCAAACGGACTACCTGGACACCCTCCGCGCCTACCTTGCCACCAACGGGAACATTTCCGCCATGGCCGCTGAACTCCATGTACACAACAACACCGTCCGCTACCGCGTGGCCCGCCTGGCCGGGGATTTCAACCTGGACCTGGCGGACCCGCAGAAGCGCCTGTGGTTGTGGCTGCGCCTGACCACCATGGACCTCGCCGCAAAGTAGTCCCGGGAAAGCCTGAACTATCGGATGATCGGAAGGCCCGCCGTCGGAAAGACGCTGGGGAAGATCGACGGCGGCGGGACGGGTACGGTGTCCAGCGGCACCGTGACGGTGTCCGCACCAACGGTGACGTTGTCCCCCCGCACGTCAATGCGCAGTGGCTCCTGGCTGTAGTCCTCCCCGGATACAAGTGTCAGGGCGATGGAACCCTGTGCGAGATCCACGGCCAACAAACGTCCCTGCACCTTAAGCCGGAAGGACAGGCCTTCCCACTCCACAGGCAGGCGGGGATCGAAGCGCAAAACTTCGCCCTGGTCCCGCATACCAGCGAAGCCGCATACCAAGGAGCTCCAAATACCGCCCGTGGAGGCGATGTGGACGCCGTCGATGGTGTTGCCGTGCGAGTTGTCCAGATCAATGAACAGTGCCTCGGTGAAGTGCTGCAACGCGACGTCACCGTAGCCCACCTCGGCCGCCATGATGCCCTGCACACAAGCGGACAGGGTGGAGTCGCCGGTTGTGATGGGATCGTAGAAGTCGAAGGCGCGTTGCTTCTCCTCAGCCGTGAAGTCCTGCCACTGCAGGAACATCGCCAGCACCGTATCGGCCTGCTTGAGGACCTGGTGCCGGTAGATCACCAACGGGTGGAAATTCAGCAGCAGCGGGTACTTGGACTTGGGCGTGTTCCAGTCCCACGGCTCCAGGGTCATGAAGTCGTTGTCCTGGCTGTGCAACTGCAGGTGCGGATCGTAGGGCAGCGACATCCGCTCGGCCGCCTGCCGCCACACCAGACGCTCGGTATCGCTGACGCCTTCGTCTTCCAGCGAAGCTGCAGCCCGAAGGTTAAAGCGCGCCATGACGTTGGTGTACAGGTTGTCATTGACCACAGCCGTGTACTCATCCGGACCCGTAACGCCATGGATATGGAACAGTCCGTCCTTGCCGAAGAAACCCAACGAAGCCCACATGCGGGCCGTCTCGATCAGCAGGTCAGCGCCCAGTTCCCCACGGAAGGTGGCATCGCCGCTGGCCCATTCGTAACGGTTGGCTGCATAGGCGATGGCAGCAGCAATGTGGAACTGGGCCGTTCCGGCTGCGTAGTAGGCGCTGGCTTCCAGGCCATTGATGGTGCGCCACGGGAACAGCGCACCGTCCACGCTGAGCTCCTTGGCCCGCACCCGGGCGTCGGGCAGCATGGCGTGACGTGATTCCAGCACCTTCCTGGCACCACAAGGGTTGGTGTAGGTCAGATACGGCAGGAGGTAGATTTCCTGGTCCCAGAAATAGTGGCCCTCGTACCCGGAACCGCTCACTCCCTTGGCGGGGATACCTGCCACACCGGCACGCGCAGTGGCCTGCGCCAGCTGGAACAGTCCCCAGCGCACGGCCTGTTGCATCTCCGGCTGTCCCCCAATGTAGACGTCGGCCGTGGTCCAGTATTCGTTATAGTGCGCTTTGCTCTGGGCCAGGATGTCGGCGAAGGGCACAAGGTTCTCTTCGGCTTCCGTCGCGAGGCTTTCGCCGCGGTCTTCGGCGTCCGAGGACCCGGCCACCACATAGCTGACCGATTTCTCCAAACGGAACGTGTCGCCGTCGTGGATGGCCAAAACGTAGCGGACAGAGGAGTCATCCTCAGCCACCAAGGTCTCAAAAGGCTGGCCTTCAGCGGAGATCCAGTGATCCACGGCCATGGCCACACGCTGGCGGGACTCGGACGTCTCCCAGGCGAGGCGAAGTGAGCCGTCGGCACCCTGGAGGTGCAGCGGCAGCAGGACCCGGCCCGCGTGCCGGCCGGAGCGGCGGGGATCGTGGACCGAGTGGTCGTCCACAGGCTGGTCCTGGCGGTTCACGACGCCGGAGGTGATGTCCGCGGACACGTCCCGGTCCGCTGTCAGCGACAGCTCCAGGCCAAGACATCCGCGGGAATCGAAACCCACAGCGCGGCGCTCTACCGTGGTGACGGTGGCGCCGGAACGGCAGGCCCAGGTGATGCTTTCCTCGTAGACGCCTGTGGAAAAGTCCACGCTGCGGTGGTAGTCCAACACAGTGGATTCGGCCAGGCTCAAGGCCTCGCCATCAATGGAGACGGTGAAATTGTTGGCGTCCGGCACGTAAACGATCCTCTGGCCCGTCCGGGCAAAACCGTAGGCGTTCTCGGCGTGCTTGATGTCCCAGATCTCATGGAAACCGTTAATGAACGTGCCGGGAAGCTCGCCGTCGCCCGCTGTTGAATGTGAGCCACGGATGCCAAGGTGGCCGTTGCCAAGCGCAAACAGCGTTTCCAGCGTTCCCTCGTCACCGGGGACGTGGATGTTTTCCACGAGCTTCCAGGGCTCGCAGGGGAAGCGAAGCCGATCGGAGCTGATGAGTGCCATGGGCAGTTGTTGTCCTTCGTAGAAAGTAGGGTCAGAGAAGATCGTTGAGGTCGTCGACCACCAGCGTGGCGCCGGCGTCCAGCAGGGTCTGGCGGCCGGCTCCGCGGTCCACACCGATCACGGCATAAAAATTGGCACCTGCGCCGGCCTGAACGCCGGATACTGCATCCTCCACCACGATGCATTCCTCCACAGGCACGCCCAGCAGACCCGCCCCATATACGTAGGTGGCCGGGTCCGGCTTACCGGGCAGTCCGACGCCGGCGGCAACCATACCGTCCACCACCACCTCAAAGTGGTGGTCAAGCCCGGCGGCCTTCAGAACCGCAGGCGCGTTCCGGGAGGAAGAGACGACCGCGACCTTCAGCCCCAGCTCCACCGCAGCATTGATGAACTTGACCGAACCCTCGTACGGCTCAACACCGCGGGAATCCACGATCTCGTTGAAGATGGCATTCTTCCGGTTGCCCAAACCCTGCACGGTTTCGTTGTCCGGGTGGTCATTCACCGGACCTTCAGGGAGGGCAATCCCGCGGGACGTCAGGAAATCACGGACACCATCAAAGCGGGGCTTGCCATCGATGTGATCGAAGTAGTCGCTCTCCTGGTAACCCTGCGGGTGGCCCGTACTGGCCAGATAGCCATCGAAAAGTTCCTGCCAGGCCTGCTCGTGCACCACGGCCGTGGGCGTCAGCACGCCGTCGAGGTCGAACAACAGCGCCGAGGCGCCGGTCCAGGCATTACGAAGATCAGTCATGTGCATTGTTCCGTTCAGCGCTTGTGGCGCGTGGTCTTGCGTTCGATGAGCTTGGTATCGAGCAGGTGGTTGGAGGGTTGATGGGGGGATTCAGTATTTAGCAGGCGTTCGCACAGCAGGTTTGCTGCGAAGGCGCCTTGGTCGGCAACGGGTTGCGCCACAGTGCTCAGGCCAAGGAACCAACTCATGGGGTGATCGTCTATGCCGATCACGGACACGTTCTTGGGCGCGGAAAGGCCGTGTTCCCGCAGCGCCATCAGCGCACCGAACGCGGCCTCGTCACAGTGAGCGAACACTGCAGTGGGCCTCCCGCCACGGGTCATGAGTTCAGTCATGGCCCGTCTGCCGTCGTCGATGCTTGGCCCGGTTCCCACCACAAGGTCCGGGTGGACGGTGAGGTGGTGTTCATCCAGCGCACGCCTGAAGCCGCGGAACCGTGGCGTCTCAGTTACAACGGGGTGTTCATTGCTCGAAAGAACGGCCAAGTCCCAATGGCCCAGCCCCAGCAGGTGTTGGGTAGCCTGCCAAGCTGCGTGCTCGTCATCGATACCTACATTGTCCCACGGAACATTGCGCATGCCCACGCTGGCAACTGCGAGCCCGGAGGCGTCCAACGCTTCCAGTTCATGGGGCGCGAGGTCAATATTGAGCAGGAGCAGTCCGTCCACTCTTTGCGCGAGGTTTCCAAGGTCCGCAAAGAACTGCGTCCGCACGCTGGCCTTGTTGCGCAGGCTAATCAGGACGGTGTCGTACCCGCTGTCTCCGAAGACTTCCTCGGCGGCTTCCACAGCCTGGGCGAAAAACCAGGCCGTGGCTGTCGGGGCGACGATTGCCACCGATCCCGTGCTTCCACCGGCGAGCCTGGACGCTGCGGCTGAGGCTTTGTAGCCAAGTTTGCTGGCGGCTTCCGCCACGTGTCGTTGTGCTTTTTCAGAAACATTGGGGAGATTCCTGAGAGCCCGCGACACCGTGCAAATGGACAATCCGGACAAGACGGCAACGTCCTGGATTGTCACCCTGTGAGTCCTAACCATGCAACACGGCCTCAACCCTTTCCATCCTCGCCTGACGTCTTGGCGTATGCCCCGAGCCGGGTCACCAGCCAAAAGTGTAAGCGCTTACAATTTTGTCATTCAATAGAGTGCGCTCGAATGCGAAATTGTGACGCGAATCTCACCGGAAGCTTGATTCCGGAGGCTTCATGCCTTCTAATCCGGTGTCCCGGCCCTCATGCGGGGCTCGCGCCCGTTACTTGTCGCCGTCCAGAACGTAGTACTTCAGGAACGCGCTCACATCCACCAGTTCCGGCGGTTCGATCCTGTGCCCCATCCCGGGGTAGGTGCGGGCCGTCAGGGCTACATTGGCGTTCAGCCACTCCTCGGTGTGGGCTATGGCATCCTCATTGATCACGGGATCGGCCTTATCCCGCCCCCAGAAGAACGGAGGCGGAACATCGAAGGACTCACTCAAGGCCAGGAGATCGTTGTCCAGCACGAACCCGGACAGGCCGACGGTTGCCTTAAAAGCGCTGGGCCGCAGGCGGAGGAGGGTGCTGGCCATGGCCATGCCCTGCGAATAGCCCAGCAGGCTGACGCTGCTGTGATTGTCCTTGACCGAATTGATCCAGTTGAACACCGCATTGGTGGACGCCATAACATCCGCGAAGTCGTTGGTGAGGAAGTAGTCAAGCAGGAACCAGCCATAATCGTCGCCGATGACCTTGGGGCCCCGCAGCGCTGCGCAGGTGAACTCGCCGGGGAGGTTCGGAAAGAGGTTTACCATCCGCTGCTCGCTGGTCCCATAACCGTGCATCATCACCAGCAAAGGCGTGCCCTTGCGCTGGTTCCCGGGCTTTGACCACACCACTGATTCCATGGGCACGAGCCTAGTGGACCGTGCCCATGACTCCGTAGACTGTGCCCATGACTCCGCAGGAACTGGCCAACCTGGCCCATCTGCGGCGCGCCCGCGACTTCATTGACCGCGAATACGCGCGTCCCCTGGACGTGCCCACCATGGCCGCCGGCGCCCTGATGTCCCCCGCGCATTTCTCCCGCCAGTTCAAGGCCACCTACGGAGAATCGCCGTACAACTACCTCATGACCAGACGGATCGAACGGGCCATGGCCCTGCTCCGGGCGGGAACTTCGGTCACCGACGCCTGCATGGAAGTCGGTTGTACATCGCTGGGCTCCTTCAGCACGCGCTTCACCGAGATCGTCGGCATGAACCCCAGTGAATACCGTGCCCGTGAGCACCATGCCGTCAAGGCCATGCCCAGCTGTATTGCCAAGCAGCACACGCGTCCTGAAAGAAGCGGCAGCAAGAACATGAGCAGGATTGAAGAAGCGCCCGCATCGTAGCTGCCATAGCGTGTGATTCATGAACATTTCATTGAAATACGCACACGTCACTGTCAACGATGTTGATGAGTCCCTTGCCTTCTACCGGGATGCCCTCGGTTTCGAGGTCCGGAACGACGTCGGCTCGGACGGTCAGCGCTGGGTCACGCTCGGCAGCGACGCCCAGCCTGATCTTGAACTGGTCCTTTCCCCGCCGCACGCCGGCCGCTCACAGGCGGACGGCGACGCCATCCAGGAGCTGCTTACCAAGGGCGTTATGCCCATGCTGGTTTTCACCACCGATGATCTTGACGCCACCTTCGAAAAGCTTCGTGCATCCGGCGCCGAAGTACTTCAGGAACCGATCGACCAGCCATGGGGTCCCCGCGACTGCGCTTTCCGTGACCCTTCCGGCAACATGATCCGCATCAACCAGGGCTGATCATCAAGCGCGACGGCGGGAGGTCACCCCGGTGGGGCGTCTCCAGCGCTCGAGGTGACCTCCGCCGTCGTCGTACTTCTTAGCGACTCAAGAGGCCGGCGTCGGATCGCTCATCGTAATTGTGGGTAGAGGCAATGGCGGCGGAGACGACGTCGGACAGTCGCCGCCGCTGGCCGTAGGCCTGTCGCTGCAGCCGTTCGCCGGTCCCGCGCCGGAGGATGTTCGCCACCCCTGTCCGCGCGAGCGCCAGGTCCCCGGATGCCGTCAGGGCGCCACGGATGTGCCGAAGCAGGGCACCCGCCACGTCCGCGGCAGCATAAGGGGCCTGCTCCAGCGGATGCAGCAGCTGGTTGTTGACGCCAAAACGGCTGGCTTTCCAGTTGGCCATGCGGATCACCGGAGTCAAAGTGCTCGACGGCGGTCCGCCCTTGCGCCATTCGCCCGCCGACGTTTCCACCAAGGCACGGGCGAGGAGCGCGATAGTGAGCGCATCCTCGGCGTAGAGGCAGACATCGGCGATCCGGAGTTCCACGGTGGGGTGCCCTCTGGACAGGCGCGCGTCGAAATAGATCATTCCCTCGTCCAGCGGAACTCCTGTGCCCAGCAGTTCCGCAAGTACCGCCCGGTATCCGGCAGCTGAGCCGAAAACATCCATGGGACCTGCGGTGGGCCACCTGTTCCAGATCTGCGTGCGGTAACTGGCGAACCCCGTGTCAGCACCCATCCAGTAGGGTGAATTCGCGCTGAGGGCCAGGAGGACCGGCAGCCAGTGCCGCATCCGGTCCAGCACGGCTACGCCCTCGTCCGGCGACTCGATGGACACGTGGATGTGGAAGCCGCAGGTGAGTTGCTCGCGGGAAATCAGGCCGAATTCCTTGCCCATGGTGGCGTAGCGCTGGTTTCCGGTGGTGGGGGTCGCGTGAAACACCGGAGGCGTGGCCAGCGCAGCAACGCGTGCTCCCACCGCCCGGGCTGCAGAGTCGGCCAACGCCCGCCCTGAACGGATTTGAGCCCGCAACTCCTGGGCGGTCCGGCACGGGAGCGAGTTAACCTCAATCTGTTCCTGCTTGAACTCGGACTTCAGCGACGGCCCACCGCCGGCATCCCATTCCGCGTGGGAGGGGGCGGCCACATCCAGGAGTCCGGAGGCCAGAGCCAAGGGCAACCCGTCCTCAGGATCTGCGATCAGCAATTCTTCTTCGACGCCAAAGGTACGCATAACCCCCCTCCCAACCGTTAGTTTTTTAGAGACGGCGGTTAGCCAACGTGGCGCGGAACCTCCATTTGAAAACCGCAACGGCAATGGAGCACCTGCGTTTGCAGGTACACCTCAAGCAGGCTGGGGCTCTCCGGATCGTCAGTGGTCCGGGGCGCCTCAATGACGCGCTCCGCGGGGCGCCCCAGGGTCATGGGATCGCCGCAGTGGGTGCAGCTGAACCAGAGCCCGGCTGCTGAAGTGGAAAGAAATTCACTTTGGATGGCGGGAACCAGCGCGTCCAGGCGGACTGCGTGGGCGTAGAACGTATCGCATTCGCTACAGGTGTAGCTGACTTCGACGATCTCCGACTGATTCGGTGTTGCTTCCACAACCGTCTCTACGAAAACGTAGGAATCAGTATTGCAAACGGTGCACCACGGGCGTGCTCCGGTATCAACTGTTGCAGGTGCCCGTCGGCTTGCAGGCTGCGGGGCGGGAATCGGGGATCCAAGCGTCATTGCCATTCTCCTTATGCTCCTTCAAGGAGCCTGCATGGAGGCACGCTGTGAGCCGGCCGAAAGGGGCCACGGCTAAAGGGTGCAGTTTTTGGACCATCCTGGATGGTTCCCTATGAGGCTCCAAGGGCTATCTGCTTAACCCATGTATGAATGTAGTTCACCAGTGGCAGCCGTCACAAGAGATGAGACTGCTGCCAATCCGCTAGCGGGAGCGCCCTAGGCCTCGAAATGGGCCACGGGAGCTTCCCTGGCCACACTCTTGACGAGGGATTCCGCGACGTCCCGCAGCTTCTGGTTGCGGGTGCTGGACGCTTTCTTCAGGATCTGGAACGCTTCCTCCTGCGTGCAGCGGTTTTGGCCCATGATGATTCCACTTGCCAAGTCGATCACCGTTCGCGTCCGCATGGCATCCTGGAGGTCCTCAGCGTGCTGCTGCTTGACGCCAATCCGGACGGCCAGTCTCAGCGATCGCTCGGCCTGGCTTGCATAGAGTTCGCAATTCCGGATGGTTGCTTCATCGAAGGCGTTGGCCTGCGGCGCGAAGAAGTTAAGCGCCGCCGTTGCACCCTCATCCAGTTCCAAGGGAACGCAGAGAGCGGACAGATGTCCCCGCTCGGCAATGACTGAGCAGTACTCGGACCATCTCTGTTCCGTGGAGGTGTCAGCAACATGCTGCGTTACGCGGCTGCGCATGGCCTCCAGGCACGGACCATCACCGTACGCCTGCTGAACCTCATCGATCAGCCTGGCCTCGTGGTTGCTTCCCGCCACTGTGGCGGTGCGATGGCGACGGCTGAGGGTGATGCCGCAGAGCACGTCCAAGCCCACGGCCTGTGACACCGCGGATGCCGAAAAGACCGCGAGCTCATGCAGGAACCCGCCCACATCTTCGCTGTCTATCACCAGATCCTGCAGCTGCTCAGGCACCGAAGTATCGTCGGGCGCAGAGACAGCATCAGGCACCGCAAAATCCACGCTCATTTCGTCCATGCCTTATTTTACGTTCGCCTCACACCAACTCGTCACCCTTTGGACAACGGAAAACAGAATCCTTGCATCTGCGGTGCACCTATGTGCACAATCGACACATGGTCCGGATCACGGGCCCAGGCTATTGAGCTCATGCAGACGGGCGTCCCTCACTTTTTGATGCAGAGGTACAAACCCATGCCGGCTCAGCCAGCGTCCAGAGTCCCGGACGAAGCACATCCGCCACCCGATGAACCCCTCTGGTGCTCGCGCTGCAATACAGATCAGCATCTTCTGGTGAACTCCATCCAGTCCCACTATCCGCCGGCACCCAACATGGTGGACGTTGCGTATGAGTGCCATGTTTGTAGGTACTCGTATGAGCACGTTGCTTCCGTTCGGCGCGTTGCAGCAGTCCTGAACCGTCCGGGTGCCCCTCAAGGCGTCCTGCAGTTCGGCGGTCAATACCTGCACTGCGGGGAACCGATGAAGACAAAGAGTTGCGAGCTGCGAAGGATCCAATCGCCCTTGGTCCTGTCGCCGGGCGCGCAGCAACGGATGTATGAGGTACTCATCAACACGCGCATTCTCGGGTGTCATTGCGGCTTCCGCATGGAGATGCCTGACTGAGGCCGGGTGGCCATGAGGAGCTACACCAAAATTTCCGGAGCTACCGAGAGGGACAGCATGCACGCAGAATCACAACGAAATGAGCCTCAAACCACGGGCAGCAAGCCCGGCCAGGCCGGTAAGCGCAGCCTCCCTGATCCGCCGGATCCGGACAATCTTCCCATCGACTATCCGGGCTCTGGGTGGAACTCGAGCAGATACCCCTCCGGCGATCCCGGACGACTCCGGCCACAGCACGCCACTCACCGGCGGAGCGCCTGATCATGAGCGGTTCGCCACCAAACCCCTCGTACCCCTCGCACCCTGACCCCACCCGCGAAACGGGTCCCATGCCCGAGCCGGTTCCATTGCCGGAGCCGGGACCACCACCCGTGGCAGAGCCCACGCCAGGACGCCCAACGCCGGGTGAAGCAGGGCGTTTGCCGTAGGCCTGCCCATCAGCACATCAGGCACCGCCTGTTTACTCCCACGAACAGGGTCCCGCTACTCCCCCAGTCGGGATCCGAATGAGGGCATGCCGCGCCACAGGGAGCGCGGCATGCCTTTTTCGTGCCCCGGACCGCCGCGCTCCTCCGGATCTTTGCCAGATCTTCCCTGCCTAAATCTTTGTTTATGTTGATTTCTATTGACTTACCAACATAAACAAAGATAGAGTCAAGCAATTCCACATCGTTGTGACAGCAGTCACTGATGTGGCTGCACTGCTAAGCAGCTTGACCAATGGAGGGTAAGTGTTCGCCGAAGAGCGCCAGCATCTGATCTCCGCACTCGTCGCAGAGCGCGGACGGGTGAGTGTCACAGACCTCGCCGACCGTTTCAGCATTACCACTGAGACAATCCGCCGCGACCTCGCGGCCCTGGAAGTCGCCGGCAATCTCAGGCGCGTTCACGGCGGCGCCGTCCCTTCGGACCGCCTCAGCACCCGCGAGGAGAGCATCCTCGAGCGTGCCGTACAGCGTCCGGAGGAAAAGCTCCGCATCGCCAACGCAGCACTCGCCCTGATCCCCCAGCTCACCACGGGAAGCATTCTCCTGGATGCAGGCTCCACCACGGAAACCCTCGCAGACCTACTGGCCCAGCAAACGCCATCGGCCAACGGAAACGATGAACTCGTGGTCATCACCCACGCCATCCCCATCGCCGGCAAGCTCTCGTCCACCCAAGGCATAGCACTCCAGATCCTTGGCGGCCGTGTCCGCGGACTGACGCAGGCCGCCGTCGGGCAGTCCACCGTGGAAGCTGCTTACAAACTTCGCCCGGACATCGCATTCGTCGGAGCCAACGGTATCCACGCAACGTTCGGACTCAGCACCCCCGATCCCGAGGAGGCCGCGGTCAAAGCCGCATTCGTCACCTCAGCCCGGCGCGTGGTTGCCCTGGCCGACTCTTCCAAGCTGGACGCCGAAACCCTGGTCCAGTTCGCCACCCTGAAGGATGTTGACACCTTGATTACTGACCAGCAGCCCTCGGCTGAACTAGCTGCGGCTTTGGCCGACGCCGGCGTTGACGTGGTGGTCGCATGATCGTCACTTTGACCGCCAACCCCAGCCTGGACCGCACGGTGGAACTGCCAGGAGCCTTGGCCCGCGGCGAAGTGCAGCGCGCCGTCGCTGTCCACCAGGAATCCGGCGGGAAGGGCGTCAATGTTTCCCGGGCGCTCGTGGCCTCCGGCCTGGACACCCTGGCCGTTCTGCCGGGCGCCGACTCGGACCCGGTACTTTCCGGACTGCACGACGGCGGTGTACCGTTCGCGGCGCTGCCCATCGGTCAGGTGCTGCGCAGCAATGTCACGCTCACCGAACCGGATGGCGTCACCACCAAGATCAACGAACCCGGCCCGGAACTGAGCGGTGAACAGCAGGAGGCCCTGATCGGGCTGCTGCTGGAACGCTCGCGTGGCGCCAGCTGGGTGGTTCTCGCGGGATCACTCCCACCAGGAGTGCCCGCGGATTTCTACGCCACCATCGCTCGTCGGCTCCGGTCGAACACGGACGGAACGGCCTCCCCAAGCATCGCCATTGACTCCTCCGGGGCGCCGCTCGCGGCCGCCGTGGTGGGCGATGCCGCAGGGAAGCCGGACCTTCTCAAGCCGAACGCGGAAGAGCTCGCAGAGCTTGCCGCCGCTACCGGCTTCACCAACGTCTCCACAGGTGACGAACTGGAAGCGGATCCGGCCAAAGCCGCCCAAGCCGCTGCCGCCGTCGTCGCCAGCGGTGTGGGCGCCGTTCTCGCAACACTCGGGTCCAAGGGCGCAGTCCTGGTGACCGCAGACGGGGCGTGGTGCGCCACGCATCCGCCCATCAAAGCCGTCAGCACGGTGGGTGCCGGGGACTCTTCACTGGCCGGCTACTTGTTGGCTGCAACCCAAGGCGGCTCCGCGCAGGACTGCCTTCGTCAAGCCGTGGCACATGGTGCCGCTGCTGCTTCGCTGCCGGGCTCCACTGTCCCGGCAGTCCACCAGACAACCCCCAATGCCGTAACCATCACGGCCCTCCAGAAGGACTCACAGTGACCCAGCTGATCACAACCCAATTGGTCACCCTCGACCAAAACCTGGGCGACTCCCCTGCCGACGTCATCCGCGTCCTGGCCGGCAAAGTTGCCGCAACCGGCCGCGCCTCCGAGGCCGAAGGGCTCTTTACCGACGCCTTCGCCCGCGAGCAGAAGACCGCAACCGGCGTCCCCGGCGGCATCGCGATCCCGCACTGCCGCTCAGCCGCCGTCCAAGAGCCTGCCTTGGCCATGGCCCGGCTGTCCCACAAGGTGGACTTCGGAGCCAAGGATGGTCCCGCTGACCTCATCTTCTTCATCGCAGCCCCGGACGGAGCGGACCAGGAACACCTGAAGCTCCTCTCCAAGCTGGCACGCTCGCTGATCAAAAAGGACTTCACGGCAGCGCTGCGTGCGGCTGCCACTGAGCAGGACATTGTTGACCTCGTGGACGGCGCGCTGGCCGATAAGCCGGCTGCTGCTCCCGCTTCTGCCGCAGCACCCGCAGAGTCCGCACCCGCCGCCGCCGGCACGACGACGACTGCCGCACCCAAGCGCATCGTGGCCGTCACCGCGTGCCCAACGGGCATTGCGCACACCTACATGGCTGCAGATTCGCTGGTTGCCGCGGCCAAGGAAATGGGTGTTGACCTCCAGGTAGAGACGCAGGGTTCCTCCGGCGCCAAACCGCTGGATCCGGCAGTCATCGCAGCCGCCGACGCCGTAATCTTCGCCGTGGACGTCGACGTACGCGGCAAGGAACGCTTCGCCGGGAAGCCGGTCATCAACGCACCGGTCAAGCGTGGCATCGACGAACCCACCAAGATGGTGGAGGAAGCCCTGGCAGCCGCCACGGACCCGCACGCCCGCCGCGTTCCGCACTTTGGTGCCGAAGAGCAGGCTGAGCGCGCCCAGGAGGAAAAGGGTGAGCACATTGGCCAAAAGCTGAAGCGCGCACTCCTCACGGGCGTCAGCTACATGATTCCGTTCGTGGCCGGTGGCGGGCTCCTGATGGCTCTGGGCTTCCTGATGGGTGGTTACCTCATTACGGACTTCGCTGACAAGATTGTCCTTGAGAACAGCATCTTCAACCTTCCAACCGCATTCCCGGACAACGCTTGGGGCCCCTTGGGTGCTTATTTGGGCGCCGTGCTGTTCAAGATCGGTAACCTGTCCATTCAGTTCCTGGTGCCCGCGTTGGCCGGCTACATCGCCTACGCCATCGCAGACCGGCCAGGTATTGCGCCGGGCTTCGTAGCCGGTGCCGTGGCCGGATTCATGGGGGCAGGCTTCCTGGGCGGCATCGTTGGCGGCCTGCTGGCCGGGTACGTCGCTTACCAGGTCGGCAAGCTGGATGTGCCACGCTGGCTCAGGGGCCTGATGCCCGTGGTCATTATCCCGCTTGTCGCTTCCATCGTGGCGTCGGGACTCATGTTCATTATCCTCGGGCGTCCCATCGTGGACCTGACCAACGCCCTCAATTCCGGGCTCTCGAGCCTGACCGGTGCTGGCGCTATCCTTCTGGGTATCATCCTGGGCCTCATGATGTGCTTCGACTTGGGCGGCCCCGTCAACAAGGTTGCCTACTCCTTCGCCGTCGCCGGACTGGGAGCTGCTTCCGTAGCCAATCAGGCACCATGGCAGATCATGGCGGCCGTCATGGCGGCAGGCATGGTTCCTCCCCTCGCGATGGCCCTGGCCACCGTCCTGAACAAGAAGCTGTTCTCCCTGGCGGAGCGCGAAAACGGCAAGGCTGCTTGGCTCCTCGGAGCGTCCTTCATCTCCGAAGGTGCGATTCCCTTCGCTGCGGCTGATCCGTTGCGCGTCATCCCTGCCAGCATGGTGGGTGGTGCAGTAACGGGTGCACTGTCAATGGCTTTCGCCGTGACATCCAAGGCTCCCCACGGTGGCCTGTTCGTGTTTTTCGCAATCGATAACTTCCTGCTGTTCTTCCTGTCAGTCATCGTCGGCGTGGTAATCACCGCTCTGTTGGTCATCGCCCTCAAGCGCTTTGCAGTCAAGAAGCCGGTGGAAGCGGAAGCCGCCCCGGCCACCGTCAGCGTCTAGGCTCTCCACGGTCCAGGCCCCACGGTCTAGACTTCCCACAAAGCCATCTCACCTAACCGCCACCCTTCACAAAAAGGAGCACCAATGCCAGAACGTACAGCCACCATCGCAAGCCGCGTGGGCCTCCACGCCCGCCCTGCAGCCATCTTCGCCGAGGCAGCCGGTGACCTGGACATCGACGTCACCATCGCACGTCAGGGCGAGCCCGCCGATGACGCCATGGACGCCGCCAGCATCCTGTCCCTCATGAGCCTGGGCGCCTCCCACGGCGACGTCGTAGTGCTCCGCGCCGAAGGGGAAGGCGCAGACGCCGCGCTGGACAGCCTGGTAAAGATCCTCGAAACGGACCACGACGCCGAGTAGGAAACCACTTAGCGACACGGAAAGAGCCTGGTGCCACCCGGATACCGGTGGCACCGGGCTCTTTGCGTCTCTCTAAGGGTTTGCGAGTTCGTCGAGATGACGTGCGAGCACCAGGAGCATGGGACCCGATTCCAAGAGGTCCCCGCTCCACAGCCCGTGCATCGCGATCCCATCCAAGAGCGCACGCAACCGCTGAGCTTCATATTCGGGGTCCCGCTCCTGATGGAACTGACCCCCTTCCGCCAGGATCTGCACGGCTGCGCGGCATACGCGTTCCACTCCGTCGCTGAGCCTGATCGCTGCGGGACGAAGCGCAGCGTCATTCAGTGAAAGGACGCCGAGCTGGACCTGTGCAACCAGTTCCAGACGCCGTTCCCTGTCCAGAGGCAGCAATTGCAGGAGCAATTCATCAACCAGTTCCCGGCCCGAGAACTCAAGTGCAGCCATTCGCGCTGTGACCCGGTCTTCAATGAGTTGCAGGCAGAACTCACGCAAGGCATGTTGCGTAGCAAAGGCGCGTCGTAGTGAAGCGGCGGCTATACCCGCTTCTGCCGCCACCCCGCGCACCGAAAGGCCCGACAATCCATCCCGTTCAAGGACACGCAAGGAAGCTTCCGCAATTGCTGCGCTACGCGCCTCCGCATCGATTCTCCGGGGCATGGTTCAGCTCTTTCTCCGGGGCATGGTTCAGCTCTACAGAGCGGTAGGTGACAGGGCGCGGGCGGGCTTCTTCGGCCAGATGGTATAGCTCACGGCCCACAGGAAGTCGATGGCGAAGATGATGCCCAGGATACGGAAGAAGTCCCAGAGGGCTGCGGTTCTTTGGGCGTCGTTGACGAGGAGAATGATCGCCCCCAGTGTCGCCGCTGCGATGACTACTGCCAACGCCGTGAGCAGCACATCCCGCCAGCATTTGATGGTGTAAGGCTTTCCCGTGAGCCGTTCCGGCGCCGGTCCGCCTGCAAACCGGTGCTGGAAGTGGGCATCCGCCCACGCCACCATGCGCTTGCCGTAAGCGACGGAGATCCCAATGTAGATTGCAGCCAGTCCGTGGTGCCACGAGGCCGTGCCCCCGCCGAGCAGATCCACCGCCACAAGGCACAGCAGGATGGCATCGATCACCGGGGCAAGGATCAGCAAGACCCCGCCAAGGCGTGGGCGACGCAGCAGATACCGCGCTGCGAGCCCTCCGAGAATCGCCACCCAGAAAGCAACTTCACACACCACGATTGCCAACAAAATCATTTACGCCCCCAGACGCCATGAACCCGTCAAAATTTTATTAGTACGAGTGTACTCATAAAATTCCCTGGTGCGGTCTGGTCTACTTTGGCGCCTCTTCGTTCAAGTAGGCAGCAATGGACGCTTCCGTTGGCTTGACGTCCTTGAGCTCCTCGGACAGGTATCCCTCGATAATCCTTGGATCAACGTAGGACGAGCGCGCCACCGAAGGCGTATTGCCCAAGAGGTCCGATGCCTCTTTGATGGCCCGCACAATGGCCTGCCTGGGAGTTCCCTTATGGCCCGACTTGATGAGGCACATGGCAGCAGCCGCCGTCCCCTTCCATGTCCGGAAATCCTTGGAGGTGTAAGCCTCTCCGGCGACTCCGCGCAGGTATTCGTTGATCATGGACGCGTCCACCGATACCCAGGAGCCGTTGGTTTGGTAGGCCAGCAGGCGCTCTTTGCCCGGCCGCCCTGCCAGCGGTTCCAGGAACGCGGCAAGGGCGGGATCGTGAATGGAGGTGTCCCACAACTGACCGCTCTTGCCCGGGAACTTGAGGAAAACGTCCGGCCCTTCCACGCGGGCGTGCCGGCATCGAAGCGTCGTGAGCCCATACGAGCCGTTCTGCTTCATGTAGATCTCGGAACCGACGCGGAGCGCACCGAGGTCCATGAACCGCACGGCGGCAGCAAGGGTCTGTTGTCGGGGATCGTCGGAATCCCGGAGATGCACGGTCACGTTGCGGCGTACCGCAGGCAGGACCAAGCCCAGCTTTGCGGCCCTGATGAACTTTTCGGTGTCCTTCCGCTCCCGCCAACCCGGATGGTAGATGTATTGGCTTCGCCCGGCAGCGTCCACACCAGTAGCCAGAATGTGCCCATGCTCGAACGGGCTGATCCAAACATCGGTCCACGCGGGCGGGATCGCCAGCGCATTGATGCGCTGGCGATCCTCCTTGCTGACCAAGCTCCCGTCAGGGTGGCGGTAGCTGAACCCCTTGCCTACCCTGCGGCGAACTATGCCGGGTTTGGAAAGGTCACTTCGCTTAAGCCTGGGCACGGCCTGCCTGCCTAGGTTGCAACAGCCGGAGCCGGGTTCCCGCTACGCCTCGTCCGGATCTGTCACGGCGGCGCCGGCGTTCATGATTTCGGCGTTGATCATCCATACCAGCTGCTCAAGGCGGGAGATGAAAGCGTGCAGAAGGTCCGCCGTTGTGGGGTCTTCCTCGTCCACTTCGTCATGGACATCGCGCATGGTCTGGACTGCGCGCTCAACGCGGTCGGTGACCAGCTTGACGGCGTTCTTGGTGTTGACCAGTCCTGCCGGGAATTCCTCCAGGCGCGTGCCCTTGGCGATGGTGGCACTGCGGCCATCCGGGAGTGCGTGGAGGGCTCGCATACGCTCGGCGGTGTCGTCAGCGAACTCGCGTGTAGCCACTACCAGCTCGTCCAACTGGAGGTGAAGATCGCGGAAGTTCGGCCCCACGATGTTCCAGTGCGCCTGCTTTCCTTGAAGCTGTAGCTCAATAAGGTCCGTCAAGACGATCTGAAGGTTGTCTGCAAGCTGCTGTGACGCTTTCATGTGTTCCTCTCATAGACGTTCATGTGAGCCAAAAACGTGCCGCACAGTTTCTGCAGCACTGCCCAATCATCAAGTGACGACTGCAATAACCCTTTCATAAGGAAGCTTAGTAGTACAATGAGGAGTGTTACTGTTCACGACTGGCGAACTTCCCCTTCGGGCGAAGATCCCCTGAGTGGTACACGAAAAGGCACTTGGATCCGTAGAACGCAACCAAGTACCGGCATAACTAAATCGAAGTAACTCGGAATGCATACTCGGGAATCGGCGGTTCATCAAAGATTCCCGCGGAAAGGAATGTGCTGACCATGAATACGCTTCTGATCATTGCTGGTGTAGTAGCAATTGTTCTCCTTCTTGTAGGTGGCTTCTCGCAAGCCCTTAACTGGCTGCTGTGGGTAGGCGTCGTCCTCCTCGTTATCGCAGCCATCGGCTGGCTGCTGAGCTTCATGTCGGGTCGCAGGGGACACACGGTATAGGAGACCGAACGAGGATCGAACGCCGGGGGCAACGCCCCCGGCGTCCCTACACCCCGGTGTAGTTAGGCCTCTTCCCCACGGCTCCCGGTTGCCGAGGGCGGTGGGGCCGCATCCGGATCCAAAGGTGTGGGGAACTCGTCACCCGGAGCCTCGGGAACTCCTTGGGCCGGCCGTTCCGGCGTCTCGCGCTCACCGCCCTGACCGGGCATTTCCTGCTCAGGCGTGGGTGTGCCGTAGCCGCCGGGCTCGCTTTCCGGGTCCACGCGGTGTTCGTCCTGACTCATAGCTTCCTCCTTGGATTTCCGATGAGGCCCCGTTCAAAAAGATCGAGGAATGCTGACAGTTCGACCGTAGTCCCGCGCAGGGTCGTCGTCCACCAAAACCACACGGAGGTGCACAGATGGTAGAACCGGAGCAGGCCCCCAGGATCGGCAGGAACGAGTCCACCGAGGAACGAATGGACCGGAACTGGATGGAACTGATCCAGGAGTTACGGGTTCTCCAAACAGGGGTGCAGATCCTTGGCGGTTTCCTGCTCACGCTGCCCTTCCAAGAACGCTTCGAACTCCTGGACGACTGGCAACGGAGCCTCTACCTCTTCAACGTGATGGTGGCAGCAGTGACCACCGTGCTGATAGTGCTCCCCGTCAGCGTGCATCGCCGCTTGTTCCGCAGGGGGCTCAAGGCCACCCTGGTTTCAAGTGCCGATGTGGTCACCAAGTGGGCGCTGGCTGGTGTGGCTTTGTTGATCGTTGGCTCTGCCACCCTTGTTTTCGACTTCACCGCCGGCCGGACGGCCGGACTTGTAGCTGCAGGATTCATCATCCTGGTGCTGCTGCTCCTGGTGGTGGGAACACCCCTATGGCTGCACCGTCGAGCAGTCCGAAACAGCGACGACAACGGAACTCCCAGGGAAGAGTGAGCCCGATGCTCAGACCCATGAAGCACCCCGGAACATCCAGCAAGGACAAAGATCCCGCGCGCCATTGGGTCAAGGACCACGGCTTGCTGCTGGTCAACGCAGGCCTGTTCGTCGTCTTCCTCGGGGGAATGATCATCTCGGGAGCGGCAACTTACAGCGAGGAACAACAGGCTCACGGCCAGCCAGCCACCGGTATCACGGATTTCCTGACATCAGGCAGCTTCTGGGAAGCCGTCTTTGAAAACTGGGAATCGGAGTTTCTTCAAATGGCCATGTACGTGGTCCTTACCGTCTTTCTGTTCCAGAGGGGTTCCTCGGAGTCAAAACCCGTGGACAAGGAAGCACCCCAGGATGAAGATCCCCGCGATGCCAGGAAGTCACCCAAGACCCCGTGGCCGGTAAGGCGCGGCGGCTGGGTGCTGAAGGTCTACGAGCACTCACTCTCCGGCCTGCTGGGCCTCCTGTTTCTGACCTCCTTCACATTGCACGCGGTAGGTGGCGCAGCCGCCTACAACGAGGAACAGCACAGCCATGGCCTGCCCGAGGTCTCCACCTGGGAATACATGGCTTCCAGCCAGTTCTGGTTTGAGTCCTTCCAGAACTGGCAAAGTGAGTTCCTCGCTGTCGCCGTCCTGGTAGGAGCCTCCGTGTACCTCCGTGAACGTGGTTCACCCGAGTCCAAACCGGTGGCGGAACCGCACTACGAAACCGGCGCCTAACCCCTAGGCGAAGGCAACACGACCTAAGCCTTCTTCTTGGCCCGCGCCTTTGGTTTGCTGGCAGTTTTGCTGGCGGCAGCAGCGTCGTCGTCCGCTTTTTCCTTGCCGCGCTTCTTGTCCAGGCTGCGCTTGAGGGCTTCCATGAGGTCGATGACGTCGCCGCCCTCGCCCTCACCTTCCACCACGCCAAAGGTTGCCTCGGTGTCCAGGGCCTCGCCCTTCTCCAACTTGGCCTCGATCAATGTTCGGAGCTGCGCTTGGTAGTCATCGGTGTATTCGTCGGGGTCAAAGTCGTGCGCCATGGATTCCACCAAGGCGGAGGACATCTCCAGTTCCTTGTCCGAGATCTTGATGTCCGTCTCCAGTGACGGGAACTTGGCCTCGCGGACCTCATCGCCCCACAGGAGAGCCTGGAGCAACAGCACGTCCCCACGCACCCGCAGTGCCCCCAGACGGGTCTTCTGCCTCAGGGCGTACTGGACAATTGCGATTCTGTCAGTGTCCTCCAACGTCTGCCTGAGCAGCATGTACGCTTTGGGCGATTTGGAGTCCGGCTCCAGGAAATAGCTGCGCTCATACATGATGGGGTCCAGCTGCTCGGCGGGGATAAATTCCACCACCTCAATTTCGCGGCTGTTCTCCTCCGGCAACGACTTCAATTCCGCAGACGTAAGGACCACGGTGCGGCCTTCTTCTTCGTAAGCCTTATCAATGTCCTCGTACGCAACAACATCGCCGCAAATTTCGCATTTCCGTTGGTACCGAATACGCCCGCCGTCCTTATTGTGGACTTGGTGCAGGCCAATATCGTGATCCTCCGTGGCACTGTAGAGCTTCACTGGTACGTTGACCAGACCGAACGCGATAGATCCCTTCCATATGGCCCTCATGCACCCAGTCAACAGCACAACACAGCGGAGGAGAAGAGGTGGCAGGCAAGCAACAGGAGCGGGTGAACGTGGAAGGCCACGAGCTCACTCTCACTAATCTGGGCAAAATCATCTACCCGGAAACCGGCACCACCAAGGCCGAAGTGCTGGAATACTACGCCGCAGTGGCACCTTTCCTGATCCCCGCTGCTGCCAACCGGCCCGTCACCCGCAAGCGCTGGGTTAACGGAGTGGGTACCGCCGAAAACCCCGGGCAAGTCTTCTTCCAGAAAAACCTGGAGGACTCCGCGCCAAAGTGGATTCCCCGCGCCACAATTCAGCATTCGGACCACACCAACGTCTATCCCCTGGTCAACAACCTTGCGACGCTCACGTGGATGGCCCAGATCGCCTCCTTGGAAATTCACGTTCCTCAGTGGCAAGTGGACCCTTCCGGGAAGCCGCTCCGCCCCGACCGTTTCGTCCTGGACCTCGACCCCGGGCCCGGGGCAGGTCTGCCCGAATGCGTTGAAGTGGCCAAGCTGGCCCGTTCCATCCTGCAGGACATGGGAATGTACCCGGTCCCTGTTACCAGCGGCAGCAAAGGCATCCACCTCTACACGGGCCTGGACGGGACGCTGAAGTCCGAGCAAGTGTCCGCCTTCGCCAAAGAGCTGGCCCGGGCGTTGGAATCGGACCACCCCGATCTGGTGGTCAGCGACATGAAGAAGTCCCTCCGCCACGGCAAAGTGCTGGTGGACTGGAGCCAGAACAGCGGAAACAAGACCACAATCGTCCCCTACTCCCTCCGCGGACGCGCCATCCCCACCGTGGCGGCGCCGCGCACGTGGCGGGAGCTCTCCTCCGCCTCGTTGGAGCACTTGGACTACCGGGCCGTGATGAAGCGCGTGAAGACCGGCAAAGACCACTTCGCACCGATCTCCGAACGGCACCTGCCGCCTCATGGGGAGGATGAGAAGGACGACGGCGGTGCTCCCGGAAGCGGTTCAGGCACCGGCCGTTCCCGCGAGCGGGTGGTGACAGCCGAGAACCGTCTCGCGAAATACGTCGGGATGCGCGATCCGGACAAAACCCCGGAGCCGTTCCCGTCGTCGTCGGGCGCTTCTGCCTCACCGCAATCCGCGGGTTCCTCCTCCGCCCAGCCGAAGCCCGGCGACCCTCCGCCGCCCGGCGGCATATTCGTCATCCAGGAGCACCACGCCCGCCGCTACCACTTGGACCTGCGCCTGGAGCACAACGGAGTCCTGGCCTCGTGGGCGTTGCCGCGGGGCATCCCGGAAACCTCCGACCGAAACAACCTAGCCGTACATACCGAGGACCACCCCATGGAATACGCGAACTTCGCGGGCGTCATTCCCAAGGGCGAGTACGGGGCCGGGACCATGACCATCTGGGACCGCGGCGAGTACACCTGCGAGAAGTGGCGCGACGGCAAGGAAGTGATCGCCACCCTTACAGGCGAGCCGGGTGGTGGCCTTGGCGGCACCAAACGCTTTGCGCTGATCAATACGGGTCAGAACTGGCTGATCCATCTTATGAAGGAACAGCCGGGTGGGCGTCGGGGCAGCCCGGCTGCGGCCAAAACCGCGGCGCCCAAGTCCGATCCACCTCAGCCGCAGCCCATGCCGAACTACACCCCCATGCTGGCCACCGCCGGAACCGCCGCTGATCTCCGCGGCGACGATTGGCTCTTTGAACTGAAGTGGGACGGAATCCGGGCGATCATCACCGGTACGGAGGGCAAGATCCGGCTCATGAGCCGCAACGGAAACGATCTTACGGCCGCCTATCCCGAACTGACGGACCGCACATGCTGGCCCGACGGAGACTTCGTTGCGGACGGCGAAATCGTGGCGCTCGGCAAAGGGTCCAGGCCTGACTTCGGACGGCTGCAGCTAAGGATGAATTTGGTCAAAGGTGCGGACATCGAGCGCGCCCGGGCTACGGTTCCGGTGCAGCTCATGCTGTTCGATCTTCTGTACGACGACGGTAGGGACCTGAGCGGGCTGCCGTTCCGCGAGCGCCGCGAGAGGCTTTCCGGGTTTTCGGAGCGTCTTCGTAAAGGTTGCCCCCTTCACCTTTCCGCCGTGCTGGACCACGACGTGGAAGACCTCATGACCAGCGCCGCCGAGCTTGGCTTGGAGGGTGTCATGGCCAAGAAAGCCGACAGCAGATATGTGATCGGACGTCGCAGCAGGTCGTGGATCAAGCTCAAGCTGGAGCAAAGCCAGGAAGTAGTGGTGGGAGGTTGGCGGCCCGGCGCGGGGGCCCGAAGCGGGACTTTCGGCGCGTTGCTGCTGGGCATCCCCGACGGCCACAAGCTGCACTACGTGGGCCGGGTGGGCACCGGATTCAAGGACTGGCAGCTCCGGGATGTCATGGAGCATCTTGAACCCCGGGTGGTAAGCGAATGCCCTTTCACAGACATACCCCGCGAAGATGCAGCGGGTGCCACGTGGGTGAGCCCTGAGCTGGTGGCCGAGGTATCCTTCGGCGAATGGACGGGGCCCGGCCGGCTCCGTCATCCGGTGTGGCGGGGCTGGCGTCCGGATAAGTCTCCTAACGACGTGAGCCAGCCCAACTGAGTCGCATTTGTGCGCGTTTTGAGGGCTCAAAACGCGCTGTGCTGCTCCTCAGTTGGGCTGGCTACGCAGGTGGTGCGGGTTCGTTCGGGTTTGTTTGGGTGGCCGGGTTATTAGGAGGAGTGCGGCATCTGCGGGCGGCTGGTCCGGTGGACCGCCGTCACAGCTGCTCCCTGGCCCATGCGGCCGTGGGCTTGTCCCCGTTCCTTCGGGTGGCGTCGTTTACCGTTACCGTCCGGCCACTGCCTGCTTTGGTCGGCGCCCAACGCGACCGCGATGGTGGTCGGTTCGGGCATGGGCGCCATGTCCATGGACTCCACCAAATGGCTTGCAACCTCAGGATTGATGCGTTCAGCAGTCATGGTTCTTCCTTTCCAGTGTGCCTATTTTTCAGTGTGCCTGCCCGCAGGTTTACCAGCGGACCTTCTTCTCGGTCTTAGCCTGCTTGCCGCTGGCGGCGGTGGGCTTGTGCCCCTTGCCAGTGCTTTGCCAGCCCGCTGGAGCACCGCCCCCGGACTTGCTTGCCAGCATGGCCTTCTGCGCGTCGGTCAGCTTGGACTTGATACCGCCGGCGGCCGGGGTCTTTTTGTTTTCGGAAGGGTTGGCAGTCATATGTGGACTCCTAAAAGTGTGAGTCCTGAAGAGACACGTATCCTATGTCGTTGCGGTTCGGGAAGAAGACGTCGAGAACGGGAACGGCATGGAGGCAGGGCCTCAACAGGCGTGGATTTTTGTCAGGTGAAACTCGGCTGTGCCGCGAGGGGCAGAGGCCGGTCTACTCAAAAATCAGTGTTCCCATGCCTCATACCCTAGCTAAGTCCCGGCAGATTTGTGAACCCCTCACCTGCAGCAACTTTGAATTCCGGCGCCCAACCCCATCGGGATTCTTCCTCGGCTAGCATGGCAAACGTGACCCGGAGAGCATCCATCGCCGCCGCATTGCGTGCCGCCGGCTGCGTTTTCGCGGAGGACGAAGCCCGACTCCTCATAGACGCCGCCCGCCATCCGGACGAGCTCCACCATATGGTGGACCAGCGGCTCAGCGGCCTTCCGTTGGAACATATTGTGGGCTGGGCGGATTTCTGCGGGAAGCGCATGACCGTCAGCCCCGGAGTGTTTGTGCCCAGGCGTCGCACGGAGTTCCTGGTCCGCCAGGCGGCGATGATCGCCAAACCCGGAGCCGTCGTGGTGGATCTCTGCTGCGGTTCTGGGGCAATAGGGGCGGCGCTCCACGATCTTTTGGGGAGCTGTGAGCTGCATGCCGCGGACATCGACGCCGCTGCGGTCCGTTGTGCGCGATACAACGTCGAGCCCCGTGGTGGACGCGTCCACCACGGGGATCTGTTTGAAGCCCTCCCTAAGACGTTGCGCCAGAAGGTGGACGTGCTGCTCGCCAACGCGCCGTATGTGCCCACGGAGTTAATAGGGATGATGCCGCCGGAGGCGCGACTCCACGAGCCGAGAGCAGCGCTCGACGGCGGCGCTGACGGTCTGGCGGTACAGCGTCGGGTAGCGCTGGGCGCGGCTCAGTGGCTGGCGCCGGGTGGGTTCCTGGTGATGGAAACCTCGGGGCAGCAGGCGCTGGCGACGGCAGGGATTCTCGGCGAGGCGGGGTTCATCGCGGAGGTGGCCTCGGACGAAAGGGCAGACGCAACCGTGGTGATGGGTACCCGCGCGCCTATCGATTCATCAGCTTCCGGGACCCAAATTGCCCCGTTAAGTGGGCTCAGCTAAACAATTTGGTAACAACGTGCTCTGGAGGGCAAAAACGGAGGCGGATCCGCATAGTAGCGGGGCAACAGCGGGTAATGAGATGCAACACAGCTAGGCAATTTGCACCCAAAAACAGCCCAAAAATCGGATCTCAACTCGGGTTTTCGGCCTAAAACCCGTAAAATTGAAACCCTGCCCAGAGCGGGGCAGCAGAAGTCGCAAGCAAATGACCTCCCTAGGAGAAGCCCAAATGCCCACAGACCAAAGCAACACCGTCTCTCCGGATGGCGCAAGGAACGCCACCGGGAACCAGGTATTGGCAGGCCCCACCCCGGCCGCCACAAACGCAGCAAACGCAGTAAAGAACGCAACGAAGAAGCTTCGCCCGAAGCGCCGGCTCAAAGAGTCCGACGTCAATGTGGTGAACAAGCCGATGCTGCGCAAAGCACTCGGCGGCACCATCGTCGGCAACACCATGGAATGGTACGACGTCGGTGTTTTCGGCTACCTCATCACCACCATGGGTCCTGTCTTCCTCCCGGAGGCAGACCCCTCGGTCCAGACACTGTTCCTGCTGGGAACCTTCGCCGCAACCTTCATCGCCCGCCCCCTCGGTGGAATCGTGTTCGGCTGGCTCGGCGACAAGGTGGGCCGCCAGAAGGTGCTCGCCGCAACACTGATGCTGATGGCGGCAAGTACGTTCGCCGTCGGCCTCCTTCCCGGCTATGCGCAGATCGGTATCTGGGCCGCCGCGTTGCTGGTGATCCTGAAGCTCATCCAGGGCTTCTCCACCGGTGGCGAATACGCCGGTGCCACCACGTTCGTGAGTGAGTACGCTCCAGATAAGCGCCGCGGATTCTTCGCCAGCTTCCTGGACATGGGCAGCTACATCGGCTTCGCCTTGGGCGCCGCCCTGGTTTCGGTCCTGCAACTCACGCTGGGACAGGCCGCCATGGAGGAGTGGGGCTGGAGGATTCCGTTCCTGATCGCTGGTCCGCTGGGCCTCATCGCGGTGTACTTCCGTAGCAAGATCGAGGAATCCCCTCAGTTCCAGGCCACCCTTGATGCCCAGGAGGCATCGGCCAAGGACGCAACAGCGCAGGATGCCGCTGCTGCCAAGGGACCTGTGGGCATCATCAAGGCCTACTGGCGCCAGATCCTCCTGGCCATGATCCTGGCTGCTGCAGCAAACATTGTTGGCTACGCACTGACGTCCTACATGCCCACGTACCTCACGGACTCCAAGGGCTACGATCCCGTCCACGGCACCCTGCTGACCATCCCGGTCCTGGTGATCATGGCCATCTGCATTCCCCTTACCGGCCGCCTCTCGGACCGCATCGGCCGCCGGCCAGTCCTGTGGGTAGGCGCGGGCAGCACAGTGGTCTTCTCCATTCCCGCCTTTATGCTCATTGGCATCGGCGAGATCTGGTCCACGCTTGCAGGCCTGGCACTGATCGCCTTCCCGGTGACGTTCTACGTGGCAAACCTGGCCTCGGCACTGCCCGCCCTGTTCCCCACTTCCAGCCGCTACGGCGGAATGGGCATTGCCTACAACTTCTCCGTGGCGATCTTCGGTGGCACCACCCCGTTCATCGTTCAGGGACTCATTGAAGGCACGGGCAACGACATGATGCCCGCCTACTACCTGATGGGTACCTCGATCATCGGCGCCATTGCCATCTTCTTCCTGCCGGAATCGGCCCGCCGCCCGCTGCCGGGCTCCATGCCCAGTGTGGACACCCAGGCAGAGGCACGTGAACTGGTGGAAACGCAGGACACCAACCCGTTGATCAACCTGGATCAGATGCCGTTCGACGGCCGGCCCATCGATGATTCATCGCTCGGCAAAGGCAACAAGGACCTGACTCCCGCTTAGGAACTCACTGCCTGCAACTTCTGCATAGCGATTCAGTTAGTTCGCGGCAGCTTGCCGCCCACCGTAGCCACCAGCCCCAAGGCGCTCTCCTTGGCGTTGGTGGCTGCGGCGTTTAAGGGAGCACGACGGCGGCCGGTTCAGGGTTCGTGGCAAAGTAGAGCCAGGTGCGGGATAGCCAGGCTGCAAGTTGCTGTTGGTCCCATCCCATGGCCGTCCGGATCAGGAGATACGTGTCCGCTGCGCCAAGAAGCGCGGTGGTATCGGCCACCCAGTCCACGTCGATCCCACTGCTGATCAGGCCGTCCCGCTCCAATCCGCGCCACATGCGTCGGGATGCGGCGATGGTGTCCCTGCGCGCGGCGTCGAAGGCTTCCCGGATCAGGGGTTCGCTGGCTTCGGCCTCGCGGGCAACGGCAAACAGCGGTCCGGTCCGGATCATGGTTGCAGCTATATTGCTGGCCAGTGCCTGCAACCGGGCTTCCAAGGTATCCGGCGTCGCATTCGCTGAGCCCGGCGTCGTTGGTCCCGGCTTGTCTGTGCCGGGCTCGTCTGTGCCGGGCTCGTCCGGGACCGGCTCTTCGGACCCCATTCCCGCGAAGGTCTGGTCAACCACGCGCTTCAGGAGCTCGGCCTTGCTGGTGAACCGGAGGAACAATGTGCGTTCAGCGCAGTCTGCTGCACTGGCGATTTGGCTCATGGTGGTTGCCGTGTACCCCTGACGCACAAAGAGTTCACCCGCAGCAGCCATGACCGCACGTTCGGTGCGCCTGATCCGCGGATCCACGGTTTGCCCCTTGTCCTTCACCATCATGAAGTGCAGTATAGGCGTACTAATTCAGTGACGGTGCATTAGGAGGCGTGTTGTTATGGAAGAATCCATCCCACCGCTGAACGGCCTGCTGGGAACCAAGCTGCCGGTCAGGGACCTTGCGGGGACGTGCAGTTGGTACTCCCGCGTGTTCGGCTGGGAGGCGGTCATGGAGTTCCCCGGTCCGGACGGAACAATCGCCGGTGCCGCCGGCCGCTTGCCCGGCGCCAACCCCACCGGCCTTTCCTTCCGGGCCAATCCCGCGGCCCAATCCCAGGAGGGCCTGGAACTCGCTATCGATATTTCGCACCGGGAAGACCTGGAGGCCTGGCTGGAGCACTTGGACAGGGAAGGTGTTCCGCACTCCCCCGTCATTGATGCTTCGGTGGCCTGGCTTGTGGTCCTTAAGGATCCGGAAGGCCACGAGATCCATCTCATGACCCGCGAACGGCATGGGTTCGATCAGACCGGTCGCGCAGGCTACGGCCGTACGGTGGCCGAAACACCTGCAGGCTGACCGGCGCAACCCCGTCGCTCCCCCGCGCCTGCGTCGCTGCCCCGCGACGGAATAGCGGGCCGGCAACGGGAAAGCGTCAGGATCCCAGCAACCCCCGCACCGCCTCGCCCATGATCCGCATACCTTCGGGGAACGCTCCCGGGTTGGGGCCGGCGTAGTTGAGCCTGATGTACGGCCCCTCGGGTTCCGCGGGAAACCACTCCGTCCCTGCGGCAATGAGCACCCCGGCCGCTTCGCAATCCTTGGTGAGCCGTTCGACGTCGAACCCGTCCGGCATCCTGAGCCACAGGTTCAAGCCGCCCTTGGGCAGATGGCTGAGATGGGCTTGCGGCACATGCTCCCGCAGGCTGGTCACCAGGAGGTCGCGGCGGGACTGGAGCTGGTGCTTGAGGCCGCGCAAGTGCGTCTGCCAGCCCGGCTGCGTGACCACGTCCAAGGCCGCCGCCTGGAGCAGGCCGCTGACGTACATGGACTCGGCCGCCTGCGCACCCATGATCCGTTCACGAGCCGGGCCGCGCGCGATCGCCGCTGCGATCCGAATGGACGGTGACACGCTTTTAGTCAGCGAGCGGATGTACACCACGTGCCCGGAGTCGTCCTTGGCAGCTACCGGGACGGAGGGTGCCGTGATGCCGAAGTCGTGGGCCCAGTCGTCCTCCACCAGGAAGGCTCCGTGACGGCGGACGATCTTCAGCACTTCCTCGCCGCGACGCGCCGTCCACTGGGCGCCCGTGGGATTGGCGAAATTGGGCTGTGCATAGAACAGCCTGGCGCCGGACTCCTCGAAGGCCCTGTCCAGCTCTTCGGGATCCGGCCCCTCCGGGCCGCTGGGAACAGGGATCACCTTCACGCCCGCCTGGCCGGCAGCCAGCAGCGCACCCCAATAGCTGGGCGATTCCACCAGCAGTGGCTGTCCGTGGCCCACCAGCCCGCGGAAAATCGAGCTGAGGCCGCTTTGGCTGCCGGGAAGAACCACGACGTCGCTGGGCTGGGGTGGCGTGACGCCCACCGGCGTTGAGGTACTGAGTTCCTGCGCGAACCAGGTCTGCAGTTCGGGGATACCCTGCGCCGGCGGCCGGGACAGGGCTGCCTCGCCGCGGGCTGCGCGGGTCAGTGCTGCACGGACCAGACGTTCCGGAAGCAGTTCGCGGTCCGGATACCCCGAGTGGAACGCGATGACGTTGTTGGAAGCGCTCCGCATCGCGGCGGAGTTCAGCGGACGTGCGGTCTGGGCTGATCGCAGGGCAGCCGTCTGCCAGCCGTAGTCCGACGGCCTCGCTGTCCGGAATGCGCGGACGAATGTTCCAACGCCGGGGCGGCTTTCAATCAGGCCTTGCGCCGTGAGGGTCCGCAGGGCTTTTTGGACAGTCACCGGGCTCGCTTGGTACTCGGCCACCAGGTGCCGGGTTGATGGCAGCTTTGCCCCGGGCGCCGCATCAGCGATCCACTCTTTCAACCGCAGGGCGATCCGGGAACTGCTATCGTTGTTCATGAGTCACAATAGTAGCGCTACTATGCATTCGCGGGCAGTGATATCCTCCCGCACATCCACCGGAATCTGGTGGGGTCTGCTGGGCGTCCTGGCCTTTTCCTTCACAGTTCCTTTCACCCGCGTGGCTGTTGAGGGCATGTCTCCCCTGTTCATTGGAGCCGGACGGGCCGTGGTCGCCGCACTGCTGGCGGCATTGGCCCTGGGCATCACCAGGCAGCGGTTGCCTGGCGCTTCCCAATGGTTGCGTTTGGCTGTGGTGGCCGGAGGTGTGGTTGCCGGCTTCCCGCTGCTGACAACTTTTGCCCTCACCAGCACCTCAGCCAGCCATGGAGCGGTGGTGATCGCCCTGCTCCCGGCTGCCACGGCCACAGCGGCCGTGATTCGCGGACGGGAACGCCCGCGTCCCCTGTTCTGGGTCCTGACGTTCACCGGAGTGGTGGCGGCCTTGGTCTTTGCACTGGTCCAGTCCGGAGGGTTCGGCTCGCTCCACTGGGCGGACCTGCTCCTGCTGGCTGCCGTGCTTGCCGCTGCTGTTGGCTACGCAGAAGGTGGCATGCTGGCCCGCGAACTCGGATCGTGGCAGACCATCTCCTGGGCGCTGGTGGTCGCCTCGCCAGTGATGATCATCCTGACTGCGGTTTCGCTCAGCTCCGGACTGTCCTCCGCATCCGGCGCCCAGTGGCTCTCCTTTGCCTATTTGGGGGTGGTGAGCATGTTCCTGGGCTTCTTTGCCTGGTACCGGGGCCTCGCGATCGGCCCCATGGCCCAAGTCAGCCAAATCCAACTGGTCCAACCCGTGATGACCATTGCGTGGGCCGGGATGCTGCTGGGCGAGTCCATCACCTGGACCACCGTGGTGGGTGGCCTGGCGGTGATCATCTGCGCAGGTGCCGCTGTCCGCGTGCGCCTCAGCCCGCCGTCGAACTCCTGATTATTCCGGTTCTGAAAGGACGTACTCCATGTACACCCCAGCACACTTTGCCGCATCCCCGGAGGCTGTTGACTCGCTCCTGACCGGAGCCAGCGCAGCCAATCTGGTCACCACGTCAGAGGATGGGCTGCTCGCCACGCTTCTGCCGTTTGTTTACGAGCCCACAGTGGGTGAGCACGGCGCCTTGCACGCACATATGGCCCGTAATAACACTCAGTGGTCCTCGCCTGCGATCGGCGAGTCACTGATGATCGTCCAAGGTGCCGACGCCTACATTTCGCCGTCCTGGTACGCCTCCAAAGCGGAGCACGGCCGGGTGGTGCCCACGTGGAATTACTCCACGGCACACGTTTACGGTCAGCTTGTGATCCACGACGATGCCGAGTGGCTGGGCAGGCACGTCCGCCGGCTCTCCAATCACCACGAGGCCGGGATGCGGGACCCGTGGAGCGTGGAGGACGCGCCCCAGCGGTTCATCGCCGGCCAACTGAGGGCGATTGTCGGCGTCGAACTCTTGATTTCCCGGGTGGAGGCCAAGGCCAAGCTGAGCCAGAACCGTCCTGCCGCGGACATCGACGGTGTGATTGCCGGGCTCCGTGAACGTGGTGACGCTGCGAGCGCCGCCGATGTGGAACGGGCCCGGACCTCGTAGACTCGGCGCATGCCTGAGATCGCCGCCGCCCCTGTTGGTTCCATCCACCACCTGGAAATCTGGGTGCCCATCCTCGAGCGAGCCCGCGAAGAGTGGGGTTGGCTGCTGGGTGAGCTCGGCTATGAGCCCTTCCAGGAGTGGCCCACCGGGTGCAGTTGGAAGCTCGACGGCATGTACGTGGTGGTGGAGCAGACTGATGCCACCACCGCTACAACCCACCGCCGCACTGATCCCGGGGTGAATCACGTGGCCTTCCATGCAGGCACCCGGGAGAACGTGGACAGGATCCGGGCGCTCGGCGCGGACGCAGGCTGGTACGAGATGTTCGAGTCCAAGTATCCGCACGCCGGCGGCCCGGACCATTACGCCGCGTACCTGCTCAACACGGACAGCTACGAGGTGGAGCTGGTGGCGGGCTAACTACCTGGCGGGACCGCGGCGCGCCACATGGCAACGCGCGGCCAACGGGTCAGGCCCAACTCAACCTCGTGCTCCATCAGGTGGGCCAGCTGCGGACCCCAGCTGCCGGCGTCGAGCACTTCAAAACCAAGGCGGCGATAATACGGGGCGTTCCATGGCACATCCCGGAACGTGCTGAGGGTTTGCCTGTGCATTCCGTGGCCCCGCGTCCACACGCGCGCGGCATGCAGCAGTTCCCGGCCAATGCCCTGGTGCGCATGATCCGGATGAACACTGACTTGCTCCACGTGGCCTTCGCCGTCCACGATGTCCGCCAACAAATACGCCACCGGGTAGTCGAGCCCGTCCACAGAAACCCATGCGCGCCCGGCTGTGGCATAACTGTTCAGCTCATGGATGGATAGGGGTTCGTCATCCGCGATGGAGTCCATTCCCAAAGCCCGGAAAGCCTGGCCCGCGGCACGCTCGATCTCCTGCAGAATCAGCAGGTCGTCCGCATGCGCGAGCCTGATCATTGCCGCGGGTCCTGGGCTGGGGTTTGGGCTGTAGGGGTCTGGGCTGTAGGGGTTTGGGCTGGCTGATACTGGGCAATAAGGAACTCGTTGCGCTTCTCAATCAGGTTCTGCAGGTAGCGGGCCAGGACCAGCTTCTCCACCAGCCTGCCCAGCGGGCCGAACGGCGCCGCGAATTCCACCGTATCCACCATGAGGGTCCCGCTGCCTTCGGGCCGGAACTCGTGGGTGTGGCGGAGGTACTTGAAAGGGCCCTTCACCTGCTCATCAGAGAACGACGACGGCGCCTCCATCCGCGTGATGCGGCTGGTCATGCGGAACCGGACTCCCAAGTGCCACGCCTGCCAGGTGACAGTCTCACCTTCGGAGATCAGCCCGGTGGTGACGCCGCCGATTGCTTTCTCGCGGCTCTGGGTCATGGACCCCACGTGGGCATCGATGTTACGGGAAAGATCGAACAGCTCCTGCGGTGACATGGTGGAGCGGGTACGGCAGACGAAAGCGACGGGCATACCTCGATCTTCCCAGACCTTTCCCCGTACGCGCGCCCACGCCCACTACGGGTTGTGACCGGGCTTATGGCGGCCTGGGCGGCGACACTGCTAATTTGCAAAGACAAGCCCTAGCCGATTGGTGGTGTTCCTCTGTGACCGGATTGATGGTCCACGCCCGCGAACTCCACCGGTTGGGCCCTGCCAACAACGATCGCCTCTCGGCTGTGCGGGTGGCCCTGAGTGTGGCAGTACCCGGGCTGTTCCTCATTCTCATAGGCCGCCCGGATCTCATGATGTACGCCGTTTTCGGTGCGCTGACCGGAATGTACGGGCGCAACGAAACACATCAGCTGCGGCTCAAGCACCAAGCCCAGGCGGCCCTGTTCCTGGTGGGCGGGCTGGCCATCGGTGTGTTCCTTTCCGTCAACCACATCCACTCCTGGTGGTTGGTGCTGGTGGCCACCCTGTTCGCCGGTGTCGGGTCGCTCTACGCCGACGCCGTGCGCCTCAAACCGATCGGCCCGTTCTTCGGCATCCTCGCACTGGGCGCCTGTGCATCCGTGCCCACCAATGTTCCGTTCACGACGGCGGTACTCATCGCGGCAGCGTCCGCCGCCTTTTCCATGGTGGTCGGTTTTACCGGCTGGTTCCTGCGCCGCAGGTGGGATTCCGGCGCTGCCCGCGACGTTCCCGTCCTCCGCGGCCCACTGCGTCAAGCCGCTCTGGTCCATGCCGCACGCTATTCCCTGGCGGTCAGTGCCGCGGGCGCCATCGGCGTCCTCAGCGGAAGCGGCCACCCGCACTGGGCCATGGCCGCCGCGGCCGTGCCCCTCGCCGGTGCCGACCTCCCAAGCCGCGTCCACCGAGGTATCCACCGCATCGTGGGGACGTTCCTCGGGTTGGCGATTGTCGCCGTCGTACTTTTTCCCAGTCCGCTATCGCCGCTTCAGTACTTCCCCGGTCAAACCGCGGTGGTACTGGCTGTGCTGGTGGTGCTGTGCCAGTTCCCCACGGAGTTGTTCATGGCACGGCATTACGGGTGGGCCATGGTGTTCTTTACCCCGGTGATCCTGCTGATCGCCCAGCTGGCCTCCCCCATGGATCCGGGCGTACTGGTGATGGAGCGGGCCATCGAAACGTTCGTGGGAGCCGTGGTTGGCATCGCGGTTGCTGTGCTGGTGCGGGCGCCGCGGGGCCGGGTTCCTGAGAAAACGGGCTAGTTCGTAACTACCAGGATGTTCGGGTGGATTTTCGTCAGGCCGCTCGATTCCAACTGCTTGGTGTCGTAGCCATCGGACACCAGAACAGCGGATTTCTGGTCGGGGCCACCAATCCTCAACAACTCTCCCTGGATGGAATCGCTACAGCCACTATGCGAGAAATACGCGTCGGCGGATCCTACGATCAGGCACGTCGGCCGGTGTTGCTTGCCTTCCCCCAAGTAGTACTTTTTTCCGTTAGCCTCCGCCACCAGAAGGATCTTTTCCAGCTCAACTTCGCCCATGGTCAGCCCTTCCGGGGCCGTGTCTGCCTCCGTCGCCTCCCGTTGCAACGCCTCCAAACCGGAGTAGCTGGTACCTGAGCAGCCGCTCAGCAGCAGTCCCCCTGCAACCATTGCCACCGCGAATGTCAAGGATCCGTTCTTCATAGCACTGCCCCCTCAGGCTCGAATGAAGTGTCATAGTAACCCGGCTCCTGCTGTCGGGCGTTGTCAAGCTAGAAGGTGTTGGAAAAGGTCACCGTCCCTATGCCTGTGCCGCTGAATGCGTAGTCGAGCGTAGCCACCTCCGCCTCGTCCTGCTTGGAAATTCCGAGCAGGAACGTCAAATTATCCGGGTCCACGGCGGTGCTGGTGCAACGGAATTGCGTTGTGGCAGCAGCCTCCTTTAAACAGGTCCAGCCCGCCGGTTCAACGAGCTTGCCCGGGATCATGTCCGTGCCGGCGGAAATCGTAAAGACCACCTCGGCGGACGCGGGCACCGCCGTTTGGTCCTTGAGGCGGAAAGTGACAGTGACGTTGGTGTCCGACGCCGTTGTGCCCGGCTCAGCGGTGAACGTGGCCGTCACTGCAGGCAATGGAGCCGGCGTTTCGCTGGGGCCGGGGCTCGGCGTGGGGATGGGCGTTGGGCTTGCTGTCGGGTTCGGCGAAGGACTTACGGAAGGTGCCGGCGTGGGCTGCAGCGGCGGCAAGGTGGCAGGGTCCGAAGGTGCAATGGTAGGCAATGGCTGAAGCGCTGGCGGCAGAGTTTCACCCGGCGATGGCCACGGACTGGGTAAGGGGCCGGGGTCTGGTGTGGTGCTGGGCGGGAAGGGGTAGAAGGCCGGCTTCTCGGGGCTGCCTTGGGACGGATCGCTGAAGTCCGGAAATAGCGGATACTCCTCCGAAATGTCCTCAGCAACCGGTGGGATCAGCGGATTCGTGGGCTCACCCGGGGATGGCGATGCACCCGCAATCGGCGGCTCGGAGGTGGTGGCGCCCGCAACTCCCAGCGCCATGGCGGCACTCGCTGCCACTGCTGCCACCGCCAAGACGCCAGCGCCCACTTTCCAGGGCAGGGAAATTCCCCGGGGTTCCACCCCGCGGATGACGGTGCCGCCTGGTGCCGACCCAGTGCCACCGGCTCCCCCGCCTCCGCCTGCGAGCGCAGGGAAGGCCGAGCTGAAGGCTACCCCTGCTACCAGCGGGAAGATCCATGCGCGCATGGCGGACTGAACGTCACTGAGGTCAAGGAGCAGGGCGGTGCATTTGGGGCAGCCTTCCAGATGTTCCTGCACCCGGGCTTGCTTGCGCCTGCTCAGTCCTTCGCGCGAGTACGCACCCAATTGCGTTGAGTATTCCTCGCAGTCTTCCCCTGCCGATGTACTGATGTGGTTTTGGAGGTACGCCTGGCGCAGGCCCTCCCGCGCCCGGAGTGCGAGTGCGGACACTCCATTGGGCGTCAGGCCCATGAGCGGCGAAGCTGCTGCAGGCTTCAGCCCTTCAATGTCCACGTACCAAAGGACTTCCTGCCAGCGTTCCGGTAGGGACCGGAACGCCTGAGCCACCGCCGCCGATTCGAACGTCGCTACGGCGGGATCATCATGGGCATCCACGGTATCCAAAATGTACGATTCGGATGTCGGGCTGGTACGGGTCGCGTCCCGGTTGACGCGGTGGGCCACACGCCGAACCGCGGTCAGCAGATAGGCGCGGAAAAAGGAATCGGGCCCCTTTCCGGCAGCCAGGGACTGATAGACCGAGGCAAACGCGTCCGCCACAACATCGTCAACATCAGCAAAATTGTCCAGCTGGGCGGCGGCCACGGTTCGAGCCATGGACTGATGCCGCGCATAGAGCGTCTCGAACGCGGCCGTGGTTCCTGCTCGGACAAGCAGCACCAGGTGTGCGTCGCTGTCCTCGACGGCGACCGTTCCGCCGTCGTGTCCTCCCTGCCTGGAGCCGTCCGTGGGAGCTGCCTCGTCCATGCGTTACCTGCTTCGGACACGGCATGGTTCGCGGGAAAGCGGGACGACTCGCGGGCCCCGTTTGCGGGACCACGCTGCTGTAGCCCCAGCGCAGCAGCCGCGCCCGGTGCCGCACTCCAGCATCAGCCTAAAGCCCGCCACCCCGTCAGGAAAGCAGCGGCAGGACAATTTTTGGGGCTTATGGTTCCGGGGCTTATGGTTCCAACGGCCGGCGAGCTAGGGTTCCAACGGCCGGCGAGGCGGGCCGGACGTGAGCTTCGCCGGGAGGACACGGGCGAAGAAGCTGACCACCTTGTACCGACGCGTCGGAATGGAGACTGCCTTGCCTTTGGCGTTGTCCTCCAGCCCTTCGCGCACTACGCGATCGGCTGTCAGCCATAGGAATCGGGGTGCAACGGATTTGTCCATGCCCATGCGATCGTGGAATTCGGTGTGGGTGAAACCGGGGCAAACGGCTGTGACCTGCACGCCGGATTTCGCGTAGGCGATGTTGGCCCACCGGCTGAAGGTCACTTGCCAGGCTTTGGCTGCAGAGTAGGTGCCCCTATTGGCGAACGCTGCCACACTGGCGACGTTAATGATCCGTCCCTTCCCCCGGGCCAGCATGACTTCCAATGCCGCGTGGCTCAGCTCCATGGGTGTCTGGACGTGGAGCCGCAGGTGCCGGCGTTCCTCGTCCAGCTCATTCCGTTCGAACGACTTCAACAGCCCGATTCCGGCATTGTTAACAAGGACATCCACAGGCCGTGCAGCGTCCCGCAAACGGTCTGCGACGGCTGAGACGCCGACGTCGGTGGTCAAGTCCGCGGAAAGGACCTCCGCCGAGATACTGAAGTCGCGTTCAAGTTCCTCGGCTGTTTCTTTGAGGCGCTGTTCATCCCGGGCTACCAGGATCAGGTGGTGTCCGGCTTCGGCAAGTTGGCGGGCGAATTCTGCACCGAGACCGGCGGTGGCCCCGGTTACCAAGGCTGTAAGTTCGTTGGCTCGAGTGGTCATGCGCCTAGACTAGTACCCACACCGGAATTGAAACGATGCAAAGCGGCAAAGGATTCCCATGGTCAACTCTTTCCCCCAAGAGCCACTTGCCCTCAACAACAACGGGGCGTGGTGTTGGTTCCAGGACGAGCGCGCACTGATCGACCCCGCAAACAACACCTTGCTGGTGGGCTCGGTCGCTGCACCTGAAGGACAGGGTGGTGCGGAACGTGGCGGCAACATTGAAGTTGCGGAGGTGAACCTTGCTACCGGTCAGAGCCGCGTCCACGTACTCCATGAAAGGTTGGAGTCCGATGACCACAACGCTCCCGCCCTCCTCATCCGGCCCGACGGCCACTATGTGGCGATGTATGCCAAGCACAAAACGGACAACTACTCCCGCTGGCGCGTCTCCACCAAGCCGCACGACGCTTCCCAGTGGGAACCGGAGCAGCAGTTCGATTGGACGGAACTCGCCGACGGTCGCGGCGCCACCTACTCCAACCTGCACGCTCTAAGCACCGAAGGCCGGGTCTACAATTTTGTCCGCGCCATCAACGACGACCCCACGCTGATGATTTCCGAGGACCACGGCAGCACCTGGAGCTACGGCGGCAAGCTCTTCACCCGCCCCAAAATCGGCTACGTCAACGGCTACACCCGCTATGCCGGCAACGGCACGGACCGGATCGACCTCATCACCACGGACCACCACCCACGCGACTACAACAACAGCATTTACCACGGCTACATCCAGGGCGATGCGCTCCACGACGCCGAGGGCAAGGTGGTCAGCAAGCCCGTGATCGGCTCAGCCGGGATCAACCAGACGGCCCTCACCACCGTTTTCGAAGCCGGGTTAACGCTCGACGGCGATGTCCTCACCCATGGCTGGACTACTGACCTTCGCCGGCGGGGCACGGAACTCGCGGCGATCCTCACGTGCCGGGCCAACGACGTGAACGGTCCGCTGCAGCGGGAGCAAATGCTCGACGTCGACGATCACCGCCTGCTGTACGCCCGCTTTGATGGGTTGCGCTGGAAGCTGCATCCCCTCGCCGTCGCCGGTCCCGGCTTGCTACCGCACGAGCAGGACTACACCGGGCTGGGTGCTGTGGACCCGAACAACCTGGATCGCGTCTACATCTCCGCACCCGTGGACCCGCGAACCGGTGCAACCACTGCGCACTACGAGATCTACCGGGGCCGGACTTCCGATTCCGGCGCCAGCTGGACATGGGAAGCCATCACCGAGGGATCGGATGTGGACAACCTCCGGCCCATGGTCATTCCCGGCGATCCCTCGGTCCACGCAGTGTGCTGGTTCCGGGGATCAATGAGCTCGTCGCAGAGCTACTCCACGGAGGTATTGCTGCTTCTCTAACGCGCTACATGGGTTGTTGGGTTGGCCTAGTTCGTTGGGTTCGCCATGGGCGGATGGATGTGCCGGTCAGTGGCGGTGAACAGCGCTGCCGGGGCACCACCGGTAGCCGCCCTCGCCTTCCGGCCTGTGGCAGTCAGGTGGGGCATCATCTTTCGGGTGAAGTTTCCCGCCGGAAGGGTGGTGTCCCACACTGCGTCGTAGACGGTGCGAAGCTGCGTCAAGGTGAACTCATGCGGCAGCAGGCGGGCTGCGACCGTGGTGTATTCCATCTTGCCGGCCAGCCGCCGCAGACCGTCCTGCAGGATTTCGAGGTGATCGAAGGCCAGATCGTTGCTGCGCAGGACGTCGTGGACAGGGTGCCACGCAGCAGCTGCGGCGTCGGACCCTGCGGCAAGCCCCGGCAGGACACTCCCGTCCGTCGCGAGCAGGGCCAGGTGGGCAACGGAAACAACTCGCATCCGCGGGTCCCTATCCGGGCTGGTGTACGTGGCCAACTGCTCGATGTGTACCGGCAACTTCCCAAGGTCCAGCCCCGTCTCTTCTACGAGCTCCCGTTGTGCCGCTTGTTCGGCAGACTCCTTAGGTCCGACGAAACCACCGGGCAGCGCCAGCGCATCCTTAAACGGATGCCCGCCCCTGCGAACCAGCGCCACGTTCAAAGCGCCCGCGGACACCGCGAAGACCACCAGATCTGCGGTGAGGGCCACGGACGGGTAATCCCCGGGGTTATAGCTTTGGAGGAATTCCTTCGCGGACTGTGAATTCGCCGTCATGCCGATGCCCTTTCCAGAACGGATGGGGCCACAACGGATGGGGCCAGAACGGTTCGGCTTGCCCACGGCGGTGAAGTGAATCCGCTCCGTTGCGCAAGGATGAGGTCAATCGTCTCGACGGCAGTCTTCACACGCCGATCATGGTCACCTGTGACCAGAATCCAGGAATGCCCCTCCTCGGTCAGGGTTTCCTTGAACCACTCGGTCATTTCTGCCCGCCGGTGCTCGCCTTCACGCCACCCGTCGTCTTCAAAGTCCACGCCCTCGTGATCGGTGATCAAGTACAGATCCCTGCGGGGCAGAACATCTGCCGCGTGGAAGGAGCCAAAGCTTCCTTCGCCGAGGTAGTACCGCTCCCACAGCGTGGTGGCCAGGGCATCGGTGTCTGCTATCACCAAGGGGCAAGCATCCGCTGCCGCGTTTTCCATCGCGTTCTGCCGTGCGCCAATCAAACTGAAGTCCTCGGCGGTCCACACCATGTCCTCTATACCGGCGTCGGGCGTCTCCGAGCGGAGGCGGTGGAACTTCTCGTAGGTGAACTGACGGCCATACTCGGGGACGTCGGCAATCCGGGGGAATCTCGGCCGGTAATGTTCGGTCAGCGCGTTGGCCAAAGTGGTGGTGCCAGTGGACTCGGCGCCCACCACGATGATCCGCGTTGCCAGTTCCTGGCGGGCGGGAGCGATGATGTACGGCCATGAGGTGCCGAGGTCCTCCCTGCACATGGTGCCGCTGATCGGATAGGCCCGCCGGGACGGGTCCACCGGCACGTGCTCTGCTCCGAAAGCCGCAGCAAGGCGTGAACCGTATTCTTCGGAGCTGAAGACCGCGTCGATTGTTGTCACACCATGGCTCTTCACGGCCAGCCGCATCAGCTCGTTCTGGGCAGTCCAAATTTCGTCCGAGTGGTAGTCCTCGGGGCAGTCATTGCGCATTCCGAAGATTTCCACTCCGTGGACGTCATCGAATTCAGCGGCCAGCCACCTGACCCGTTCATCAATAGTGATGGACTCAAAACGGCTGCCAAGTACCAGGACGGCAACCTTCCGGGACTGGGCCGCGGCGGTGGCTATCAAATGTGCGTGGCCCGCGTGCGGCGGGTAGAACTTGCCGATGACCAATGCTTGCTTGTACATCTCAGGCTCCTGCCTTGATGGCTTCGGGGGTGGCCGGCGTTGCAGCGCTTCGGGTGCGCTTCCAGTCGATGAGTCCATAAACGCAGAGAGCGAGAAACCCGAGGTAGAGGATGGCGGTCAACGTCAGGCCGCGGCTGAAGTAGAGCGGGATGGAGACCACATCGATGAAGATCCACACGTACCAGTGCTGGAAGATCTTTTTGGCCTGCCCGTAGGTGGCCACCAGGGATGCGGTCAGCACGAAGGCATCCGGCCACGGAACCTGGGAATCGGTTCCGTGGGTGAGGACCATCGCCACGGCTGCAGTGCCGGCTGCCGTGGCCCCGAGGCCGAGGAACAACTCATTGCGGCTCGCATCGCGGATGGGGAGGTCGTTCCGGCTCCCGGTGCCAGCCGTGCCGCGGATCCAGTTGTACCAACCGTAGACAGCGACGGCGGCGAAAATGACCTGCAGGACGGTTTCACCGTAAAGACCGGCTCCCAGGAACAGGATAATGAACGCGATGTTGTTCAGGATTCCGATGGGCCAGTTCCACAGCTTCTGCTTCGCGACTCCGTAGACGCAGGCGGCGCCGGTGACGAAACCAATAATCTCGATCCAGCTCACCGGAGTGCCGAAGAGGTTGGGGATTGCCGCGGAGTTCATCCAGTCGAGCAGCGCCATCGTCGTCATCCTTCAGTTCATTATTATCATTCTGACAATAATGACTGTACCAGGGTTATCGTCACTTTGACAATAACCCCGTGGAGGGCGATGACGGCAGGGACCGCAGGCAAGTCTTCCCCTGCGGCCCCTGCTGTATTTGCTATCTCTGGTGCAGCCTAGGCGAACTTAGCCAAGGGGTTGGCCAAGCGGCCGGCCATCTGGAGCCCGCCGGAGGGATCGGAGATGTCCAGCATCTGCTGGTTGTTCCTCAATTGCAGGCGATTGAGGCAGGACAACTCAAAGTCCGGCGCAAAGAGATCGTGCATAGCGAACTGGTCAGCAAGCTCCGGGTGGCGCTGCTGGTACTCCCGCAGTACGGAGGCAGCGGTCCCCCAGAACTCGTCCTCCCGCAGCGTCCCGTCCTCCACAAGGATGGCTCCGAGGAAGCGGAAAATGCAGTCGAACACGTCCGTGAAAATGGCCAGGACCATTTCCTCGGCAGGGATCTCAGCCTTGACACGGGAGACCTCCTCCGGAAGCTCCAGCCTGTCCCCCATGACCACAATTTCCTCGGCGATGTCCTTCATGATCGCGCGCACAGGCACGCCGTTTTCGAGGATCAGGATGACGTTCTCACCGTGCGGCATGAAAGCGAGCTCGTACTCATAGAGGCAGTGGACCAGCGGCACGAGGTAGGCCTCGAAGTAGCGGCGAAGCCACTCGGTGGGCGCCAGGCCGGACCGGGAAATCAGTGCGGAAACCACGGAGTTTCCGGACAAATCCACGTGCAGCAAGGAGGCCATGGTGGCCAACTGCTGGCCGTCCTCCAGCAGAGGCAGCGGACTTTCCCTCCACAGGGCCGAGAGCATCTTGCGGTAGGGCGAACCCTTGGCCGAGGCAGCCTCGTAGTAATGGTTGTAGTACCCGATTGCCGCGGTTTCACGGATCATGGCCAGGCCCCGGTTCTGGAGCTCCTGGTCATTGCCGATCAGTTCCTGCAACCAGTCATTGATGGCCGGAGTTGCCTTCATATACTGCGGAGACAACCCGCGCATGAAGCCCATGTTCAGCACGGACATGGCCGTCTTGACGTAGGCCTTCTCCGGGAAATCGGTATTGAAGAACGTACGAATGGACTGCTGCGCCTGGTACGAATCTTCGCCCGTACCAAGGTTCACGATGTGGCGCTGGGCGATTTCTGCCGCGAACGTCACCGTGAGCTTGTTGTCCCACTGCCACGGGTGGACGGGCATGAGGAGGTAGTCCTCCGGATCCAGCCCGGATGCGGACAGTTCCGCGTTGAACCACGCAAGAGTGGCCGGCCCCAGTTCAGCCTCGAAGTGCGTCCGGTAATCCAGCCCAGCACTCGATGTGAACACAGCCTTGCTGCGGTGCACGGCTATCCACTGCAGCTTCACGGTTGCACCGGTCTCCGGAGCGAACGCGTGGTAGTCCGCAATCCCGAATCCAAGCCTGCCGTTGTTGGCCACGAAACAAGGGTGGCCCTCGGTCATGCTGTGCTCAATGGCCTGGAAATCAGCGGCCCGGTCAGTCCCACCCGTGATGCCCGCGGCCAATTCGGCCGAGCTGAACGGCTTGCCCTGTTTGTAGGCATGGCTGGCCAGCGTGCTGCTGATTTCCTCCAGATACACGGGCAGCATTTCCTGGCGGATGGCCAGGGCCTCGTGGAACTCGGCAATGAAGTCCAAGGCATCCACAGGGAGCTCTTTGCCGTCCCGCAACCGAACGATGGATTCGGCGGTGACTGACCAGTGCTCCAATTGCAGCAGCTTGGCGCGGAAACGGTATTCCGTAGCGTCGTCATCGCTCACCACCTTGTAAAGCCCCACGCCGGCGCCCTCCTGGCGGATCAGCTCCGGGACCAGGATGCGCTCGTGCGAGAATTCGGCGATCGCCTTTCGGACCAGGTGCCGGTTGGCGGCTGCCCAGCGTTCCGGGGTCAGGTGGGACACGGAATCAACAGCCGCAGTGGTGGTGGCGTTATCGGCAGTGGTGGTCACAGGAATTCTCCTCTGGTCGCCGCGGCAGGCGCGGCCAGAATCGGGGTCAGGGTAGCGAGAAAATCCTCACGGGTGCAGAAGCTCAGCAGCCCTTGCTTATGGTCTTCGGCGGGGTCGACGGCGGGAAGGGTCACCACGCCGTGCGGCCGGAAACCGACCTTCTCGTTCAGGACATGGATTTTGTGGTTGCGGGCGTCAGGCTCGACGACGACCCGCCGGGTCACCGGGTCGGCGAACAGTTCCGCCATCACGGACTGCATGACGCCGGTGGTAAAACCAGGCTGGGGATCGCCTGCGGGCGGTGACACCAGAAGGTGCATGCCAACATCACCGGGTTGGACCTCGTAGACGTCTGCCAGCGGCGAGGACTCCGGCCGGTACCGCTCCATGAGGAAGGCGGGGACGCCGTCGTCGAGCCCCAAAAAGGCTTGGTGATGGCCCGATTCGGCAATCTTGGAGTACTCCTCCACAACATCCTGCTCGGTGGCCGAAACCATGCCCCAGAATCGCGCGTATTCCTGACTCACCCAGCTGTGGAGGACAGGTGCGTCCGCTACGGGATCGACGGGCCGGAAGGTGAAGCTCATACTGTTGCCCCCGCTGCCTCAGCGACGTTGGCAGGCACGGCAGCAGGCGCGCCGAACTGCTGGAACGCGATGCTGCGCTCGATCGGGTAGACCTCACGGCCGGTGATCTCGCGCAGGATGCAGGAGTTCCGGTACGCAGCCATGCCGAGGTCCGGGGTGACGAAGCCGTGGGTGTGCAGCTCGGCGTTCTGGACGAAGATTTCGCCAGCCTCCACACCGGTGCCGTAGTTCCGATCGACGTCGAAACGGCCCTTGGAGTCGCGGCGGATCCGGTCCTGGATACCGGCCAGGAAGGCGGGCTCCTTGTAGCTGTACCCGGTGGCGAGGACCACGGCTTCGGACTCCAGGCTGTAGCTCTTCCCGTGCTCCTCGTGGTGCAGCTGGAGCGTGTGGGTGCCCGTGGCAGCGTCCCACTCCGCGGCGGTGAGCGACGAGTGCGTGTGCAGCTGCGTGTCCACCATTCCGGAGAGGCTCTTGGTGTACAGGAGATCGTAGATGTCGTCGATCAGGTCCGAGTTGATGCCCTTGTAGAGGTTCTTCTGGCTCTTGATCAGGGAATCGCGCTGCTCCCCCGGGAGCGAGTGGAAGTAGTCAACGTACTCCGGCGAGGTCATCTCCAGGGTGAGCTTGGTGTACTCCAGCGGGAAGAAACGGCCCGAGCGCGTGACCCAGTTGAGCTGGTAGCCATACACATCAATTTCCTGAAGCAACTCGTAGTACAGCTCCGCGGCGCTCTGTCCACTTCCCACGATGGTGATGCTGCGCTTGGACTGCAGCTCACTCTTCCTCGACAGGTAATCGGCGTTGTGGAGGACAAGTCCTCCGACGTCCACAATTCCTGCACAAGAATCCGGAACATACGGCGAGGTGCCGGTGCCCAGGACCAGCTTGCGGGCGCGAAGCACCTCAGCCCCCTCCGGACCCTGCACCGAGAGCCGGTACACGCCGTCGTCGTACGTCACATCAAGCACATCCGTGCTAAAACGAACCGACTCAAGCTGGCCAGCCACCCACTGACAGTACTGGTTGTACTCGGCACGCAGCGGGTAGAAGTTCTCGCGGATATAGAAACGGTAGAGGCGGCCTGTCTGCTTCAGGAAGTTCAAGAAGGAGAACGGCGACGTCGGATCGGCGAGCGTCACGAGGTCCGCCATGAACGGAACCTGCAGGTGCGCCGGCTCCAGCATCATGCCAGGGTGCCAGTCGAAGGACTCACGGCGGTCCAGGAACACGCAGTCCAGGTTCTCCACAGGCTCGCTCAGCGCGGCCAGGCCCAGGTTGAAAGGCCCGACGCCGATGCCTGCGACGTCGTAGATCTTGCCGTTGTCTTGGGTGCTCACGCTGCAGCCTCCGTGGTGTTCGCCAGCAGCTCGCTGCCCGTCCGGCGGATAAGTTCGATGATTTCCTGGATGTCCCTCAGGCTCGCCTCGGCGTTGAGGAGGGTGAACTTGAGGTAGTGGCGGCCAGCCACCTTGGTGCCGGCAACTACGGCCTCCCCGGAGGCGAAGATCGCGGCGCGAATGGCGGGGTTGAGGACGTCCGCGGCGTCGTCGTCGAGGGCTGCACCGTCCACCATCGGGCGGTAGCGGAATACCAAAGTGCTCAACTGCGGTGCGGCGGCGAGCTCAAACTCGGCGTCCTCAGCCAGCAAGGTCCCCACCCGGGCAGCGAGGTCGATCGCTTCGTCGAAGAGCGCCCCGATTGCATCCGCACCCATGATGCGGAGGGTCAGCCACAGCTTAAGGGCATCGAAGCGGCGGGTGGTCTGAATGCTCTTGTCCACCTGGTTGGGGATTTCGGCCTTCGCCGCGCTCTCCGGGTTCAGGTAGTCCGCATAGTAGGTGACATGGCACATCATGGACCCGTTGCGGACCAGCACCGCGCTGGAGCTGACGGGCTGGAAGAAGGTCTTGTGGAAGTCGACGGTAACCGAGTCCGCAAGGTGGATCTCGTTGAGGAGGTGGCGGTGCCTGCCGGAAACGATCAGCCCTCCACCGTAGGCGCCGTCCACGTGGAGCCAGGAATCGTAGGCGCGAACCAGTGCGGCCAGTTCGGAGAGCGGGTCAACCGAACCGAAGTCAGTGGTCCCGGCAGTGGCTACAACCGCCATCGGCACCAGTCCGGCGTCGTGCGCTTCTGCCAAAGCAGCCGCGAGTGCAGCGGGGTCCATGCGGTGGTCTTCGGTGGTGGGCACGGCAATCACGGCGTCGAAGCCCAGGCCCAACATGGACGCGGACTTCTGGATGCTGAAGTGGCTGTCCGCGGACGTGAAAATCCGGAGCCGGTCCAGCAGATGCGGCAGGCGGGCGTCCCCGTTCGTCGCCCGCAGCTTGGCGACCGCGTGATTGCGGGCAATCAGCAGCGCTTGGAAGTTGGACTGGCTGCCGCCCGAGGTGAACACGCCGTCAGCGTCCGCATCGAAACCAATGCGCTCCGCGGTCCAATCGATGAGGCGGCGCTCGATCATGGTGGCACCCGCGCTCTGATCCCAGGTGTCCATGGACGAGTTCACGGCCGAGAGCACGGCTTCACCTACCAGCGCGGGGATGACCACCGGGCAGTTCAGGTGGGCGGCGTAGCGGGAATCGTGGAAGTAGATGGCGTCCTTGAGGTAGAGATCGTCCAGTTCTTCCAGGGCAGCGGCCGTGTCAGGCAGCGGACGCTCCAGGTCCACGGCACCAACTTTCGCCTTCAGTTCTGCATGCCCGACGCCGGTAAACGGCTGGGAGGTCCGCTGGACTTTGGTGGAAACCGCATTGACCCCCTGGAGGACCTGAGCGACGTAACTGGGTGAATTTCGTGCGTTGAACAGCTGGTTTGTGGCAGCGAGGGCCAGTTCCACTTTGGAGCCAAAATCCTGCTCCTGAGCGATCCGCTCTTCGACACTAGGTGACGTCACGTCAGCTTCCTTCCATTGCGTTGGGGCGCTTGTTAGCAAGGTAAGCCTTACTTAGGTAAGCCTTTCCGTCAAACTTTTGTGACCTATTTCGCCTAGAAGGCGGTTTCTCGCGTTTTTCCCGCCCGGGACCGCGTCATTGACTTTCCATCCAGCGACATTGGGTGCAAAATGTGGCTCGCTTTTCGGCCACCCGAAACGTCCACAGCCACCAGCAGCTGCCACCTGCGGCTCGCATCGGGCAGGGAGTAGAGTGCAAGGACTATCGGCAACAAGCGGTTGGGGGACCTCATGCAAGACCACGTTCACGAACGCATCGGTTTCCGCGAAATCGACGAGCACGGCAACGCCATGCCCGCCGTCAGCCCTCACGCGCCCGAACCCGCGGACCCCACGCAGAAACGCGCTTCGCCCAACCCCTTCATCATTGCGCTGTGGGTGCTGGATGCGGGGCTGTTGGGCTTCGGGTTTTGGGCCTTGACCGAAGCAGCGGCAGCGATGGCAGGACCAACACAGTTCAACACATCGGCGCAGCTCAGCTTCATGCTGATGTCCTACACCCCGTACGTACTCCTGGGCGGCCTGCTGCTGGCCGCCGCCCTGCTCTTCTGGCACGCAGTTCAGTGGCAACGCAAGAGGCCCTCACCAACAAACTCCGTATAACCGACACAGCACGCGGCACCGGGGATGGGTCCCGGCCGCCGCGTACTTTATGCCCTATGCCTATGAACGCTAGCGGCGTCCACTGAGGAACATGAAAAGCCCAAACCCGGTAACCAGCAGACTGATGGGTAGCACCGTGAGGACAGCCCCCGTGCTGGCCAGGAATCCCTCAGGCTGGCCAGGGACATCCGAAGTCCCGGGGGCATTGGCGGCTCCCGCAGGAGTGGTTGCCGGTTCCGGGTCATCCCCGTCCCCGGACGTACCCGATGGAGGATTCCTACCCGATCCCGGATTCGTACCCGCCGCAGGAGCCGTACCCTCCGGTGGTGCAGCCCCATCCGGGGAGACCGGAGGAAAGGTTACAGTAACCCGCGCTGGTGGAGTGATCACCGGGAGTTCCCGCGGAGGCGTACCAGTTGCCGTGGCCGAATAGGTGACGTTTCCGGAGTTGGTATCGGCCTGGGTGACCGCATAACGTGCCGTAGCGGTGACAGTTTCACCGGGTAACAGGGTTCCTGCGGCACCGGGCCAGGCGTAGTCCAGATCCGTGAGACCCTGCATCTGATGGGCCACTGCCACAGCCGTCAGTGGCGCACTCCCGGTGTTGTGCAGGGTGAACCTGTACACGAGCATCTCGCCCACCCGCGTCGGGTCTCCCAGCGCGGAAGCGTCCCCGGTTATCCCGAACTCCAATGTCGAGATGGTGTTCAGCGTAGTGCCTGTTTCACTCTGCGGCGGCGTGACGGAAGGACCCACGGGAGGAGTACCTGTGGCGGACGCGCTACTGACCACCCGGCCGGCGTCGATATCCGCCTGAGTGAGCGTATACGTTGCCGCGGCCGTCACGGATTGGCCGGGGAGAATCACGCCCGGAGTACCCGGCCAGTTGTAGTCCAAGGAGGAAAGGCCAACCAGCGGAGCATCGATTTCCACGTCCTTGAGCGTGACGTTGCCGCTATTGGTCGAGGTGAAGGTGTAGGCGATGACATCGCCCACTTTCGACACCTCAGCATCGGGTTTCCTTGAAGATCCGGTGAACTGCATGGCCGGCGCCATCACCAAGGGAGTGTCTGCAACGCCGGTATGTGGAGTGACAGGCGGACCCGCGGGAGGGTTCCCGGTAGCCCAAGCACTGTTGGCGACGTTGCCGGCGTCGATGTCCGCTTGGGTAATGGCATACGATGCGGTCGCTACCAGCAGCTGGCCGGGAAGAAGCTCCCCCGGAATGCCTGGCCAGTTGTAGGCCATGGCAGAAAGGACAGGCTTCGAATCGTTGATCACTACGTCGGTCAGTGTGACGTTTCCCGTATTCCTTACCGTCAACGAGTACCCGATCCGGTCCCCCACAACTGCAGGTGACCGGACGGCGGAAGCGTCGGCCAGGACAGTGAACTCCATGTCCGGCGCCGAGTCGGCCGTGGTGGCCACCACACAGCTGATGTCGGCACCGGCGACGGGAACGATGGCAAGCCAACCGGGGAAGGCCGCGCCGTTGGGTAGGTCCGGCTGCAGTCCGTGGGCGTCGGCACAAGTGATGTTCTTGTCATAGCCGGACAGGTTTGTGCCCGATTGAGTGAGGTAATACGTGGCGCCCGCTGCGGCAACGTACTGGCCAGTGGTGCCGGAACCCGCAGTGACCGTGGCACCGGACCCCGTGGTGGTGGAGTTCACGCTACTGCCCACCACCGGCCCATCGGCCGAGCCTGCCCGGATTTCAGTGGTGAACTGGTCCGAATTCTGCAGGCGTGTCGCATTCAGAGCCGTGCTCATTTCCAGGCGCGGGGCGCGCACGGTCAGGGCAGCGTTCGCTGGCGGGACCAGGTTGGTGGCCATAGAGGCAGGACCGTCAGCGTACGTTCCCTCTACTGCAGCGGTGACGTCCACCGTGATGGTGCACGACGACATGCCCGGCGCCATATCACCGCCGGTCACGGAAATCGAGGGACTTCCGGCCGCCGCAGTCCGCAGCATCGGGCTGGTCCCTGGCGACTGTTCACACGTCCCGCCGAGGTTGGGGGTAGCGGCCACCACAACTCCGGCGGGGAGGGTGTCCGTGAAGAACCAGTCATTCTTCGCTGCCAGTTCATCGGTGTTGGTGACCGTCAGGGTCATTCGGGACGTACCGCCAGGACCCACCAGGGAAGGAGTGAAGGCTTTGTCCAGCTGCGGTGTGACGTCCACAATCTGCGGGAGGTCGAACGCCACATCATTGCCGGCTCCGGTAGTGGTCTCATTCCGGAGTTCCAGACCAAGGGTGGGGTTGATGGTGCCAGCCGGGATTTGGTAGGGAACGGATTGCAGTTTGGTGACGTGAACGCTGGCCTGGGTGCTGCTGCCACACGGATCAAGCCCGGCGCTGAGGACTTGCCGCGTCCCATTGACGAGGAGGCTGAAGGTCTGGCTGGCGTGTGCTGCATGGCAGTTCACTTGGGCGAAGTATGCGGACACAGCGTAGTAGTGGCCCGCTATTGCCGGAACAGCGTTCCCCTCTGTACGGAACTGCACACCGGCCGCGATGCTTCCGGCGGCACTGTTGGTGTACTCGGACAACACCTGATTTCCGGCAGCTTGCTCCGCGCTCTGCCCCTGTGCCAAGCCTAGCGCCACGGCCATCTGCTGGACCTGCGCCCAACCGGCCGGCTGGTTCCTGAGGCAACCGGAGTCAGCCGTGGGCAACGGAGTGAAGGAGTTCAGAATCCAGCCGTCGCATTCGCCGCCCGCCGGCGTGTAGGGCGTGTCGGCTACATAGCTTTCATGGGCTGCTGCTGGACCACCCTTATAGTCCAGGATGCCGATTGCCCCGGCCGTGGCGTCCTCGTTGGAGAAGTCCTCAACGTAAACAGTAGTGCCTGCCTGGGCCGCACCAGGTGTTCCAGGCGCCGTGGCCCAGGCAGCCTGCACTAAGGCTCCACCCAACCCCAGCGACATCACGGCCGTCATCAAAGCCGTAGCGATCATGCCCGCAAGAAGCTTGCGTGGACGTACGTCCTTCATGGGTTTTCCTCAGTGCGCTCAACCAGATGTTCTTGTCGTTGAAAAATCAATGCATCCAACGGGGGCACCGAAAACACAGGAGACCCGAACTTAAGGTGAGGGCAGCGGCCGAATCATGACGCGGAAATCCGAAAAACTTTTTGGGAATCCATCATTTGCCGCGCCAAGGACAAGCCGTCAAGCACAAGCAGTGGGCACAAGTTGCCTAGTGATAGGCGTTGGCGAAGGACTTGTTGGCAATGCCTCGGCCGCCAAACTGGTAATTGAGCATCCCTCCGCGGGCAGCATCCGGCAGGGCGACGCCAAGCCGGAACGCAAGATCGTGAGCGGCCATTGAGGTCGTGACGCAACGGACTTGACGGGGTTGGGAAGCCGTTCCGGCGCACGTCCACCCAGTGGGAGCAGCAGTCCTGTCCGCCACGAAAGTCGCCTGGTCCGGGAGGGTAAAGACCACTTCTCCCGTTGTGGGCGACCCCTCGCCGTCCACCGCGAACTCCACACGGAGCTCCCGTTCCCCGGAACCGGAGCCGGCAGCTGAGGCGAACGTCGCATCGACCGTTTGCGTTTCAGGTGCCGTAGGGCTGGAAGCCGCGGGCGCCGCCGTCGACGACACCGTCCCGGAGTCCACCACCACGGCACTGCGCTTCCCCTCCGCTGGCTGAGTCTCGACGGCGGTGGGTTTCGGCTCGGCGGCCACGGGCGTCTCTGCAGCGGGAACCTGGGCAAGACCCGGTGACACCCCGGTAGCCTCGACCCCCGGCGTTGGGGGTGGCGAAGGCGTTGTAGTTGGCGAGGGTGTTGTGGCTGGAGCTGACGTCGCGTGGACCGGAGGGACTTTCGCACCACCGTCCCCAGCAGCATCGGACTCGGTGGCGGCAGTGGGTTGAAGCAACCATCCGAGGACTCCCACCAGCGCCAGTACTCCCACCACGATCGCCGCCGCTATCTTCCACACGTGGCTGACGCTGCGCGCCGCGATGGTCCCTGGGGTTATGGCTGCTGATCCAAGCGACGCATACGCGGCCGGACTGAAGGCGATGCCCGTCACCAAGGGGAACAGGATGGCCCTCATGCCGCCTTGGACGTCGTTAAGTTCCATCAGCAGGGCAGTGCACTTGGCACAGCCGTCCAGGTGAATCCTGACTCTCTCCGCAGAGGTGCGTCTCAGGGCGTTGCGGGCGTACTTTCCCAATTGGCTGGCGTACTCTTCGCAGCCGTCATCCATCGTCTGGCTGATGTGCTGCTGGAGGTAGGCCTGACGCAGTCCTTCCCTCGCCCGGAGGGCCAACGACGAGACGCCATTGGGAGTGAGCCCCACCAGCGGAGCCGCCGCGGCCGGCTTCAGGCCTTCAATGTCCAGGTGCCAGAGTACGGCCTGCCAGCGTTCGGGCAAGGACTTGAACGCCCTGGCCATGATGCTGGACTCGAGGTCGTTGAGGACGGGGTCGCTGTCCAATACAGCGGAATCCAGGACGGCGTCGTCGGCAGCAGTCGGCATTCGTCGGGCCCTGCGGTTCCGGTCGTGAGCCGTGCGGCGCACCACGGTCAGGAGATAGGAACGGAAGAACTCCTTGGGCCCCTTGCCTTCGGTCAGCAACTGGAAGACTGTGGCAAATGACTCAGCAACAACATCGTCGGCGTCACTGGGATTGTCGGTCTGGGCACGAGCCACATATTGGGCAATCTTCAGGTGCCGCTCATAGAGGACGTCGAAGGCTTCCGTAACCCCCTGACGCACCATGGAAATGATGTGGGGATCGCTTTCAGCGGCCATTGCGAGGGCTGAGGAGTCCCCGCCGCCCTTTACCGAAGTTACATGATCCATAAGCAGTAGTGTGACATCAGATTCCGCGTGACTTGAATCGCGCTCGTCATACCTGTAGAGAACTCATGTTTTTGCATTTTTCGCGTCACGATTCCGTACTTGGCAGCACTAGTGAGTCATGACCTTCCCAACCGCCGCACTGAGCCGAGGAAAAACCGGCGTCCGGCGCCCCCTCCTGAAGTTGACGCGTGCACTCCACCAAAAGGCCCACCGGCGTCAGGGGGGCGTGGTTCGGGGATTGCCGCACTGCCGCTCCGGACTGCTTGCCCGCAAGAAGAACGCGGGACATGTCGCCTTGGTCTACGGCGCGGACAGGACTTGGGCCATTCCGGGCGATACTGTCATTTTCACGGCATGGATCACCAACGACTCGGGCAGTTACCTGCGGGACATCGCCTTGATACCGCGTTCCTTCACCAACGAGGGCATGGAGGTACTCCACTACACCACTGAACCTGTCCAGCGGGATCTTGAAATCAGCCGCCTGGCCCCTGGCCAATCAGTGATGCGGAGCTTCTCCTACCTGGTCACGGACTCCGATCACCTGCACGGCGGAAGCCTGGTCAGTGCAATGCAGGTCCGGGCCACGTGTCGGGGACAGCTCATCGCCGATGAGCATGACGCCTTGGTCTCCCTCAGCGGAACACCACCGATCTGGCCGTTCCAGACCACCACGGTCCAACGCAAAAAGAGCTGAACGTCTACTCGTTGTTCGGTTGGCCCACAGGCTTCTCAGCAGGCCAATCAACGTCCTGTTCGTAGCCCTCGTGCTTCTTCAAGTACGCGGCAATGTAAGGGCAATGCGGGATGATCCGCTTTCCGGACGCCACCACATCATCCAACGCAAAGTGCGCCAGTACTTTCGCCAGGCCCTGGCCGTTGAACCCCGGCTTCGTCTCAGTGTGAATGAAATCAATATGACCGGGCTTGTCCATGAACTGGGAAATCACGGCCAACTCTCCGTCCACATGTAGCTCATAGCGGTGAAATTTGTCGTTGCGCACTGTGGTGACGCCAGGGCGGAACGACTCTGCCAGTGAATCCGTGTACTCGGTCATGTTTCGAGATTGGCACGTAAATCCGGCTCTGGCAACGTCCGCAACCGCTCCACGGATACTTCCGCGTCCTCCCGCAGCGGCGGTTGCACCACCGGCGTCGGAACCCTTCCGAGAAGAAGGACGGCAAGGGCGAAGCAGGCCGCTCCCCCGCCCAACAGTGCCAGCGTCAAACCGTTCAAGGCGGCATCAGCCACCGGGACTAAAACCACGACGCCGGCCGTCACCACAGCGGAACGCAACGGACCGCGGGCGTGGCTGGCCGCCGTCGGACGGTTCTCCAAGCGACCAAGAAGCCACACCACAGGGACCAACAGGGCTACAACCGCGAAAAAGACGGGTATTCGCGCCCACCACCACTCTGCGGTCCCGGCCGACGGCTTGGGAACATTAGTGAGCAGCAGCAACCCGGACATGCCCACCAGGAGCGGAAGATGCCACAGATAGATGGTCATGGAGTGCCGTCCTGCAACGGCTATGACTGCCTGGATCCAACGGAAGCCGGCGATCGCCCGAAGACCGGGGTGCAGCAACTGGAGTGTTGCGGCTTGGGAAATGCCCAAGAGGAGCAGGCAGAAATTGGGCGGGTTCAGGTTAACCACCATGTTCCCCGGGTACACGGCCACACCGGTCACCACGCCGAGCAAGAGGTTGCTGGAGACGATGGCCCCAACCAGCCAGGTGCGGCTCCTGTGCTCGAAGAAGCCGTCAGCCATCAGAAAGCCCAGGTGTTGGACGGCGCACCAGAGGAAGATCATGTTCGCGAACGCCAGGACGGGAATGGCGCCGCGAAGGGAATCGACTGTAATGATCAGGGCCACCAGGGCGGCGAATGTCTGAAGTGGCGCGCGTTCGTGAAATCGGGCCATCAGGGGAATGCTGAGTTGCGCTGTGAGGTAGGCCGCCAGGAACCAGAGCGGCATGGCGGCGCCGGCGGTCATTAACTGGATGACCTGCGGGTGGACACCCAGCAGCAGCGCGATCCACAGCCCTCCCCACATGATCGCCAGCAAAGCCATGGCCGGACGCACCAAGCGCAGGAGCCGCACCTGGGCGAAGTCGAATCCAGTCCCGCCAAGCGCCTTCAGCCGACGCCATGATTGCAGACCTGTCACACCGCCCAGGACGAAGAACAACGGCACGATCATGAGGCCCCAAGCCACAGGGGTGAACCAACCCTGCTCCATCAGCACGTTAACGGTAGTGACCGTCCCGTCCTTGTGCAGGACCGGGCTGACCATCATGCAGTGCGCGGCCACCACCAGGAGCAGGCAGGTGAACCGGACAAGGTCGATCACCGGGTCCCGTTGCACAGCCGTCGCCTTGCCGGCGGTAGGATTCGCATCCATCTCCATGGCTCCCCTGCAGTGGCACGCATTTGCGTGCTGACTTCATTGTCCGCCCGGCTGAGGTACGGGACCAGCAGGCGGGGCGCCTGTCCCTTCCGGAATATCAGCTACCGCAGAATTGCCTCTGGACGGCTCATGGAAACACCGGCAGGATCAGAGGCATGACTACGTCGATTTTCGTCAACCTGCCCGTCAGCGACCTTGAAGCATCCAAGGCCTTCTACACGGCCCTTGGCTACACCATCAACCCTAATTTCACCGATGACACTGCAGCCTGCGTGGTCTTCAGCGACACCATTTATGCCATGCTCCTGACCCATGCCAAGTTCAGCGAATTCACCAAGCAGCCCATCGCGGACACGCACAACACGACGGCGGCCATTGTCGCCATTTCTGCCGATAGCCGTGAAGACGTGGATGCCTTGGCCGCCAAGGCGCTCGAAGCCGGCGGGTCCGAAACCTACGACGCCCAGGACCTTGGTTTCATGTACAGCCGCGCATTCCGTGACCTGGATGGCCACCACTGGGAAGTCCTGTGGATGGACGACGCAGCGGCACAATCCGGTCCCCCGGAGTCCTAAGCCCGCGAGTTTTTGTACAGCAGATGCCCTTCAGAAGGCGTTTTCAGGGCATCTGCTGTACAAAAACTCAGGAGGTTGTAACGGCGATGATTCCAAGCACGACGGCGAGCAACGGCGTTGTGCCTTGGAGCGTTGCTGCGCGGAGGTACTTTTTTCCACTGGCGGCGAGGACGAGTGCCGCGAGGAGCATGGAACCACAGCTGCTGAAGACGAGGGTCCAGCCGACCTGGGTTGCACCCATGGCTACTGCGACGATGCCGATCAACGCGCCAATGGCAAGGAACAGATTGTAGAAGCCTTGGTTGTAGGCGAGCGGCTTGGTCGTTTCCGCGTCGGCCTGAGAGGTGATGCTGAACGTTTTCCAGGTCTTGGGCTTGGTCCAGGTAATGGACTCCATGGTGAAGATGTAGACGTGGAGCAGGGCGGCTATCGTCGCAAAAATCAGGGAGGCCAGGATCATGGTTTGATCCTAGCCTCCCTGTGTTCTTGAACTTGGCCCTAGGCGCTGAGCAACTCCAGCGTGGCGCCGGCGAACGTGGCAGCCGAGCCGTTCCAGCGGGCCAGCAAACCCTGCAGATTCTCACCGTCGGCCCGGTGTGCAGCGGTTTCAGCTTCGAGAGTGGACAGGATTCCCGTGCGCAGCTCCGTGTTGAAGTTCACCTTGCCCACCTGCAGAGAAGGGGCCTTCGCGAGCTCATCCGCTGGAATGCCCGACGCACCATGGAGTACCAGCGGCACCTCGGTGTTATCGGCAACTTCCTGCAGCACGTCCCAACGGATGTTCGGCTCGCCCTTGTACTTTCCGTGCACGTTGCCCACCGCGACGGCGAGCAGCTGCGCACCCGTTCGCGCCACGAAGTCAGCCACCTGCGTGGGGTTGGTGAGCCCCGCAACTGAAGTGCCGGCGTCGTGCGCTGAATCTTCGGCACCAAACGCCTTGTCCTCGTCACCCGCAAGGCCGCCGAGTTCAGCCTCGATGACGACGTCGGAGGCACCTTGCGCGTCCAGCGCGGCACGGACTTCGCGGACCAGGGCGATGTTGTCCTCGTAGGGCAAGGACGAACCGTCGGCCAGAACGGCGTCTGCACCGGCGGCCACCGAGTCGAGGATGACCTTGAGATCCGAAGCGTGGTCCAGTTGGACCGAAACCGGGACGCCGGCGTCGTCGGCGAGGCCGCGCAGGGCTGCAATGAGGCGCAGGCCGTTGGGTGTGGACGCAGTCTTTGGAGCGACGAGCAGGATCACGCCCAGCCGGGCTTCCTCCGCCGCCTCAACAACAGCCAACGCGGTGGTGAAGTCGTAGCAGGTGAAGGCCGGAACAGCGGAGCCGGACGCCAGGGCTGAGTTGACCAAGTGGTCGAGTGTGGCGCGCATCAGTGGGCCAGGCCTCCCACCAGGATCCAGGCGACATACGTCAGCGCAAAGCCGGCCAGGCCCAGGATGGTGGTGAGAACGGTCCAGGTCCTGAGGCCGTCGGAAACCGTGAGGCCGTAGTAGCGGATCACGGTCCAGAAGCCCGCGTCCGTGACGTGGGACAAACCGAGCGAACCGAAACCAATGGCGATGACGATCACGGCGATCTGGGCCGGCGAGTAGCCGCCCTCCATCACAGCGGAGGTGAGCAGGCCGGTGGTGGTCACGATGGCCACTGTGGCCGAACCCTGCGCGGCGCGCAGTGCCAGGGAGATGATGAATCCGAGGACAATCACCGGAAGGCCCAGGCTGTCCAGCGTGTGCGATAGTGCGGCGCCGATGCCCGAGGTGCGGAGGACTTCGCCGAAGACACCGCCTGCAGCAACCACCATGAGGATGGAGGCGATGGGAGGCAGTGCGCCCTCGAAGATCTCGCCGGTCTCCTTGAGGGACCAGTTACGGCGAACGGCCAGCAGGAAGAAGGACAGCGCCACGGCCACCAGGAGCGCGAAGAACGGGTTGCCAATGAACGCAGCCACGCCGTACCAGTAGTTGTCCTTGGGGAGGGTCAGCGTGCCGACGGTGCCGAGGAGGATCTGGACGATCGGAGCGGCGATCAGGAACATGATCAGGCCGGGGCGGGGAGGAGCGATTGCGCGGGCGCCGGGGCCGTCGTGGCCCACGTGGACCAGGGATTCGGAGCCGAACTCTTCCACCTGCTGCTTCACACCGGGGAGGAGCTCGTACTCCTTGCGGTTCATGATGCTGGCAACCCAGTAAGAGAGGAATCCGAGGGGGATGCAGATGATGAGCGAGATCATGGTGATGAGCCCGATGTCCGCGCCGAAGACGCCGGCACCGGCCACGATGCCCGGGTGCGGCGGGACTGCGACGTGGATGGACAGCATGATGCCGGCCATGGGCAGGCCGAACTTGATGGGGTGAACGTTCGCGATCTTGGCGAAGGCGTAGACGATGGGGACCAGGACGATCACGCCAACCTCGAAGAACACAGGGATGGCCACCAGGAAGCCCACGGCCGTCAGAGCGACAGCAACACGCTTGGCACCGAGCTTCTCCGTGAAATGCGTGGCCAGTGACTGCACGCCACCGGACACCTCGATCATGCGGCCAAGAATGGCACCGAGGGCGATCAGCAACGCAACCTTGCCCATGGTGCTGCCAACGCCGGTGGTCACCACGGTGAAGATGTCCTTGAGCGGGATCTGGGCTGCGACGCCCACCAGGATGCTGACCGCCAGCAGGGCAACAAAGGCCTGGATCTTGAAGCGGATGATTAGCACCAGCAACAGGGCGATCCCGGCCGCGGCGATGGTCAGCAGAAGCGGTGTTCCCAGCTCCACTGCGGGCTTGATGGCGGGGGCATCGGCCGCCCGAACCATCAGCGAGTTGACGAGGGGGTTCATTGGGGGTGTCTCCTTTGACATACCAGTCTAGGGAAGACCGGCGGAGGTAGCGACGACGGCGAAGGGGGGACCGCCGTCGTCGCGGGTTCTTGTTGGGGGTGTGGAGTTTTTGTACAGCTAATGCCCTTCTGGGCAGCTCATGAGGGCGTTAGCTGTACAAAAACTCCGGGGTTAGGCAGTGCGCTTGGAGGGCGCAACAACCTTGATGACGGCGGAGTCGTCGGCAGCGGCGAGGCCCTGGGCCTGGCCGAGAAGGTAAAGCTGTTCAGCGGCGGCGGCAACGGGTGCGGCAAGGCCGGCGGCCCGGGTTGCCTTGCCCACGATGCCCATGTCCTTGACGAAGATGTCCAGGCGGCTGAGGACCTCGGCGCCGTCTTCGGTGTAGGCCTCAAGGATGCGCGGCCCGCGGTTGGAGAGCATGAAGGAACCGGCAGCGCCGGCTTCGAGGGCGGCGAGGGTCTTGGCCTGGTCCAGTCCGAGGGCATCGGCGAGGGCCATGGCTTCTGCGGCGGCGGCAATGTGGACACCGCACAGGAGCTGGTTGACGGTCTTCAGTGCCTGGCCGTCGCCGGGCTTGTCGCCCACGATGCTCAGGGTGGACGCCAGCAGTTCAAGTGCGGGGCGCGCCTTTTCGAGTGCCTCGGGCTCGGCGCCAACAACGATCAGCAGGTCACCTTCGCCGGCACGCTTGGGTCCACCGGACAGCGGGGCATCAACCAGCGCGACGCCATACTCGGCCAGCTTCGCTACCGTTGCGGGAATGGCTTCGGTGCCAACGGTGCTGCCCAGGATCACCACGGCGCCCGGCTTGAGGACAGGGGCCACGCCGTTTTCGCCGAAGAGGACATCGTTGAGCTGCTCACCGTTGCGGACGGCCAACAGCAGCGCATCGGCGCCCTGGGAAGCTTCGCGGGCGGAGTCGAAGGTCTTGATGCCGGCCGCTGCTGCGAGCTCCAGGCGCGGCTCTGCGATGTCGAAGCCGTGAACGGTCAGCTCGGAGGCAAGGCGGGTGGCCATGGGCAGGCCCATGGCGCCGAGGCCCAGGACGGTGATGGTGTAGTTGCTGCTGGTCATGGTGTTCTCCATTGAATGTGTGCTTTTAGAAAGTGGCGCTGAGCTTGCGGGTGACCTGGGTCAGGGACTGGTCGTCACCCACGTTGCCGGCGAAGACGATGTAAGGGATGCCCTTGGCGGGACCGTCCACCGGCTCCCACAGCGAGACGATGCCCGGCAGCATGGGTCCGCGGACAATCGCGTGGCGGATTTCCAGGCCGTGCGCCGCCACGTCCGAGGACGTGATGCCGCCCTTGGCGATGACGAACCGCGGCGGGAAGGTCTTGAGTGTCCGGTTCACCACGGCCACGACGGCGGCCGAAACCGTGCGGGCGATCTTCAGGCTCGCTGCGGCGTCGTCGGTTTTGATGAGCAGGCGGCTGGTGTGGACAATGACGTCGCCCTCGCGGAGAGCGTCGACGACGTCGGACACGACGGTTTCGATGTAAGCGTCGGCTTCTGCTTCGCCCTCGGTTTTGGTTCCGGCAATGAGCTTCTCGACGTCGATCTCGATGATCCGGGCCGAGCTGTGCTGAGCCGTGAGGTCATTGAGCTGCCGGGTGGTGACGCCAACGTGGGAGCCGACCACGATCAAGCCACCGGCTGAGGAGGGAGTGTTGCCTGCGAAGGCTTCTTCCGAGGTCAGCGCAGTGCGGATCTCCTGGCCGATGCGTCCACGGACGAACGGCGGGCCCACGCGGTAGAGCAGCTTCTTGCCGCGGCGTTCTGCTTCCTCCAAGCCCAGGGCGAGGGCACGGAAGTCGTTCTCGGTGACGATGTCAGCCACGATCGGCGTGGAGTTGGTGGCGGATTCCAGGGCGTCGGCGATCGCTTTGGCGGAGATGGTGGGATCTTGCGCTGACGCTCCGGCGCGGATGATGTTCAGGTCCAGGACAATCACGTCGCTCGCGGGGAACCGGCCCTGCGACTTCTCCTCCACATACTTGGCCATCTCGGAGTTGGCGAAACCGAAGCTCGCGTCCTTGGCGAATTCCGTCTCAGCCACGGGAGTCAGTGCGCCGGCGTCGGCGCGCATGTAGTGCACACCGCCGATGGTGATGCGGCCGGCGTCGGGGAATGCCGGAACGATCACCACGCCGTCGGTGGGTTCGCCGGTTTCTGCAGCGACGGTGGCGGCGATGACGTCCGGCTCCAGCGGGTAGTGGCCACGGAGGGTGGAGTCGCTGCGGCTCACGAAGCCCAGCTTCACGTCGCCGGCGGCTGCGGCAGCCAGAGCGTTGCGGACGATTTCCTCGTTGCGCGCTGCGGCTTCGGCCGGGTCAAGGCTGCGGGTGTTGGTGAGGACGTAGACCGCGGGCTTGGTCTGGTTCGCACGGATGTGGGTGAACGCCCAGGTGAAGTCCTCCACGTCCCAGCGGGTGAGCACAGCGAGATCCGCAACTGACTGCGTTCCCGTGGGGTCGTCGTCGAGGACCACCAGGATCTTTGGTGCGTCCGCGGCAGACGCCGTCACGGCGTCGGCAACCAACTGAGCAGGAATCTGGACTTCCGCCGGGAAAGCGGCCAGAACGTCGGCTTCAAGGGTCACTATGCACTCCATCGTGGGAAATCTCTGTTGCGGTTTAGTGAATGTAAGATGTCAGACATCTAACATTTGAATTAGTGTGACACACGGCTTCTCACCGCGCAAGGTGCTGCGCATCACTAGGCTAAGAGGATGGCTGACAGCGCTGTTCCGCTCCCCTTCGTGAACGTCCTCACCCCTGCCGTTCCCGCAGGTCAGCCCATTCCGGCAGTCCTGATCCATGGCTGGGCGTCCGGTTCCGTCTACTGGGAACCGCTCGCGAATAAGTTGCTCGACGCCGGCCGGGAAGTTTGGATTCTGGACCTCCCCGGCTACCACCCGGGTGATGAATTGCCGCCGGATTTCGAATGGACCTTGGACTCGGCAGCGGCCTCGGTGGCCGCGGCCCTTGATGACCGGGCCAGCGGTCCGGTGCATGTGGTGGGACATTCGATGGGTGGCAGTGTTTCGTTGACGCTTGCGGCAGCCCGCCCCGGCTTGGTGGCTTCATTGACCCTTGTGGGCATGGCGCCGGTGCCGCAGAATCAGGGGTTCAAGGAGGTGCTCAGGACTCAGCTGGATCAGGGGTTCTTCGACGCCGGGACCGTAGTGAAGCTCATGAACGCCTGGTATGGAGAGCTGGCCGCAGCAGACATGGCGCGGCTCAGCACAGGGTTCGACACTCCGTTTCCGATTCTGTCCGCCAGCGCGGTGGCGGCCATGACCGGCGTCGAACCTTCAGTGCCTGGGCGCGTCCGCGCGCCACTACTGGTGATCGCCGGTACTGGAGATCGGGTGCGCCCTATCGAGCAAATGCGCGCGTTCGTGGCCGCAAGCCCGGGTCGCCGGTTGGCGGCCATTCGCGGCGCCGGCCACAACGTCCACTGGGAACAGCCCGAACACTGCGCAGAGGCGCTCCTTGAATTTTGGGAAACAAGCTGGCCACCGCCAGCGTAAGATGTCTGACATCCGCCCGTCCCGAGGGTAATCCACGGGGACCCGGGCGGTCTGAAGGACAGGAAATGGGGACACATGGCACGCAAGTCATTGGTGGGCGTCGTGGCCGATGAGCTGCTGGACAGGATCATCGCGGGCGAATTTCCGCCCGGAACAGTGGTACCGGGCGAGCTGGAGCTCAGCGCCAAACACGAAGTAAGCCGCATGACAGTGCGCGAGGCCATGAAAACCCTTGAGGCCCAGAGAATCCTCAGCGTTGAACGCGGCCGCGGAACGTTTGTTAACCCCCTCAACCAGTGGGCCTCCTTGGAAGCTGTGTTGCGTGCGGCGTCTGAAGGAACCAAGGACGCGGCGGCTGCGATCCATCTGATTGAACTCCGCCGCATGCTCGAAACCGGCGCCTGCGAACTCGCCGCCGAGCGCATCTCCGATGATGAGCTCGCCGCACTCAGGGACCACGTGGAAAAGATGCAGGCCTCCCACGAAGTCAACGATCTCGCCGGGTTTGTCGAAGCCGACCTCGCCTTTCACGACGTGATCCTGCACGCTTCAGGCAACGTGTTTGTGGCAGTGCTTTTCGAACCCCTGCACAGGGTCCTGGAAGCCCGGCGCGCCGAGACTTCAGCCTTCCCGGAAATCCAGGAACACGCGATCGGGCACCACCGGAAGATCGCCGCGGCTTTGGAATCGCGCAATCCCAACGAGGCCCGTCTCGCGATGGACGCGCACATGCAGCAGACGCTGGACGATCTGAAGACGTACGTTCTGGAGGCGTAGCTGGCACTGACACTCGCCGCGAGGTCTACTATTGTGTCTATAAGTGCACAATAGTAGACATAGGAGGAATCTTGCGCCTGCAGAACCCCTTGACTGCCATCAGCCCGTCGCTGGATATGGGTGCGCTGTACGTCCTTGCGCGGGCTGATGCCGACTTCACCGCCCCCGGCATCTGCAGCCTCCTTCCCGAGCCCAGCTCACTCGCCGGAGTCCGCAAGGCACTCGCCCGCTTGGTCGATCAAGGCATTGTCGTAGAGAAAGTTGCCGGAAGAACTCACATTTTCCGCCTCAATCGTCATCACCTCTTGGCCAAAGCAGTCGAGGAGATGGCCAGCGCAAAAGACCATCTCATCGAGCGCATTCGGACAGAGATCGAGTTGTGGGAATTCGCGCCGATTGTCGTCACGATTTATGGATCGGCCGCACGTAATGACATGCGAAACGATAGCGACATAGACCTGTTCATCGCCCTTCCGAACGACGTCAACGAGTTGCAGGCCGAAACCAGAATAGCCACTCTGGCCGGCGAAATCAGCGCCTGGACGGGCAACGACACGCGGCCTTTTGTCTTCCTGGAGTCGGAAGTAACGCCTTCGTCGATTTTCGAGTCCATCATCGATGAGGGCGACACACTTTTCGGCGATGGAACGTGGTTGCGCCGCGTTCTCCGCGCTGGTACTGGCGCTTAGATGAGGACCACACCGGGAAGCGAAAGTATCCGCCGAGGTCGCTTGAGCAAGGCCGCGCAGTTCCAGCGGGTGGCCATGGATGCCCTCGAACTTGCTGAAGATCACTACGAAGTTGCCGACGCCGTGGCAACCCTCTGCATCCACGCAGGAATCGCCGCCTCTGACGCCATCTGCATTGCTCGGCTCGGTCACTTCGCGCAGGGCCAGGACCACAATGACGCGGTAGCTCTGCTCAAGTCAGTGGATGGGGGCGCTGTTGGATTATGCTCGCCGATAGCTTTCCGTCATCGGCGCAGGCTCTCGCTGGGTAGCTCTCCGAAGGCCTTCACGTAGAGCGCAGAGAAGCGCCCTTGGTGCGTGAAGCCGCAGAGTTCCGCGATGGCCGTGACACTCTGCTCGCGGGGGCTCGCCTCCAGGAGCATCTCCCGGGCACGGTCCAGCCGGATACTGCGCAGCAACTCCGACGGCGTCGCTCCAGTTTCCGCCCGAAGTGCCGTTTGCAGCGTTCGAACCGAGACACCCAAGCACTCGGCGATGTCCGGCACGGTAAGTTCCTCGAAAGCATGCCGGTCCAACAGCTCGCGGAACTCCCGGACCAGGCGGCTTTCAGATTCCGCGTCCCGGGTCTCATCACCGGGCAACTCCATGGCCATCAGCAGGCGTGACACCATGCTGTCCGCCAGCAGCCCCTGCACAAACGCGGGAGCAGTGGTACGTGGCTGGCTGATCATGTCGTCATGAAGCTCGACGACGGACCTCAAGAACGCGCGGCCGGCGGCACCTGAAAGGTCCATGCCATAGCCCAGATCAACGGTGCCATGGCCATAAAGCTGACCCGCCACCCGCTCAACCGCTGAACGACGCACGTAGACAATGAGGTGCGGACTTCCGCCGTCCCAGCTCATGGAGAAGGGACGGTGGAGCGGAGGAACAGTGGCCATCCGGGGACCCGACTCCACCGTGCTGGCACCCACCTTCATGGATGCGTGCCCTGCCAACGGGATCTGCACCAGGTGGAAATCCTGCAGGCCCTCGGGCTCAATCCGGACGTCGGCTCCGTAGTCCAGGAACTCGATCCCCACGTCACCCCGGTGCAGGGAGCGCAACTTCATGTCCACCGAGGACTGGCGCGTCAGTGGTGCAAGCTCGTGGCTGCAGAACAGTTCGGCGATCCTGGCGTGTGCCTCGTCCACGTCAGTGGTGGCCATGGTTGGGCGACCCCGGAGCACATCACGGGGAAGAATCCTCACCATCCGCCACCTACTTCACAGGGTCTTGTGCAGCTTTTCGCTTATCGGACGATCCTCGCGCCAACTGGATATTCCGGAGTCCAACAGCTGTCTAGAGTCGCTTTTAAGACAAGTATGACGCAGCTCACAGCACCATAACAGCGGCGGAAGCGGGGTGAGGACCAGTGAAGAACATCAAGGTGGTACATGACCGCAGAGACGAATGGGACAGGAGCCACTTCGAACTCTGGGCGGCGGAGCTTCAGGCCAGGGAAACCCACCTCACTTCCGCGGCATGGGTTGGTTGGCACGAGGAAGAGGAAGAACCTGCGTAATTCGGATGATCACTGCGCCAAGTGGATATTCCGCCGGAGAAGGGCAACCTAGAGTCACTTCAAGAGTGAATATGACGCACGTCATATTTACGTAACACGGAACGCGAGAGAAAGGGTTCGGCAGATGTCAGCACTCGAAGGCAGGACGGCAATCGTCACCGGTGGGGCCACCAAGGTGGGGCAAGGCGTGGTGACCTCATTGCGCGACGCCGGAGCCACGGTGGTGGTTGCGGATATAGCTCCCGACGGCGACACCCTCACCAAAGCTCTCGGGGAAGGGATTCACTATTCCCACACGGACATCACCGACGATGCCGCAGTCAGCGAACTGGTGGAGGAAACCGTGGCCCTCTACGGCGGGCTCGGCGTCCTGGTAAACCTCGCCTGTACCTACAAGGACGACGGCGCAGCCTCCGGGCGAGCCGACTGGCTCGAAGCACTCAACGTCAATCTGGTCAGCGCCGTGGTGGCGAGCAATGCGGCCCGACCCTACCTCAAGGCGTCCGGCCACGGTGCCATCATCAACTTCACCTCCATTTCCAGCTCGGTGGCCCAGACCGGCCGATGGCTCTATCCGGCCAGCAAAGCAGCCCTGGTTCAGGTGACCCGCAGCATGGCCGTGGACTTCGCAGAAGACGGCATCCGCGTGAATTCCGTCAGCCCCGGCTGGGTCTGGAGCAACATCATGGACTCCCTCAGCAACGGGAACCTCCAAAAGACAGACTCGGTTGCGGCCCCCTTCCACGCCCTCAAGCGGGTCGGCCGCCCGCACGAGGTGGGTGACGTCGTCGCTTTCCTCGCCAGTGACCAAGCAAGTTTCGTCACCGGTGCCGATTGGGCCGTTGACGGCGGCTATTCCGCCTTGGGACCGGAACGAGCCGAAGAGGCTATTCCCCTGCTCGCAGCAAACTAACGCCAAGCTTCACAACAACCTCCACCAGAGAGAAAGGCAACGCCATGACGCAACGCCACATCACCATCGTCGGGGCCGGCCAGTCCGGGCTTCAGCTGGGCATCGGACTCCTGGACGCCGGCTACCAGGTGACCACCATCTCCAACCGCACGTCCGAGGAAATTGCTGGCGGCAAAGTAGCCTCCAGCCAATGCATCTTCCACAACGCACTTGAGAACGAGCGGGCCCTCGGCCTGGACTTCTGGCCCGATGCTCCCACCGTGGACGGCATCTCCTTCACCATCCCCCACCCCGAGCTGCCGGGTGAGAAGGCGATCAGCTGGGCCTCACGACTGGACAACCACGCCAAGTCCATCGATCAGCGGGTGAAGTTCCCCAAGTTCATGGAAGAATTCACAGCCCGCGGCGGCGAGCTGGTCTTCGAAGATGCCGGTGTGGCTGAGCTGGAAAAGTACACGCAGACCTCGGACCTGGTGATCGTGGCGGCCGGCAAGGGTGAGATAGCCCAACTGTTCACCCGCGACGCCGAACGCAGCACCTACGATGCCCCGCAGCGCGCCCTGGCCTTGACCTATGTGACGGGCCTGAAACCCCGCGAAGAGTACTCGGCGGTCTCGTTCAACCTCATTCCGGGCGTGGGCGAGTACTTCGTGTTCCCCGCACTGACCACCACCGGTCCTTGCGAAATCATGGTCTTCGAAGGCGTACCCGGCGGCCCGATGGACACGTGGAAGGGGCTCAGCCCGGAGGAACACCTGGAGAACTCCAAGAACATCCTCTCGAAGTTCCTGCCGTGGGAAGCCGAGCGTGCCACGAATGTGGAACTGACCGATCCCAACGGCGTCCTTCAAGGCCGGTTTGCCCCCACCGTCCGCCACCCGATTGCCACACTGCCTAGCGGCAGGCAGGTACTGGGCCTGGCCGACGTCGTGGTGTTGAACGATCCCATCACCGGGCAGGGCTCCAACAACGCGAGCAAGTGCGCGGCGTCGTATCTGGACAGCATCACCCGGCACGGCAATGGCGCCTACGATGCGAGCTTCATGCAGGCAACCTTCGAGCGCTATTGGGATTACGCGCAGCACGTTGCACACTGGACAAATGCCCTCCTGGCCCCGCCTCCGCCGCATGTCCTGGAGCTGCTGGGTGCTGCGAACAGCGAACCGGACATCGCGCACCGCTTCGCCAACGGCTTCAACCATCCGCCGGAATTCCAGGATTGGTTCATGTACCCGGACAAAGCCGCGAGCTACCTCGCAGACCTTTCCGCCGCCAAAGTTTCGTAGCACAACCCTGCTAATAAGGACTCAACCATGCGAAAAATAGCAATCGTAGGGGCCGGCGAATCCGGCGCCCAGCTGGCATTGGGCCTGCAACGGGACGGCTACGCGGTAACGCTCCTGTCCGACCGGTCCGCAGCCCAGATCCGCACCGGCAAGGTCATGTCCAGCCAGTGCATGTTCTCAACCGCCCTCGACGCCGAAGCCCACATGGGAACGGCGCTCACCGAATTCTACGAATCCGGATCCGTCCCTGGCATCACCTCCATCCGGCTACGCGTGGATGCTGATGAACCCATCGAGTGGGAAGCACCCCTGGACGGTCCCGCCCGGTCCATTGACCAGCGCATCAAGAGTGCCCTCTGGATCGAGACGTTCGTTGCAGCCGGTGGCGACTTCCGCATTGAGAAGGTCACCCCGAGGATGCTCGAAGAACTCGCCCATGACTACGAACTGGTCATTGTCAGCACCGGCAAGGGCGAAATCGGCCAGATCTTCCCGCGGGACAAGGCAAAATCGCCCTTCGACCGGCCGCAAAGGGTTCTGGCGCTGAACTACGTCACGTCCGACGGCGGTGCTTCCGCCGGCTCGTCCGCCACAGGTACCGACGGCGGGGGCGACGCCATCCGCATGTCCATGGCACCCGGCGTCGGCGAATTCTTTACCTTCCCCGGCCTGACCGTCTCCGGCCCGTGCCGCATGATGGTGTTCGAGGGCGTGGTGGGCGGCCCCATGGACCGCTGGACCGACGTCGGGACCCCCGAAGAGCAGCTCGAGCGTTCGCTGGAAATCCTGCGCGAGCATTTCCCGCACGAGGCCGAAAACTTCGCCACGGCAGAACTGACTGACGACGGCGCCACACTCCTGGGACGCATCACGCCCACGGTGAGGTCCGCCGTCGGGGAGCTCGGCAACGGCACGTTGGTGTTCGGGCTGGGCGACGCCGTGGTCCTCAATGATCCCCTCACCGGGCAGGGCTCCAACAACGCGACCCTGGCTGCCAAGTACTACCTTGACGCGATTGTTCGCCGCGGCCAGCAACCTTTTGACCGCCCATGGATGGAGCGGACGTTCGACGAATTCTGGCGCGGCTGGGGGCAATGGGCCGTGGAATGGACCAACGATCTCCTGAAGCCGCGGCGTGATCACCAGAAGACGCTCCTCCGTGAAGCCGCTGACCATCCGGCACTGGCAGCAAGCATCGTGAGCGGTTTTGATGACCCCCGGACGTCGTATCCCTGGTGGTTCGACTCCGCAGCTGCCGCGGACTTCATGCAGGCCAGGAAAGAAGAGGACACGTCGGTGTTCGATGTCCGTGATTTCCGCAGCGCCCTAGGTCAGTACGCCACGGGCGTCACCGTGGTGACCACTGTGGCGGCGGACGGCCGAAAAGTAGGCATGACCGCCAATTCCTTCACCTCAGTGTCAATGGAGCCGCCGCTGGTGCTCTGGTGCCCCAGCAAACGGGCGCCCAGCCTGGGTGATTTCGAGGACGCAACGCACTTTGCCATCAACATCCTGGCTAGTGACCAGCACGTCCTGTCCCGGCAGTTCGCAACACCTGCCACGGACAAGTTCGTGGGCGCGGAAACCACCGAAGGAATCGCTGGGGTTCCGCTGCTGAACGGCGCTGTGGCAACCTTCCAGTGCCGCACCGTTTCGCGACATGACGCCGGTGACCACGTCATCTACGTGGGTGAAGTGGAAAGCTACAAGCACGACGGCGGTGCTCCCCTGGTGTTCCACGGCGGCAAGTATCACGCCACGGCCAGCCATCCGGATTTCTAGGCACACCCTTATGAAAGGTGCGGTTATGGACGATTCAGTTGACGTAGCGATCATCGGTTCAGGCATCAACTCCTTGGTGGCGGCGGCAGAATTGGCCTTGGCCGGGAAGCGCGTGTGCATCATCGAGCGCTCTGACCGTCTTGGTGGCTTCATCCATTCCGCCGAGCGGACCCTTCCGGGCTTCATCCACGACTCCTTCTCCTCCTGGCACCCGTTGTTCGTGTCCGGCGGTGCCTACGGGGCGCTGGGCAAGGAGCTGCACGCCAGGGGCCTGGAGTATTCCAACACCTCCGGCCCGGTGACAGCGAGCGTTGCCGCGGACCCGGCCACCGGAGCCCACCGCGTGGTCATCGCGGAGCGGGACCCGGCCACCACAGCTGCTGCGTTCAAGGAACCCGGCGACCAAGCTGCGTATCTGGCAATGTTTGATGATCTGGGCCGCAACGCAGGAACGGTGTTCGGGGCTTTCGGAGCAGAGCTTCGGTCTTTTGGGGAAGTGGCAAAGATTGCTTTGGGGGCCTTACGACGCGGGCGCTTCCAAGGGACGGAAGCCTTCGTCCGCGATTCCGTGATGAGCGGACGAAACTATGTCCGCAGCCGTTTTGATGGCTGGGAAGCGGACCAGCTGTGGTCACCCTGGCTTCTGCACGCAGGGCTCGGCCCGGACCAAGCCACAGGCGGCGTCATGCTGCCAGTAATGGCCATGAGCATGCACAGCTTTGGGCTCCCCGTGGTTACGGGCGGTGCTTCGCGGTTTGTGGGTGCGTTCGAGTCGTTGCTGCGCGACAACGGGGTGAGGATCATGCTGGGCGCGGAGGCCGAGGAAATCCTGGTGGGCTCCGAGGTTTCCGGCAAAGATGCCGTCACCGGCGTCCGCACATCCCAAGGCGTGGTTTCAGCCGGCACGGTGCTCGCGAACGTTTCGCCCCAAGCCCTCTACACCCGGCTCCTCCGGCAACCACCCGCTGGTACGGCCCAGGCCGCCGAACGCTACCAGAACGGCCGCGGTGCCATGCAGATCCACCTTGCTGTGGACAAGCCTGTGGAATGGCTCGATCCCAGGCTCAACACCGTCCCTCTGGTTCATATCAGCAATGGCTCTGACAGCACCGGAATCGCCTGTGCCCAGGCTGAAGCGGGTCTGCTGCCCAACGAACCTACCGTGGTGGTGGGCCAACAGTGCGTCCTCGATCCGTCGCGGGCTCCGGAGGGCAAAGCCACGTTGTGGTTGCAGCTCCAGGAAGTCCCGTTCACGCCCGTAGGTGACGCAGCCGGCCAACTGGACGTTGCGGGCGGCTGGACTGACGAGCTGAAGCACGGCTATCTGGAACGGGTCCTGGCCCGGTTGGAGCACTTCGCCCCGGGAACCAGGGCAACCGTCCTGGCCTCGGAGGTTTTGGCACCGACGGATCTGGCCGCAGCCAATCCCAATGCCGTCAACGGCGACCCCTACGGCGGCTCCGCGGAACTCTTCCAAAACCTGCTCTGGCGGCCCTTCCCCGCAGCGGCAGGACACCAAACCGCCGTCGAAGGTCTCTGGCACATCGGCGCGTCGACCCATCCCGGCCCCGGACTTTCCGGCGGTTCCGGACACTTGGTAGCCCAAAAGCTGACCGCACTACCCTCACCACTTTCCCGCCTTCAAGCAGCACTTAAACCAAGCAAGCGATAGGAGAACAATGTCTGTTCTGGCCGGGCTCACTGCAGCCCTCTCGAGTGGTTCCGTGGAAATCATCGATCTCACCACGCCGCTCAGTTCCGAGACCCCCATCCTGAACCTGCCGCAGCCGTTCGCGAACACCGTGGGCTTGTCGGTTTCACCGGTGAGTAATTTCGACGACGCCGGCCCGGCTTGGGCGTGGAACGACGTCACAGTGGGCGAACACGCGGGCACGCACCTGGATGCACCGGTCCACTGGATCACGGGCAAGGACGGCAAATCCGTGGACCAGATTGAACCACACCGCTTGGTGGGGCCGCTGGTGGTGATCGACAAGACCGCTGAAGCTGCCGCGGATCCGGACTTCCTTCTGGAACCGGAGCACTTTGAACAGTGGCAGCAAGAGCACGGCGCGTTCCCGGAGAACTGTTGGGTCATCTTCCGGACGGGCTGGGCGGCTCGAGGCGCTGACGCTGCGGCTTTCGTCAACGCGGACGACGCCGGACCCCACACTCCCGGAGTCTCCGCCGCGGGTGCCAAGTGGCTTGCCGGTAACGCCTCGATCAGTGGTTTTGGCGTGGAAACCGTGGGCATCGACGCCGGCCAGGCAGGTGGCCTGGATCCGATGTTCCCGGTTCATTCGTTCCTGCTCGGCGCTGACAAGTATGGCGTCACCTCGCTGCGGAATGTGGATCGACTTCCTGTCACCGGTGCCACGTTGGTGGTTGCTCCGTTGCCGATCGTGGGCGGCACGGGTAGCCCCAGCCGTGTGTACGCACTGGTGGAAAAGGGCACGGTGGAGCGAGCATGAGCGCGGAAGTAAGGGTCTCCACCCTGGTGGGCAGGACGCTGGCGAAGCTCGGCGTCGGACATGTTTTCGGCGTGGTGGGCTCCGGTAACTTCGATGTCACCGGCACGCTCATGGCGGAAGGCATTCCGTTCACGGCGGCCCGCCACGAGGGCGGTGCCGCCACCATGGCCGACGCCTATTCCCGGATGTCCGGCAAGGTGGGTGTGGTCACTACCCATCAGGGCTGCGGACTGAGCAACGCCATCACCGGGATCGGGGAGGCAGCCAAGAGTCGGACGCCGATGATCGTGCTGACCGCCGACACCCAGGCCGCTGCCATCCGCTCCAACTTCAAGATCGACCAGGACGCCCTGGCCCGCAGCGTAGGAGCCGTGGCCGAGCGCATCCACTCCCCCGCCACAGCTGTCGCAGACACCATGCGGGCTTTTCGGACGGCAGTGAATGAACGCCGCACCGTGGTCCTCAGTCTGCCGTTGGACGTGCAAAATGCCAGCGCCGCGGACGAGGTGAGTGCCGTCGTCGCGCCTGAACCCTTGAAGGTGCGCCCGGACGCTGCCGCCGTTGAGCAGTTGGTGGCCCTGATCGCCGCAGCGGAACGCCCGGTGTTCGTTGCCGGGCGGGGCGGGCGCGGTGCCAGGGACCAGATCCTGGAGCTGGCGCGCCATGCCGGAGCGCTGGTGGCGACCTCGGCCGTGGCGAGCGGACTGTTCAACGGCGATCCCCACAACCTGGGCATTTCCGGCGGGTTTTCCTCGCCTGCCACGGCGGAGTTCATCAGCGGCGCGGACCTGATCGTGGGGTGGGGCTGTGCGCTGAACATGTGGACCATGCGGCACGGACGGCTGATTTCCGCTGGCACCAAAGTAGTGCAGATCGACGTCGAAGATGCCGCGCTCGGCGCCAACCGGCCCATCTCGCTGGGCGTCTTGGGCGATTCGGCGCTGACGGCTGGGGATGCGTTGGTGGCATTGCGCTCGGTTCAGCCCGAACCTGCGGAAAAGTACCGCACCGAGGCTAACGCACTGGCCATCAAGCAGGGCTCGCGGTGGCGGGACGTTTCCACTGCGGATGTTTCCACTGCGACGTCCATCGATCCCCGCGTCCTCACCCGCGAACTCGACACCCTGCTCCCTGCCGAGAGGATCGTGGCAGTGGATTCGGGCAACTTCATGGGCTACCCCAGCCAATACCTTGCCGTGCCGGACGAGTTCGGATTCTGCTTCACCCAAGCATTCCAGGCAATCGGGCTGGGCCTGTATTCGGCGATCGGCGCTGCCCTCGCCCAACCGCACCGCCTGCCCGTTCTCGGCGCGGGTGATGGCGGATTCCTCATGGGAATCAGCGAGCTGGAGACCGCCACGCGACTGAAGCTGCCGCTGGTGTGCATCGTCTACAACGACGCCGCCTATGGAGCCGAGGTCCACCACTTCGCTTCGGGGCACACAGAGGCCGAGCTCGCCAGCGTGGTGTTCCCGGATACGGACATCGCCTCGATTGCCCGTGGATTCGGGGCGGAAGGCGTGACGGTGCGGACCGTGGCGGATCTGGAAGCGATTCGCCCGTGGATTGCCGTCTACGAAGCCGGGACCCAGGACCGGCCCCTGGTGATCGACGCAAAGATAGCATCCGACGGCGGATCGTGGTGGCTGGCCGAGGCCTTCCAGGGCCACTAAGCCCCGCCTCATCCAACTGAGAAGCAGCAGTGCGCGTTTTGAGGGCTCAAAACGCGCTCCGCTGCTACCTACATGGGTGGGGCGGTGCTTCCCCGCACCACCAGCTCCGTGGCGACTTCCAAGGCAGCCGAGGAACTACTTCCCTGTTCGATCTGCTCCGTGAGCATGCCCACGGCCATCGACGCGAGCTGGGCGAGGGGTTGCCTGACAGTAGTGAGGGGCGGTGACGTGAGTGCTGACTGGGCGATGTCGTCAAAGCCCACAACGCTGAGGTCGCCAGGGATTTTCAGCGATCGCTGGGCCGCCGCGTTCATGACGCCCAAGGCCTGCAGGTCGCTTCCCGTGAAAATTGCCGTGGGTCGCTCCGGCAGGTCCAGAAGTTCTCCGCCAAGCCGAAGCCCGGACTCGATACTGAAATCGCCGTCGCGCACGAACTCGGGAAGTACCGGCAGCCCGGCTTCATGAAGGGCGGCCGCGTAGGCTGCGTAGCGGGCACGCCCATGACCCGGGCTGTGGACGCGGCCGGTAATGATGCCGATGCGCTCATGCCCAAGTTCCAGAAGATGGGACACCGCCCGCAGCGCTCCGGAGAACGAGGCCGGGCTGACGCTGGGAATCTGCAGGCCTTGGGAACCTTCAGGGTCTATGGCAACAGCGGGGATGTTCAGCGTACGCGCCAGCTCTACCAGTGGTGATCCCTGCCGTGGAGCCAACAGCATCACGCCGTCGAGCCGGTTGCCGGAGGGCTCACGCAATTTCTGCCAGTTCCCGGCAGTAGCATTTACGGCCCGCGTGTAGGCCACGGTGTAGCCGAGCCGCGCAGCAGCAGCTTCCACTCCCTCCATGGTTTCCAGGACCCATGGAGAATCAAAGTTGTTCACCACCAATTGCAGCAATCCGGGTTCGGTGGGCGACTGCCGCTTGGTGTAATCAAGGTCCTCCAAGGCCTGCTGAACACGGGCGCGCGTTGCCTCGGAGACGTGGGAGCGGCCGTTCAACACCTTGGAAACAGTGGGGACGGAGACGCCGGCGGCGGCAGCCACGTCTGCGATCTTGGGGCGCGGAGTGGCGGTCAATGGGGCGGTCCTTGAACTCATGGGGATACGGGGGCGGCAACGCGCTGGGCGGCCGCCCGGCGGACCGGCGCAGTGTCCACCCGCACGGGACCAACGATAACACTCCCGCGTTGACGCGAGCCCAAGGGCGACGCCGCGAAAATCCCCAGCTCAGCGCCGATCCAGCGGCCCTCAACAACATCGAAATCCCAGATGGGAATCTGCCACGGATCCGTGGGACCCACCCGCCAGGCAAACGTGGCCTGCGGAGTTTCATCTATGCGGATCTGCAGCTCAATACGCGGCCCCGGAAGGGCCACGGCGCGCCCTATCGGCTGCTCGTGCGGACCTTCGCTGCCGGTTCCGCTACCCAGGACGTAGCCGTCCGGGGTGCGTACGATCCCCAGCCAGGCGTACCGCTGACCCAGAACCACGACGCCGGCCCGGGTACCTGGAGCCACATCGTCCAGTTCCAGGGTGGTGGTGAATGTGGACGGTTCGCCGGGGAGGATCTGGCCCAAGACGTTAGGGAGCTCGCGGAGATTGATGGGATCGTTGGCTTGCGGACGGAGTACCAGATGTCCTCCTCCACAGGTGGACAGCCATTCGTCCCGGGGGTTGGCCTGCCAGTGCCACTGCGGGCCCAGGCCGGGGGACGTGAAGTTGTCACCGGCGGGTGGTGCACAGTTTTCGGGCGAAGTACCGCGCGGGTAGGGGTGGCTCGAAACCGGGGTTCCCGGTCCGCCGTCGTCCGCTGTTTTGCCCATCCACGGCCAGCCGTCTTCACCCCAGCCCATGGGCTGGAGGTGAACCACGCGTCCGTACGGCCCCCGGTCCTGGAAGTGCAGGAACCAGTCTTCGCCCTCAGGAGTAGTGACCCAGGCGCCTTGATGCGGGCCATTCACGGGCGAATCGCCCTGCTCCAGGACGCGCCGTTCCTCGTAAGGTCCGAACGGCGACCGCGAGCGGAAAACCGACTGCCATCCTGTAGCAACGCCTCCCGCCGGCGCGAAAATCCAGTACCAGCCGTCGCGCTGATAGAACTTGGGCCCCTCCAGGGTTGAGAAGCCCGGCAGGTCTTCGCCGTTGATGACGTGGGTTCCATGGTCCAGGAGCCGGGAGGCGTCCGGGCTCATCCGGTGCACAGTGAGCCGGTTCTTGACTCCGATGCGGCTCTTGGCCCAACCGTGGACCAAGTATGCGCTGCCGTCGTCATCCCACAGGGGGCAGGGGTCGATGAGTCCACGTCCGGGATAGAGGAGATGGGGTGCGCTCCACGGTCCTTCCGCCTTCTCTGCGCTGAGCACGAAAATGCCGTGGTCCGGATCCGGATAGAAGATCCAGAACTTGCCATCATGGTGACGCAGCGCCGGAGCCCACACGCCACTTCCGTGCCTCACCAGCGAATAGTGGCTGGATTGTGGGAGCTCCCGGAGCGCATGCCCGGCGTGCTCCCAGTCCACCAGGTTCCGCGACCGCAATACCGGCAGGCCGGGAACCCTGTTGAAGCTGGAGGCGACGAGGTAATAGGTGCCGTCAACCTGTACCGCGTCAGGATCCGGCCAGTCACCGTTGAGGATGGGGTTGTTGTAGACGGGGGTGCGGTGTCGGGTTGTCATGGTGTCCTGTCGGGTGAGCTGCTGAAGTGGTGGAGAAGGAGTTCCTCGACATGCTGGGGGCTGGTTAGGGAGCCGTCGTGGACCACTGCGTGGAGACTGAGCTTGAGCGGATTGCCCCGGTCCACTGTTGCCGGGTGGTCCCACGCGACGGCCGGACCCGCGCCTACATAGCCGTCAGTGCGCACAAACCAAGGGCGCAACGCGGAGGTGTCTTGAGCGAGGATGACACTGACGTTTTGGCCCTCATGCCGGGTTTCCATCGCGAGCCAAGGGGAAAGTGATCCATGGGCTATGCCCGTCCCTGTTCCTCCTGAACACAGCACTTTGGCCGGGACATCACCCGACGGGAAGCGCCAGAATATGCCGCCGTAGCCAGCGCCGCTACGCCCTTTAACGGCAGACGACGACACGGACAACTGCTCCACGTCACCGGCAGGCTGAAGCAGGGATTCGAACGCAAGGCTCCACGTGTTTGCGGCAGGGTGCTCTTGGTATCGGTAGCTCCGCCCCTCCACAGCCAACGGGTCTCCGCTCTTGTCCAGCCACACCACCGTCCCCTTCCCCAGCCCCTCCAGGGACAGCCATTCCGCGAGCACTTGACGTCCGTGGTTGGGAAGGATTGCCGGGCCATTTTCGGTGAATGTGGATCCACCCCAGAAGTTGGTTCCGTTCAGGTCCGAGAAAGAGAGCGACAGACCGAGGTGGTGCGGGTGATCAACTGGACCAGCTTCCGTCACCGCCACTCCGGCCAGAGTCCGTACAGGGTGGAGGTACGGCCTGGGAGACAGCACGGTTGCCAGATCGCCGCCGGTGTTCATCTCCAGCACGGTTGCGCCGTTGAGTTGGAAGCTTCCCATTCGACCTCCTTGTGATGGGTTCCGCTGCGTGGGAATCAGCATAAACAGACCAGAAAGAGTTCGGCAACTACTTATGAAAGTTTCTTTGAACTATTTTCCGATATTGAGTTGTGATGTGTTGACAGTCACAGCCATTCGTTGCTAGAAATCGTTTACTCAGTAATTTTCACCTCACTCTTGGGTCGCTGTGATGGTCTAAGCAATGCTTCCCACGCCCGTACACCGGAAAGTTTCCGTCCAAATATTCAGCGAGTTTGTATCCACGCCCGAAGATCGGGCACCAGAAAGGCGTCATTCAATGAAGAAGACAGCAAGCACTCCTATCCCGCGCAGGCTGGTCCTGGGCGCCGCGGTGGTCGCGGCCGGGTTGGCCCTGAGCGCCTGCGGAGGAGGTGGCGCAACCTCCTCCGGAAGCGGCGGCAACGTGGAACTGAACTTCGTCTTCTGGGGCGATGCCAACCGGGCCAAGATGACGGAAGCTGCACTGCGGATCTTCGAAAAGAAGAACCCGGGAATCACCGTTAAAACCGAATACCAGGACAGTGCCCCTTACGCAGACAAACTGGCCACCCGATTCGCAGGCGGCAACCCGCCTGACGTCCTGGCGATGGCCAACCGCAGCCTCTTGGAGTACGCCCAGCGCGGCACCCTCGCCGACCTCAAGTCCTTCCCCGAGCTGAACCTGGACAAGGTTCCGGAAACCACGCTGAGTCGCGGCGAGGTTGACGGCAAGCTCTACGGTCTCGCCACCGGAGTAACCACCATCGGCATGGTGGTCAACAAGACCATCACGGACCAGGCCGGCGTCACCATCCCGGACGACAAAACCTGGAGCTGGGAGGACTACGCCAAGTTCGCCACCGAAGTCACGCAGAAAACCGGCGGAAAAGTCTACGGAGCTGGCTACGACGTCGCCACGGAAACAGGACCCATCATGCTCGCGCGCCAACGCGGCGAGGATTTCTACACCAAGGACAACAAGCTCGGCGTCAGCGAGAAGACCATCGAGGACTGGTTCCAGTACAGCGTGGACCTCCGCAAAGCCGGCGGCTATCCGCCCGCAGGATTCTTCGAGCAAATTGGCGGCTCGCCGGCGCAGTCCTACCTCGCGAAGGGCACGGTGGCTTCGCAGATCATCCCCATCAACAACTTCCGCGGTTACAACGAGGCCGTGGAGGGCGAAGTGGTCTTGCTCCGCATTCCAGGTGAAACCACGGGCGAGCGCCGCGGTTACTCCGCAGATCCCACCATGCTGTGGTCCATCGCTGCCAAGTCCAAGCATCCCAAGGAGGCCGCCAAGCTGGTGGACTTCCTGACGAACGACGCTGAAGGTGCCGCCGAAGTCCTCACGCAGCGCGGTGTCCCCATCAACCCTGAGGTGGCGGACGCCATCACGCCCAAGCTGAGCGCTGACGATAAGACGTTTGTGGACATGATGGCCTCCATTCAGGAAGACGATCTGCCACCTGCCTACGTGTATCCCAAGGGCGCAACTGTTGTAGCCGACACTCTCAAACAGCTCACCACTGAAGTGGAGTTCGGGCGCGTCAGTCCCGCCGATGCCGCGAAGACCTTCATGGAGAAGAGCAATGCAGCAATCAACAAGTAAGCCCGGAGCTATTCACGAGGGGGTCGTGGCGCTATGTCGGTTCTGATCAAACAACCATCTGGCGCCGCCCCGGCCGCAGCCGCAGCGGGCGGTAAGCAGCGCATCCGCCCATCCCGACGTAGGAAGCAGCGCTCCGGGTATCTTTTCCTGCTTCCCTGGTTTCTGGGGATGCTTTTTACCGTCATCCCATTCTTTGCCTCGCTGTACCTCGCCTTCACGGATTACAACCTCTTTACCGAGCCCAACTTTGTGGGGCTGGCGAACTTCCAGGCGATGTTCGAGGACCCCAGGCTCATTCAGTCGCTGAAGGTCACGTTCATCTACACCTTCGTGTCGGTGCCCATATCCCTCGCTGTTGCTTTGCTGGTCGCCTTGGTGCTGAACCGGGGCCTTCAAGGACTTTCGATCTACCGCTCCGTGTACTACCTGCCCTCCCTCTTGGGAGGGAGCGTCGCAATCGTGATGCTGTGGCGTTACATCTTCGGTAACGACGGAATCGTCAACGGGTTCCTGGGATTATTCGGAATCCAGGGCCCGGCGTGGGTGACCGACCCCCAGTTCTCGCTGAGCACCCTCATTGTGCTGAATGTTTGGACCTTCGGCTCCCCCATGGTGATCTTCCTTGCCGGCCTGCGGCAGGTCCCCGGGATGTACTACGAGGCTGCCTCGATTGATGGCGCCTCCAAGTGGCGGCAGTTCCGCAGCATCACTTTGCCACTCATCAGCCCCATTATTTTCTTCAACCTCATCATGCAGCTCATCGGCTCGTTTCAGACGTTCACCCAGGGCTATGTGATGAGCGGGGGTACCGGAGGCCCAGCGGATTCCACGCTGTTTTACAACCTTTACCTGTACCAGAAGGGCTTCACCGAGTTCGAGATGGGGTATGCCTCGGCCATGGCCTGGCTGCTGTTGATGATCATCGCGATTTTCACGGCCATCAATTTCATCGCATCCAAGTTCTGGGTCTTCTACGACAATTAAGGCAACCCCATGGCACTCCTTGATTTACCTCTCAAGCGCAAGCTGGCCAAGCAGGATCAACCCGAAGACGCCCTGACGGGAACCCCGGTTTCCCGCTTCTCACGGCATCTGATTCTCTGCCTGGTGGGGCTGGTGATGCTCTATCCGTTGATGTGGCTGATCTCCAGCTCGATGAAGCCCAGCAACGATATTTTTAGGCAGCTGGGTCTCTGGCCCGAAAACTGGGACTTCTCCAACTACGCCCAGGGCTGGACCGCGCTGGACCAGCCGTTCCACGTCTACCTGATCAACTCCATGATCGTGGTGATTTTCTCCATCGTCGGCAACATCTTCTCCTGCGCACTGGCCGCTTACGCCTTCGCGCGGATGGAGTTCACCGGGCGGAAGCTGTTCTTCGCCCTCATGCTGGGAACACTCATGCTGCCGGGCCACGTTCTTCTGGTTCCGCAGTACATCATCTTCTCCCAGCTCGGCTGGCTGGACACCTACCTGCCGCTGATCGTCCCCAACTTCATGGCCACCAATGCCTTCTTTATCTTCCTCATGGTGCAGTTCATGAAGTCTCTTCCCAAGGAATTGGACGATGCCGCCCAGATTGACGGCTGCGGCCCGTTCCGAACTTTCATCCGCGTCATTCTGCCCCTCTGCGTGCCGGCCATGGCCACCACGGCTATTTTCACGTTCATCTCCACATGGAACGAGTTCTTTGGTCCGCTGCTCTACATCCAGAACCAGGACCTCTACACCGTTCCCTTGGCCCTTCGCGCCTTCATGGACTCGGAAGGACAAAGCATGTGGGGCCCCATGTTCGCCATGTCAGTGGTGTCCATCGCCCCCATCATCGGTTTCTTCATTGCAGGGCAGAAGTACCTCATCAACGGAATTGCCACCACCGGCCTTAAGTAGGCCCCTCCCCCAGAGCAACACCAACAAGACAAGACAAAGGAGTTTTGCATGCGCCTGCGACGCCTGCTCGGCGCGGCCACCGCCGTCGTCATTCTTGGAAGCTTTACCGCTGTGCCTGCCAGGGCGGAGCCCATCCACAGCGGCACAGAATCACCGGCGGCACCGGCGGCCCTGTGGAAGCAACGTCCGGACGGTTTCGCGTCCCTTCCCGGCAACGGCCTGGACGGCACCACCGGAGGCCAGGCGGGGAGGCACGCGAGCGTGTCCTCGCTGGAGGAACTCACAGCCTATGCCGCTGCCGAGGAGCCGCTGGTGATCTTCCTCAAGGGCAGCATCATGGCCCAGGATTACGTCAAGATTCCGGTCGCATCGAACAAGAGCTTCATCGGTACGGGCGCGGGCGTGGAGCTGGTCAATGCCGGCTTCAAGCTCATCAACGTGTCCAACGTGATCTTCAGGAACTTCACAGTGCGCGATTCCTACATTCCCGGCGACTGGGACGGCAAACGCCCGGACAACGATCGTGACGGGATCCAACTCGACACCTCACACCATGTCTGGGTGGACCACATGAAGTTCGAGCGCATGGGCGACGGCATGATCGATACCCGCAAAGACTCGGACTACCTGACCTACTCGTGGAACGTGTTCGCGGACAACAACAAGGCCCTGGGCGTTGGCTGGACCAGCAACGCGGTCACCAAAATGACCATCCATCACAACTGGATCCGCAACACTGTCCAGCGGAACTTCAGCCTGGACAATACAGCGGCTGCGCACGTTTACAACAACTACCTGCAGGACATTGGCCAGTACGGAATGATGGGCCGCAACGCCGCCAAGGTGGTCCTGGAGGGCAACTACTTCACCTCGGTTGCCGATCCCGTGGTGGCCAAGGACCCTGCCACGGAAATCGTCAACCGTGACAACGTTTTTGATTCCACCCGCGGCCGCAAGGATAACGTGGGCATCGCGTTCGACCCCACGCAGTTCTATTCATACGCCAAGGACGACTCCTCCAGGGTTCCCGAACTGGTCACCGGCAGTGCCGGACCCCGCGAAAATAAAGCACCCAGCACGACGACGGAGGTCACGGTCGCGCTGGACGGCACCGGCGATTTCGGCAGCGTACAGGCGGCCATCGGTTCGATTCCTGTGGGCAACACACAACCCCGGACCATCACCATCGAGCCCGGCTTCTACCGGGAAGCGGTGAATGTCTGGGCCGACCGGCCCAACGTGACGCTGCAAGGAGCAACAGCCAACCCGGCCGACGTCGTCATTTCCTACGACACCCCTGCAAACGGAGCAAAGTTCTTCGGCGGAACCTGGGGTGCGGCCGGAAGTGCCACCCTCAACGTCCTGGCCGAACACACCACGGTCCGGAACCTCACAGTGGAAAACGCTTATGACGAGGCCGTTCACGGCGGTAGCCAGGCCCTCGCGGTGCGGACGGTGGCAGACAAGGTCACCTTCGACAACACCAGGTTCCTCGGCAACCAGGATACCTACCTCGCTGACACCACCGGCCGTGACGCCACTGCCCGCACCTACCTGAAAAACTGCTACATAGAAGGTGACGTGGACTTCCTTTACGGCCGGGGCACCGCAGTGTTTGAAGGCTGCACCATCCATTCGCTGGACCGCGGCAGCGACACGAACAACGGTTACATCGTGGCACCCAGCACCAAGGACTCCAACCCTTACGGCTTCCTGATCGTGGACAGCACCCTCACTTCGGACGCCGCACCCGGGACCGTCAGCTTGGGACGCCCTTGGTTTGCCAGCAGCGACCCCAACGCGCACCCCATGGCCGTCATCCGGGACTCGAACCTGGGCAGTCACATCGCTAAGCAGGGCTGGTCAGACATGAGTGGGCATGCTTGGACCGAGGGGCGCTTTGCTGAGTTCAACAACACCGGGCCGGGTGCATACATCAACGAGTTCCACCCCCAACTCACTCCGGAAGAGGCCCTGAAATTCACGAAGGACAGGTTCCTCGGTGACTGGACCCCGGCGGCAGGCGCTTGAGATGGCGGACGCACAGAAACCGAACATTCGACGCCGGACCCTCCTAACCGCTGGACTCGCAGCTGGCACTCTGGCCTCCACCGGCCTCTTCAGCCCAGCAGTGGCGGCGCCGGCCACTGATGGTGCCCCATCCGGCGTCGATCCCCACGGTTGGGGCGAAGCCAGGTTGCCGGTGAACCGCGGGAGCGGAGGTTCCTGGACGTCGGCACCCGAGGGTTTCGCCGGCGTCGCAACCCACGGCCGCGACGGCACTACTGGTGGTGCGGGCGGCACGCTGGTCCACGCCAGAACCTCGGAACAACTCCGGGCTTTCGCGAAAAGTGCCGAGCCGCTGGTGGTGATCCTGCACGGCGAACTGGTGTTCGCGGAGTACGAGAAACTGACAGTGACCTCCAACAAGTCCTTCCTCGGCGCAGGCGCAGGGGCCGCAGTAGTCAATGCGGGTTTCAAACTGGTCAATGTCGCCAACGTCGTGTTCAGAAACTTCACGGTCCGGGACTCCTACATCCCCGGGGACTTTGTGGGGAAACGGCCTGACAATGACAGGGACGGGATCCAGGTGGACACCAGCACACACGTCTGGGTGGACCACATGCATTTCACCCGGCTGGGCGACGGCCTGGTGGATATCCGCAAGGACTGCGACAACGTCACGCTGTCCTGGAACGTCTTTTCAGACCACAACAAGGCCCTCGGAGAGGGCTGGACGCAGAACGTGGTCACCCGGGTGACGCTGCATCACAACTGGATCCGGAACACGCACCAGCGCAACGCCAGCCTGGACAATACGGCAGCCTCGCATGTCTACAACAACTATCTGGAGAACATCTCCAGCTACGGCATGCTCGGGCGGAACGCTGCCTTGCTGCTGGTGGAAGGAAACTACTTCCGGGATGTCCGGGACCCGCTTCACCACCAGGGGCCCGGCGGTGCGCTGGTGGCCCGTCATAACGTATTCGAGGAGTGCACCGGGAACACCGGCCAGGAACGGGGCATGGCGTTCGACGTCCCCTACTCCTATGACCTGACGCCCACCAAGGCCGTTCCGGCGCGGGTACGTGCCTTCGGAGGACCGTTGGGCGGGACCGAGCCGGCGCTTCGGGACGTCATCACCGTGGCGTTGGACGGAACGGGCGATTTTGCCAGCATCCGGGCGGCCGTTGGCGCAATCCCTGCGAATAACCCACGAGCTGTCACGGTGCTACTGCAACCGGGAATTTACCACGAGCCCTCGGTTATCTGGGGTGACCTCCGGAACATCACCCTGGCCGGGGCAACGGGAAATGCGGAGGATGTGGTCCTGAGCAACAGCGAAGGCGTTACCTTGCTGGTGGCTGCGGACGGTTCCGCCCTGCGGGACCTCACCGTCACGTCCGACACCCCTCAGCCCGGGCATGTCCTGCTGGTCAGGGGCAGCGGAGTGAGCCGTTCCAACGTGGTGGTGCTGAACGGCACGTCCAACTAAGTAGCAGCAGTGCGCGTTTTGAGCTCTGAGAACGCGCTCTGCTGCTACCTACATGGGTGGCTACGCCTCGACGTCGGTGTTCACGATGTACACGTCGCAGGGAGCACCGTGCGCCACGCTGTTGGCGATGCTGCCCAGGACGCGGCCCAGGCCCTTCATGCGCTTGTTGCCCACCACGATCAGCGAGGCGTTGTTGGTCTCGGCGTAGTTGATCAGGGCGTTGGCCGGAGTGCCGCGGGCTGCGAAGTACTTGATGTTGCCGGCAGGGACGTCCAGCTCTTCGGAGACCTTGCGGGCAACGTATTCCGCGGAGTCGGCCGAGGAAACGGTGATGCGGTCGCTGCCGCTGCCGAATTCTTCGATGCGGTCATCGGAGAAGCCGCTGATCACATGCAGCTCGGCGCCGAGTGCCGTGGCGAGCTTCGCTGCTGCCACTGCTGCGCGCTTGGCCGTCTCGCTGTTGTCAACGCCGACCACAATAACTTCTGACATGAGTACTCCTGGTTGTGGGGATTTGCTGGGTGCTGCTGCAAGAAATCTACACTCGATCTCCCTGCACCGGGATGACCCTTTCGCGCCGGGAGTGTTTACGGCCGGAATCACGGGGTAGGGATAAATCATCGGAACGACTACCCGACCGAAAGGCAACGCCATGAGCGACGAACCGTTTTCCCCGCAGACCGCCATCGTCACAGGATCGGATTCCGGCATAGGAAAGGCCACCGCGGTGGCGTTGGCCAAGGCGGGCATGGATGTGGGGATCACTTGGCACTCGGACCAACAGGGCGCTGAGGAAACTGCGGAGGAGGTCCGCGGTCTGGGCCAGAAAGCAGTGGTGCACCAACTGGACACCAGGGATGCCCGTGGAACGGCCGCAGCAATTGACAGTCTGGCTGAGGAACTTGGCGGCGTGGACGTCTTCGTCAACAACTCCGGAACCGGGGACGGCACCAAGTTCCTGGAGTTGGACTACGACACGTGGATGTCCACGTTGGATACCAACCTCAACGGCGCTTTCGTGGCCATGCAGACGGCAGCAAAGCGCATGGTGAAAGCCGGCCGAGGTGGGCGCATCATCGCGGTCACCAGCGTCCATGAGTTCCAGCCGAGAGTTGGGGCTTCGGCTTATGACGCGTCCAAGCATGGCCTGGGCGGCCTGATTAAGACCATGGCATTGGAACTCGCCCAGTACGGCATCACCGCCAACAACGTGGCACCCGGCGAAATCGCGACTCCCATGACGGGCCAGGAAGACGAGGATCCGAGGCAAAAGGAACGGCCGGGAGTCCCGTTGGGCCGGCCCGGAGATGCCCGAGAAGTCGCCGCCGTCATCGCGTTCCTCGCCTCACCGGCCTCCAGCTATGTCAATGGCGCTTCGTGGCCAGTGGATGGCGGAATGCTGCAGATGGGACCGCAGGCAGGCTCGCACATCACCAGCAACGACTGGCGCGAAAGCTAAGCCTGCACCACCTCTGGCCGCACGGTGATCCGTGGGCTAGTCTGCATGAACGGCCTGCCTGGCGGGCCTGAAATTTCCAAAGATTCGTATGACGTTGATGAGGAGCACCATGGCTGGCCACACATATAGCGTTTCCGAAATTGTAGGAACTTCCACCGAAGGCGTTGACGACGCGATCAAGAATGGCATCGCAACAGCCTCCCAGACCCTGCGGAACCTGGACTGGTTTGAGGTCAAGGAAATCCGCGGCCACCTTGAAGACGGCGCAGTGGCCGACTGGCAGGTCACCATCAAGCTCGGTTTCCGCCTGGAGCGCTGAACAGCCTAGGCGCTGATCACCTTCTCCACGGGACGGCAGTTAATGACAGTTCCAGGTTGTCATTAACTGCCGTCTCGGCGTGCGGGTTCGGGTGCGTTGACGGGCTCGGTGCCTACGTCACCCAAGCTGAGAAGCGTTAAAGCGTCCGACGACGGCGAGCCGGCCTTCGCGGAATAGATCCTCAGCATCTGGTCGGGGTCGTCCGGGAGACTCAGCGTCTCAAAGTTCAGTTCGAGGTCGCCCACGATCGGGTGGTGCAACCGCACAGTGCCTGCGGATCTGGAGGCCACCCTGTGCCCGGCCCACCATTGCCGGAAATGCTCGCTGTGCACGGCGAGCTCTCCCACCAGTTGGTTGGTTTGGGGATCGTTGGGGTGGCGGCCCACATCCATGCGCAGGGCACCCACAGCTTCAGCAGCCACGGTCTTCCAATCCCTGAACAGCTGCCCCGCCGCGGGATCCAGGATGATCCAGCGCGTCAAATTCCGTTCCGGAGCCGGAAGTGACGGAAAGTCGGTGAAGAGCAGGTAAGCAATCCGGTTTCCGGCCAGCACGTCCGCCCGCCGCCCCAACACCATGGCTGGTACGTCTCCCACGGCGTCCAGCAACTGCCGGAGTGCGGGCCTCACCTTTTGAACCGGGCCTGGGTTGCCTGCGGAACTGGCGCAGTGCTCCAGCAGGTCCATCATGTGCGCATGCTCCCCCGCGTCCAGTCGAAGTGCCCGGGCCACCGAGTCGAGGACCGCTTTGGACGGGTGGATGTTGCGGCCCTGCTCCAGACGTGTGTAGTAGTCGGTGCTCACTCCGGAAAGCCGGGCCACTTCCTCACGTCGGAGTCCGGGCACCCTGCGGGCACCACTGTTCTCCTGCGCTCCGGCGTCCTCGGGCGAGAGGCGGGCACGCATGACTTTGAGGAACTTACCGAACTCGGCGCTTTGACCCATCCGTCCATTCTGCCGTTCGAGGCGTGTGAAAGACCACCATTGTGGGTAGGACTACCAGACCTAGGAAAAACAGGATCACGCTGGGTTGCTGACTCTGACCCCAAAAGTGAATAGGCTCGGTACAGAGCCTCCGAAAACGCTTTCTGGAGTGTCACCACCGTAATCGTTCCGTCGAAGGAGACCGTCATGCCAGAGCTGACATTGAACAACGGCGTCACCATTCCCCAGCTTGGATTCGGCGTCTTCCAAGTACCTGCAGGAGAAACGCAGAAGGTAGTGGAAGACGCCCTGGAAGCCGGCTACCGCCACATCGACACCGCAGCCGCGTACCGCAACGAGGCCGGAGTAGGTGCTGCTGTTGCCGCCTCCGGCATTCCCCGGGAGGAACTTTTCATCACCACCAAGCTCCGCAACGGCGAGCAGGGCGAGGCATATGACGCCTTCCAACGCAGCCGCGACGCCTTGGGCCTTGAGGTCATTGACCTGTACCTGATCCACTGGCCTGTCCCTTCGCAGGGCCTCTACACGCAGGCGTGGAAGGAGATGGAGAAGCTGCATCAGGACAAGCAGATCCGGGCCATCGGCATTTCCAACTTCCTTCCCGACCACGTGGACGCACTGCTCAAGGAGGCAGAGGTGGTCCCGGCCGTCAACCAGATCGAAGTCCACCCAACGTTCCAGCAGGCCGAACTCGCCACCAAGTGCCGCGACCTGGGCATCGCCGTGGAGGCATACAGCCCGTTGGGCCAAGGCAAGGACCTGAACGCGGAGCAAGTGGCGCTGGTAGCCGCCGCCCACGGCACTACTCCTGCACAGGTGATCCTGGCCTGGCACCTCGCCCAGGGGACCATCGTGATTCCCAAGTCCGCGGACTCCAAGCGGATGCGTGAGAACTTCGGCGCAGCCGATCTCACTCTCACCGAATCGGAGCTGGCAGCTATTACGGCACTGGAGGCGGGCGCGCGCATCGGCTCCGATCCCGCCGTCGCAGCTTTCACCCAGCTCTAAAGCCCCACGAACAAAGCAAAGGACTCAACCACATGCAGTACACCCACCTGGGCCGTTCCGGCCTGAAAGTTTCCCGTCTTTGCCTGGGCACCATGAACTTCGGTCCGCAGACGGAGGAGGCAACGGCACACGCCATCATGGATTCCGCACTGGACTCGGGCATCAATTTCTTTGACACCGCCAACGTGTACGGCGGCACCGAGCACCGCGGCTGGACAGAGGAAATCATCGGCCGCTGGTTCGCCAAGGGCGGCGAGCGCCGCGAGCGTACGGTCCTAGCCACCAAGTTGTACGGCACCATGACGGACCGGCCCAACGAGTCCAAGTTGTCGGCACTCAATATCCGCCGGGCACTGGATGCGAGCCTTAAGCGGCTGCAGACGGACTACATCGACATCTACCAGTTCCACCACATTGATCGCGATACTCCGTGGGACGAGATTTGGCAGGCAATCGAGGTGGGCGTCCAGCAGGGCAAGATCCTCTACTCTGGCAGCAGCAACTTTGCCGGCTGGCACATCGCCCAGGCGCAGGAAGCGGCGCGCCGGCGGAACTACACCGGGCTGGTCAGTGAGCAGTCCATTTACAACCTGTTCCGGCGCGAAGTGGAGCTTGAGGTCATTCCGGCTGCGCAGAACTATGGCCTGGGCCTGATTCCTTGGTCTCCACTTCAGGGCGGGCTGTTGGGTGGCGTGCTGAAAAAGGAAGAGCAGGGTGTTCGCCGCGCTGAGGGCCGGGCATTGGAGACCCTCAAGAAGCACGAGGAGCAAATCCGCCAGTACGAGGATTTCGCGGACGATCTGGGCCACGCACCCGGAGATGTTGCGTTGGCTTGGCTTCTCCACCAGCCTGCGGTCACGGCTCCGATCGTTGGACCGCGTACCCAGGAGCAGCTGGATGCGGCCATCCGTGCCCTGGACGTCTCCTTGAACGAGGACGCCCTCAAGCGGCTGGATGACATCTTCCCGGGCCACCGCCCCGCCCCCGAAGATTACGCCTGGTGAGCGATCCCGCAAGCAGCCTGCTGCCTGCGGCAGACACCGTCTCGCCACGGAGCATCCTGTTCATCGGCGGCACGGGAGTCATCAGTGCGGCGGCGGCTGAACGCGCCGTCGCACTGGGCCACCGGCTGACCATCCTCAACAGGGGACGGTCAGCCGGGCGGCCGGTCCCCGACGGGGCGGAAGTGCTCCACGCGGATGTCCGGGATGCCGCCGCTGTGCGTGAGGTACTTCAGGTAAGGGAGTTCGACGCCGTTGCGGACTTTATCTCTTACACCCCGGATCAGGCGCGGGCCGGTGTGGAATTGTTCCGTGGGCGGACCGGACAGTACGTCTTCATCAGTTCTGCTTCGGCGTACCAGAAGCCGCCCACAACACTGCCCATCCGGGAATCGACGCCACTGAAGAACCCGTTCTGGCAGTATTCGCGGGACAAGATCGCCTGCGAGGAGGTGTTGTACGAGGCCTACCGTGAGCTGGACTTCCCGTTGACCGTGGTCCGGCCCTCCCACACCTATGACCGGACCAAGATCGCGATGGTGGGCGGTTGGACCGACATCCATCGCATGCGTGCGGGGATGCCCATCATGGTGCACGGTGATGGCACGTCGCTCTGGACGCTGACTCACAGCCGGGATTTCGCCAAGGCCTTTGTTGGCCTCCTGGGGCGGCCCCAAGCTGTGGGCGAGAGCTACACCATTACCTCGGACGAGTTCCTGCCGTGGAACCAGATTTACCGCCTGTTTGCGCGGGCGGCCGGGGTGGACGAACCGGAGCTGTTCCACGTTTCTTCGGACACCATTGCAGCCCACAGTCCCGAGCTCGGCCCCAATCTGTTGGGTGACCGCTCGCATTCCGTGGTGTTCGACAACTCCAAAATCAAAGCCCTTGTCCCTGATTACCGGGCCACGATTCCGTTCGCGGACGGTGCGCGCGAGATCGTGTCATGGCATGATCAGCATCCTGAGCTGCAGGTGGTTCACGAGGACTATATGGAGCTATGCGATCGGCTTTACGAAAGGAATGTGCGCGCATGACATCTGCCCCGCTCATTGAACTCAACGACGGCCACAAGATCCCCCAACTGGGCCTTGGCACGTGGCCGTTGAATGATGCCCAGGTTGCCGATGCCGTGGTGGAGGCGGTGTCGCACGGCTACCGGCACGTGGACACCGCAAAGAAGTACGGCAATGAGAAGGGCGTGGGCAACGGCATCCGTGCCTGTGGGGTGAGTCGCGAAGAACTCTTCATCACCACAAAATTAGATGGTGAATTCCAGGGTTCCGGAAAGGCCATTGCCGGGCTGGACGGCTGCTTGGAACGCTTGGGCCTGGAGTATGTAGACCTCCTTTTGATCCACTGGCCGCTCCCCCGCCGCGGTGAGTTCGTGTCCACCTGGAAGACCTTTGAGGAGCTGCAGAGCTCGGGCAAAGTGAGATCAATCGGTGTCTCCAACTTCAAGCCGGCCCACCTGGATCAGCTGTTGCGCGAAACGGATGTGGTGCCCGCGGTCAATCAGATCCAGGTCAGCCCCTCCATTCCTCGAACGGCTGCACGGGCTTTCAACCAGTCACATGGCATCATCACTGAGTCCTACAGCCCACTGGGTGCCAGCAGCGATCTTTTGAATGCTCCCGTGCTGGCCGGCATCGGCGAGAAGTACGGTAAAACACCTGGCCAGGTGGTGCTCCGCTGGCATGTCCAGCAGGGCTTGGTGGCCATCCCCAAGACCTCCAATCCGCAGCGCATGAGGGAGAACCTGGACGTTTTCGACTTCGAACTGGACCCCGATGACCTCACCAGGCTTCAAACCCTCGACGCCGGTCCGGACGCCGGCGTGGACTCCGACGTGCAGGGGCACTGACCATGGTTAGCCAGGAAACACTGATCTGGGTTGGTTCGTACACTGCCGACAGGAATGGCAAGGGCGAGGGCATCGCCGCACTTTCGGCTGATGACAATGGCCAGCTGACGTCCCTTGGCCTGGCGGTCCCCCGCCAACTCACCATCATTCCTTGCACTGCATCCGACGCTCCCGGCGGTCTACGCCGTCGCCGAGGAAGGTAAGACCGTGCGGGCTTATCGCCGGACCGGCGACGCTGAGTTGGAGGCATTCGGCGATCCTTGGCCCGCCGGTGAAGCAACGTGCCACGTGGCGGCTGATCCACAGGGACGTTTCATTGTGGCAACGTGCTGGGGCGACGGTCAGGTCATCCTTTACGAACTGGACGACGACGGCGCCATCACCTCGCGCACCAACGCGGCAGCCGCCGTCGATCCCCACTCTGCAACGACTCCGGACGGGGAGCGACCCAGCCGCGCGCACTCAAGCCTGATGCTGCCGGACGGCCGTGTGATGACCACGGACCTGGGACATGACCTGGTGAGGGTGTGGCGGTACGCGCCGGGCGAAGGCCTGCAGTTGGATCATCAGGTGATCCTGCCCAAGGGTTCCGGGCCACGGCACATGGCCCGCCATCACAGCGGAACCGTTGTGGTGGACACCGAATATTCAGTGGAAGTGGCAGCACTTCAGATGGAACCGGACGGTACTTACAGGCTGGCAACCATAGTTACGGCGAGCGCCACGGGTGCCAAAGAAGGCGACGCCGGAGCGGAGATCGCGTTGTCTCCCGACGGCCGTTTCGCGTATGTGGGCGTTCGCGGGTCCAACTCCATTTGCGTGGTGAAGGTATCCAACGGCGGGGCTGAACTGGAGCCCGTCGGGGAGGTACCGTGCGGCGGTGAGTGGCCGCGCCACCACTTGGTCCGCGAAGGCTGGCTGTACGTCGCCAACGAAGGCTCGGACGACGTCGTGAGCTTCAGGCTGGACCCGGCAACCGGACTGCCGGACGGTCCCGTGAGCCGTGTGGAGACGGGCTCTCCCAGCGTTCTGGTCCCCGCCGGTTAACTGACGCCGAGATGGCACTTGATGACAATCATCCGCTCAGACATTGTCATGTTGTGCCATCTCGGCGGGTCTTTTCAGGCTGTCCAGACCTCGACGTCGTCCGTTCCACAGATGAGCCTGCGGCCGGTCGGTTCGAGGATGACCCAGAGCAGTTCCTGGTGCTTGGAAACATCGTCCACGCGGCCGGTCCCGGCGCCCCACGCGACGTCGTAGATCCATACGGGATCGCCCGCGGCGAGCTCAGTCCACTCGGCCGCCGGCACGTGGCGGTAGTCGGCGGGCCTGTTCAGGATGGTGCTGGTCATGCCGACGCTTCAGCGGCGGTGCGGCGCCGCCAGACGGTGGGTACACCCTGGTGGGCCGGGAGGATGTGGCCTTCCGCGAAAACCTGGACGGCATCCGGATCGGAGTCCGGGCTCCAGAGACCCGACGCCGGGCAGTGGGAACCGGTAGGCATGACGCGGGTGGCTCGTTCGCGCAGGAGGGCGATGCTCTTCATCGTTGAAACTCATCCTTGGGGATAGATCGGGGGTGTTTTGTGAAGCAGATCTCTTCAACCCTATGCAAGTCACACGGGCTTGGTTATGGACGGATGCATAGCGTTTTGGAATGTGGCCATGCAAAGGCACAGTGAAAATCCCGCACGCTTTCGGGTAGAGCGCATGCAAACGCTTCCAGAAAGAGAGTTTTGGCGAGATCCTTCACAATTCGAAATACCCGGAACTCGTGGATTAAGCATACGGAAGCGCTTACAGTTGTGACTTGTCCCACAACACCTATATGCCACAGCACTGTCGCTTAGCGGAAGGTTTCATCACTTGCTATCTCGCAGCTATAGATCCAACGACTGCCCCCAGCGCCCACCACTGAACCGGATCGCCGCCGTCCTCATGACGACGGCGGTACTCACCGCCTCGGCCGTCCTCCCCGCAGGCGCCGCTCCCGTCCCCACGCCCGATCCCGCCGCCCAGCACTCCATCCGCGGCGGTATCAGCGATCAGAACTTCTACTTCGTCATGGCCGACCGCTTCAACAACGGTACAGCCGCCAACGACGACGGCGGGCTGGGTTCCGATCCGATGGTGTCCGGCTTCGATCCCAGCCGTAAGGGGTTCTTCAACGGCGGGGACTTGAAGGGTCTCCAAGACCAGTTGGACTACATCCAGGGGCTGGGCACCAACTCCCTCTGGCTCACACCAAGCTTCAAGAACAAGGCGGTGCAAGGCGACGGCACCCTGGCGAACAGTTCAGCCGGTTACCACGGGTACTGGGTCACGGACTTCACGCAGATCGACCCCCACCTTGGCACCAATGCCGAGCTGAAGACGCTCATTGACGCCGCCCACGCCCGTGGCATGAAGGTGTACTTCGACATCATCACCAACCACACCGCGGACGTCATCCAGTACCAGGAAACCGCCTCGGCGCCCTACATCTCCAAAGAAACCGAGCCTTACCGAACCGCTGCGGGCGAGGTCTTCGATGACCGCGACTACGCGGGAACGCAAGACTTCCCGGCCCTGGATGCCGCCACGTCCTTCCCGTACACACCTGTGGTCCCGGACGCGGAGAAAGAGGTCAAGGTTCCGTCCTGGCTGAACGACCCCACGCTCTATCACAACCGCGGCAACACCAACTTTGCCGGCGAGGACTCCCTTTATGGCGACTTCTTCGGCCTGGACGACCTCTTCACCGAGAACCCCAAAGTGGTCAACGGAATGATGGACGTCTACAAAACCTGGATCCGCGACTTCGGGATCGACGGTTTCCGCATCGACACCATGAAGCACGTCAATGACGAGTTCTGGCAGCAGTTCGGACCCCAGGTTCTCAGCTACGCCAAGGAACAGGGCAAGGACGAGTTCTTCATGTTCGGCGAGGTCTTCGATACCTCCAAGAGCATCACATCCAAATTCACCACCAGGAACCAGATGCAGGCCGTGCTGGATTTCGGGTTCCAAGGCGCAGCCCGCAGCTTCGCGTCCCAGAGCAGCAAAGCCACCGGCTTGGCGGACTTCTTCAACGGGGATGACTGGTACACGGACGCCGACTCCAACGTCTACCAATTGCCCACCTTCCTGGGTAACCACGACATGGGCCGCATCGGCACCTTCATCGCCCAAGACAACCCGGGCGCGTCCGACGCCGAACTGGTGGAACGTGACGAGCTCGCCCATGAGCTGATGTACTTCTCGCGCGGCAACCCCGTGATCTACTACGGCGACGAGCAAGGCTTCACCGGGGCCGGCGGAGACCAGGACTCGCGGCAGACCATGTTCGCCAGCAAGGTCCAGGAGTATCTGGATGATGATCTCCTGGGGACAAGCGCCACGCACGCCACCGACAACTTCGACACCCAGCACCCGCTGTACAAGAAAATCAGTGAACTCGCGGCCCTCGCAGCTGAACACCCCACGCTCCGAAGCGGTGCCCAGCAAAACCGCTACGCAGCCGACGGCGCCGGCATCTACGCGTTCTCACGCATTGATGCCAAAGAGCAGCGCGAGTACATCGTGGCAGTGAACAACAGCGAGACAGCCCAGACCGCGGCGATCCCCACATATGAAGCGAAACAGCCGTTCAAGCTGGTTTATGGTGACGCCGCCAAGAACATCAAGACCGGACAGGACGCCACACTGGCCGTTACCGTACCGCCGCTTTCCGCTGTGGTGTATGAAGCATCGGGGCGACTGGCCAAGTCCAAGGCAGCGCCCGGCGTCGTGCTTAAGAAGCCGGTCACCGCAGCTGGTGACGCCAGCCGCCTGAAGGTAACGGCCGACGTCGACGGTAACTCGTTCTATGAGGTCACGTTCCAAGCGCGCACGGCAGGTGGTGAGTGGACGGCGATCGGCACGGATGACAACGCCCCCTATCAGGTGTTCCATGACGTGTCATCCCTGGAGCCGGGGGCCTCGGTGGAGTACCGCGCGGTGGTGTTGGACAACCGCGGGCAGACGTCGGCGAGCGAGCCGAAGAGCGGTGTAGTGGGTGAGCCGACGCAACCTGAAACTGTCACCGTGGCCGGTAGCCTCAACACCGAGTTGGGCTGCACCGAGGACTGGCAGCCCAGTTGCGAACAGGGGCTCATGAGCTACGAGCCGACGCATCGGCTGTGGCAGCTGAGCGTGCCCAACCTTCCCGCGGGAACGTACGAGTTCAAGGCTGCGCTCAACGGCACCTGGGACGAAAACTACGGCGCGGGCGGTGAGCTCGACGGCCCCAACGTGGCGTTCACGCACACAGGCGGCGCAGTCACCTTCCTGTACGACCACGCCACCAATCTCATCAGCGCAGTCACCGCGGGCCAGCAGCCTGCAGCCGTTTCCGTGCCGGGAAGCCTGAACTCCGAGCTCGGTTGCGCTGGCGATTGGATGCCCGATTGCGCCCAGGCCCAGTTGTCCTTGGACGCCGCTGACGGACTCTGGAAGCTCTCCGTGCCCAACCTGGCCGCCGGCAGCTACGAGTTCAAGGCCGCCATCAACGGCTCCTGGGCTGAGAACTACGGCCTGGCCGGAGCCCCGAACGGCAGCAACATCGCATTGAAGCACGACGGCGGCCCGGTCACCTTCCGGTACGACCCCGCCAGCCACCTGGTGACTGTCCGCTAACCCACCTGTCCGCTAACCCAAGTAGATAGCAGTTGAGGCCGTTTTGAACGCTCAAAACGGCCTCAACTGCTACTCAGATGGGCTACTTGTAGCTCAGGCTCAGGAACATCGCCTTCAGCTGGGCATATTGGGTGCTGCCCATCCAGGCCTTGGCCGCCTCCGGGGTTGCGAAGGCGGGGTTCTTGCTGGGATCGAACACCGCGTAAGCACTCATGATGCCGTTTGGTACGCGGACCTGGTTGGTCCCGGAGGAACTTACTCCGGCCTTGAGCTCGGAGGACACCCGTACATCCATGATGTACGTCGGAGGTCCATCGGCAGGTCCCGTTCGGGGTGAGGGCATTCCCTCGTAGGGGGGCCCTTCGTAGGGAATGTACTGAGACTGGTTAGAGGAGAAACCGAACTCCACCAGCTCACCCGAGTTGTCGCGAACGCCCGGCACTACAGCCCGGTCCAGAATGGTTCGGTCCACCAAACCAGCAGTCCCATCCGCGTAGTTACCATTGAACACACGGGCTACCTCTGCCCCAGCGGCATCAAAGACAGTCACAATGCGCGAGGCTTCCGCAGTCCCGGGAGGATCGAATGGTCCTTGGTCCGCCCGGATACTCCAGCCGACCGGATAGGTGAAGGACAAATGCCCGTCCGGGAAGGTATAGGTCTGGCTGGTGGGTGCCTGCACGGGTGGCACCACTGGCGCCGAGGCCACTGCTGGCGGTGTGGTGGGTGCGGGCGGGGTGGTCACCGGCGCGGCCACCGTGGGCGTCGCTGACGGCGTCGCCGAAGGCGTCGCAGTGGGCGTGGGCGTCGGGGTTACGGTAGGCGTGGGCGTGGAGCTTTGGAGTGTCACAGCGGGCAAGGGATTGGAACTGACTGTCTCGAAGCTTGAGGCAACCAGCACCCCCGCAGTCACGGCAGCAGCGCCGAGCAACAGTCCGCCCGCAATCTGGGCCTTGCGGCGCCTGCGCTGTTCCAGGGACGTCACTGCCGCGAGTGGGCTGTTGTCGCTGAACACGGTGGTGCCGGAAAGGATTTTGTGCAGCGCTTCTTCGCCGTTGGGTTCCGCCACGGGATCGATAGTGAGCGGGTCAATCGCTGATATCTGGTTCTTGATCGGATCCATTGTCTTCAGACCCCCATCTTCTGTGTAGTCGAGTTGGCCCCTGCAGGCAGATGCTTCCGGAAAGCTGTGCGGGCTCGGTGAAGGCGGACTTTTGCCGCCGATTCGCTGCACTGCAGCACTTTCGCGATGTCGGCAATCCCCAGGTCGTCCCAGTAGGCCATCTGCAAAATGTCGCGGTCCTTTTCCCGCAGTGCTTCCATTGCGTCCTGGACAGCAACATTCTCGGAGTCGCCACCAAAGCGCTGGACCGCCGTCGTCCGCAGCTTTTCCTGCAACGCCAGGCGCCTATCGCGGCTCCTGTACGCATTTCCCACAAGGTTCCTTGCAACCGTCAGGAGGTACGGAAGGTCCGGGTGTGAGTCATCGCTCCACTTCTGCCATACGACGCGGAAAACGTCGGCCGCGATTTCCTCAGCTACGTCCGCGGATTCAACACGTCGGCAGACGAACTTGAACACGGATGGGTAGCTGTCTTTGTGAATGGCGATGAACGCCAATTCGCGCTCTGAAAGCACGATTGTTCCCCCTGATAATTAGAGCCCTGAACTGCAGGATACTTGTATAGTTTCCGGCCGGGCTGCCAAGGTTACATGGGTGGCAAGTTTCTTCCGGCGTCCACGATAAATTCGATGCAGCAACCCCGGACCCCGAACGAAGGCGTGAACAGGCAATGGTGGAAATAGGACCCGCAGCGGACTGGGCCCGCAAGCAGGTAGAGCTCAAACGCGTGCCGGTCGCGGTGCTGGGCATTGCCTCAAGCCAAGGCATTGAGGACATTGTGGCGTTCGGTTCCGACGACGGCCGGCATGCTGCAGTCGATGATCACTTTGCGCTGTTCTCGGTCACCAAACCGATCACGGCCCTGACGGTCATGCGGCAAGTTGAGTTGGGGAAACTTTTCCTTGGCGCCTCGTTGGGTGACGCCCTGCCGGGCTTTGGCACCGGCCGCACCGATACCGTGACGCTTGAGCAGCTACTCAGCCACCGATCCGGAATCTCAGACCCGGCGCTCGACGGCGGCACTCCCCTCCGCGAAGCCCTCACCGCCGCGGATCAAGCCTTTTACGCCGGATCTCTGGTGCAATACTGCAACATCGCCTTTGAGGGTGCAGCGGCGATGGCCGAGTGGTCAGGCGGAGTTCCGTTCGAGAACCAGCTCCTGGCGTTGGCCGCCGATACCGGGGCGCACGGGCTCACGTTCAACACGGACTCCAACCCGCACACCGTCCACGGCGCCTACGCAGCTGGCCTTGATATCCAGGCCATGTACAAAAACAGGCATCCAGGAGCCGGGCTCTTTGGAACGGCCGCCGACCTGCTCAATCTGGGTTCAGAGCTGCTGGGGGGTTCCGGAAAAGCCGTCCGGCCCGCCACGCTTGCCGCCATGCGTCGCCCCCGCACCACTGAGGTTTCGCACATCACCACCCGGCCCGAGCCCATCCGCCACACAGGGCTGGGATTCCAGATGCCCGCCAATGAGTCCGAGCTGTTCGCGCAGGGGACTTATGGGCATCCGGGCTGGTCAGGCACTGAGTGGTGGATGCTCCCCGAGCAGGACCGCTGCGTGGTGTTCCTGACCAACGTGCTGGACACCCCGGACCTTGGGGTGGACACCAACGAGCTTTTCAACGCAGTGGCGGTCTCCTAGCCTAACTAAGTCGCACGCTCCGGCCACGCCACGCTGATACGGCCCAGACGATCACGAACAGTCCCACCAGGATCAGGCCCGCGTCGCCAAGGTCAATGCTGCCGAGCCACGTGGTCAGCGGATCCTCGAGTTCAAAGGCGGAATTCACGAAACCACCGAGCGTGATCACGGCGATGAACAACGCCGAAACGGCCGAAATGCCAGTGATGACGGCGTTGAAGCCGAGCTTGCGCTTCGGGTTGTGGATGGCCGATCTGTACATTTTCATCATGGCCACGCCGTTGACTGAATCGCACAGGGTCATGGCGGCCGTGAACGCGAGCGGCAGAGCCATCAAGGCGAGCGGCGAGACCCCGGCGAGTGACGCCGTCGTGGTGATGACCAGCAGCCCGATGGTGGTGGCGGTATCGAACCCCAGCCCGAACAGGAAACCAATGACGTAGATGTTCCGCGGCCGCTCCACTTTGGACAGCGGTTTGGCCAGCAGCCGGGCCACAAAGCCCTTCGCTTCAAGGTCTTCGGTACGCACTTCACCGCCGCGCTGCACCTGACGGTAAACGTTCGTGGCGCGGACGAACGCCGAGCCGTTGAACAAGCCCATGGCCAGCAGGAACAAGCCGGACACTCCGCTGCCGATCAGGCCCAGCACTTTGTTGCCCGTGGTGCCGTCCTCCATGAACTGCCCAATCAACGTGGCACCCGCCACCACCAGCAGCCCGGCCAGGATCACCACGGAGCTGTGGCCCAGGCTGAAGGCAAAACCAACACTCACGGGGTCTTTGTGCTGCGCCACGAATTTGCGGGTGGAGTTGTCGATCGCCGCGATGTGGTCCCAGTCGTAACTGTGCTTGATCCCGGCCATGTAAGCGGTGATCACCAGCCCCAGCGCCAGTGGCTGCGCGCCACCGGTTGTACCAACAAGCAACAGCACGACGGCGGCGAGATGCAACGCGGCAACGGCACCGAAGGTGAACAGCAGCCGGGTCCGCAGGGACAACTGCTCCCGCTCCCGGTACATGGTGGCGAACTCGGTCAGCGCAGTCATCAATACTTCCTCAGGTTCAAAGGCGCCTGCCCAAACCAGCGTTCCCTCAGAACACCGGTGCAGACACCCAGTAATGTGTTGAGTTCCTCAGTGCTGTTCGACAACGATCGCAGCACAAGCCCGGTACTCCCGGCAATAGTCATGGTCAAAGAAACTCCGGTGTACGCGTCAAAATCACGGATCAGGTGGTGCATCTCGTCAGCGAGCGCTTGATCCACCCGCGGGTCCACCACCACCAAAGACCCCAGGTGGCTGAAGCCTTCCATGAACCCCATCCCGGTGACGTCGTTGAGGGGTGGCCGGATCAGAAGGTTGTCCAGCGCCAACAGCTTCCCACCGTTTAGGTCCTCGATCCAGATCTCGTTGCGCAGCCGCACCTCCTCATACTTGAAGGACGCGCCGTCCGGCGACCACCCCGGTGTGATGACCTCAGCCATGACTAGGCTCGACGTCGGGTGGAGACTGATGCGCGAATTCTGCCGGTAGCTCGCCTCCCGGTACGCGATCAACTGATCCGGCATCAACTCCAGCCGCGAGCCCTCCCCCATTTTGATGGTCATCCGCTGCTCAGCGAATGAGCCCGGAGTCCTGTACACCTTGGTTGCCGACTGCGTGGTCAGCAACAGCTCAGCCCCCGCCTCAACCTCCACGTCAATAACAAACAGATCGGCCCCAAGATACGCACCCCCGGGATTGACCATGACATAACAAACCTGCCCGCTCTGATCCAGGTAATGCGGCCTGAGCACCCTCAAAGCCCCCTCATGAAACTGCCGCGAAGCAACGGACCTACCGCCCCGCACAGAAACCCCAAGCTCCAACCGCCCCCGCACCGGCCCTTCGCCCAAGGCCAACGTGGATTCGGGCCCCAGGTTCCCCCAAGGGCTGGAGTCGATGCTCGGGACCACTACGTGCGTGCTCACACGTCACCCACGCAAGGTGACTGAATCGCTGCGGCGCCGAATATATGGGGTGGCGTGGCGGGCTCGTTGCCCGCGGGTGGGTTAACCGTAGAGGCGGCGGAGCCGGGTGATAGGGGCCGCGGCGTGGTGGGCACCGCGAAGCGGGCACGGCCCCTATCACCCGGTGTAGCCGCCGGACTTTCGCCGACCGCCGAGCGGGAAAGCCCGATCACGACGCCAAGTCGAGCATCAGGACATCGCGGCGGATCCAGTTGAGGACCTCGTCCAGGCCTTCGTCCGTTTTGAGGTTGGTAAAGCAGAACGGCTTGTTGCCGCGGAACTCTTTGGAGTCCCTCTCCATGACGGCGAGGTCTGCCCCTACGTGGGGTGCCAGGTCTGTTTTGTTGATGATGAAGAGGTCGGATTTGATCATGCCTTGGCCGGCTTTGCGGGGGATTTTTTCGCCTTGGGCTACGTCGATGATGTAGATGGAGAAGTCGACGAGTTCTGGGCTGAAGGTGGCGGAGAGGTTGTCGCCTCCGGATTCGACGAAGATGACTTGCAGGTCAGTATGCCGGGTTTTTAGTTCTTCGATGGCCGCGGTGTTCATGGAGGTGTCTTCGCGGATGGCGGTGTGGGGGCAGCCGCCGGTTTCGACGCCGATGATCCGGTCTTCGGGGAGGATGCCGTTGGCGGCGAGGATTTTGGCGTCTTCGATGGTGTAGATGTCGTTGGTGATGGCGGCCATAGAGATGTCGCGGCTCATGTGCCGGGTGATGCGTTCAACGAGCTGGGTTTTGCCTGCTCCGACGGGTCCGCCGACGCCGATTTTGATGGGTTCTGTCATGTTGTCTGTCCTTTGCACTTGCTAGCTCATGAACATGCGGGCACGTTGCCGTTCGTGCCGCATTTGTGAAATTTCGAGGCCGGGGCTGACGGCCCCAAAGTCGTCCCAGCACAGCTGTGCTACATCGTGGATGGCGGCAGCAACGGCGTCGTGCGCGTCCCGAAGTACCCGCTGCCCGGCGTTCTGCCCGAGCGGTATGGCACGCACGGCGTTCTGGGTCAGCGAAGTCACGGTGGCAAACAGATAGGCAGACAACGCCGCCTCAAAGGGAACCCCCAAAGACCGCGCAATGACGCCAAAAGCCAACGGTTGATGCCCCGAGGCCAACCCCGCCCGAACAAGCCCCCTATACTCTTCCAACTCAGCCGACGGGAACACCTCGCCACCAATCTCCAGAAGCCGTCCCCCCATTTTGAGCGAGGCCTCCCGCACTTCCCGAGCCAACAACTGAGCAGACAACACCCCATCCAACAAGCCAACATCCACCCCCTCATAAAGAAAGCGAACGGCCAACCCATCGGAATAGACCAACTGCTGCCCCACAAAAGCACCCAACCACTTCCCAAAAGTGATCTCATCACGAACCAACTCACGGTGGATGTAGCTCTCAAACCCCAAAGAATGAGCAAACGCCCCCGTAGGCAAAGCTGAGTCAGTCAACTGTTGAAGAGCAAGCTGATATGTCGGGCTCAAGCCGCACCGCCGCCGGTGCGGTCTGTGCGCTGGAGCGGAGCTGGGAAGGGGGCCGCGGCGTGGCGGGCATCGCGAAGCGGGCACGGCCCCCTTCCCAGTGGAGCGCAAGCGCGCGCACCCAACCTGATGCGACGCATGACTCTAGTGCGAATGCTCTGCATGGCGGAATGGCACCGGCATGACCCGCTCTTGCCTGTCGTAGGGGACGCCGACGCTCTTCAAATAGTCTTCGACCGTGTGGTCGTACTGGCACACCATGACTTCGGCCCCGTATTCAGACGCAGCGTCGAAGAACTGTGCCTGCAAATGCCGGTTGCCGAGCGAATGTGCCACGACGCCCATTTCGTGGATGCTCCGTGGCCCGATCACCAGGACGTCGGTGGGCAGTACTGAGATGACGATGAGGTTGGTGTCAGTGACGGCAAGGATGTCGCCGTCTCGGAGGTCCCCGGTGCCGCTGGGGAGCCGGATGCCGAGTTCTTTGCCGTGATCGGTGGTGACGCGTTGGATGCGTTTGACGAGGAGGGCGCTGGGCAGCACTACTTTTTCTTTGTGGTGGCCGGCGTAGTCGCTGGGCTGGTCGTGCAGGTTGCCGAGGATTTTCTCGATGATCATGTGGGTCCTAGAAGAGGAAGTAGCGCTGGGCCATGGGCAGCACGTCGGAGGGCTGGGAGGTGACTTCGACGCCGTCGACGGTTACCTTGTAGGTTTCGGGGTCGACGGCGATGTCCGGGGTTTCGCCGTTGTATTTCAGATCCGCTTTGGTGAGGTTGCGGATGCCGGAGACGGGTTTGATGATGCGTTCGAGGCCGAGGTCTTCCGGCACTCCGGCGTCAATGGCTGCCTGGGACAGGAACGTGATGGACGTCTGCTGGAGGGCCTTGCCGTAGGTTGCGAACATGGGCCGCATGGTGCGGGGCTGGGGTGTGGGGATGGACGCGTTGGCGTCGCCCATCAGGGCGTAGGCAATCTGGCCGCCCTTGATGACAAGTTCGGGTTTTACGCCGAAGAAGGCGGGATCCCAGAGGACGAGGTCCGCGAATTTGCCCTCTTCCACGGACCCGATGACGCCTGCCATGCCCTGCGCGATGGCAGCGTTGATGGTGTATTTGGCCACGTAGCGTTTGAGCCGGAAATTGTCGGATTCGGCGGATCCGTGCGGGGCACCTGAGGGATCCTTCAGCACGCCGCGCTGCCTTTTCATGGCGTCGGCTACTTGCCACGTCCGGGTCACGACTTCACCCACACGCCCCATGGCCTGGGAGTCGGAGGATGTGATGGCGAAGATTCCGAGGTCGTGCAGGACGTCTTCGGCGGCGATGGTTTCGGCACGGATGCGGGAGTCGGCGAAGGCCACGTCTTCGGGGATGTCCGGGTTGAGGTGGTGGCAGACCATGAGCATGTCCAGGTGCTCTTCGATGGTGTTTTTAGTGTAGGGCAGCGTGGGGTTGGTGGAGGCAGGAAGCACGTTGGGCAGCCCGGCGATCTTGATGATGTCCGGGGCGTGCCCGCCGCCCGCGCCTTCGGTATGGAACGTGTGGATGACCCGTCCATCGATCGCGCGAATGGTGTCTTCCACGAAGCCGCATTCGTTGAGGGTGTCCGTGTGGATGGCTACCTGGACGTCGTATTCGTCGGCCACCCGCAGGGACATGTCAATGGAGGACGTGGTGGAGCCCCAGTCCTCGTGGACTTTGAGTCCTACGGCACCGGCGCGGATCTGCTCCGCGAGGGGCTCGACGGCGGATGCGTGGCCCTTCCCGAACAGGCCGATGTTGACAGGGAGCCCCTCGGCGGCCTGCAGCATGCGCGAGATGTGCCAGGCGCCGGGGGTGATGGTGGTGGCTTTGGTTCCTTCGGCGGGGCCGGTGCCGCCGCCCACCATGGTGGTGATTCCGTTGCACAGGGCTGCGGGGACCTGCTCCGGGGAGATGAAGTGGATGTGGGTATCGATGCCGCCGGCTGTGAGGATCTTCCGTTCGCCCGCGATGATTTCCGTGCTGGCACCGATCACGATGTCCACGCCGTCGGCGATCTGTGGGTTGCCGGCCTTGCCGATTTTGAAGATGTGGCCGTCTTTGAGGGCGACGTCGGCTTTGTAGATACCCGTGTAGTCCAGGACGATCACGTTGGTGATCACGGTGTCCGGGATGTCTTCAGCCCGCGTGAGCTGGCCGTTCTGACCCATTCCGTCGCGAATCACTTTGCCGCCGCCGAACACCACTTCTTCGCCGTAAGCCGTGTAGTCCTTCTCAATCTCCAGGAACAGCTCTGTGTCGGCAAGACGGATGGCGTCGCCGGTGGTGGGGCCGTAGAGTTCGGCGTACTGCTTGCGGGGAATCTCGAAGCTCATTGGTGGTCCCTCTCCGCTGCGACGCCCGGGCGGGGTTCCCCGGTTACTGAAGTTCCGCCGTCGAGCTTTCCGTTAACTGCATTGCTGAGGCCGTGCACCTCGCGCGTCCCCGCGAGTTCGATCAGTTGGACCGTCTTCCTGTCCCCCGGCTCGAACCGTGCGGCAGTACCCGCGGGGATGTCCAGCCGACGGCCATAGGCGGCTTCGCGGTCGAATTCCAGGGCCCTGTTGGCCTCGGCAAAGTGATAGTGCGAACCGACCTGCACGGGGCGGTCGCCGCGGTTCACAACCTCGACGGCGATCGCCTGGCGGCCGCTGTTACACACGACGGAACCTGGCTGGAGCCTGTATTCACCGGGGATCATGGGGGCTCCTAACGGATGGGGTTGTGGACGGTGACCAGCTTGGTGCCGTCGGGAAAAGTGGCTTCGATCTGGACGTCGTGGATCATCTCAGGCACGCCTTCCATCACGTCTTCGCGGCGCAACAGGGTGCTTCCGTAGCTCATGAGTTGGGCGACTGACTTGCCGTCGCGGGCACCTTCGATGAGCTCGTAGCTGATGATCGCCACAGCTTCGGGGTAGTTCAGTTTGAGCCCCCTCCCTTGGCGACGACGTGCGAGGTCGGCGGCCACCACGATCATGAGTTTCTCCTGCTCACGGGGCAAAAGATGCATGGTTACTCCTGGGACGCCGGGCACTTGGACATTGTGTTCAGCGTAGGGAGCGGAAGTTTCGGCTACGTTTCCACGGCGTCACGGGCGGGGGTCGAAATCTCAAGAATTGACCTCAACCATTGTTGAGGTTCTAGCATCAATGAGGTGCGCGTCTGAGAGGCCGCCATCCCCACCAGCCCCATGAAAGTGCGTTAATGACCCATCCCAAGCCCGTGCCATCCGAACCAGTCGGCGAACTTTTCAGGGCCGCGTTCCGCGCCCATCCGGCAGGAGTCTCGATTGTCACAGCAACGGGACCAGAGGGAGCAGTGGGGCTGACGGCATCATCGGTGGCATCTGTGGCCGTGGATCCGGCGATACTCGCTTTCTCTGTGACCGGCGGGCGATCAGCTTCCGTCATCGCAGCCGCGCAAACAATCGTGGTCCATCTGGTGGGCGCCGATCAGCTGGAGCTCGTCCGCGCCTTCGCGGACCCATCCGCCCCGCGATTCACGGACACCATGGAATGGGAGGTCCTGCCCACAGGAGAGCCCCTGCTCAAGGAGGCCATCTGGGCATTACGGTGCGAAATCATCCATCGTGCACCGCTGGGGGGCTCAGTGCTGCTGGCAGCGAAAGTTGTGGACATCCGGGCTAACCCGTCCGGTTCAGCTCCACTGGTTTATCACAACCGGGAGTTCCACACGCTGCTCGCGGGTGTTCCAGCCGGGGCATAGCTGCGGCATAGCTGCGAGGTTAGATCCTCAGCTTCATGAGTGCCACGCAGCCTACGCCCATCGGGTTTCGATCGCGGCAGGCCGGAGCTGGCTGGCGCGGATCCTGTCCAGATCGAACTTATTGCTGCGGTCGAAGTTGAAGATGCCGTTCTTCTCCTGGAACACATCCGTCAGCTGCGTGTAGCAGTAACCGAACATATCCTCGTTCTCCAGCAATACGGCACAGAGTCCATCGAATCGGGTGTAGAACTCTTCCTCACTGCTGACGCGCTGGCCGTAGCCCCATGAAGAGGCGACGTCGCTTCCGTCCACGGCCTGGCGGGCCTCAAGTTCGTTCCACCAGATCCCGCCGAATTCGGAGACGAAGTAGGGCTGGCCTGCATAAGGCACTGAATACTCCTGGCCGTCCGCCGTGCGGTTGATGTACGGCTTTCCGTCCGCAAGGCCCTGTTGTTCCATGCGGAACCGGTCCGGATCCTGTTCATACGAGTGCGAGTCGTAAATGTCGGTCTCCCGAATGCGATGTGAGTAACCGGAGGCATCAATGACCGGACGGGTAGGATCAGCGAGCTTGGTGGCAAGGAACATGGCTTCCGTGACGTCATCAAGTATCGTGGGGCGATCGTGCATCACTTGGTAGGTCTCGTTGAGAGGGCACCAACCAATGATGGAGGGGTGGTTTAAATCGCGCTTGAGCACCTCCAGCCATTGCGCCACGAAGCTCGCTGTGGGCTTTTGATTGTGACCCACCGTTCCGCCACCGGAGACACCCCAGTCGCCGAACTCGCCCCACACCAGGTAACCCAGGCGATCGGCGTGATAGAGGAAGCGTTCCTCAAAGACCTTCTGGTGCAGCCGGGCACCATTGAAGCCTGCGGCCATGGACAATTCAATGTCCTTGACGAGGGCAGCATCGTCCGGCGACGTCATCAAGGACTCCGGCCAGTAGCCCTGATCCAGGATCAGCCGTTGGAAGACTGCTTTGCCGTTGATGCGGACCACTTTGCCGTCCAAGGCAACCGATCGAACCGCTGCGTAGCTGCTGACCTGATCAATCACATTGCCGGAGGAGTCGCGGACACTGACCTCCAGGTCATAGAGGAAAGGATCTTCGATGGACCAAGCGCGCAGTGATTCTGCAGGGATTTCCAGTCGAAGGGAGGGCGTGAGATCCAGGTCGGCTTTGGCCGTGGCTTCTACACGCAGCTCGCTGCCATCGCTGAGGACGGCGGCGACAGAATGTCCACTTCGGTTCTGGCTGACCGGCACCTCCAGGGTGATGCTGGAATCGGCAAGGTTGGGCGTCATGCGGAGGCGTTTGATGTGAATCTCAGGCACCGCTTCCATCCAGACGGTCTGCCAAATTCCGGTGGTCCGCGTGTATTGGCAGTGCGTGTTGTTGTACCAAGTGGCTTGCTTGCCCCGGGCCTGCATCTCGTGCCGTGAGTCTCTGGCTCGAACCACAACCACTGCGTCAGTGCCGGGCTCTGCCACTCCTCCGAGGTCTGCCGTGAAAGGCGTGAAGCCACCACGGTGACGGGCTACTTCCACGCCGTTTACCCACACCGTGGCGTCGTGATCCACCGCGCCAAAATGCAAAAGGACGTTCTGTCCGGCCCACTCCTGAGGGATGGACACGGTGCGCCGATACCAGACGGCTTCCATGAAATCTACGTGCTCAATCCCCGAAAGGGCGGACTCCGGTGCGAACGGAACCAGGATCCGGCTGTTGAGTTCACGCGTGGTGAGTCCGCGCTCCAAACCGGAGTCACCGGCGTCGATCTCAAATTCCCAGGTGCCGTTGAGGTTCAGCCATTTGTCACGGACCAGCTGGGGACGGGGGTGCTCGGGCTTGGGGAGGGAGGGAATCAGATCAGAGTACGTCAAGGCCTGTCCTTCAAGAGCGGGATGGAGGAGTCATTCCAGTGAAGCGCATGCCATGGAAATTTGCACTGGCACCGGAAATCGTGCCATTCCTCCACTTCGTCCTGGTCAAGAATCGGCTTAGTTGTTTCGGCCCCGAGCCGCAACGCTCCACTGCTCCACCACGGCCCCGCCGCGCACCACAGTGACCTCGTCCACCAGATTCATAGTGAGGCACACATGGTTGGGGATGACTCGGAGCCGTGTGCCCAGGGGCGGCAGTTCCGAGGAGTCCGGCCACGCAACCGTGGCGTGGTGCTCGGACAACGCCGTGACGCGAGCCTCAGGGAATTCGGGGAGCCGCCCGTACCCGGTAGCCCAGTCCGGGCGGTCACTGCCCAGGATCTTGCTGCCGGCGTCCACCACAACCCGGCGCACGTTCCCGCCACGGGCTTCGTGCCTGCTGACCACGGTGGCCGCGACCGTCAGAGCGATGTCATCCCAGCCGCAGCGCTCCAGTTCCAGTTGCTGGGCGTCGCCGAACACGTAAACTCCAGGACGCAGTTCCGTAGCTGCGGATTCGCCGGTGATCAGGGCCGTGGGCGTGGACCCCCCGCTGATGGTCCTCACGTGGAAACCAGCGGAAGTCAGCGCCGTTGCCGCAAGACCCAGCGCTTCATTCTCGTTACCCGCAGCACCTGTGGGCATTCCGGGCTTGTAGCTATGCCCCGGGAAGGTGAAAACACCGGCCACGGCCAAACCCGCCGCCGTGGCTGCCCTGGCAACATCCACCACCTCGTCCGGCAGGACTCCGCTTCGGTGGTGCCCGCTGTCCACTTCGATCAGCACCTCAATACTGCCGGCATCCGCGCCAAGTTGGCCGCCCATCGCCGTCGCGCTTTCCGCCGAATCCACGCCGACGGCGAGGCGGCACGTGGCCGTCAACGCGCGAAGACGTTCCGCATGCGGCGCTTCAACCCAGAGGGGGTAAGCGATGAAGATGTCCTTCACGCCGTCCGCAGCGAAGACCTCGGCCTCCCCGATCGTGGCCACAGTGATGCCAACGGCTCCCGCGGCGAGCTGCTTGCGCGCAATTTCCAGCGTCTTGTGCGTCTTCACGTGCGGACGGAGTCCCAGCCCGCGCCCGCGCATGCTCGCCGCCATCCGTTCGATGTTCCGGTCCAGGACATCGGGGTCGATCATGACGGCAGGGGTGATGAGGGCGGCTGGAATAGCGTTCATTCATAAAACCCTAGCGGCCGGGACAATGACGCCCTACGGAGCGGACTGCCTGACCCGCATTTCGAATGCCGCCGCCGGCTGCTGGACGGCACGCAGCGCATCTTTGCTTTCGATCCGCTGGATGAGGAGTTCGACGGCGCGCTCCGCAATTTCCGCCCGCCCCGGCGCCACAGTAGTCAACGACGGCGACGCGAACCGCGACTCGTCAATGTCATCGAAGCCAGCCACGGCAATCTCCTCGGGGACTTTCCGGCCACGGAGCAGGAGTTCGTGCATCGCCCCTAAAGCGAGGGCATCGTTGAGCCCGAAAACGGCGTCGAATTCCACGCCGCTGTCCAGCAACCGCGCGGTGGCGTCAGCACCGCCGTCGCGCCTCCAATCGCAGGGGACCACCAGCGCCGGGTCATGCTCCACCCCGGCGGCAGCGAGCGCAGCCCGGTAACCGCGAAGGCGGAGGCCGTTGCTGCCGGCTTCGTCGCCGTCGTGCGCGCCCAGGACGGCTATACGACGGCGGCCGCCCGCCAGCAGGTGCGTGGTGACGGCGGCGGCAGCCTCTTGGTTTTGGATGAGGACCATGTCCAGCCGGGGGTCCTGCACGAATTCGCCCAGGAGGACCAACGGTTTCTTGCCAGCGGAGGCGATGATCTGCTCGGCTTGCAAGGCCAGTGGGATGAACAGGAGGCCGTCGGTGAGGCTGCGGAACTGGCCCTGAAGCGCAGCTTTCTCGTGCTCTGCCTCGTTGCCGGATTGCTCCACCAAGACCCGGTAACCGCGGGCCCAAGCGGCCTTCATGATGTCCGAGGCCAGCTCGGCGTAGTACGGGATGGAGAGGTCGGCCAGCACCAGCCCGAGCATGTTGGTCTTCCCGGAGCGGAGGCTTCGGGCCGTCAGGTTTGTTTGGTACCCGAGCTCATCAATAGCATCAAGGACCCGCTGCTTGGTGGCGGGCCGGATGAACTCGTAGTTGTTGATGACATTGGAGACCGTCTTCAAGGACACTCCTGCCGCGCGTGCGACGTCGTTCATGGTCACGGCCATGCAGGGCTCCTTCTGGTTCATTTCCGGCTCGGCATACATCGTTGCAGATGTAGCGAGGTGTCCGCGCCTGTGCCCCGTCACCTGTCACATTCCGCTCATCCCCGTGCAACGCGCCTGCAACATAGATGCGCAATGCTGGGGGCAACGGACGGATACAGCTGAGGGGAGCAGACATGAGCATTGCAAACAGGGATCTATTTCAGGCACTGAAGACGCAGGCAAGCCTGGCGCAGGCATTCGGCACCATGCCGGGTAGCCAGGACGAGCCACACGCGCTGAAGCCGGGTGAATACGTTGAGGCTTGGCACAACGGCCGCCTCTATCACCGGGGCACCGTGGTCAAAACCGTAGCGGGCACGGACCTCTTTTGGCTCCAGGACGAAACCGGCAGCCGACGCCTGCTGGACATGGATTCCATGGAGATCGTGACCGGTGAGCAGCCTGCCCCGGCGCCCTCAACGCAAGCACCGGAGCCGACCCTGTCAGCCACTGTGACACCAATTTCTGCGTACCCCATGTTCCACGACGGCACGCAGCAGATCGCCTAGCTCTCTGGGGATTCGCCTAGGAGCCCAGCGACAACCGGATCATGGTCCAGCTCACGGCCGGAAGCTCTGCGGTGAGCCGACCGCCGTCGAGCTTTGTACTGACGTTTTCGGACGGCAAGACTGACGTCGAGTCGTCAGCCGTTGCCTGCCAGTACGGGTCCTTGTTCGTGTAGGTCACGGCCTGGATGACTCTGTTTGCGCCGAGGCTTCCGACGGCGGCATCCAGCGTCAGCGCGTCCGTCGCCGAGCGGTTCACAGCGAAGACCACGGCCTCGTTGGCTTCAGCGTTATAGGTCCCCACAGCTGACAGTGACGTGAAACCGGACGTCTTTTCACTGTCCAGCAGCGGGGACTCGACGGCCAGATTCAGCACCGTGCCCGAGGCATGCTGGGAGGTAAGCGCGAACGGGTGGAACGTGGTCTGCTTCCAGGCTCGGCCACCCGGCTCGGTCATGATCGGTGCGATCACGTTGACCAACTGGGCCAGGCTGGCAGAATGCACCCGGTCCGTGTTCCGCAGCAGCGTAATGAGGAGATCGCCCACCACCACGGCGTCCGCCACGGTGTAGCGGTCCTCGAGCAGCACCGGTGCCACAGGCCAGTCATCCCCTGTGGGTGCCTTGGATTCGTCGCGCGACATGTGCCAGACGTTCCACTCATCAAAGGAAATATTGACCTGCTTTTCGGACTTGGTGGACGACTTCACATGATCGATGTGTGAAACCAGGTCCTTGATAAAGGCCTCCATCCGGTGCCCGGCAGACAGGTGTTCCTGCAGGTCCCCGAAGTCCTCGAAGTACTGGTGCGCGGAAATCAGATCCACCAGCTCGTACGTCTCATTGAGGACCACACGCTCCCATTCGCCGAACGTGGGCATGGTGGGCGCCGAACTCCCGCAGGCCACGAGTTCCAGGGCCGGGTTGACCATCCGCATGGCCCGGGCAGTCTCCGCCGCGACCCGTGCGTACTCGCCGGCCTTTTTGTGGCCGATCTGCCAGAAGCCGTCCATCTCATTCCCGAGGCACCACATGGTGATGTTGTGAGGCTCGACGGCGCCATTCGCCTTGCGCTGTTCGGACAGGGCCGTCCCACCCTTGATGTTGGAGTATTCCAACAGGTCAAGGGCTTCCTGGGTTCCCCTTGTGCCGAGGTTGACGGCCATCATGGGCTCCACCCCGGCCTTCGCTGACCATTTGGCGAACTCGTCCACACCCACCAAATTGGGGTCGCTTGAGTGCCATGCGAGGTCGAGGCGCGTGGGGCGGTCCTCCTTGGGCCCTACCCCGTCTTCCCAGCGGTAGCCGGAGACGAAGTTGCCGCCCGGATAGCGGACAGTGGAGACGCCGAGTTCCTTGGTGAGTTCCAGGACGTCGGTGCGGAAACCGTCGTCGTCGGCCTTGGGGTGCCCGGGTTCGAAGATGCCCGTGTACACACACCTGCCCAGGTGCTCCACGAAAGCGCCGAACGTCTTCCTCCTGACAGGGCCCACGACGAACGCGGGGTCGATGGTGATTTTGGCCGTGGAGTTTTCTGGGTTTCCCAAAGGGTGGGTCCTTGTCTGCTGGTTATTTCGGGTTTCTACAACGTTATAGAAACCATGCTGGCGTTACGCAGGGGTGGGAGTCAAGAGATTTTTTTTCGGGAAACCCCGCCCAACGGACAATTCACCCTGGCACGCGGCGGTGATTTGTCCGTCGACGGGGGTCAGAGCGCCCGTGCGTCCGGGCGGAGACAAAAAACAGGCCGGAGACTCAAGGTCTCCGGCCTGTCTAGGAGGGTGGGCCCTGTGGGGATCGAACCCACGACCCACGGATTAAAAGTCCGATGCTCTACCAACTGAGCTAAAGGCCCCTCCAGCTGTTGAAACAGCCATGAATACTGTACCCCAAGGTCAAGGCCAGCGAGGAACTGAAGGTGACGTGCGCCGTCGTGACCTTCTTTGAGGAGAAACACGACGGCGGCGCGCGGCGTCAGCGGCGTGTCGCGGCAAGTGCTGCGGCAAAGAGGGTCGGGAAGCAACGCCCACAGCGGGAACCACGGCACCGGCAAGCGTTACTCGACCCCACCAGAGCACAGGAGTACGGTGAACTCATGAGTGAACAGCCAGGATCACGTGCGTACGGCGGAGCGAACAGGCACCACAAGCCCAAGCCCTTCGCGCCCATCGATTTCGAACCGTTCGCAGGTGGTGCCGACCCCGCGCGGGTCTCGGAAGCAGCCCACCTCGCCGCCCAGGCCCTGGTCAGACGCGGCCGCGACAGCGACGATCCCACGGTCACAAGCCGGCTGGTGAAGCTGGCTGACGAGCAGGGCCTCGAAGCCATCGCCGAGATGTGGGCCGAAAGTCCCGCGCGCTCGTTGCCCGGCGCGCTCTGGAGGCTCTATGCCCTCCGCGCCGCCACCATTCAGAATCCTGAGAGGATCTCCGTCTACTTCAGAGCCGGTCGCGACACCGCGCAGGTGTCCAATGTGGTGGCAGGTGCCGCTGAGCCGCCGGGAGCCGAGGAAATGAAGACCATGGCTGACGCCATCTTGTCCGGCGCTTTCGACGGCGAGTTCGACGTCGCGCTGGAACGTTCCGCCGCTTTCTGCCGCGTAGTGGCGCTGGGCCAGGCGACTCTTGCCGACGGCGCGGAGCACAGCAACGAGGGCCATGCCAGCAAGCTAACCCGCAATTCACACCAGCTGGTGAAGACCGCCGAAGACCTTGAGCACGCGGCCAATGCGTGGCGCCTGGGTGAGCTGGACTAGCCGGAAAAAGGGGCCAAACCTACCCACGTCGGGCCCGGCCTGTCAATGTTGACTTAGCCCGCCTGACGGTGAAAACTAAAGCTGGTGTCGAACCGCGAAACCCCCGGGCTTCAACATATAGCCGCTTCGAGCGGCCTACCGCCGAGAGGCGTATCCGGTTCGGCACCATTTTTATGCTTAAACGCCGAAGGCCCGGACTGGCAGTGATGCCGGCCCGGGCCTTCGCGGTATTAACTACTTCAGCGTGACCGTGGTCTCAGCTGTTTCCTTCTTGTCATGATCAAGGTCGCCGGCAGCATCCTGCGGCGTCATGGTCACCTTGATTTCGGTTTCCTTACCGGCCGTGTAGGCAAAGTTCTCCGCGATGTTGAAGGACTCACCCGGCTTCAGCACGAACGGGTCCTTCTCCTTCAGCTTCACGCCGGAGCTGGAAAGTCCGTGCTTCTTGTACCCATCGCTGCTGGAGTCCGAAGGCATTCCGCCGAGGTACTTCCAGTCCGTGTACTTTGCGTTGGGAGTGATCAGCGAGTGGCTCAGGGGGATATCAGCTGAAGAGGTGTTGGTCACCACGTAGTTCAGGTACACCACGGGGTCGCCCTTCTTGAGCAGGTTTTCCTTGGTTTCCTTGTCCACGAACATGCTGTCCTTGGATGCAACGTCAGTGGCAACCTGGTAGACATCCACACTGAAGCTGTCGCCCTTGATGGTGCCCAGTTTGTCCCCGGCCTCGGAGATGGGCAGCGCCCAGGCGGCTACCTTGTACGAGCCGGAGGAAGTGCCGGCGCCCTCGGACGAGGTGGAGGCCAGCGGGGACGCAGACGCGGACGGTGAAGCCGCGGCGGAGGAGGACGACGACGGTTCGGAACCCGTCGTGGAGCCTGCTGTGGTGCCACCACAAGCCGTCAGGGCCAACAGGCCGGCCGCGGCGATACCGGAAATCTTCATGACAAGTTCAAGCGCATGCTTCCCCCATTGAGTGGATTAATTGGTACTTGACCAAGTGTCGCATGGTTGCGGAGGCACAGCGATGGGGAGAAGTACCCGCAACGCTGCGTGAACTTCGCAGACCCCGCGGCAGTGCCGGTAAAGTTGGGACCGAAACGGGCGGCGTCAAGTCAAACTGCCCGTGCCCACCCGTCCCCAGCCCGGAAGCGACATGAAGCTGCGCCTTTTTCCCCAGGAACCTGCCGGGCTCGTACTGCTCGCGCAGATGGCCGGCGTCATTGTTGCCGCGACTGGAACGCTCTCCGAAATACTCGGCGCGCCGGCCAGTGAACACCAGCGCCTCGCCGAAGAGCTGCACGAGCACGAATCCAAATCCTTGGACCTCCATTTCGCGCTGCTGACGCACATGCGGACCAGCTTCGTGAACCCGCTCCCCCGCGAGGACATGTACACCCTCTCCCGCCACCTCAACGAGGCCATGGAGAAGCTCGACGCAGCCGGGGACCTCGTAGCGCTCTACAAGCTGGATCGCCTCCCCAAACGTGCCGCAGACCAGTTGGAGATCATCAGCCGGCAGGCCGAGCTCACCGTGGATGCGATGCGAAAGCTCGAGGACCTGGACGAGCTTGAGGACTACTGGATCGAAATCCTGAGGCTCGCCAAGCGTGCAGAACGCTCCCACCGGATCTGGGTGGCCGAGATGCTCAAGGACATGAAGTCCACGCAGTACGCCCGGCATCGCGACATCGCCAACCAATTGGTGGAAGTTACCAAGGACATGCGGAAGGTCGCCACTCAGGTGGGCAGCATCATCGTCAAGGAATCATGACGTGACCCTCGCCTTCCTGGTCCTCGTCGTTGCTTTGGCCTCCGGGTTCGCGTTCCTCAACGGCTTCCGCGACGTCTCCAACGCCGTCGCGCTTTCCACCCGGACCCGCGCCCTCACGCCGTCGATCGCTGTGCTCCTGGCGGCCATCTTCAATTTTGTGGGTGCCATGCTCAGCGGCACGTTCATTCTCGCCTTCACGCAGTCGTGGATCACTCTGCCCAGTGGGACCAGCGGCCTCACCATGCTGGCCTCCGCGCTCACCGCCGCTATCTTGTGGGGCGTCTACGCGTGGTGGCGCGGCATTCCCTTGTCTTCGACGAACTCGCTGGTTGGCGGCCTGATTGGTGCCGGCGCCGCGAGCATTCTTGTGGGCGGGAACGCGGTGGGCGGCATGGACAACGTGCTGCTGGCCCAAGTTGCCCTGCCCCTGCTGCTCTCGCCCGTGATCGCGTTCGTGGCTGCGTACCTGCTGGTTTGGCCAGTGACGTGGGCTGCACGCTACACGCAACCGAACGTGGTCAACCGGCGGTTCCGCCGGGCGCAGGCCGTCTCCACCGCAGCTGTGGCCTTCGGCCATGGCCTCCAGGACGGTCAGCGAACGGCTGCCGTCATGGTGTTGGCCGTGGTGGCGGCCGGATTGTCCGGCGGCAGCGACGTGCCGCTCTGGATCCTGCTGCTCACAGCCATCATGCTCACCGCCGGCACCATGTTCGGCGGCTGGCGGATCTCCCACACCCTTGGACACAAACTGATTCGGGTTGATCCACTGCGAGGTTTCGTGGCACAAACCTTGACGTCCGTGATGCTGTTCGTGGGCGCCATCGGTCTTCACCTGCCACTCTCCACGACGCACACGCTGACCGCGTCCGTGCTGGGCGCCGGCGTGAACCAGCGGTTCCACGCTGTGAATAGGCGCCTGGTCCGGAGAATCCTGTTGTTCTGGGTGGCAACGCCGTTGATCACGGCCGCGGCGGCCTTCATCCTGGAGCTGGCGTTCTCGCCCCTGGCGGAGCTCTGACCTTCACGGGCGAACCCATCTAGAAAAAACGACGGCGGCCGTACCCCCAAGGCGACGGCCGCCGTCGTTCTGTGCCGACTCCCCCCATAGAAGCCGGAACCTGCAGGACCCCTTATCCGAAACGGCCGGAGACGTAGTCTTCCGTGGCCTTCTGTGCGGGGTTGTTGAAGATGCTGGTGGTGTCAGCGAACTCGATGAGCTTGCCGGGCTTGCCCGTGCCTGCGATGTTGAAGAACGCGGTCTTGTCGGACACGCGCGCAGCCTGCTGCATGTTGTGGGTAACGATCACCACGGTGTACTGGTCCTTGAGCTCGTTGATGAGGTCCTCAACAGCCAGCGTGGAGATGGGGTCCAGGGCGGAGCAGGGCTCGTCCATGAGGATCACCTGGGGCTCAACGGCGATGGCGCGGGCGATGCACAGGCGCTGCTGCTGACCACCGGAAAGGCCGGAGCCGGGCTTGTCCAGGCGGTCCTTGACCTCGTTCCACAGGTTGGCGCCCACCAGGGACTTCTCCACCAGGGCATCGGCTGCACCCTTGGAGATCTTCTTGTTGTTCAGCTTCACGCCGGCCAGCACGTTGTCGCGGATGGACATGGTGGGGAACGGGTTGGGCCGCTGGAAGACCATGCCCACCTGGGTGCGGACCGTTACGGGGTCCACGCCGGGGCCGTAGAGGTTGTCGCCATCCAGGAGGACCTCGCCCTCGACGCGTGCGCCGGGGAGGACCTCGTGCATGCGGTTCAGCGTGCGGAGGAAGGTGGACTTGCCGCAGCCGGACGGGCCGATGAAGGCCGTAACGGACTTGGCCTGAATGTTGATGTTGACGTCCTCGACGGCCAGGAAGTTGCCGTAGTAGACATTGAGGTCTTTGACGTCGATGCGCTTGGACATGGTGTTCCTTTGTTCCTTGGGGGTTTGGAAGTGTGAAGGGGCCGCCGTCAAACGGCGGCTGGCCCGGCTAGCGGCCCGTTTTGGGCGCGAACAGACGGGCGATGAGGCGGGCTCCGAGGTTCAGGAGCATCACCAGGATGATCAGCACCAGCGCCGCGCCCCAGGCCCGCTGATCCGACGGCTCAGGGTTGGACGGCGACGTCGGGTTGAGGATCTGCGTATAAATGAACGTGGGCAGCGAGGCCATCCAGCCGCTGAAGACGTTGTTGTTGATGGTGGTGGCGAAGCCGGCGGTCACCAGGATGGGCGCGGTTTCACCGATCACGCGGGCGATCGCCAGGGTGACGCCGGACGCGATGCCGGAGATCGCCGTCGGGATAACCACTTTGGTGATGGTGCGCCATTTCCGGACGCCCAGGGCGTAGGAGGCTTCGCGGAGCTCGTTGGGGACGATCTTGAGCATTTCCTCGCTGGAGCGGACAACAACAGGGATCATCAGGACTGAAAGCGCGACGGCGGCTACCGCACCGGTCTTGGTGCCGGGGCCCACGATGGCGAAGAAGAACGCTGCCGCGAAGAGGCCGGCCACGATCGAGGGGATGCCGGTCATGACATCCACGAAGAACGTGATGGCGCGGGCCAACGGACGGCCGTTGCCGTATTCCACCAGGTAGATGGAGGTGAGAAGACCCACGGGTACGGAGATGACCGTGGCAAGGAGCGTGATCTGGATGGTGCCCAGCAGTGCGTGGTAGATACCGCCCAGGACCGGGGCGCCTTCCTCCACTGCCTTGTTGTCATACGCGCCGGTGACACCGTTCATGGACGTGCCCAGGAAGCCGGGAGTGATGAGGCCGGGAATGCCGTTGACCAGCACGGTGAAGATCACCGAGATCAGGGGCAGGAGTGCAATCAGGAACGAGCCCACCACAAGGCACGTGGCGAGCTTGTCCTTGGCCTTCCTGGAGCCTTCAACGGCCCCGCTCCAGGAAACCAGGACCACGGCAAACAGGATGGCGGAGACGATGCCCCAGCCGAAGGCGTTGAAGCCGATGAGCGCCATGATGGCCGCGCCCACAATGAGTGCGACGGCCAGGACAATGTAGGGCGCGAACTTGGGCAGCTGGCCCTTGGTGAGCGCTGAGCGCTTGCGGACTACTGTGGCGGACATTTAGTTGGCTCCCGAGAATTCTTTGTGCCGGGTGATGATCCAGCGGGCGATCATGTTCACGCCCAGGGTGATGACGAACAGCACCAGGCCGGCGGCGATCAACGTGTTGACCTTGATACCGCTGGCTTCCGGGAAGTTCAGTGCGATTTCCGCGGCGATGGTCTGGTTGCCGGACTGGATGAGACTGGCAGTGAGGACACCGGAGGAGAGCACCAGGGCAACGGCCATGGTCTCGCCAAGTGCCCGGCCCAAGCCCAGCATGATGGCGCTGATGATGCCCGGACGGCCGAAGGGCAGCACGGCCATCTTGATCATTTCCCAGCGGGTGGCTCCGAGTGCCAGCGCGGCTTCCTCGTGCAGCTTGGGGGTCTGCAGGAAGATTTCGCGGGACAGGGAGGTGATGATGGGCAGGACCATGACGGACAGGACGATGCCGGCGGTCAGGATGGTCTTGCCGGTGGCGGACGCCGGTCCTTCGAAGATGGGGATCCAGCCGAGGTAAGTGGCCAGCCAGTCATATGCCGGGGAGATCTCCTTGGCCAGGAAAGCCGCACCCCAGGCGCCGTAGACGACGGAGGGGATGGCTGCGAGCAGGTCCACCACGTAGCCCAGGCCGGCAGCGAGCCGGCGCGGAGCGTAGTGGGAGATGAACAGTGCCACGCCGATTGCCACGGGGGTGGCGATGACGAGGGCGATCACGGCGGCAATCAGTGTGCCCACCACGATCGGGGCGATGTAGGCGAAGAAGCCGTTGCCGCCCTGGATGTCCTCAGCCGGAGCGGTCAGGGCAGGGATTGCCTGCACCACAAGGAACAACGCGACTCCGAAGAGGACCGCGAGAATCAGGCACCCTGCGGCCATGGCGGCCCCGGAGAAAACCTTGTCCCCGGCGCGTCCTGCGCCTTGGGAGGTTGTCAGGGAGTTGGTGGTCACTTCACGTTCCTTCAGTCTGGAGTGAACTGGTCTTACATGGCTAAGTTCCCTGCCCCGCGCCGGTGCCGCGGTGGCCACCGGAGAGCGGGACAGGGAACTTCAGTGTTCAGCCGGGTTCAGCAAACCCGCCGGGAAACCTTAGGCCTTGGCCTTGATGGTTTCGATAGCGGCCTTCGCCTTGTCCTGCAGCGCCTTGGAGAGCGGTGCGGACTTCGCGGCGTCAGCTGCGGTCTTCTGTCCTTCGTCAGAAACGACGTAGCTTTCGAAGCCCTTGACCAGATCAGCAACTTCCTTGGTCTCGTAGGTGGTGCAGACAACGTGGTACGAGACCAGGACTACGGGGTAGGCGCCCGATGCGGTGGTCTTGCGGTCCAGCTTGATGGCAACATCGTTGGCGGCGCGGCCGTCAACGGGCTTGCCGGCTTCAACGGCCTTGGCAGCGGCTTCAGCGGAGATCTTGACGAATTCGTCGCCCACCTTGATGGAGGCGGTGCCCAGCTTGCCGGAAACTGCGGAGTCATCAGCGTAGGTCACGGCGCCCGGGGTGTCGGTGACGGTCTTGACCACACCGGAGGTGCCCTTGGCGTTCTCGCCTGCCAGGGTTGCGGGCCAGATGCCGGCAGCCTTGTCCGTCCAAACCTCGGGAGCAGCAGCTGCGAGGTAGTCGGTGAAGTTGGTGGTGGTGCCGGAGTCGTCAGAGCGGTTCACGGGGGTGACCTTGAGGTCCGGCAGGGTGACGCCTTCGTTGAGGGCGGCGATTGCGGGATCGTTCCACTTGGCGATTTCGCCGCGGAAAATCTTGGCGACGGTCGCGGCGTCGAGCTTGAGGTCCGTGACGCCGGGGACGTTGAAGGCAACAGCGATCGGGGAGATGTACACCGGGATGTTGATGGCGCCGTCGGGGCCGCACTTGGCCTTGGAGCTCTCAAGCTCTTCGTCCTTCAGGTAGGCATCGGAGCCGGCGAACTGTGCCGAGCCGTCGATGATGGCCTTACGGCCTGCACCGGAACCGTCGGGGGAGTACTGAACAGTCGCGCCGGAGTTCGCGGCGGAGAAGCCGGCCTTCCAAGCATCCATTGCTGCGCCGGTGGAGGACGCGCCGATGCCGGTCAGGGTGCCGGTGACCTTGGGGCCGGTAGCTGCCGACTGGGTGCCGCCAGTGGTGCCGGTTGCGTTGTCTGAACCGCAAGCAGTGAGCGCGAGAGCGCCGGCTGCGATGACCGCGATTGCCGCCTTGCGGCCGAAGTGAGTTGCCTTCACTTGGATGTGCCCCTTCCAGGGATTCTTCGATGCGGGCCGAACGGAGATTTCGGCGTGCGCGAGCTGTGGACCAATGTGTTCCTTTACTGAAGGTAAGGAGCGCAGGTAACGGGATCTGCGGTGCAAGGTGAACGGAAGATGAACGACGGCGGACCATTGGGTTATGTGGCGCGCGCCACCTTGAGGGGTACCTGGCTTGAGGTAGTTGGGAGGGGTTGGCCAAATACACTTGGAGGCATGGCTGCCGCAAAGGGATTTACTGCAAGCAAGAGGTTCCTGCGCGCAAGAGTCAGGACCGGATTGGTTCGCAGCCGGAATTCGTTGACGCCGGCCATCCAGATGACGGTGTGCGCCGTGGGTGCCTACGCTTTCGCTGAGTACGTGCTGGGCCACCAGGGTCCTTTGTTTGCCGCTACTTCCTCCTTGATTGCCCTCGGTTTCTCCCGGGATCCCCGGTTGCGCCGGGTGATCGAGGTGGGTCTTGGCTGCACCCTGGGGATTGTTGTTGGTGACCTGCTGCTTCACTGGCTGGGCGCTGGGATCTGGCAGGCCGCCGTCGTCCTTCTTTTTTCCATCCTGCTGGCCAGGTTCCTGGACAGCGGCACCATCTTCACTACCCAACTGGGCTTGCAGTCGTTGCTGGTGGTGCTGCTGCCGGCGCCGGCAGGTGGGCCGTTTACCCGAAGCCTGGATGCCGTGGTGGGTGGCGTTTTTGCGCTTCTGGTGACGTTCCTGGTGCCGAAGGACCCGCGCCGGGAGCCCCGTAAGGATGTCCAGAAGATCCTGCATGAGCTTTCGGAGGTGCTGCGTGAGTGTGCCAAGGCCATGATCGACAGCGATTCCACCCAGGCCTGGCATGCCCTGATCCGTGGCCGGAACTGCCAGCCCTTGGTGGATCGGATGCGGCAGACTCTGCGGGCCTCCGGCGAGGTCGCCACACTGGCACCGGCACATCGGAGGCACCGTGATGAGCTTGCCGACCTGGAGCACTCCCTGGAGTACATCGACCTGGCGTTGCGTAACAGCCGGGTGTTTGCCCGGCGCCTCACCAGCGCAATCAACCATGCCGCGTTGTCCGACGAAGCGATCGAGAGCATCTCCGAAGTCCTTCAGGAAACTGCCGCGGCGATCGACGAGATGACCATTGGGTTGTCGGAGCAGAGCGAGGGCACACGGCGGGTGCATCTGCGCCGGGCCCGGAACGAACTTTCAGACATTGCGGCGCGCCTGCATCCCAAGATGCTGGACGTGCAAAGGCTCGAGGGAGAAACCGTGGTGATGCTGTTCCGGCCACTCATGGTTGATCTGCTGGAGGCGAGCGGCATGGAACCGGACGAGGCCCGGGCGGTGCTCCCGGCGCTGTAGCGTCCACCCGGTGGCTAATACTGTCAGTCCCCGCCACTACGCTGGAACCCATGGCTTCCAAGACCTCCCGCGCTTCCAAGACACCCGCTTACAAATGCGCCGAATGCGGCTGGACCGCCATCAAGTGGGTGGGCCGCTGCGGTGAGTGCCAGGCCTGGGGAACCGTGGAGGAGTACGGCGCCACGGTAGCGCGTACGACGGCGGCCGCAACAGTTTTGGAGCCGGCCCGCCGGATCGCTGAGGTGGATGGGACCACCGCGGCGTTCCTGCCCACGGGAGTGGACGAGTTGGACCGCGTCCTGGGAGGAGGGTTGGTCCCCGGTGCCGTCATCCTGCTGGCTGGGGAACCCGGCGTCGGGAAGTCCACGCTGCTGCTGGATGTAGCTGCGAAGTTCGCGCGCACGGGACAGGATGTCCTCTACATCACGGGCGAGGAGTCGGCGGCGCAGGTGAAGTTGCGCGCCGAGCGGATCGACGCCGTGGCCCACACCCTTTATCTTTCGGCTGAAACAGATCTTGGCCAGGCACTGGGCCAAGTGGAGAAGCTTGAACCCAAGTTGCTGATTGTGGACTCCGTGCAGACGCTAAGCAGCGCGGACGTGGAGGGCAGCGCGGGCGGTGTGTCCCAGGTTCGTGAGGTGGCGGCGTCCATCATCTCAGCGGCCAAGCGACGCAACATGACCACGCTGCTGGTGGGCCACGTGACCAAGGAAGGCACCATCGCCGGCCCGCGTTTGTTGGAACACCTGGTAGATGTGGTGTGCCAGTTCGAAGGCGAGCGCCACTCCCGACTACGCCTGCTCCGCGCCGTGAAGAACCGCTACGGTGCCACGGACGACGTCGGATGCTTCGACCTCAACGAAACGGGCATCGAGGGGTTGGCTGATCCCAGCGGTTTGTTCGTTTCACGGACCCGTGAGCCCGTTTCGGGCACCTGCATCACTGTGACCATGGAGGGTCGCAGGCCGCTGCTTGCAGAGGTGCAGTCGCTCCTTGCCGAGAGTCCCAACTCGCAACCCCGCCGCGCTACCAGCGGGCTGGAAAGCTCCAGGGTGGCCATGCTGCTGGCAGTTCTTCAGCAACGTGCCGGCTGCATGTTGCACAAGGACGATTCCTATGTGGCGACCGTGGGCGGTGTGAAGCTGACCGAACCGGCCACGGACCTGGCTGTTGCTTTGGCCGTAGCTTCGGCGAAGTCCCGCAAGGCACTCCCCCAACGACTCATTGCTTTCGGCGAGGTTGGCTTGGCGGGCGAGGTGCGCCCAGTGCCGGGGATCAACCAGCGCATCCAGGAAGCCCACCGGCTCGGCTTCACGCACGCCATTGTCCCGGCGAGCCCGGCGGGTGCAGGTGTAATCCCGGAGGGCTTCTCGGTGCGCGAAGTGGGCCACTTGGCCGAGGCCCTGGAACTGCTGATCACCTGATCCCGCCCCGGGGTGTCGGGGCGGTTCAGGGTGTGCAGTCAGCGAGGATGAGAGGCATGACCAAACGGAATGTGCTTATCGGGGGACGCTTTTTCTTTGGCCTTCTGACGTTGGTGGCGGTGGGAACACAGCTGACGGTTCATCTTGGCCTGGGCTATGACCTGTGGAACTTCTTCAGCTACTTCACCAACCTGTCCAATATCTTCGCTGCGTTGGTGCTCCTGATCAGTGGGTACCGGGTGTTGGTCCGGAAACGGCCTACTGAGGCGGACGATGTTACGCGCGGCACGGCCACCATCGCCATGGCCGTGGTGGGGCTCGTCTTTGGTGCGCTATTGGCGGGTGAGGACCTCGGCTCGCTGCTTCCGTGGGTCAACTTTGTGGTGCACTACCTGATGCCAGTGGTGATGGTTGCGGACTGGCTGTTTCAACCGCCGCGCGCCACCCTGCGCCCCAAGCACATTTGGTATTGGCTGCTCTACCCTGTTGGCTACCTGGTTTACAGCCTCATTCGCGGGGCTTTGGTCAACTGGTACCCGTACTGGTTCATTGACCCTGCCCGGGCCGGCGGTTGGGGTGGCGTGGTGGTGTTTGCCCTCGCTATTTCCGTCGGTTTCCTGGTGGTGAGCCTGGCGATGCTGTGGCTGGGGAACAAGATGAAGCGCCAGGTGGATTACTAAACAACCGAGGCAAGACTCCGCTCCCGGGACGAGCAAAGTGACGTAGCTCGTGTTGACAGTGCGCAGCCGCAGGACAAGACTGAGGTACAGCTATACATTTGGTATAGCCTTCGGCGGAAGGAGAAACCCAATCATGCCGACGACCCTGAGGCCTCTTCAGATCGCCTACGCGCAGAAGGAACTGGCGCGCTTGGATCACATTCGCGCGGTGATGGCAGCGCACAAGGACGGCGCCTCCCAAACGGCAATAGCCAACGATGCCGGGATTTCGCAGGCAGAAGTTTCCAGAATACTGCGGCGTGTTGAGGCAGTGCCTGCCGCGATCGCCAGGTCTCCTCGTGAGGTGATCCTGCGGCACGCTGCTGGCCAGTTGGATCACGCGTCCATGCTGACAGAGCTTGTAAGCTGGAACTACAGTTTCGCGCAGGATGCTCAGCCGGAAAATCCGCTGAGCGTTCGAACCTCAGGCTCTTGGGAGCAAGTCACAGATGCGCTTCACAGAGGCCTGCTGAGTGACGACGACTTCGACTACCTCTTGGAGCATGTTCGCAGGTCCTCCGCGGACACTACCAAGGGGGACCTGGATGACGGCAATGGACGCGCGGTTGCGCACCGAGCGCGAGTTGATTCGTCTGTCACAGCTTGGGTCCTTTCTTCATAAGGACTCCCACCGATCAACAGCGGTCTTTTATGACGCACGGGATAAGTTGCGCCGTAAATTCCATTCTGAGCTGATCGAGAGCTACACATCAGACGCCGCAGACCTTGGTAAGGATGGGTCTGCGGCTCTCATCACTGCTGGTCCACCCGGCGCCGGGAAGTCAACCGAGGTGAAAAAGCTTGGGCTTACGGGATATCGGGTCATCGACCCGGATGTCATCAAGGAGCATCTTCTTGAAACTGCTTGCACCGACGGCATATTTGACGATCTCCTCGATCTTCAGCTGCCGGACGGGCGCGCGCTATTGCCCAATGAGTTGGCCTCGCTTGTCCACACGGAATCTGCCGATCTAGCGAACGCGGTTTTGCGGCGATCGATTGAAGACGGCGTGAACGTTGCCATTGAGGGCACTTTTTCGTGGCCAAACCTCAAAGACCGCTACCTCAAATGGCTCCTGACCGGCGACTATAGCCATCTCACTGTCGTCGACGTAGAAGTGAGCCGCGAGACTGCTAAAGCGCAGGCCCGCGAACGCTGGTGGGGTGGTCGCGAGCAAGCGTTTGCGGGCACGGGCTCCCATCTTGGCGGACGGTTTACACCTCCGGAGGCGATCGACGGCCTCTATGTAGCTGGCGCGACGACAGCCAGCACGTGCAATGCCAATGCCGTGGCCCTATTCAACGACCCCCTTGCCGACCTCTTCGACGAAGTAACGCTGTACGTCTATGACAGGACGGGCATCAGTGATGAACGCAGTACTTACGTCGCAAGAAACGGAGTCAAGGAGGGAGACGCTCCCGTTCCTCTGGATGTGGCACCAAGAACGACTTAGCCGGCGAGAGATTCGGCTGGCGCCCGCAAGGCAACCCCTCCAAAGCGGAGGATGAGCTCCTTGCCTGCAGCCCTCACTGCCGGGAGATCGCGCCTCAGCCCGGCCAGCGTCAACACGGTATCGGCGGTGGTGGATGCCGAATCTTTTGCGATCAGCCCGTCCGCGCGGAGGTTGATCAAGGACTCCACCAGCCGGAACGCGGTGTCTCCCAGGCCCGGGTCGGCGTCACAGATGGCCGCCAGTTCCCGCCCCAACTCGCCGTAGATAGTCCTGAGTTCCTTGCGGGCTGCCATGAAGGGTCGGAAGATCTCTGCCCTGGCTTCCGGGAGGTGGTAGAGCACCCCCAGGTTCCAGCGCGAACTGCACAGCTGTGAACCGTCAAACGACACCACCGCGTGCAACCGTGCCGCAGCCAGGCCGGCGTCGTCGGAATGATCCCGCACAGCCCGGGCAAACGCCAGGCTGGTGGACACCGTCCCGCCGAGCAGCTCACCCAGGATTTCGTCCTTGGTGGAGAAGTGGTGATACAGCGACGATTGCCGGATTCCCACGGCATCGGCGATGGCCCGCGTGGAGGTGTTCGCGAACCCTTGCCCCGTGAAAAGCTCGGCTGCCGCGTCCAGTATTTCGTCACGGGCGGTGGCTCCAGGGCGCACCGCCTGCTGCTTGCGGGGGCGTCCCGGTCCGGCTGTAGTCACCCTTCATTCTTGCATCGCGCCAACCCCAAAGTTCCCATTCACGGCCGCCTCCCGTGGTGGTGAGTTTTCATTTACACCTCGGAAATACGCGGTAACCAAGGCTTTACACAGGCGAAACGCTGCGGGGACACCGCGCTGGAAAACTATCAAGTGACCGATATTCCGGACGGGTGATCATAAGCCTCTCCGGGCTGGTTCCACATCCCGTTCCAGACACGGAGAAACCGATGACTTCCACCCTTTCGACGGCGGCCGGCCGCACTGATGATGCAGACCTGACAGCACTCGGCTACCAGCCCACCCTGCATCGCAAGCTGGGCCGCTACGCATCGTTCGCCGCAGGTTTTTCGTTCGTCTCCATCCTCACCACCATCTTCCAGCTCTTCGCCTTTGGCTACTCCTTCGCCGGTCCTGCTTTCTTCTGGACCTGGCCGGTGGTGCTGGTGGGCCAGCTCCTTGTGGCATTGAACTTTGCAGAGCTCGCCGCCCGGTACCCGTTGTCCGGCGCCGTCTATCAGTGGTCGCGCCGCATGGGCGGTGAAGTGGTGGGCTGGTTCGCCGGCTGGTTCATGTCCATCGCCCAGGTCATCACTGCTGCCGCAGCAGCCATCGCACTCCAAGTGGTCCTTCCCCAGCTGTGGGATGGCTTCCAGTTGGTGGGCGGCGACCCCTCTCTGACCTCCACCACGGGTGCGGCGAACGCCGTCATCCTTGGCGCCATACTCCTGGTGGTTACTACCGTGATTAATTGCCTGGGCGTGAAGCTCATGTCTCACGTCAACTCCATCGGCGTCACCTGCGAGATCGTGGGCGTCGCTGCGGTAATTCTTGCCCTGTTCTCAGCAGCGCAGCGCGGCCCGGAGGTGGTAGCGGACGTCAGTGTTGTCACAACCTCGGACCTGGGCGCCGTCGGCGCCTTCCTGGTGTCCGGGTTGATGGCCGCGTACGTCATGGTGGGCTTCAACTCCGCCGGGGAGCTCTCGGAGGAAACCAAGAACCCCCGCAAGACGGCCCCGCGCACCATCCTCTCGGCACTGATCATCTCCGGTATTGGCGGCGGACTCATGATCATCGCCGCTCTGATGGCAGCGCCAAGTCTGGACGACGGCCGGCTCGCCACCGAGGGGCTGCCCTATGTGCTCACTGCCGTGCTGGGTACGTTCTGGGGCAAAGTGCTGCTGGTTGACGTGGCAATCGCCATCTTCGTGTGCACTTTGGCAATCCAAACGGCGGGTTCGCGGCTGGTCTTCTCCATGGCCCGCGATGGCAAACTTCCGGCCTCGGCCCTGCTCTCCACGGTCCACCCGCAGCGTGGAACCCCCATGTGGCCCTCCATCGCGATTGGCGCCCTGGCGGTGGGCATCCTAGCCATCAACATCGGCAACTCCGCACTCTTCACCACTCTCTGCAGTGTGTGCATCGTGATGGTGTACCTGGCGTACCTGATGGTCACGGTTCCGCAGCTGCTCAGCCGTTTCCGCGGCGATTGGAACCGGGTGGGTCAGACCATGCCGGCCGGGCTCTTCTCCCTGGGCCGTTGGGGCTTGCCGGTCAACATCCTCGCCGTCATGTATGGCGCCCTGATGGTCATCAACCTGTCCTGGCCCCGCCCCGAAGTGTACGACCCCTCCGGTGAACACGGGATCCTGCTCTTCTCCGCCCCCATCATGGTGGGCGCCGTCCTGCTCCTGGGTATCTGGGTCCGGCGGAACATCCGGGTCCGGGAGAACAAGGCGGCGCTGGCCGCGGAATCCGCCAACGCGGGCTGACCCGCCCAACATCAGACCACTTCACGTTCAAGCACAGACAGTTCAAGCACAGAAATGATTGCCATGACACAGACTCTTGAAACACAGACCCCTGAAGGCACCGCCACAACAGCCGGCGCCAAGCTGCACGCACGAGCCCAGCACGGGCGCACGGCCGAAACCATGATCCACGTCCCGCCAGCTTCTGCCCCGGCCCGCCTGATCGAAAACCTCCCTGCCGAGGCGAAGGACTCGCTGACCTGGGCGGAGACCCTCGCCTTCGGCCGCTACACCCATATGGAACTGGCCCGCGGGACGCGCTTGAGGCTCACGGACCTCGACGGCGATGCTTGCGTTCACGCTGTCATCCTCCGAAGCGGTGCCCAGCATGAGCGGCTCAACGTTGCGGACACCGTAAAAGTCCCTTGGCAGGCCTACATAACCACGGGCCACCCGCTTCTCTCCGACGCCGGCCGTCTGATGGCAACCGTGGTGGCTGATTCCTCCGGCAAGCACGATGCCCTCACCGGCACCACCAGCCTGGCCGGTAACACCGCCAAGTACGGTGCCGGATCAGCCCACAGTCCGTCACCGGCAGGCCGCGAACTCCTCACCCTCGGCGGCATGAAGCACGGAGTCAGCCAAAGGCAACTACCGCCGTCGTTGTCGTTCTTCAAGGGCGTCACCGTGGACCCGGACGGCCGCCTTCAGTTCGCCGGGAGCGCCGGCGCCGGAGCCGCCGTCGAACTTCTCCTCCACATGGACTCTGTGCTGGTACTGGCCAATACCGCGCACCCGCTGGACCCGCGTCCGGAGTTCACAGGCAGCGCTGTGGACATCGTCGCGTGGCGTGCGCCGCAGGACCTCGCAGCCCTGGTGGACGGAACCTCCACTGTTGACCTTGGCCCGGAAGGGCGTCTTGCCCTCCACAACACTGAACTCGACTACAACGCAAGGACTTCCGCATGAACGCCATCGCAGAAATCAGCCCCGCGCTCATAGCCGGGAAAGTGGTACTGGACGAGCTGGTGGAAGTCCGCGGCCCATGGTCGGCCGTAGTGGCTGCCGGCGACGTGCTCACCATCGTGGACCTGGACGGTAACCAGGCCGTGGATTGCATCCTCTACGCAGCACATGACACCGGCACGCGATACTCCGCCGCCGTAACCATCGCCAGCCAGGGCTCGATCTTCCTCACCACCGGCTCGGTTCTCCGTTCGGACAGCGGCCAGGAACTCATGACCGTGGTGGCCGATGAAGTGGGCATCCACGACACCATCGGCGGCGCCTGCTCGCAGGAATCCAACACCCTCCGCTACGGGCAGCACACCCATGAACAGCACGCCTGCGTGGAGAACTTCCTCATTGAAGGCGCCAAGTGGGACCTGGGCAAGAAGGACCTGGTGTCCAACATCAACTGGTTCATGAACGTGCCGGTGGACCCGGATGGTGCCCTGGGCATCGTGGACGGGTTGTCCGCACCGGGTAAGCGGGTGGCACTCCGCGCCGAGGTGGACACCCTGGTGCTGGTGTCCAACTGCCCTCAAATCAACAACCCTTGCAACGGTTTCAACCCCACGCCGGTGCGCATGATCGTCACACGTCCGGAGGCCCGCGCATGACCCGTTTCGACACCCTCCTCATTGCCAACCGCGGCGAGATCGCCTGCCGGATCATCGAATCGGCACGCAAGGCGGGGCTGCGCACTGTCGCCGTTTTCTCCGAGGCTGACCGTGGCGCCAAGCATGTGAAGCTCGCAGATGAGGCCGTCCTGCTGGGACCAGCACCGGCCAAGGAGTCCTACCTGAAGGTTGAATCCATCCTCAGTGCGGCGGCTGCCACCGGTGCCGGCGCCATTCACCCCGGCTACGGGTTCTTGTCCGAAGATGCTGCTTTCGCCGAAGCTGTGGAGGCAGCAGGGCTCGTCTTTGTGGGGCCTACCCCCCAACAGCTCCGAATCTTCGGGACCAAGCACACCGCGCGGGATGCAGCCCAGCGCGCCGGGGTTCCCATGATCGCGGGATCCGGCCTGCTGGAAGACGTGGACGAGGCCGTGGCAGCAGCGGAAACCATCGGCTACCCGCTCATGCTCAAAGCAACCGGCGGTGGCGGCGGAATCGGCATGGCAGTGTGCCGCGACGAAGCGGACCTCCGCAGCAATTACTCCCGGGTGGCCCGCTTGGCCAGCTCCAGCTTCGGGACCGCCGGGGTCTTCGCTGAGAGGTACATCGAGCACGCCCGCCACGTGGAAGTCCAGGTATTCGGCGACGGTGAGGGCCGCGTCGTAAGCCTCGGTGACCGTGACTGCTCGCTGCAACGACGCCACCAGAAAGTACTCGAAGAAGCGCCCGCGCCGGATCTCCCGGACGCTTTGCGGGAGGAACTACACCGGAGCTCCCGTGCGCTCTGCGCCTCCGTGGGCTACCGCTCTGCAGGCACAGTGGAGTTCGTCTACGACCCCGTCCGCCAGGAAGCATCCTTCCTGGAAGTCAACGCCCGGCTGCAAGTTGAGCACCCCGTCACCGAAGCCATCACCGGCGTGGACCTGGTGGAGTGGATGCTGAACCTCGCCCAGCAGGAGCCAGTGCTTGATGGCGTGCCGGACAGTGTGCCCATCTCAGGCCATGCCGTGGAAGCCCGCATCTACGCAGAAGACCCTGCCCGCAATTTCCAGCCCAGCGCCGGAACCGTCACCAACGCGCAGTACCCGGCCTCCGACGTCGTACGCATTGACGCCTGGGTGGAAACCGGAAGCGAAGTCTCCACCAGCTACGATCCCCTGCTGGGCAAGGTCATCACGTCCGGCAGCACCCGCGACGCCGCTTTCGACGCCCTGGCCGCTGCGCTGGCAGAGACCCGCATTGATGGCATTGAGACGAACCTGGGCATGCTGCGTGCCGTGGCCGGAATGGACGTGGTCCGCTCGGCCGGGCATTCCACCGGAACCCTGGACACCGTAGGCGATCCGGAACCGCGGATCACCGTTGAGCGGCCGGGCCTCCAGACCAGCGTGCAGGACTGGCCGGGCAGGACCGGACTGTGGCAGATCGGCGTGCCGCCCAGTGGTCCCATGGATGACTTGTCGTTCCGGCTGGGCAACACCGCCCTGGGTAACCCCGAGGGCGCGCCCGGGTTGGAGTTCACCATGGCCGGGCCGGCGCTCCGGTTCACCCACGCCACCACGGTGTGCGTCACCGGCGCTGACGTCGCCGTCACCGTCAACGGCGTCGCGGCTAACACGTGGGAGCCCATCACCGTCCCCGGGAACGGCCTGTTGGATGTCGGCTCGGCTGACGGTTCCGGGCTGCGGGGTTACATCCTGTTTGAAGGCGGGCTGGATGTTCCCCAGTACCTTGGCAGCGCGTCCACTTTCACCTTGGGCCAGTTCGGCGGCCACGGCGGCCGTGTGCTGCGGGCCAGCGATGTGCTCCGAACGGTCACCGGGTACCTGCCCGAAACCGTCCCCGGCGTAGTTCCGGCGGAGAGCCGCCCGGCACTCACCTCGGAATGGGAGCTGAAAGTGGTGGAAGGGCCGCATGGCGCACCGGAATTCTTCCAACGCGAAGACATAGAGGAGCTCTATTCCGCCGAATATGAGGTCCACTTCAACTCCGCCCGCACCGGCGTCCGCCTGATCGGGCCCAAACCGCGCTGGGCACGCAATGATGGCGGCGAGGCCGGACTGCACCCCTCCAATATTCACGACACCGCCTACTCGGTAGGCGCCCTGGACTTCACCGGTGACACCCCCATCCTTCTGGGCCCGGATGGTCCCAGCCTTGGCGGTTTTGTCTGCCCCGTCACCGTGGTGACCGGCGAGCGCTGGAAGTTGGGGCAGTTGCGGCCCGGCGACAAGGTCCGTTTCGCGCCGATCCGCTCGGTTGAGGCGCCGTCCGTGAAGGAACTCGGCGCTGCGCGGCAGCTGATTCTGCCGGGCGGAACGGACTTCAGCAGCAGCGCCGCCGGGGTGCTGCGCGGAGACGGCGACGACGGCGTGCTGGGCCGGGTGCCCGAAGGCGAGGGCCGGCCTGCGGTCACCTTCCGCCGTTCGGGTGATGACAACCTTCTGGTGGAGTACGGGGATATGGTGCTGGACCTGGGCCTCCGCGCCCGCGTCCACGCCCTGCACCAGGAACTCGAACGCCTTGGTGTTCCTGGCATCGTGGATCTGACTCCGGGCATCCGTTCCTTGCAGATCAAGGCCGATCCGTCCCTCCTGCCCACGTCCAAACTGCTGGGCCTGGTGCGCGAGGTGGATGCTTCACTGCCTGCTAGTTCGGAGCTGGTGGTGCCCAGCCGCAGCGTCCGGCTCCCGTTGTCCTGGGATGATCCCGCCACCCGTGAAGCCATTGAGCGGTACATGGCCGGTGTCCGCGACGACGCCCCATGGTGCCCGTGGAACATCGAGTTCATCCGCCGCATCAACGGCTTGGACTCCGTGAACGACGTTTTTGATACCGTCTTCAACGCCGAGTACCTCGTGTTGGGACTGGGCGACGTGTACTTGGGAGCTCCGGTGGCAACGCCCTTGGATCCGCGGCACCGGCTGGTCACCACCAAGTACAACCCCGCCCGCACGTGGACCCCGGAGAACGCCGTGGGCATTGGCGGTGCCTACATGTGCATTTACGGCATGGAAGGTCCTGGCGGTTACCAGTTTGTTGGACGGACCACGCAAGTCTGGTCACGCTACGCGGACGCCGCACCCTTTGAGCCGGGCTCCCCGTGGCTGCTCCGGTTCTTCGACCGTATTTCCTGGTACCCCGTCAGCCCTGAGGAACTCCTGGATCTGCGGGCGGACATGGCGGCTGGCAGGGGCCGGGGAGTGGAGATTGAGGACGGCACCTTCTCGCTGGCCGAGCACGAGGAATTCCTGGAACGCAACAGCGTCTCCATAGCGGAGTTCCGTGAAACACAGTCGGCCGCGTTTGCCGTTGAACGTCAGGCGTGGGAGGAAGCCGGCGAGTTCGATCGCGCAGAGCAGGCTGTTTCTTTGGCCCCGCCGGCGGACGACGTGGTGATTCCCGACGGCGGCACCTTGGTCACGTCCCCGTTCGCCGCGAGTGTGTGGAAAGTGGACGTGGAACCCGGCGACGTGGTGGTAGCCGGCCAGTCGTTGGTTTCCCTGGAGGCCATGAAGATGGAGACGGTCATCCAGGCTCCGGTGGATGGTGTGGTCCAACGAGTCCTGCCCACGGCCGGCGCGCAGGTGGTAGCAGGCGAGGCTTTGGTGGTGCTTGAGCCTGTGGATGTCCGGGAACCGGCACTTGTGCTGGAAGGAAGCGCACTATGATCAGCCCCAAAGTCACCACTGCGGAACGCGTCCTTGCCGCGCTTGAGGCGATTGACGCCGTCGACCGTCCCGAAATCTGGATCCACCTCCGCGGGCGGGATGAACTGCTCGCAGAGGCGGCACGGATCGACGCCGCGACTGCCGCCGGGGAGGACCTGCCGCTTGCGGGTCTCCTGCTCGCCGTGAAGAACAACGTGGACGTTGCCGGTGTGATGACGACGGCGGCGTGCCCCGGTTTTGGCGAGGTGCCCGCCCGGGATGCGGTGCCGGTTGCGAGGCTCCGCGCTGCGGGGGCGTTGGTGCTGGGAGCTACCAACCTGGACCAGTTCGCCACGGGACTGGTGGGTACCCGCAGCCCGTATGGAGCTGTGCGCGATTCGCGGCGTCCTGAGCGGATTTCCGGCGGTTCGAGTTCGGGTTCTGCCGTGGCAGTGGCCTTGGGCCTGGTGGACCTTGCCATCGGGACGGACACCGCCGGTTCGGGCCGGATTCCCGCGGCGCTGCAAGGAATTGTGGGGATCAAACCAACCCTAGGCGTGGTGTCCACCGACGGCGTAGTTCCGGCGTGCCGTTCCTGGGACACCGCCACGATTTTCGCGCGCGACCTCGCCACGGCCGAGCTCGCCATGGGCATCATGGCCGGTGAGGGGCGCAGCTGGCCCGCGGACGTCAAGCTCGCTGCGCCAGCCACACCGCGGGTGGCCTACCCCGCTGCCCTGCCTGCCCTCCCGGACGCGTGGGCGCTCGAGTTCAAGGCACAGATCGAACGGCTGCGCTCCACGGGCGTGGTGGCCGAAGCCATCGAGCTGGACGTCTTCCTTGAGGCTGCACGGCTGCTGTACGACGGCGGATTGGTGGCCGAACGCTATGCCGCCGTTGGCAGCTTTGTTGACACGGTGCAGGACGGAGGGGTTTCCGCCACGCTCGACCCCACCGTGGCCGGGATCATCACAGCCGCGGGCAAGGTCCCTGCGCACAAATACTTGACTGACACCGGGGCCCTGGAGAAGCTCCGCCGTGAGGCCATGCTGCGACTGGAGGGCTTCGATGCCCTGATCGTGCCAACCGCACCTTTCCATCCAACACTGGCCGAGGTCGCGGCCGATCCCGTGGGGGTCAATTCCCGGATGGGTACGTATACCAATTTCTGCAACCTTTTCGACCTCAGCGCTGTGGCAGTGCCGGCCGGGACTGTTCGTGACACAGACGGCATCTCCCAGTTCGGCCTCACTGTGGTGGCCCGAACTTTCGAGGACGGCGTGGCCGCGGACATTGCCCGGCGAATCGAACTGACCCCCGAGCACCCCGAACTGTTCGCCGCCGGAGCTGCCGCTGCCAACGACGCCGAGCCAAAGGTTCCCTGGCCGGTTGCCGCGGGCGCCGCCGTCGTACCTCTTGTGGTGGTGGGCGCCCACCGGAAGGGCCAGCCGTTGGCGGCGGAACTTGAGCGGCGTGGAGCTTTCTGGGATGGCCTGGTAGCCACTGCGGCGAGGTACCGCATGGTGGCTCTGGAAACCACACCCCCTAAGCCGGGCGTAGTTCGATCTGAACAGGGAACCGGGCTGGTTGCAGAGAGGTGGTTGCTGTCCGAGTCCGCCCTAGGGTCTTTCCTCGCTGACTTGCCCGAACCCATGCTGCTGGGGTCCATCACCTTGGACGATAGGAGCACGGCAGTGGGATTCGCATGCGATGCCGTAGCTGCGGCAAGCGCGCGGGACATCAGCGAATACGGCGATTGGATTAAATATCTGGAAGAAAGTACCTCCTTGCCGGGCAACCAAGGACTGTGGCGGGAGGCGGGCAGCGCCTTGCTGACAGGCCTTGGCCGCGGCCAGCGCTAGCGCCATGGCGGCCGGTTGAGGGAAATAGGGTTTCCAACAAACGGCCGCCAAAGCACTTTCAAGGCACAGCTGAACATCACGAAATGACCCACTTTGGGGCTTGCTGGTGCGGTTAACGGCGCCTGGAAGCCCTATCATTGTGCTTGTCGTCATGTGGGCATTTTTGTTGAGCGCACTGACGCCGGATTCAGCTTGTCTGTGAGCCATGGCTTGCACCTTCGAAGGGAAACCCTATGGCCCGGAGCCCGGAAGAGTCGCTCAAGGCGACCCTTGCCAGAGTCGCACCCGGAACTCCGCTGCGTGACGGCCTTGAACGCATTCTTCGTGGACGCACTGGTGCGTTGATCGTGCTCGGCTACGACCGCACCATCGACTCCATCTGTTCCGGCGGATTCGACATCGGCATCGATTTCTCCCCAACACGTCTGCGCGAACTGGCCAAGATGGACGGCGCCATCATCTGTGACAAGGATGCCAGCAACATTGTCCGGGCCGCCGTGCAGTTGGTTCCCGATTCCAGCATCGAAACCCAGGAATCAGGCACCAGGCACCGCACCGCAGAACGTGTAGCCATCCAGACCGGCGTACCCGTTATTTCCGTCAGCCAATCCATGCAAATCATCGCCCTCTACGTAAACGGTTTGCGCCACGTCCTGGAAGGCTCCGAAAAGGTCCTCGCCCGCGCAAACCAGGCCCTGGCAACCTTAGAGCGGTACAGCGCCAGACTGGACCAGGTCACCAGCTCACTTTCGGCCCTGGAGATCGAAGCACTGGTCACGGTCAGGGACGTTGCGGTCACCCTGCAGCGCCAGGAAATGGTCCGCCGTATCTCCGAGGAAATCGCCCAGTACGTGCTGGAACTCGGTGAAGACGGCCGACTGCTCTCCCTCCAGGTGGAAGAACTCACCGTAGGCCGCGGCCCGGGGAGCGAAGTCATCATCCGCGACTACTCCGATCCCGACGCCACTCCTGAGCAGATCGAGGAAGCCGTCCAGGCTCTCCTCAACCTTGGCCCCACGGAGCTTATCGACCTCAGCCGCATTGCCCACATCATTGGCTTCGCCGGCGGAGTAGAGCAGCTGGACGCCGTGGTTCAGCCGCGCGGGTACCGCCTCCTGTCCGGCCTCAAGTCCGTTCCCAAGGCAGTGGCCGACCGTTTGGTGGACTACTTCGGCGGACTCCAGAACCTCATGGCTGCCACCATTGACGACCTCATGACCGTGGACGGAATCGGCGATCAGCGAGCCCGCACAGTCCGCGAAGGATTGAGCCGCATGGCCGAAGCGAGCCTGCTGGACCGTTTCCTCTAAAGGCGACTGCCGCCGTCGCGCCCTATTTTCGGACGAAAACTAATTCAGCTGGAACGCGACCTTGGGGCTCGCCTTGTTCCCCAGACGAGCTTCGAACGTGTAGTAGGCGCCGCCCGCGCCCGGCGTGGCCGCGATGCTGGCACAGCCTTCCAGCGTCCGGTTGCGCTGCCACGGGAAGTTCGCCGTCTCGCTCTTGCCGGGCTGGATGGTCTTGATGAGATCCTCGCCGCCCGTCTGGCAGTCCTTGGAGGAGAAGATCCGGTCCGAGCCGCTCATCAGCAGGTACTCCATTTGGGAGGTGCCCACGTTGACCTCACACGGGGCCGTGCCGCCATTGGTGATGGTCATGGTCAGCAGCGGCTTTTCCTCCGGACCGTAAGCGGGCTTATCGGTCTTGGCGGCGACAGTCATCAAGTTCAAGTCGCATACGGGTGTGGGCGACGGCGATGCCGCCGCTGTGCCCGTCGGTGTACTTCCCGGCGTCGGCGCCGTTGATGCCTGGGACGTGCTGACGGCCTGCGGCTCCGGACTCCCGGAAAGCGCGCCGGTGAGGGCCACGACGCCGCCGATAACCACTACGATAACCAGCAGCAGGGCGCCGAAAAACACTTGCCGACGACGCCGGTACACGGCAGGGCTCGGCCGTCGCTTTGCGCTGGGGGAAGCGCCCTTCGCCGCCGCTGATGTGCGCGCGGTCGGCGTCTGCTTACCCTTGTTGGCCATGGTTCTAGGCTAGGCTCGCAGCCGCATGGGGACCTAACCTCCACGCCGAAAGAGCCTCATGCCGGCCTGTGTGACGTCGGCCATGGGCACTCCCGGACGGCCCTACCTCCGGATTCCACTACAGTGGATGGCAGCATGACACTTCCCGATTCAGGCCAGCTGGCAGGCCTCCACCAAGCCCTTGATCAGTGGTTCGCTGAGACGGCCCGCGACCTCCCGTGGCGCGAGCCGGATTGCAGCGCGTGGGGCATCCTGGTTAGCGAAGTGATGCTTCAGCAAACACCCGTTGTCCGCGTGCTGCCGGTCTGGCTCGACTGGATGGAACGCTGGCCCACACCCGCCCACCTTGCCGACGAACCGTCGGGCGCAGCCGTCCGCCATTGGGGGCGGCTCGGTTATCCACGCCGGGCTCTGCGGCTGCACGCGGCCGCCGTCGCAATCCGTGATCAGCACGGCGGCAAGGTTCCTGACACTTTTGACGAGCTCCTGGACTTGCCGGGTGTAGGCAACTACACGGCGGCCGCCGTCGCGGCTTTTGCGTTCGGCCGGCGCGAAACAGTGGTGGACACCAACATCCGGCGCGTCCACGCGCGGCTCATCTCCGGCAGCGCGCTCCCGGCGCCGGCCTTGACCGCTGCGGAGATGCGGCTGGCCGCGGCCCTCATGCCCGAGGACCAGGAGTTGTCCGTGCACTGGAACGCTTCGGTCATGGAACTCGGCGCCATGGTGTGCACCGCCCGCAGTCCCAAGTGCGCTGAATGCCCGGTCCGTTCCAGTTGCGCCTGGCTCGCCGCCGGCGAGCCGCCGCCGTCGTACACTCCAAAGGGGCAGTCCTGGCACGGCACGGACCGCCAGGTGCGCGGTGCCGTGATGGCCGTCCTCCGCGAGGCGGCCACCCCGGTGCCCCGCGAAATGTTCCAGCAAGCACCGGCGGATCTCGGGTTCGCGCCGTCCGGCGTCGGAATCCCGCTCGCCGCACTGCACCGGCTCAACTCCGCGCCCGAGCAACTCGAGCGCGCCCTTGAGGGCCTGTTATTGGACGGTCTGGCTGAAATGCACGACGGCGGTTTGCGGCTTCCGGCGTAGCTTTGGCCGGGTGCGGTATCGGTTGGGCAACAGGCTTCCAGGATCAATAACAATGCAGGCGCCTTTTGCGCTGCTGCGGCGGCATTCCCGCGACACCCACTAAGTGCAGCACTACCCTGAAGCATGGGCAGAATCGGATTGGCGTTGACCCTTGCCGGGACCGCAGCATTGCTTCCCGGTTGCTTGGCCGAACCAGTGGGCTGCCCGGCGATCGGACACGTGGCCGGCGTATCCCTGACCGTGGCGGCGGACTATGCCCCGGACGTCGCTTCGCTTCGATTGAAGGCATGCCAGGATGGCATCTGCACTGAAAAGGAACTGATGCTGAACCCCGGGGCCACCTCCGTGGACCAGGGCTGCACCCCGGATGGCGTGTGCTCCGCGACATCCTCGCCTGACGGGACGCTTCACGGGTTTATGGAGCTCCCCGCACTGTCCGAAAGTCCTCTTGAGGCAACCGTGACTGGCTTTTCCCCGGCCGGTGTCGCGTTGCCGACGCGTACCCTGACCTTCACTCCCCGAGGTGAGTACCCCTACGGCGAGCAGTGTGGGCGGGTCATTTCGGCTGGCCTGACGCTGGACGGAGCAGGTTTGCGGCAGCGGTAGTGCTGGCTATGCACCTGCGTCGATGATGAGCCTCGAACCGCCGGAGTCGTCTTCGTCCTTCCCGCAACGTGTGCAGCGCCTGCAGCTGCCACGTGAACCGGCTCCTAGTCACCATGAGCGAGCCGGGATCGGGCGAAGACTAGCCCGGTGGTCCCCCAACAGCCTTCCGGTAACCACTTGGCGTGAACCCCAGGTACTTACGGAAGTCGTTCGTTAGGTGCGCATGATCTGCGTAGCCAAGTTCGACGGCGATCGCCGCAAGGTCCGCTGTTGGGTTGGACCGGGCACGCTCTGCGGCATCCTGCAATCTGCGGCGCCGTATGAGGGCGGAAGGGCTCAACCCGACGTACTTTGCAGCGATTCTTTGCAGGGTTCTGGGTGATACGGCAAGACGGGACGCCACATCCTCAATCAAGAACACATCGGGCTCGGATGCGATCACATCCATCATCCGGTTCGCGAGCAGGGCTTCTTCGTCAGCAACGCACTCCCGCGAAACCAGCCACGCAACAAAGGCTTCCACTGCCCGCTCTCGGCGAGCGCCGCCGTCGTGCGTGTTGCCACCTGAAGTGGCCGTCATGGCTGCCGACACTGCCTTCTGAAGGTGGGCGAAGTCCAGCACCACTTCCTGATCGCGGAGAGCGGCGGGGTTGTCGGTGAAAAGCGGCACTGCTGCGGGCCGGAGTAGTGCGCCCACGGCCCAGCCCTGGCCTGTCAGGTCGCGGTAGGCGGCGCGGGTGGTTGGCCCGGAGAACTCCACCGCATCGCCTTGCACCACCAGGTTGGATGTGGGGTAGGCGATCACATGTTGCCGTGATGACCGGCCGGGTTCGATGTCCCACTCCGGAATCCAGAACCACTGCACCAAATGGGACACAGAAGCCGGAGCCGGGATGCGATGGAAGGTGGGCAGTCGCGCCGGATACAGGATGCCCTTGAACGAACCTTCCATTGGAGCCTCTCCACTGAGGATCAAAGCTGTCGCAAATCTCCAAGCGCAACAGGGCAAGGTGCCCGTAGCGTCATAACCATGACAGATACTACAAGCACAGAGTCCATCACAGCAGCCCACGGCGAGCACACCACACATGGCATCCCGATCGGCCTGACAAGCCTGACGCCGTTCCTCTCGGTGCCCAACGCCAAGGAAGCCATTGCGTTCTACCGTGATGTGTTCGGGGCCAGGGTTGTGGGCGAGACCGAGATGGGAGGGGTGGTTGTCCACGCCGAACTCGACTTCGGCAACGGCCACCTTCAACTCGGCGAGCCCAACCCGGAATACCATCTGGTGCCGGCGCCAAGCGGCGAGGACGATTGCTACTCCCTCGGCCTGTATTGCCAGGACGCGGACGGACTGGTCAAGAAGGCCGAACATGCTGGGGCAACTATCCGCGAGCCGCTGTCCACGTTCGTCTCAGGTGACCGTTACGCGAGCATCCGCGATCCGTTCGGCGTGCGCTGGTCCATCATGACGCGGGTTGAGGACATCTCCGAGGAGGAGAGCAACCGCCGCGTTGATGAATGGGCCGCGCAGCAGGGCTGAGCCTTGGAGGCCCGGCTTTCGTGAATGCCTTATGTGAGGCAGAGGCAGAAAGGGTGCCCGGCCGGATCAAGGAGTACCCTGAACGTTTCGCCTGGCTGGTGGTCGGATTTGCTGGCGCCTAGGGAAAGGGCAACTTCCTCGCCCTTGTCCAAGTCCTCCACGATCATGTCCAGGTGCATTTGCTGCGGGATGGTCTGGCCGGGCCATTTGGGCGCCTGGTACACCTCCACTTGTTGGAAGGAGATGCAGTTGCTGCCATCGCTGGGTCGGATATCAAACCAGTCACCTTTGTCCTCCACTTCCCAGCCGAAGAGCTCGCCATAAAAGGCGGCCAAGGCGCCGGCATCAGGACAATCGATAACCACACTCGGGTATTTAGCTATAGCCATGTGTTAAACCTCGTCAGCAGTTTTCTTCATGCGGGCAATGGCGCTCTTGGTGCCGCGCTGGGTGAGAACGTGAACTATTGCGCCCACGCCTGCGGAAACAACGGCGAACACAAGCACGCCCGGTAGTGAATCGTTGAGGTCCGTGCTGTCTTTGGGGGCAGGTTTGCCGGTCTTCTTCTCCCAGAGGCCTTCGAGCGTTTTGTTTGCGAGCGTGCCGGCTCCAAGGCCAATTGCCAGGCCAAACACTTTTACCAGTATGTTCACCAAGATCCTCCATAAGATAGGGCGCCGCCAAGCGACGTCTCACACAACAACCGCCTCAGAAACAAGGCAGGGCCGCTGCAATTGCAGCGGCCCTGCCTGGATTCTTAATCCTTCTTGAAGGCATCTTTCAGCTTCTCGCCGGCACCTTTGAGGTCGGCTTTCGTCTGGTCGCCCTTGCCTTCGGCTTCCAGACGCTCGTTGTCCGTCAGCTTTCCGGCAGCTTCCTTAGCCTTGCCGCCCAGCTTCTCGCCAGCGTTCTCCATCTTGTCGTCAGCACCCATGTTTCGTACCTCTTCCTTGTAGTGAACCTGTACCTCTACAACATCACTAATCAGTGTACTTAGCAATATTTCGGAGAAAATTGTCAGAACCTAGAGTTCTCCAAACCCTTCCTCCACAAGCCGCCCCACGTACTCCACGGCCTTCGAAGCGTCCTTGCCGCTCGCTTCAACGCGCAGGGTGGAACCCTTGCCGGCGGCCAATGCCATGAGCGCCATGATGGACATGCCATCAACGCCGTTGACCGTCACCTCCACATCCAGCCCGGACAGCCCGCCGGCGATTTTAGCCGCCGGCCTGGCATGCATTCCCAAGGGATTGATGAGCTCGAATTCACCGCTTGCATCCGGCTCATCCTTGACATCAGGGGCCTCCGGGCCCGCATCACCTGCGGGCGTGTTGCCGAACGCCACAGCTTCGGCTGCTTTGCGGACATCCTCGACGCCGGCACCTCCCTGAGCGGCGACGGCCGCAGCAACGAGCCCCTCAATCAGCGGCGCATCGGCGAGGAGGACAGCATCGGGATCGCTGGCGAACTCCACCGCTGACTCGGCTGTCATCACAGCAGAACCAAGATCGGTCAGCACCACCACGCCGTCACCCCCGGAATCAACCAGGGACTGCTCGACGGCGGCCAGCACCTTCTCCAGGCTGGTTCCGATTCGATCGTCGTCAGTTCCCCCGGCGGCGGCGAGTTCGACGTCGGGTGCCATCTGCGCGGCGAGTTCCACCGCACCCTCAGCAATCTTGCTGCTGTGCGACACCACCACAATCCCCACGGTCATACGGCGTCGATTCCTGTATCGCCAGTGGAACCGGCGGCAGCTGCTGCGGCCGCGCGGAGGAGCAGCGCGGTGGAAGCGGCGCCGGGGTCGCGATGGCCTGCACTGCGCTCCCCCAGGTAGCTGGCCCGCCCCTTGCGTGCCACCAAAGGATCGGTGGCCACGGCCCCGGTTTCGGCAGCGTCCGCAGCCGCTTCCAGAACCGCCAGCACGCCTGCACCGCTCGCGGCCGCCTTTTGGGCAGCTTCAACCGCCGGCGTCCAGGCGTCGATCATTGTCTTGTCGCCGAGCTCGGCTTTGCCCCGGGCCACCACGCCATCACGGGCGGCCACGAGGGCTGCGGCTAACGCCTCCGCTTCAATGTCGTTCGCGTCCCCCAGGGAGGTTGCTGCCCGCAGATACGCCGTGCCGTAAAGCGGTCCGGCAGCTCCGCCCACCTTGGACATGAGCGCCATCGCTGCAGCCTTCAACGCCGCTCCAGGAGTATCGGGCGGGGTCTCGTCGAGCTTCTGTAGCACAGCTTGGAATCCCCGGTCCATGTTCTCGCCGTGATCAGAGTCGCCGATCGCCCGGTCCAGCTCAATGAGCTCAACCCGATGTTCGTCCATGGCTTTAGCGGAGAGTTTCAACCATTCCAGCGCCCACTGAACGTCCAAACCCATGCTCAGGCTCCCCACCGCAGGGCTGCAGTGTGGACGGGCGCGTCCCACAGCCTGGTCAGTTCGTCATCGAGGCGCAGCACGGACACTGAGCACCCTTGCATCTCCAGGGAGGTCACGTAGTTCCCCACCAGCGAGCGCTCCACGGTGGCGCCGCGCTCGGCCAGAACTTGGGCAGCGCGTCGGTACACGATGTACAACTCGCTCTGCGGGGTGCCGCCCATGCCATTGACGAAGAGCAGGACCTTCTCGCCTGACGCGAGGGCCAGGTCCTCCAGCACAGGCTCCAGGAGGCGGTCCGTGATGGCGTCAGCACTTTCCATCGCAATCTTGTGCCGTCCAGGTTCGCCATGAATGCCGATGCCGATCTCAATCTCATTCTCCGCGAGTTCAAAACTCGGCGTACCGGCGTGCGGAACCGTGCAGCCGGACAGGGCAACACCCATGGTCCGCACATTGGCCACTACGCGCTCAGCGATGGCGGTGACAGCGTCAAGGTCGTCGCCTCGCTGGGCGGATGCACCGGCGATCTTCTCCACCAGGACCGTTCCACCAACCCCGCGCCTGCCAGCCGTGTACAGCGAGTCTTCCACCGCGACGTCGTCGTTGACCAACACTGAACGAACGCGCACGCCTTCAGCCTGCGCCATTTCGGCGGCCGTTTCGAAATTCAGGACATCGCCGGTGTAGTTCTTCACAATATGGACGACGCCGGCGCCTGAGTCCACGGCGACGGTTGCCGGGATGATTTGGTCCGGTGTGGGCGAGGTGAAAACTGCGCCGGGGACCGCGGCGTCCAACATGCCGAGGCCTACGAAGCCCGCGTGCAGGGGCTCGTGGCCACTGCCGCCACCGGAGACAAGGGCTACTTTGCCCGCTACGGGAGCGCCTTTCCGGACGACGTATTTGGGGTCGGGATGGACGTCCACGATGTCGGCATGGGCCATGCCGAAACCTTCGACGGACTCGTCCACCACGGCGCGTGGATCATTAATGAGCTTTTTCATGTGATGCTCCTGGGCGTGCTGTGGCTGGTGCTCTGACCCTACTACCGGGGGCTGTTGGCACGGTAGGCCTGAAGCGCCGGTTGTGCATAAATAGCGCTAGGATCACCCTCTTAATGACCGGAAGGGACAGCCCCCAATGACTGTCCCTTCCGGTGATGCTGCTTTTCGGTCCGCTAATCCTCGGCCGCTTGGGTTGTCACCGCCTCGGGTTTACTTCCGGCCTGATACTCGGGCCAGAAGGCAGAGTACAGATCAGGGTTCGAGTGGCCCGCGTCCTGCCAAGAGGTTTCGTGGGGCCATGATCCGTAAGGCATATCGATCTGGAATGCGGAGAAATCGGGGAACGTGACCCTGGGGTCCATTGTTCGCATCCCCCTTAGCTATTCAGGACGGCGTCGCCGCCGGTAGAGACAACGTCCTGCAGCAGCACCGTCTGATCGATGACCGGAAGCCCTACAACGTGACCGAAGCTAAACATATTCTTCGGATCCAGCTCCGCTTTCGCCTTCCTGAGCCGTTCGCGTGCACCGGGCAGCCACGGCCTTTCCCTGTCCTCAGCATCCACAAAGTGGCCGTGCAGATTCACGAACGTCCCCGCATTGGCAGCCGGACGAAGGTCTTCATGAACCGAGCTAAAGACTGTTGGCAGGATGTCCAGGACCGGCGGGACAGCAATGGCTCCCATAAAGAAGCTGAACGCTGCGTCACGGCCACCCACAATGTCTTCTCCGTCCGCACTCTTTGCCAGGGCGCCGCCCAGGAGCCGCAGTTCCGCCAACAACACAGGACTGTCCACCCCGGGACCAAAGTGCCGCAACAGGGCATCTTCGGTTTGTTCGTCCAGACGATCCAGCAGGAAGCCATGCTCCCGCACAGGCACCGGCTGGTCCGGGTCCTGGTGAATGGTGTCGAATTGGGTGGGGCTCAAAGGCCCGGTGGCGTCCATCATAAAGGGTGCGCAAGTGCGCATTGGCTCCAGGACTTCCGAGGCGGTTGCCGGATCACCTTGATAGGCGTAGCGGAGATGGATGACGAACTTTCCACGCAGTGGCTCCGGAATCATTTCCATCTCCGGGAGGCGCAGGAACGCCATGGACGCTGATGCCTCCACCGGCAGCGAAGGCACCCACTCCCGGAATGCCCGCAGGACCTCAGGCGCATGTCCGCCGTCGAAGTACAACCCGCCGGCGTAAAGATCGTCCGCCGGGAAGAGATGGAATTCCATGGCCGTGACGATGCCAAGGTTTCCTTTGCCGCCACGGAGAAGGTAGAACAACTCCGGGTTCTCGTCTTTGGTCACCCGGCGCTGCGTGCCGTCGGCGGTGACGAGTTCAAAGGCAATGACGTGATCTGAGGCGAAACCATATTTGCGGCCCAGGATGGGCAGGCCGCCGCCCAGGGTGTAGCCCACCACCCCAACGTCGGTAGTGGAACCGCAGAGGCCCATCAAACCGAAGGTCGCGGCGAGATCCACCACGGCCTTCCAACGGACGCCCGCACCAACGCGGGCAGTTTTCTCGATGGGGTCAATGCTCAGCTCCAGCATCCGGCGGGTGCTGATGAGCAGGCCGCCCTCAATGGCATTGGTGGCGCCGTGACCGGTGGACTGGACGGAGACGGGCATACCGCGCTCAGCCGCCCAGCGAACAGCCGCGGAAACGTCCTCAGCATCGAGGGCGCCGAAGGCAAGATCAGGTTGGTGCTGTGTAGAGAGGTTGAAAGCCGCTACTTCGGGAGCGAACCCCGGATCGGCAGGCGTGAACACGGGGCCGTGCACGCTGAGTTGGAGTTCTGAAACATCTGAAAAGGACGCGAGGGACTGCATGATCTTCTCTCAATTGACCGATGTGGTGGAAGCTTCCCCAGCAAGCCACCATCAGTTTATCCATCAAGTGGATATAAGAGAAGGGAAAATAAATCACGCATAATCGGGCAGGCCTGAGCCACTTGGCCTTGGTGGCGAAAATTAAACCGCAAGAGTGCTGCGGCGGGTGTTAGAGCTGCTTGATCATGCGCGTGTTGCCCAGGGTGTTGGGCTTTACGCGGGCAAGGTCAAGGAACTCGGCAACGCCTTCGTCATGCGAGCGCAGCAGCTCCGAGTACACCTGGGGATCCACGGCCGACTGGTCCGCCATGACTTCGAATCCGTGGCGCCTGAAGAAGTCCACTTCAAAGGTCAAGCAGAACACACGGCTCACGCCAAGCGCCCGCGCTTCTTCCAGCAGGTTCTCCACAAGGACGTGACCCACTCCGCGCCCGCGCCAGGAGTCGGCTGCGGCAAGGGTGCGGATTTCCGCCAAGTCTTCCCACATGACGTGCAGGGCCCCGCAGCCGATCACTTCGCCATCGTCGGATTCAGCAATCCGAAATTCCTGGAGGCTCTCGTAGTACGCCACAGTCTCCTTGGCCATGAGGATCCGCTCCTCGGCCAAGGGGGCCACAAGCCTCTTGATCGCCGCCACGTCGCTGGTGCGGGCAGGGCGGAGGCTGAAGGTCGAATTCACTCCCCCATCCTAACGAGGCAAACAGGTCCCGGCCGCGCACACAGCACCACATGGTTCGCGAACGGATGATCCGGAGTCCGGTCGTCGGACAGGACGCCAGGGAGGAACTAGTCTCAAGTGGTGCCACCCAACTGGAAAGGTATTGAGATGAAGAAGGCCGTTCTCACTCTGGAGGGCACCCTCAGCGATGTTGTCGCCGTCTCGGAAGCGGCAGCGAAGGCCATTGCCGTAAATGACAGGGTTCGGCAGCGGCTGTACCGCGAGTTGCATAGGCTGCACGAGCGTCGTGGTGCATTAGCAAAAGCCCCCGACATTACGAGGGGACGAAAGCGAATCCTGTGGCAGGCATTGTGGGGCTTCCTCCTCAGCGCCGGCTTGTCGGCCGCACTGACAGCAGCCGTGATGTTCGGTCCTTCAGATCGCAAGAGCACCTATATCACCGCGGAGCAGGCAGCTTCGGTAGCCTCCCCTGCCGCGGTGATCGGAATCGTGCTCCTGGCAGTTGCACTCTTCCTCCCGGTGCCCGCAAGGCCGGCAGCACGATACGGAACCGTGTGCACACTGATTGTGGGACTTTTCGTCGTCGGCCTCGTGACCTTCAGGGCTGCCACGGGCGTCGCCGATGATCGAGGATTTGATACCGGGCAGGTCGCACCGTGGCTCATCAAGATGACGCTGACACTTGCACTCCTGGCCCTCCTCGCTTGGCGCCTGAACCGCAAACGATTGCTGGAACTCCAGCGGGACCTCAGTCCCGCAGCTCGCAAAGAGGCTATGCGAAACTTACGGTCGGCGGCTGAACACCTTGCGGCAACGTCGGTTGAACATTGGGACCGAGGAGCCAGCGGCTCGGTATCAGCGGCATGGAAGGCACAACTGAAGCAGCTGGAGCAACAAGGGACACCCTCGCATGTCATCGCTCAGGCACAAGCGATCGGGCCGATCGCATGGCTTGCCCGGTTTGTCTACGGCGGCGATTTCAACGGGGACCTGCGCAGAATCCTGTCCCGATAACACCAAGACAAACGGTAGCGGCGGCCAATGAGGGTTCCCGCGTCACCGGATCTACACTCCCAGCTCCACCGGCAAAGGAACGTCCTCGCCCAGCACCTGCTTGGCCAGGAAGCTCTCAACCACTCCGTACCAAACCTTCGCGTGCTGAGGCTGCAGGATCCAGTGGTTCTCGTCGGGGAAGTACAGGAAGCGGTGCGGGCTTTGGCCGTTCTCATCGGCCGGCAGCTGGGATGAGGACAGTAGCTCGTACCAGAGGCGGAGGCCTTCGCCGATGGGAACGCGATAATCCTTGTCACCGTGGATGACCAGCATGGGAGTGTTGATATTGCCCACGTTCCGGTGCGGCGAGTTTTCCATCGCCATTTCCACGGTCATTTCCTTGAGCCAGTACTGGGCGGCGTCGGTGGTGGGGCCGAATTGGTCCAGTGCCCACAGGCTGGCGTGGGTGACGATTGCCTTGAAGCGGTCGGTTTGCCCGGCAACCCAGTTGGCCATGTATCCGCCGAAGGACCCGCCCATTGCCGCGGTCCGCGATTCGTCAACGTCCGGGCGGGCAGCCACGGCGTCCGTAATGGCCATGAGGTCCGTGAAGGGCTTCTTTCCCCATTCGCCCCACCCGCGCTGGATGAACTCCTGGCCGTACCCGGTGGACAGGGCGGGGTCGGGAAGGAGAACGGCATAGCCCTTGGCTACAAGCAGCCACGGGTTCCAGCGCCACGTCCAGGCATTCCACGAACCCAATGGCCCGCCGTGGATCCACAGCAGGAGCGGTGCCGGGTTGTCCTTGGACGCGCTCTCAGGGAGCGCCAGGTATGCAGGAATACGGGAGCCATCTTCGGCAGTCGTTTCCACGCGCTCCAACTTGCCCTTGAAAACCGGCCGCTCCGCCGGCGCCTGCAACCGGACCACCTCACCGGTGGAGACATTAATCCGTACAGCCTCGGCGGGGAACTCGTACGAGCTTCGGAGCGCATACGCCGTGGTTCCGTCCGGGGAAACCACGACGTCGGAATAGGCGGAGGCGTCTTCCGTCACCCGAGTGACTGCTCCATCCGCGACGCTGATCCGGAAAACCGGCGACGCGCCGTCGTCGTCCGCTGTTACCAGCACGGCGCTGCCGTCGGGGAGCCAGGCGACGGGGTTGGCCCAGCGGTCCCATTGGTGCGCGAGCGGCTCCAAGTCGATGGTCTCGCCGCCGGCGACGTTGAGCATGTGGAGTTTCACTTGGGGAGCCTGCGCGGGTGTTGTGTCGCTCTCGCTCTGCACCACCAATGTCCGGTTGTCCGGGCTCACCGGACCGGGGAAGTAGCTCATTCCCGGGTGGTCCAGCAGGACCTTGACTGTCCCGGTCGCGACGTCGACGGCGGCAAGCACCTCGCGGCTGTCAGCCTTAGCGAGCGCTTTGGTCATGCTGGTGTAGATGGTCTTGCCGTCCGGGCTCACCACTGTCTTGGCTTCGCGCAGCGATCCGCCGACCCCGGGTGTCAAGTTCCGGAGGTGCAGCGGCGTTGACGCATCCACGGTGGACGGCTTACCGGGGGCTTCGTCTTCACCCTGCTCCACAGCGAAGATCCGCGGCTCGGCCGGACCGAGGTCGGCATCCCAGTAGCGGACCGGGTAGCCGCTGTGCAGAATGGCCGAGACCTTGTTGTCCTTGCGGGCTTTGCGTCGTTCCTCGTCGTTCTCCTCGTCCGCGGATCCAGCCAGGACCTCAGCGTTGACGAAGGTGGCATGGGCGTCCCGGGCGGCCATGACCGAGCCGATGCCACCCGAACGTGAGTGGACCACGCGGGCCTCTCCCCCGTCCGCGGGCAGCAGCCACAGTGCATTCACGGGGTCCGCGTCGGGGCTTTCCGGATCGGGACGGGCCGAGGTGAAGTACAGGTCGCCGTTGGCAGCGAAGACGGCACCGGATTCGCCTTTTGAGCTGCGGGTGATGCGGCGCGCGTGTTTCCGGCCGCTGGGGTCCAGCTCCCAGAGCGCAGTGGCGAACTCGGTTCCTTTGCCGTTTAGCGTGGTCACGGTGGTGACCAGTCGCTTGCCGTCCGGACTGAGGGTGAGGCCACCGACCCGGGGGATGGCGAGGTAGTGGTCAATGTCATGGAACGGGGTTTCGGGCTGCTCGGCCCGTGTATGAGTGTCAGCAGAGTCCATGGTCCGATTCAACACGGATTGTGCACCAGATCACAGAGTGGTTCACTCACAGTGAAACAGTACTTTCACATATTCACCCAACTGAGTCGCAGCAGAGCGCGTTTTGAACGCTCAAAACGCGCTCTGCTGCTACTTACTTGGGAGGTCTTCCAGGGCTCCGAGCACAGGCGCGGTTCCGTCCTCCGCTGCGATGGCCGCCGCCACTTCCGCGGCGCGGTGCGCGTACGACGGCGTGCTGACGGCTTGAGTGATCGCGTCACCAAGGCGCTCCGGAGTCAGCTTCTTATAGGGCATCGGCTGGGGACCCGCTCCGAGTGATGCAATGCGGGCCGCCCACAGCGGCTGGTCCGTGTAGACCGGGACGCCGATGGCAGGCACCCCTGCACGAAAGCCGGCCGCCGTGGTTCCCGCCCCGGCGTGATGTACCACTGCCGCCATCTGCGGGAACAGCCACTCATGCGGAACGCCCCCAATGCCAATCGCATCGTCACCCAGGGCTCCGTCCGCTCCCTGTACAACAGCCCGCACTCCGGCACGGCGGGTGGCCTCGAGGATGAAGGCGGGATCGATGTGGGCGCTGCTTCCAAAACCGACAAAAACGGGCGGTGGGCCTGCGGCAAGGAAAGCCACGAGTTCCGCCGAAGGCTGCCAGTCCGCCTTCACGGCCGGCCACCAGTATCCAGCCATCACCAAGCCCGAGTGCCAATCTGCAGGCCTTGGCAGAACTGAAGGACTGATGCCGTGAAGAATAGTGGCGTGCGCTTTTCGACGACGGCGCTCACCGGCCGCGCGACTCTGCTTGCCGAGCCCCAACTCCTTGCGCAAGCGTGCACTGGGCGCGTCATAGGGAGCTGGACCCGCAGCTGCGCGCTCACCGATGATCTTGTTTCCCAGAGCGCCAAGGCTCCGGGCAGAATTCATGAGAACCGGCGGATATGCCGCGCTCGGCTCCGTGGGCTGCAAATGTGCGCCGATGGCCGGAATGCCCAATGCTTCTGCGATGTCGTACGCATAGGGCGCCACCGAATTGGCCAAGATCACGTCAGCCCCGGCCTCAGCCGCAGCCAGGGTTCCGGTGGCGGCGTCATCCATGTATTCAGTGAGCTTTCGCCAGAAAGTGGGCACGCCCGCGGATGACGCCTTGGCGCCGGGGGCTGGTTGCCTGATCAACCCGGCCAGATCCCCGGGCAGCGGCCTGAACTCGCAGCCGGACTCGACAACAAGAGGGGCGTAGGCAGGGTTGGACGCGATGGCCACCTCATAGCCCAGGTTTTGTAGACGGTTTCCCAGCCCCGCCATGGGCGCGACATCTCCCCGAGTCCCCGGAGCCACCATGAGAACGCGCATGCGGTCCCACCTCCCTTCTTCGGAGTTTTTGTACAGATAACGCCCTTATGAAGCCACCTTATGGGCATTATCTGTACAAAAACTCGGCACGCGCCAACGCAAAAGCCCCGCCCGCTCTTTGTTGGAGCGGGCGGGGCTTAGTGCTGGTGCGCTTTGTGCTGTAGAGACTACGCGGTCGGAGCGATCTCCGGGATTCGCGGCTTGGCGTTGCCTTCGAATGTGAACTTGGCGTCGTCACCTTCGCCGTCAACGTCCACCACAACAATGTCGCCGGAGTGGAGTTCGCCGAACAGGATCTTCTCGGACAGCTGGTCCTCGATCTCGCGCTGGATGGTCCGGCGCAGAGGCCGGGCGCCCATGGCGGGATCGTAACCACGCGTGGCCAGGAGAACCTTGGCGGCGGGCGTGAGCTCGATGCCCATGTCCTTGTCCTTGAGGCGACGCTCCAAGCGGGTCACGAACAGGTCCACGATCTCGATGATCTCGTCCTGCGTCAGCTGCGGGAACACCACGACGTCGTCAACACGGTTGAGGAACTCGGGGCGGAAGTGCTGCTTGAGCTCCTCCGTCACGCGGGCCCGCATCCGGTTGTAGCCGGTCTGGGTGTCTGTACCGGACTGGAAGCCAGTGGCCACGCTCTTGGAGATATCGCGGGTACCAAGGTTGGTGGTCATGATGATCACCGTGTTCTTGAAGTCCACCACTCGGCCCTGGGAGTCGGTCAGTCGGCCGTCTTCCAGAATCTGCAGCAGTGAGTTGAAGAGGTCCGCGTGGGCCTTTTCCACTTCGTCGAACAGGACCACGGAGAACGGACGCCTGCGGACCTTCTCGGTCAGCTGGCCGCCTTCTTCGTAGCCGACATAGCCCGGAGGTGCACCGAAGAGACGCGAAACCGTGTGCTTCTCGGAGTACTCGGACATGTCCAGCGTGATGAGGGCGTCCTCTTCACCGAACAGGAACTCGGCAAGGGCCTTGGCGAGCTCGGTCTTGCCGACGCCGGTGGGGCCGGCGAAGATGAACGAGCCACCCGGACGCTTGGGGTCCTTCAGGCCTGCACGGGTACGGCGGATGGCCTGGGACAGAGCCTTGATGGCCTCGTCCTGGCCCACAACGCGCTTGTGCAGTTCGTCTTCCATCTTGAGCAGGCGCGAGGACTCTTCCTCGGTGAGCTTGAAGACCGGAATGCCCGTGGAGTTCGCAAGAACTTCCGCGATCAAGTCCTCGTCAACCTCGGAGATGTCGTCCATGCCGCCGGACTTCCACGTGCGTTCCTTCTCTGCGCGTTCGGCAATGAGCTTCTGCTCCTTGTCGCGCAGCGAGGCAGCACCCTCGAAGTCCTGGGCGTCGATTGCCGATTCCTTCTCCATCTTGACGTCAGCAATGCGCTCGTCCATGGCCTTGAGCTCCGGCGGAGCGGTCATGCGGCGGATGCGCAGGCGTGCGCCGGCTTCATCGATGAGGTCGATCGCCTTGTCCGGAAGGAAGCGGTCCGAGATGTAACGCTCGGCCAGCTGCGCCGCCGAGGCGAGGGCGCCGTCGGTGATCGTTACGCGGTGGTGTGCCTCGTAGCGGTCACGCAGGCCCTTGAGGATCTCGATCGCGTGCGCAACAGAGGGTTCCTTGACCTGGATGGGCTGGAAACGACGCTCAAGCGCAGCGTCCTTCTCAATGTGCTTGCGGTACTCGTCAAGGGTGGTAGCACCGATGGTCTGGAGTTCACCACGGGCCAGCATCGGCTTGAGGATGGATGCAGCATCGATGGCACCCTCGGCAGCACCTGCACCAACGAGGGTGTGAATCTCGTCGATGAAGAGGATGATGTCGCCGCGGGTGCGGATTTCCTTGAGAACCTTCTTCAGGCGCTCTTCAAAGTCACCGCGGTAGCGCGAACCGGCAACAAGGGAACCGAGGTCAAGCGTGTACAGCTGCTTGTCCTTGATGGTCTCCGGGACATCGCCGCGAACGATCGCCTGGGCGAGGCCTTCGACGACGGCAGTCTTACCGACGCCGGGCTCACCGATCAGGACCGGGTTGTTCTTGGTACGGCGGGAGAGGACCTGCATGACGCGTTCCATCTCCTGCTCGCGGCCGATCACGGGATCGAGCTTGTTCTCGCGGGCAGCCTGGGTGAGGTTGCGTCCGAACTGGTCAAGCACCACCGAACCGGCAGGAGTACCTTCCGGCTGGCCCTGGCCCGAGCCGCTGCCAGCGGTCTCCTTGCCCTGGTAGCCGGAGAGCAACTGGATAACCTGCTGACGGACCCGGTTCAGGTCCGCCCCAAGCTTCACCAGCACCTGGGCGGCCACGCCTTCGCCTTCGCGAATGAGGCCGAGCAGGATGTGCTCAGTACCGATGTAGTTGTGGCCGAGCTGCAGTGCTTCGCGGAGGGAAAGCTCGAGCACCTTCTTGGCGCGCGGCGTGAAGGGGATGTGACCGGACGGGGCTTGCTGGCCCTGACCGATGATCTCCTGCACCTGCTCACGAACGCCATCGAGCGAAATGCTCAGGGACTCGAGCGCCTTGGCAGCAACGCCTTCACCCTCGTGGATAAGACCCAAGAGGATGTGCTCGGTACCGATGTAATTGTGGTTGAGCATCCGTGCCTCTTCTTGGGCAAGGACGACCACGCGACGGGCACGGTCCGTAAATCTCTCAAACATTTCGCCACACTCCTAGCTACGACGTACTTTGATGCTACGTGTCTGAGAAGCACTTTTGGGGCGTGTTCGCCACAGGGGAAACATGACGTGATTGCGGAATAAATCCGGCTCCAGCCCTTGACCTCGGCCAGCCGCCGGTGTCACCCTGTCGCCTTGCCGGGCATCACACAGTGGCGCCGGCCGGAAGCATTTCCGGCCGCCCTTGGCCGCGAGTTAGTTGAAACCCCATTCATGCCGGTATTCGAACCTTGCTACTCCTGGGGATTCACAGGATATTCCAAGGCTTGGGAGGGACTCCCGCAAACTTCCGACTTAAACGCCAATGCCCCGGCAAGAGACTGCCGGGGCATTGCAGCGGTTAATCAGGAATTGGCCTTTTGGTAGGCTTCCTGAATTTCAGCCTGAATACGACCGCGGCTGTTGACGGTGTAGCCGTTGTCACGGGCCCACTGGCGGATTTGCGCGGAATCCTGGTTACGTGCGGCTGTTGCACGGCCCCTGGTTGCGCGGCCGGAAGAAGTCTTCCTAGCCTTTGCGACGTAGGGCTCCAATGCCTTGCGCAGCGAGGCTGCGTTGGCAGTGGACAGGTCCATCTCGTAGCTCACGCCATCGAGGCCAAAACGGACAGTTTCGTCCGCGGCGCCTTCATCCAGGTCATCGACGAGGATGATTTTTACTTTCTGTGCCATGAGGTGCCTCTCATTTGGAGGGTTGGATATTCAGAAATTCCCCGGATTCCTTTGATGATTATCGTTCACGGCAAGCATGCACGTCAAAGCGTAATTGGATTCTCTTCAGTTAGCTGAACCCAATTGAGCTATTTAGCTGCCGGCCCCTCGGAGGCAGGTCCCGAGTTTTTCAAATTCGCTTCGGCCTGCGCCTTGGCTTCCGCCTGACGTTCTGATTTGTCCGCATTGAAGATCGACTTCATGGCAAACCAGAAGATCAATCCCACCACAATGGATGGCGCCAGGACTGCGATGTACTCCATAATCAGTGACCTTCAGGCTTCAACAACGGGAACAGGATGGTTTCGCGGATACCAGCACCGGTAAACAGCATCACCAGGCGGTCAATACCCAACCCGATGCCACCCATGGGTGGTGCACCGTATTCAAGGGCCCTCAGGAAGTCCTCGTCCAGCTGCATGGCTTCCTCGTCGCCTGCAGCGGAGCGACGGGACTGCTCTGTGAGGCGCTCACGCTGGATCACGGGATCAATGAGCTCAGAGAACGCCGTTCCCCGCTCCATGCCGCCAATAATCAGGTCCCAGGCCTCAATGAGCCGGCCGTCTTCACGGTGCGGGCGAGCCAGCGGCTGGGCGGACGGCGGGTAGTCGTAAACAAATGTGGGGTTCAGCAGGGTTGGTTCCACGATCTCGCCGAACAGTTCCACAACGATCTTCTCGGCGTCCCATTTGGGGTCCACCTTGACCTCGTGCTTGGCAGCAATTGCCAGCAGTTCATCCACCGTGGTGTCCGGAGTAATTTCAATCCCCACAGCTTCGGAAATACCCGGGTACACCGAAATCCACGCCCATTCGCCGTCGAGGTTAATTTCCCCGGCGTCCGTCTGGATGGTGCGCGTCCCCACGACGTCGGCCACGTTCAGGATGATTTCCTTCATGCGCTCGGCCATGACGAACTGGTCCGCCCACGCTTCGTAGCATTCGAGGGTGGTGAATTCGGGGCTGTGCGTGGAGTCCACGCCTTCGTTGCGGAAGACCCGGCCCATGTCATAGACGCGGTCAATGCCGCCAACAACAGCGCGCTTGAGGAAGAGCTCAGTGGCGATGCGCAAGGTCATCTTCTGGTCGAAAGCGTTCATGTGCGTCTCGAACGGACGTGCGGTAGCTCCGCCGTGGACCAGCTGCAGGATGGGAGTCTCCACCTCCACGTAACCGTGGCGGTCAAGGGTGTCGCGGACCGAGCGGGTGATGGCTGCACGCTTGTAGACCATTTCGCGGGCTTCGTCGCGGACCATGAGGTCAACGTAGCGCTGGCGAACACGGGTTTCCTCATTCAGTTCCGCGTGCAGGACCGGGAGCGGGCGCAAGGCCTTGGATGCCATGGACCAGGAGTCGGCCATGACAGACAGCTCACCGCGGCGGGAAGAGATGACCTCGCCCTTGATAAAGACGTGGTCTCCAAGGTCAACAAGGGCCTTCCAGTCAGCGAGCGCTTCCTCACCGACATTGGCCAGGCTCAGCATTGCCTGGAGGCGCACCCCCTTGCCGTCCACCCCGCCCTCCTGGAGCGTGGCGAAGCACAGCTTGCCGGTATTGCGGACGAAGACGACGCGGCCGGTGATGCCCACGGTGTCTCCCGTGGTTTCATCGGCTTCAAGGTGTGCGTACTTCTCGCGGATCTCGCTGAGGGAATGGGTCCGTTCAACACCCACCGGATAGGCCTCGGTGCCGCGCTCCATCAGCTTGGCGCGCTTCTCCATACGGATGCGCATTTGCTCGCTGGCATCGATGGGCTCTGCGGAGGTGTTCTGGGCGGGGGTGTTTGCGGAAGTCACAATCCTTAAGTTTACCGGTGATTACGGGCCTTTACTTCCGGGGGCCCAGATCGGGGAAACGCATAGACTCAGGCTGTGGAAACGTGGACGGTTGAAACGAACGACGGCGGCGGGCAGCTTGAGGTGCACACCTTTCGGCCTGCCGATTCTGCAGGTGCTTCCCTTCCGGGTTCGAAGGCACCTGCTGAACCAGCCGGCGTCGTACTTGTTCATGGCACCTTGGTGACTGACGCCCTGTACTGGCCGTTCGCGCGGACGCTGAGCGTCATGCTGGGACGTCCGGTGCACAGTTATAACCGGCGCGGGAGGGGACATTCCACACCGCAGCCGCCCGACTATTCTGTGGGCACTGAGATCGCGGACCTTCAAACCGTCATGGAACGCACCGGCTCCACGGATGTGGTGGCACACAGCTATGGCGGATTCGTAGCACTGCAGGCCGCGCGCCAAGCCAGAATCAACAAGCTGGTGACGTACGACGCCGCCGTGTCGCTCTCAGGCAACCTCAGCAGCCGGTGGCGGCCCGAGCTCGAGGAAGCTGTAACCTCCGGCCAGCTGGATCACGCTTGGGCCCACCTGGTGCAAGGACTGGGAACGGCGGGGCCGATTTCCTATCTGCCCATGGGTGCGCTGCGTGCGCTCAGTGTCCTCTCCGCCCGGACCCGGCTGGGTTTGGAGATGCGCTCCCTCCTACCCACCGCCGTCACGGAAATGCGTGCGGTACTGGACGCGGACGCCCACCTTCACGATTTCATGCAGCTCTCCACCCCTACTCTCATGCTCAGCGGTGGGTGGAGTCCGTCGTATTTCGCCGAGACCGGCCGGATTCTGGCCGGTGCCGTGCCGGCCATCACCTTCGCGGTGGTGCCGCTTCAGTTCCATGAGGGTCCGCTCCGGCCCGGGAAACGGCTCGCGTCGCGGATCGCCCGGTTCCTGTCGGGTAGTCCCGGTAGTCCCGTGGAGGACGAAACCGACAGCGCCCCCTAGGATGTTCCGGTGAGGGAACGGGACATCAAAACGCACGACGGCGGCAATCTCGCCTTGTACAGCTACGGCACGGAAGAAGCGCCCGGGGAGCGCCGTGTGGTGCTCATTGGAGGCGCATTCCTCACTGCTCAGATCTACCGTCCTTTTTCCATAGCTCTATCCAAGGGACTGGGCGAAGGCTGGGCCGTGGATGTGTACGATCGCCGCGGCCGGGGCCAGTCAAGCGAGCAACCCCACAATTACTCCATGGCGACGGAAATCGCCGATGTCCGCACCATCATGGACGCCACGGGCGCCCGTAACATCATGGGCCATAGTTTGGGCGGCGCCGTGGCGCTCAACGCAGCCCAAGCCTTCGCAGGCACGCCCCACCAGCCGGACAAACTTGCCGTGTACGACGCCGCCGTAAACATTGACGGCAGCATGGACACCGGTTGGATCAAAGGGTTCGAGGACTCCGTCAATGCCGGTGACATCAATCAGGCCATGGCAAAGGTGAAGCGGGGTATGGAGGCTGGTACAGCACTTGCCCGCGTACCGGAACCCATTCTGGTCGGGCTCATGGCCGTGGTGTCACGAACCAAAGTCAACAAGCTCTTCCGCGACTTGCTGCCCACTGGCGTGGGGGAACTCAAAGCAGCCTTCGATGAGTCCGACACTCCGCGGGATTTCTCCGTCCTTCCTCCCAACACGCACTTCATGGTGGGTAAGAAGAGCCCGCAATTCTATAAGGTCACCGCAGCGCGCCTTAACAGGGCCGTTCCAGGCAGCACCTTGGAAGTCTCGCCCAAAGGCTTTCACGGCTCTGTTCCGGCCGCGGTCAATGAATTGGTTTCCGACATCTCGGACTATTTCAAGAGCTGATCCGTTCCCTGGTTATACACATAAGGGGCGGCATGCTGCCTGCATTCAGGTCGCTCGGTTAGGCTCGAGTTATGACGCGCGACATCATCATGACCCACGACGGCGGACACCTCGAAGTACTCACCACCGGCGGTGAACTGGCAGCAGCAGGCTCCGGCGTCGTCGTCGTTCCTGCATCAATGGTGACTGCCACTGACTACCAGCGTTTCGCTCAGAAACTCAGCGAGGCCCTTGGCCGCCCGGTCCACACGTTCAATCGCCGTGGGCGCGGGGATTCGTCCCCGCAGTCGGAGGACTACACGCTTGAAGCGGATATCCGGGACCTCCACGACGTCATGAAGCACACGTCCAGCACTGATGTGTTTGGTCACAGCTTCGGCGGCGCAGTGGCGCTGCACGCGGCCCGGACCCTTCCGGTGGAACGCCTGGCGGTGTACGACCCCGCCGTGTCCGTTAACCACAGTGTCAAAGCTGATTGGACACCGGATTATGAACGCGCGACGGCGGCCGGTGACTATGATCGCGCCCTCGCCATCCTCATCAAGGGAGTTGAGACCGGCGGCGCCTTCGCCCGCATGCCCCTGTCCATGCTGACCTTGGCAAACAAACTTGCCGCCGGAACGCCACTGGGCAAGCAGATGCGTGAGCTGATGAGCTGCGGTGTCCGCGAGATCAAGGCGGTCATCGCTGCGGACATGCCGGCCGAGCCGTTCGTTGAACTGCCTTTGGAGACCTTGATTGTGGTGGGCGAAAAGAGCCCCGCATACTTCGGCGTTGCGTGCGGCCAGATCCACGACATCCTTTCCGGATCCAGCTACACCATCCTGCCCGGCTCGGGGCATGACGGGCCTATCAAGGCTCCGGAAAAGCTGATCTCGGAGTTGTCAGAGTTCTTCTCGGGCTAGGACCTTCGCCGGCATTCGGGCGGGCTCTACGTCCTTGGACCGTGGTTTGGCAGAAACTTGTCCCCCGCTTAGGCTGTTAATACTAAGCCCCCTTACCTTTTATGGGGCGTGCGTTGACCGGTTCAGATTCCCGGCAGCTGCATGACGTGTTCCAGACCTCGGCAACAGGAGGACCACCATGACTGATCAGTACACATTCCGAAACCCCGTCACGGCCTACGAAAAAATCTCACCACCCAAACAGCACCAGCCCGAGCCCGGCCTCGACGCTGAACTGACGCCCCAAGCCGACCTGGGTGAAGAAAGCTACCGCGGAACGGGACGGCTGGAAGGCCGGAAGGCGATCGTCACCGGCGCGGACTCGGGAATTGGTGCCGCCACGGCCATCGCCTTTGCCCGGGAAGGGGCAGACGTCGTTCTTTCGTACCTGCCCGAAGAGGAAGAAGACGCAGCCCGAATTGCCGGCATCATCGAGGCCGCAGGCCGCAAGGCCGTGAAGGTGCCCGGAGACCTCAAAGACTCTGCCATGTGCCAGGAAGTGGTGGACACCGCAATTGCTGTCCTCGGCGGTGTGGACATCCTGGTCAACAACGCAGGCAAGCAAGTGGCGCAGGAAGATCTCACCGAGATCACCGACGAACAGTTCGACCACACGCAGAAGACCAACGTGTACGCCATGTTCTGGCTGACCAAGGCAGCGCTCCCCCACTTGCCTGCCGGATCCACCATCATCAACACCACATCCATCCAGGCCTACAACCCGTCACCAACACTGGTGGACTACGCCACCACCAAGGCGAGCATCAACAACTTCACCAAGGGACTCGCGCAGCAGCTGGCGCCCAAAGGCATCCGGGTCAATGCCGTAGCACCCGGCCCTATCTGGACCCCCCTACAGGTCAGCAGTGGTCAGCCGAAGGAAGAACTTCCGGAATTCGGGCAATCCACACCCCTGGGCCGCGCAGGCCAGCCCGCCGAACTGGCTCCGGCCTACGTGTTCCTTGCCTCAGCGGAATCCAGCTACGTTGTCGGTGAAACGCTCAACGTCAACGGCGGCAGCCCCACGCCATAATTAGCGGCCGCTCACCTATTCGGGTGCGGCTTCTTAGGGGGCGAGCTTGTCACCGCCTATTCGGGGCAGGCTCGCTCCCGGGGCGGGCTGCTCAGCCTGGTTGTGGGTCGGTTAAAGTCGAAGAGCCCCGACCGTGTTGGTCGGGGCTCCTCCGTGAATGGTTGTCCGGCGGTGTCCTACTCTCCCACACCCTCCCGGGTGCAGTACCATCGGCGCTGTGGGTCTTAGCTTCCGGGTTCGGAATGGGACCGGGCGTTTCCCCCACGCTATGACCGCCGTAACTCTGTTACCCGTCCCCCGTCCAGGTTGTTCTGGGGTGGGGGTGGGAAGACTGTGGTTACAACTGTGGTGTTGTTATTTAGTTGTTGGTTCCTGGTTCGAACGGTTGTTGTTCGGGAACCACATAGTGGACGCGTGCAGTGTGTGTTGTGTGGTGTAAGTTGTTGGCCTATTAGTACCGGTCAGCTTCACGAGTCTTTAGTCCTCGC